>NZ_BROC01000024.1 GCF_024345205.1 Lapidilactobacillus luobeiensis | reverse complement strand
AACGGTTGAGCGGGCGGAGTGGAGTGTGGCGGGTAAGATCGCCGTGAAATTGGTCTTAGTGGCTGTGCCACTTAGACCAAGGCTCAGCTTTGGGATTCGCGCACTTTGCGAAGCTCAAAGTGATGCCCACAGCGAGCTCACCCGCCACACGCAACGCAGACCGCGGCCAAGATTAGAACGTTATACTTGTCACAGCAAATTACCTCTGAATCGCGCGGTGGCAGTGACGGCCAAGATGCAAGAGCAGAAGCACAGCAAGCTCACCATGATTTTGTGTTAAACTAGAACCGCCTATCAAATCAAGAAAGAACGAGGTCTAGCAAGTGTATCCTCAAACAAGCAAACGCTTAAATGAATTAGTCAGCGCTAAAATCGTCCCAGGCATCAGCTATGCCCTGATCGACCATCAGCATGTCAGCGTTGAGGTCCGCGGCCAGCGGCGATGGCTGCCGACGCCGGAACCATTGACGCCAGGGTTACTTTACGATCTGGCCAGCTTGACCAAAGTGGTCGGGACCGCCACGGTCATTTTTCAATTAGTTGAACAAGGTGACTTGAAATTGACCGATCCTGTTCAACGTTTTTTGCCAGAATTTACAGATGGGCGGGTCCAAGTCCAGCATTTATTGACCCACACTTCAGGGATCCATGGCTTTATCCCGTACCGTGATCAACTTGATGGTGTGGCGTTAAAGCGAGCGCTCTTAAGTTTACCAGTGACGGCAACTTTTGAGCGAAGAGTGGTTTACACCGATGTGGGGTTTCTTTATTTAGGTTGGATCATTGAAGCAATCACTGGAGTTGCGGTGCAGACGGTGATCAGTCAGCGGGTCCTAGCGCCGTTACAACTTTTTAGTAGCACGTTCACACCCAGCGCGATTGATTGTGTGCCCACGACCTATACTCAGGGTAGTTTGCGACAGGGGGTGGTTCATGACCCTAAGGCGCGGCAATTGGGCGAACATTGTGGTTCTGCAGGTCTATTCGCGCCGTTATCCGATTTGATCACGTTTAGCCAATGGTATTTGGGTCAGCGACCGGATCTGCCCAATGTGATCAGTTCGCAGTGGCGGCAGAGTTTGTGTCAAGATTGGACCCGCCAACATTTACGGCGTTCCTTAGCTTGGGATCTGCGTCAAGATCAGCGTGATGGGCATCGCTTGCTGTTTCATACCGGGTTTACGGGGACCTTTTTACTATTGGATCTGGCGCGGCAACAGGCGTTGATCGTCTTGAGCAATCGCGTTCATCCCATTCAAAAAAACGACCGCTTCTTGCAACAGCGCGAAGTGATCGTTCAGAGTTTTATTCAAGAGTTACCGCGGACTTAGCTATTAATAACCAGCGGCGATCACACCTTGTTCAGCGAGTAGTTTCCGAAGCGCTAACATAGCTGTGTAGGTGGTCAAAATATAGATCTTCTCATTGGGGACTTGGCCAGCCTTGGTGACAAAATCACTTAGGGACTGGCTTTCTTTGATCTGGGCCGTAGATGCGTTGGCGACCTCGAAACGTAATTTGATGTCGGCTTGACGTTCACCGCCCACAAGGATGTCAGGAATCGTGGCGAAAGGCAGTTCTTCAAATTCGCCATCCCAGATCCAACTGGTATCCCGCCCATCCGCCGGATTAGCATTTAGTAGAAAACCAAGAGAGAAAGGATCCGGATCAGTTTTGATCAAATCGAAGACTTGATTCAGGCCCACAGGATTTTTTACTAAAATGATCGTCGCGTGCTTACCATTTAGTTTGATGACCTCTTGACGACCAAAAACCTGTTCATCGTGGCGTAGCGCCTGTACGATTTCGTTCGGTGCTACGCCTAAATAGGTCGCCGCGCTGTATGCGGCCAAGGCGTTATAAATATTGTACATCCCACCGACATGGATCTTGAAAGGTGTACCATTGATCATGAATTTGGAGAAATTAGGCCGGAGCTCTTGGACCGCCGTTACTTGATCAGTCAGTTCTGGTCGCTGAAAGCCGCAATTAGGACAGAAATAGTCGCCTAAATTTGCGTAGGTAATACTGTGATAGTGCAGGATATGTTGGCAAATGGGGCATAAGACCCCATCAGAATTGAAGCTAGCACGCAGATCCGCGTCAAGATCATCATTGGCAAACCCATAATAGATCACCGGATTGGGTAGTTTCTGATCATTAAAGATCGCAGCATCGCCATTGACGATCAGGGTCGCTTCCGGCGCTAGTTTGACCCCATCAATGATTTTTTGGTAGGTCGTATAGATCTCGCCATAACGATCCATTTGATCGCGAAAAATATTGGTCAAAATGAATGCTTTAGGGGTTAGTTGCGCACAGATCGGCGCCACGTTAGCCTCATCGACTTCAAGGACCGCTAGTGCGCGACCAGCCGGTTTTTTGGCGGAGAGAAAGGCGGTCACGATTCCTTGGACCATGTTGGAGCCGCTAGGATTAGTCAAAATAGAACCATACTCCTGCTCAAGGATCTTAGTGAGTAGGGAAGTGGTCATCGTCTTGCCATTAGTACCCGTGACGATGATCACATCATAACTCTCACTAAAACTGCGCAGGAATTCAGGATCGATCTTCAATGCGATCTTGCCGGGCAGTGAACTACCACCACCACGAAAAGTGTGTAAAAACCAGTAACTACTGCGACCAAGAAATTTGGCCAAAACCGTCTTTAATGACATTTTCTTACCTCGTTTAGAATAACTGTTGATATTTGTTTTGTGATCAGCGTTGGTGATTTGCTATTTGATCGCCAGCGCGAGCATTGGGGTGATCACGAGTACCGCAATGACGCCAACATGCTGGTGACCTGATGAAAGTGAGTCTGGATTTATTTTAGCATATTTGATGGGAACACAACAAATATGCGTTAGAAAATTCCTCGATCGTAAGCGGTGGCGTATTTGTTAGAACTTTATTGGGGTGCTGACTGATCACAAATCAAGATCCGGATTTTCGACCGCGCTGATTTTGCGGATTTTTAAACAGTGGGATCAGTGGATCAGACGCAGCATTTAAACGGGATCACTAGCATTAGGCCGTAACTTTTATTGGGCAATTGACGGAGAATCGGTTATACTAAAAAGCGGAATGTATTTTGGGAGGTAGACAAATGGCACAGCTATTCTTTCGCTATGGCGCAATGAACTCTGGTAAGACGATCGAGATCTTGAAAGTTGCTCACAACTATGAGGAAGAACATAAATCTGTGATCCTTCTGACCAGTGGGATCGATTCTCGAGATGGGGTCGGTTATGTGGCTAGTCGTATTGGTTTGAAGCGCAAGGCTGAGCCGATCTTTCCGGAAACGAATATTTTCGAGACGGTTAAAGCAATCAATCCGAACGCGGCTTGTGTGTTGATCGACGAGGCGCAATTTTTGGAGAAGCATCACGTTTATGAAGCGGCGCAAGTGGTCGATCAATTGAATATCCCTGTGATGACTTTTGGCTTGAAAAATGATTTCCGTAACGAATTGTTTGATGGTTCGCGTTATTTATTGCTTTACGCGGATAAGATCGAGGAGATCAAAACGATTTGTTGGTTTTGCTCGCGGAAGGCAACGATGAATCTTCGGGTGCATGATGGTCAGCCGATCTATCACGGCGAACAAGTCCAGATCGGCGGTAACGAGTCCTATTACCCAGTTTGTCGGCAACATTACTATCATCCTGATCTTAGTCAGAATGTGCTCGATTGACAGTGTCGCGCTACTAAGTAAGTTTTAGTTTTTTTTGAAAGAATGGAACAGGTGGATTAAATGGATAAGATCCTAGCTCAGTTAGATGGACTGTTGTTACGGTATGAAGAATTAACTGAAATGATGGCGGATCCGGAAGTTATCGGTAATACGAAACGCTACTTGGAAGTGTCCAAGGAATCAGCGGGAATGACGGAGATCGTCAATAAATATCAGCGTTATAAAGAAGTCATCAAGGAGATCGCGGATAATAATGATCTGATCCGTGAGAGCAATGATAAAGAATTGACCGATCTGGCCAAAGAAGAATTGGCGGAATTGACGACAGAACGGGAAAATCTTGAGCACGAGATCATGTTATTGATGTTGCCCACAGACCCTAATGACGATAAAAATATTATCATGGAGATCCGGGGCGCGGCCGGTGGTGATGAGGCGTCTCTTTTTGCTGGCGATTTATTGAACATGTATCATCGTTACGCAGAACGACAAGGTTGGCAATTTGAGCTCATTGATGAGAATCGGACTGAAGTTGGTGGCTATAAAGAAGTCGCGGCGATGATCACGGGGACCAATGTTTACTCCAAGCTGAAATATGAGAATGGGGCCCACCGAGTTCAACGGGTACCGGAAACAGAATCTCAAGGACGGGTGCACACGTCGACGGCCACGGTGGCGGTCATGCCAGAATATGATTCAGTTGACTTGGAGATCGACCCCAAGGATATCCGGGTCGATGTTTACCGTTCTTCAGGTGCTGGTGGCCAGCATATCAACAAAACCTCATCTGCGGTCCGGATGACCCATTTGCCAACAGGGATCGTCGTCGCCATGCAGGATCAACGTTCTCAGCAACAAAACCGGGAAAAGGCGATGCAGATCTTGCGCTCCCGAGTCTATGATTTTTATGAAAGTGAAAATCAAAGTGAATATGATGCCAGCCGTAAATCAGCGGTGGGGACCGGTGACCGTTCGGAACGGATCCGGACTTATAACTATCCCCAAAATCGGGTCACAGATCACCGCATCGGTCTGTCATTGAACAAGTTGGATCGGATCATGAATGGGGAGTTGGATGAGATCATCGACGCTTTGATCGTGTCTGATCAGACCAAGAAGTTGGAGCAAATCACTGATGACAACACCAACATACTATAAGGCCCTTAACTGGGCTTTTTTGTTGCTGAAGGGAAAAAAACTTGATGACTACGGCGCCGAATATGTTCTTTTAGAGCGTCAGGATTGGCGCAAAACGGACCTGTCGTTTCACGAACGGGAACCCATGCCGCCAGCAGTTTGGCAACGATTCCAGCAAGATGTCCAAGCATTATTAACGGGTGAACCAGCACAATACTTGTTGGGGCACGCTTGGTTTGCCGGCTTAAAATTACAGGTCACCCCAGCAACGTTGATCCCCCGGCAAGAAACGGAAGAATTGGTCGCGTGGGCTGGTGATTTTGCCGAAAGATTCCAGCAACCGCGGATCTTGGATCTGGGCACTGGCAGTGGCGCGATCGCTTTAGCTTTACAGCAACGTTTTCCGCAAGCGGAGATCTGGGCCAGCGACCTTAGCACCGAGGCTTTACGGGTAGCTCAAGCTAATGGTCAGCGCTGGCAACTGCCTGTAAATTTCGTTCAAGGCGACTTGTTCGCGGCAGTGGCCCAGCAGCCGGCTTTTGATGTGATCATCAGCAATCCACCGTATATCAGTCATCACGAGGAAAACGTGATGGATTACTCGGTCAAACATTTTGAGCCAGCGCTGGCGCTTTATGCTGAAAATGATGGGCTGGCCCTTTATCAACGGATCGCCGCTGACGTTTCAGCCCATTTGACTGCGCCCGGCGCGTTATTTTTAGAGTTCGGTTATCAACAAGCGCCGGCGATCCAACAACTCTTTGAAGCGATTCAACCAGCACGCCCGGTAGTGATCCGCCGCGATCTGGCTGGTTGGCCACGCATGGCCCAGATCGGCCCGCAGGCGAGTATGTCACCTAGGTTAAAATGATTATGGCGTTTTTTAGCGGCAGATTAAGAAAATCAGTCGATAGATTAGAATTTAATGAAACGAGACGACTATATAATGGAAACAAAAATTTTTGACCACGAGAAGATCGCGGCGGCAGCAGCGCTATTGCGGCAAGGGCAGCTGGTGGCCTTCCCCACAGAAACGGTTTATGGTTTAGGCGCGGTGATCAATAATGAGACCGCCGTTAAAAATGTTTATTTAGCCAAGGGCCGACCTAGTGACAACCCCTTGATCGTGCATGTGGCCTCACCAGAGATGGTTTGGCGCTACGCACGACCTAATGCTTTAGCGCAACAATTGATGACGCGTTTTTGGCCTGGTCCGTTGACGATCATTTTACCCCTGCGACCAGATAGCCTCTTGGCAGTCGTGACCGGCGGCCTGACTACTGCGGCTTTTCGCATGCCCGATAATCAAGCGACCCTGACCTTGATCCAAGAAACTGGGATCCCCATTGTTGGACCCTCAGCGAATACTTCAGGGAAGCCCAGCCCAACGACCGCACAACATGTTTATCACGATCTGGCCGGAAAAATCGCTGGGATCTTAGATGATGGTCCCACAAAGGTCGGCTTAGAGTCCACCGTGGTCGATCTCAGCGTACAACCGGCGGCAGTTTTACGGCCAGGCTATATTACCGCGTCAGCGCTGACCCCGATCTTGGGTGAGGTCGAAACCGAACAACATCATGTTGCCGCAAACGAGATCCCGAAAGCGCCAGGCATGAAGTACAAACATTATGCGCCTAATGCACAAGTTCTGATCGTCGCGCCGGCGCTCGATTTCGTTGCAGCAGTTCAGGCCACTTTGCCAAAAGCGACCGGGTCCTTAGGCGTGTTGGCCTTTGATGACCAATTACAACAAATAGCGGCAGCAGGTTATCATGTTCCTGAAGTGACGACTTTCGCGCTAGGTGATGATCTGCAACAAGCGGCCCAAGAACTTTTTGCCGGTCTGCGGGATTTTGATGACCGACCTGAGATCAAAACGATCCTGGCAGCCGGTGTCCCTGAAAATGGGTTGGGGATTGCTTACATGAATCGCTTGAAGAAGTCCGCTGGCGGGCAGTTTTTTGCTTTTGATCCAGTTGGGAAGTAAACGGCGGTTAAGTTTGTGGGTCTTGGCTTGCTTGCAGATTTGAATCGATTTGAAAAGTGCACTTGCTACTTCGCTTGATTGCAGGTGTGGTTGGGTTTGGTGGTGACGCAACCGCCTCAGGGCGTTTTTGGTGGCTAGAACGCAGTGGACGCTGTTTTGAGCCAATTCAAAGACCGAATTGTCTCAAAATCAGGTCTTTGTCTAAGTGGCAAAGCCACAAAGACAAATTTCACTGCTGAAACGTGTTCGCTGACCTAGCTTCTTCCGCTTAGCTACGCTCTTATTCTGGAAGCAAGTGACGCTTCCAAAATAAGAGCTAGGCTAATGCTCAGAAGCTGCCCAGGTCGGCTCGCACTCTGGATAGAGCCACACGCCCTGAGGCGGTTGCTAGGCAGAATTGCGCCTAGCTGCAATCTTGGCGAAGCAGTTAATAAAGTGCTTTTGCTAGTGTGGCAGTCAAAATGAGGCTATTTCATTTTGTGTGAAAAGGCCTGTCAGCTGTTTGACCGGAGTTGCTGGCGATCATCAAGTCGATTGTTACGATGTCACTATCTGTACGAAATTGTGACCACTAGACAAGGTCGTCAAATGCGGTGAGATTTGTCAGTTTGCACGAGCAGGCACTATGGCGTGGCAGCTTGATCTGCTTCAAACGGTTGAGCGGGCGGAGTGGAGTGTGGCGGGTGAGATCGCCGTGAAATTGGTCTTAGTGGCTGTGCCACTTAGACCAAGGCCTGATTTTAAGACTCGCAAAGCGAGGCTTAAAACAGCGCCCACAGCGAGCTTGCCCGCTACACGCAACGCAGACCGCGGCCAACATTAGAAAGAGACAGCCGCCCACAGCGAGCCCACCCGCCACATGCAACGCAGACCGCGGCCAATATTAGAACAGTATAGCCATCAGCAGTTTAGCAGGGACCAACGAGCGTTTGTTCGTTGGTTCCTTTTCTTTCGCTTATTTAAGGAAATCGGTATAATATGAATTACAAGGAGGGGTTGCGTTTGGATTTTATTGAAAAAGATCAAGAAGTTTGGGCGGCGATTCATCGTGAAGAGCAACGCCAGCGACAGAATATCGAGCTGATTGCTTCAGAAAATGTGGTTTCTGAGGCGGTCCGGTACGCGCAAGGCAGTGTGTTAACTAATAAATATGCGGAAGGGTATCCTGGCCATCGCTTTTATGGTGGCTGTGAGTATATCGATCAGGTCGAGGAGATCGCGATCGCGCGCGCAAAAAAATTGTTTGGTGCTGAGTACGCGAATGTGCAACCCCATTCCGGTTCGCAAGCAAATGAGGCGACTTACCGCGCCTTGTTACAGCCGGGTGATCGTGTTTTAGGAATGGATCTGACCGCGGGTGGTCACTTGACGCATGGTTCACCGGTCAATTTTAGTGGTCAGACTTATGAATTCCATAGTTATGGGGTCGATCCTGAGACTGAGCAATTGGATTATGAAGCGATCATGGCCCAGGCCAAAAAAGTGCGGCCTAAATTGATCGTCGCCGGCGCTTCAGCTTACAGTCGGACGATCGACTTTGCGGAATTTCGCCGGATCGCCGATGAAGTCGGCGCATTATTGATGGTCGACATGGCGCATATCGCCGGACTGGTCGCGGCTGGGGTACATCCTAATCCAGTGCCTTATTGTGATGTGGTGACGTCCACGACACATAAGACTTTACGGGGGCCTCGAGGTGGTTTGATCCTGGCCAAAGCAAAATATGCCAAGAAACTCAATTCGGCAGTTTTCCCCGGGACTCAAGGTGGCCCATTGGAGCACGTGATCGCCGCCAAAGCGATCGCGTTTGGAGAGGATCTGCAGCCAGAGTTTAAAGATTACGCGGCCCAGATCATCAAGAACGCGCAGGCCATGGCAGCGGTCTTTAACGCGGATCCAACGTTGCGTTTGGTTTCTGGTGGGACTGACAATCACTTGTTGTTATTGGATGTGACGGGGACAGGTTTGTTCGGTCGGGATATTCAAGAGTTGATGGACTCGGTTCAGATCACGTTGAATAAGAACACGATCCCCTTTGAACAGAATGGCCCATTCAAAACTTCGGGGATCCGGATCGGGACACCGGCGATCACGACGCGAGGAATGAAGGAAGCTGATGCTCGCCAAGTCGCTACTTTTATCCTTGAAGTTTTGAAAAAACGTGACGAGCCACAGGCAATCAATCGGTTACATCAGGAGATCAATGCTTTTGCTGAAAGTTTTCCGATAAATTGGGGCTAAGCAGGTAGATATTTATGGCTAACTAGCTTATCATTGATATGATTTAAAAATTGAAAGGTGGCAAAAGTATGGGAAAGTTTACGGTTTTGAATCATCCGTTGATTCAACACAAGTTAACGATCATTCGTGATAAGTCGACGGGTACAAAGGTTTTTCGTGAGGTGGCCAACGAGATAGCGGAATTGATGGTCTATGAGATCACCCGCGATCTGCCCTTGACTGATGTTGAGATCGAAACACCAATGGGAAAAACCGTGCAAAAACAATTGGCTGGTAAAAAACTGGCTGTCGTTCCGATCCTCCGCGCCGGCTTAGGCATGGTCGACGGTGTTTTGGAATTGATCCCAGCAGCAAAAGTTGGTCATATCGGGATGTATCGTGATGAGAAGACTTTGGAACCACATGAGTATTTCGTTAAGATGCCACCTGATATCGATCAGCGTATCTTGTTTATCGTCGATCCAATGCTGGCAACAGGCGGTTCCGCGAATATGGCTATCGAAGCTTTAAAAGCCCGCGGTGCTAAAAGTATGCGTTTAGTTGTTTTGGTCGCGGCGCCTGAAGGGGTAAAAGCCGTTCAGGATGCCCATCCTGATGTAGATATTTACGCGGCGGCTTTGGATGATAAATTAACGGAAACTGGATATATCACCCCAGGACTTGGTGATGCCGGGGACCGTCTATTCGGCACAAAATAAGGCTTTGTTCGATAAAGCCCTTACAAGTCCAACTTTTCTTTGAATTTTATTTTTGCTGGTGGTAGTATGAAGGTTGTGTTTTCTGAACATGGTTTAGAGGCTGAACACAGTATTACCGTCAAGCTTGACTTGCCGGGATTCATAGAATGTTGGGAAGGAGGCGCGCTTTGGAGAATAAATATCAATACCTAACTTTTTTAGGACTTACATTTAATGTGGCCAACTGCCTTTCAATCATTTTAACGGCACTGGTAGTCTTCTTCCTTGTTTTCTTCCTATCACGGAAGTTAACGATGAGGCCGGGTAAACGCCAAAATGTGTTAGAGTATTTGATTGATTTTAGTAATGGTATCGTTAAATCCATTATGCCTGGTGATGAGGGCAAACCGTTTTACTTCTATATTTTTGTTTTATTCCTATTCTTGCTCGTTTCGAACGTCTTAGGATTGTTTCTTGAAATCAAAGTCAATGGCTTTACTTTCACAAAATCACCAACGGCTGACCCAATGGTGACGATGCCACTCGCTTTGATGTCCTTGGTTTTAGCACACTACTATGGTGCGGAGAAATATGGTCTCAAAGGATATCTAGGCAATTTCGCTCGTCCGGTCGGGTTCATGTTACCGATGAACTTGATTGAAGAGTTTACCAATTTCCTGACTTTATCATTACGTCTTTACGGTAATATTTTTGCTGGTGAAGTATTGATTGGATTATTAGTCATGATGACTCAAGGTGCTGGCTTGTCTGGCATACTTGGGACTGTCGCGGCGATTCCAATGATGATGATTTGGCAAGGGTTCTCTGTCTTTATCGGTGCGGTGCAAGCTTATATCTTCGCCACTCTGACTTGTGTTTACTTCTCGCGTAAAATTACCCGAGAATAAAGTTTTAACAAACTAGGAGGAATTTACAAAATGACTAAATATGTCGCTGCTGCTATTGCCGCAGGTCTTGCTGCCTTAGCTACTGCCTATGGTAACTCAAAGGTTATTTCTAAAGCTATTGAAAGTATGGCTCGCCAACCCGAGATCGCTGGTGAGATCCGGAGCACGATGATCATTGGTGTTGCCTTGATCGAAGCGGTTCCTATCTTAGCAGTCGTTGTTGCCTTCATCATCCTTTTTGTCTGATAAACAAACTGCAAGAGACGTTTTTTATTAGATTAGGAGGGAGCGTTGTTCATGGCAAATGGATTAATTATTGCTGCCAAGGCTACCCAAGATGGTAGTTTGGGCGACTCGCTTGTTCTGATCATAGCTTTTATTCTATTACTGATTTTGCTCAAGATTTTTGCTTGGAAACCAGTTGTTAAGATGATGGATGATCGGCAGAAAAAAATCTCCGATGATCTTGATGGTGCAGCTGATTCACGTGCAAAAGCTGAAGAAATGGCCGCAAAACGCCAAGCAGAATTAAAGAACTCTAAAGCTGAAGCAATCCAGATTGTAAATACCGCAAAAGAAAATGGTGAAAAGCGTCGTGATCAGATCGTTTCTGACGCCCAGACCGAGGCTGCACATGTCAAGGACAAGGCGCATTCAGATGCGGATCAAGTTCGGACCGAAGCGCTCAATAGTGCCCGCGCTCAAGTGGGACAGATCGCGATCGATATTGCGGAATCACTGATCAAAAAGGACTTAGATGCCACAGATCAACAGACATTGATCGACGCTTACATTAAGGGGTTGACGAATGCCGATGAAACTAAATAAATTTTCAGTAGGCAAACGTTATGCCAAAGCGCTTTTTGAGTACAGTGAGGAGCAGGCACGACTTGACACGACTTATCAAGAATTGATGGTCATCAAGCAAGTTTTGCAAGCTTCGCCGGACTTTCTGACGGTCATGTCATTGGCGTCAGTTTCCAATGCGGAACAGACCCAGCTTTTGACGACGCTGGCACAGCCTTTTTCACAGATCACGCAAGATTTCTTGCATTTGGTCTTTGATTATGGTCGTATGAATGATCTCGACTTGATCATCGCGGAGTTTGAACGGCTCTACGATGCTACTCACGGTCGTGTATTGATCCACGCGGTCAGCGCGACAGCTCTATCGCAAGAGCAACGTCAACAGATCGGTCAAGCCTATTTACAACGTTTTAATGGAAAAAGCGCCCAAGTAACGAATACCGTTGATCCTGATTTGATCGGCGGGGTCATCGTTGAAGCTGAAGGTCGGCGGATCGATGGCAGTATTCGGACGAAATTGCAACAAATGCGGGCGTTATTAGCTCAGCCACTTAGATAAGCTATGAGAGAAAAAGTGAGGTGAATCGGTTGAGCATCAAAGCTGAAGAAATTAGCGCATTAATTAAACAACAATTAGCAAATTATCAAGATCAACTCAAAGTTGAAGAGATCGGCACAGTCACGTATGTTGGTGATGGGATTGCGCGCGCGCATGGCCTTGACAATGTTATGGCCAGCGAGTTGCTCCAATTCTCCAACGGCTCTTACGGGATCGCCCAGAACTTGGAAGCCAATGATGTCGGGATCATCGTCTTAGGTAAGTTCGATGATATCCGTGAAGGCGATACAGTTAAGCGGACAGGTCGGATCATGGAAGTTCCTGTTGGGGACGAAATGATCGGACGGGTCGTCAATCCTTTGGGTCAACCGGTCGATGGTGCAGGTCCGATCCACACGGAACGGACACGACCAATTGAAAGCCCCGCACCTGGGGTGATGCAACGGCAATCTGTTGATCAACCGTTACAAACTGGTTTGAAGACGATCGACGCTTTAGTTCCGATCGGTCGTGGTCAGCGTGAGTTGATCATTGGTGACCGGAAGACTGGTAAGACTTCGATTGCGATCGATACGATCTTGAACCAAAAGGGTCAGGATACGATCTGTATTTATGTGGCGATCGGTCAGAAACAGTCGACTGTTCGTGCGCAAGTGGAAACATTACGTTCGTTTGGCGCTATGGACTACACGACAGTCGTTGTCGCAGGCCCTAGTGAACCAGCGCCGATGCTCTATATCGCGCCATATGCGGGTTCCGCGATGGGCGAAGATTTCATGTATCGGGGCAAGCATGTTTTGATCATTTTTGATGATTTAAGCAAGCAAGCGTCCGCTTATCGGGAAATATCCTTGCTGCTCCGTCGTCCGCCTGGTCGTGAAGCCTATCCTGGGGATATTTTCTACTTACATTCACGTTTACTTGAACGTGCGGCTAAGTTGAGCGATGAATTAGGTGGTGGTTCAATGACTGCCTTGCCGATCATCGAAACTCAGGCTGGGGATATTTCTGCTTATATTCCGACTAACGTGATCTCGATCACCGATGGTCAGATCTTCTTGGAAAGTGATTTATTCTATTCGGGCACTCGTCCGGCCATGGATGCTGGTAACTCAGTATCACGGGTCGGGGGCGCAGCTCAGATCAAAGCGATGAAGAAAGTTGCCGGGACATTGCGGGTGGACTTAGCTTCTTATCGTGAATTGGAATCTTTCGCTCAATTCGGATCTGATCTTGACGAAGCGACTCAGGCCAAACTGAATCGTGGTCGCCGGACAGTCGAGGTCTTGAAACAACCATTACACAAACCATTGCCTGTCGAAAAGCAAGTTGTCATCCTCTATTCCTTGACTCATGGTTTCTTGGATAGCGTGCCCGTTGACGATATCCAGCGGTATCAAGACGAGCTGTTTGCTAATTTTGATAGTAATCATGAAGACTTATTGAATGAGATCAAGACAACTGGCAATCTTCCTGACGAAGCTAAAATGGATAGCGCGATCAAGGCCTTCGCTGAAGGCTTTACCCCATCTGCTAATTAGTTGGAATAGGAATATTGGATTTTCGATTTAGTGAGCAAAGGAGTGGTGAAGTAATTGGCTGAATCATTGATCGATATCAAACGGCGGATCATTTCGACCAAAAAGACCGGACAGATCACCAGCGCGATGCAGATGGTCTCCGGGGCGAAATTGATCAAGCTGGAAGATAAATCAAAGAATTATCAAATCTATGCCAAAAAAATTCGGGAAATCGTCACCCATCTTGCTGCTAATAAGGTTTTAGAACTTGCAGTGATGCGTCAGCACGCTCAAAGCAAAACCGGGACTACCGAAGAGGATGTACTTTCATTAAGTAATCTTCTGGTCGAACGGCCAGTCAAGAAAACTGGTTATCTGGTCATTACCAGTGATCGGGGTCTGGTCGGTGGTTACAATAGCAATATTTTGCGTTCTGTGATGGATATTTTATCTGATCACAAAGATCCCAACGAATACGCCGTGATGGCTGTCGGTGGGATGGGCGCAGAGTTTTTCAAGGCTCGTGACGTCCAACTCGCTTATGAGTATCGTGGCGTCAGCGATGTTCCGACCTTTAACGAGGTCCGGGAGATCGTTAAAACGATGGTGACGATGTTTGATGATGGGGTTTTTGACGAATTATATGTTTGTTACAATCACCATGTCAATTCATTGTCGTCAGCGTTTCGGGCGGAGAAAATGTTGCCGATCACTGATTTAGATACGGACAAGGTCAATGATGACGCCGCGACGGAATATTTAGCAGATCCTTCTGTTGATGTTGCGTTGAACGCCATTTTGCCTCAGTATGCGGAGAGTTTGATCTTCGGCGCGATCATGGACGCGAAAACGGCGGAGCATGCTTCGTCAATGACCGCCATGAAGAGCGCGACCGATAACGCCAATGATCTGATCCGCGACTTGTCGACACAGTTGAACCGTGCTCGTCAGGCCCAGATCACTACGGAAATCACCGAGATCGTTGGCGGTGCTGCTGCATTAGAATAATCATAAAAGATGGGAGGAATTAAAACGCATGAGTGTTGGTCATATTGTTCAAGTTATTGGACCAGTTGTTGACGTTGAGTTTCCCCTCGATGAAGGGTTACCTGATATCAATTCTGCATTAAAAGTAACGAAAAATGACGAGACGACCGTTGTTTTGGAAGTCGCCCTTGAATTGGGTGATGGCGTAATGCGGACGATTGCGATGGAATCCACCGATGGTTTGCAGCGGGGAATGGAAGTTGCCGATACTGGCGCGCCGATCTCTGTTCCTGTTGGTAAGGAAACATTAGGTCGTGTTTTCAACGTTCTGGGCGAGACGATCGACTCAGGACCGAAATTCGCACCTGATTTCCGTCGTGATAGTATTCATCGAGAAGCGCCTAAGTTTGAAGAGTTAAGTACGAGTTCTGATATTTTGGAAACAGGGATCAAAGTCATTGATCTATTGGCACCTTACATTCGTGGTGGTAAAGTCGGCTTGTTCGGCGGTGCCGGCGTAGGTAAGACTGTCTTAATCCAAGAGTTGATTCATAATATTGCCGAAGAACATGGTGGGATCTCCGTCTTTACCGGTGTTGGTGAACGGACACGTGAAGGGAACGACCTTTATTTTGAAATGAAGGGTTCTGGTGTTCTGGAGAAAACAGCCATGGTGTTTGGTCAGATGAACGAGCCGCCTGGTGCCCGGATGCGGGTCGCTTTGACTGGTTTAACGATCGCGGAATACTTCCGTGATGTTGAAGGTCAGGACGTCCTGTTGTTTATTGACAATATTTTCCGGTTTACTCAAGCTGGTTCTGAAGTTTCGGCGTTACTAGGTCGGATGCCGTCAGCCGTTGGTTATCAGCCAACATTGGCGACAGAAATGGGCCAATTGCAGGAGCGGATCACTTCGACGAAGAAGGGTTCCGTTACCTCGATCCAAGCGATCTATGTTCCTGCCGATGACTACACTGACCCAGCGCCAGCGACTGCGTTCGCCCATTTGGACGCAACGACGAACTTGGAACGTAAGTTGGTTGAACAAGGGATCTACCCAGCTGTGGATCCGTTGGAGTCTTCTTCAAGCGGTCTGGATCCACAGATCGTTGGTCAGGAGCACTACCAAGTTGCGACTCAAGTCCAGCATGTTTTACAGCGATATCGTGAATTACAGGATATCATCTCGATCTTAGGGATGGATGAGTTATCTGATGATGAGAAGATCTTAGTCGCGCGGGCGCGGAAGATCCAATTCTTCCTTTCGCAAAACTTCTTCGTTGCTGAAGCCTTTACTGGTCAACTAGGTGCTTATGTTCCTGTTAAAGATACAGTTGCTGGTTTCAAAGCGATTCTTGATGGTCAATATGATGATTTGCCTGAAGATGCTTTCCGTAATGTTGGTAAGATCGAAGACGCGGTCGCTAAGGCCGCCAAGATGGGCTATCATCATCAAGCAAATTAAGGAGGCGTGAGCAATGGCAACTTCACAGAAAGTGTTGACAGTTAATATTGTAACGCCAGATGGTTTGGTCTACGATCACCATGCAACTATGTTAGTGGCCTGCGCCGTTGACGGTGATCTAGGGATCATGGCGAACCACGAACCGATCATCGCGCCTTTGAAAATTGGGGAAGTTCGGGTCAAACGCACGGACAACCCTGATCATGAAGATGCGGTCGCAGTCAATGGTGGTTTCCTTGAGGTCAATGATAACGTTGCTTCGATCGTTGCGGATAGCGCGGAACGTGCGCGGGATATCGACCTGAAACGGGCCGAAACTGCGCGCGAACGGGCCCAAAAAGAAATCAAGGCTGCAGAAGCGCAGCATGATATCGATGAAGTGCAACGTGCCCAAGTTGCTTTGAATCGGGCGATCAACCGGATCAATGTCTCAAAACATCGTCGCTTTTAGATAGTGATGTCAAATCGTTTTGTTTTAAGGTCGAGCTTGCTCGACCTTTTTTTATGGGCGCAAATAGGGTAAACTGAACCTATTCGAATGTTTGTTTTTGACGAGAGCCGAGCAAGATAAACGACTGAAAATAAATAGGGTAGGTTTGGGCGTGCAAGCACAAATTAGTTTCAAAAAACGATTGGGATTTCTAGTATTAGGTTTAGTTCTGGACGCGGCGGCGAACGCCTTGATGATCAATAGTAATCTTGGCAGTGCAGTATGGACAGCATCGGGGGTCAATTTAGCCGACGCCTTACATATTTCTTATGGCACGACTTTGTTTGGTTATGCATTGTTGGTCACGATCGCGAATCAATTTCTATTGCGGCGCTTTGATGCTCGGATGTTCATTTCAAATTTGATTTTCTCATTACCATTTAGTTATTTGGTCAATTTCTTCGCCTGGTTGTATCAGCCTTTACAATTGGACCAATTGCCTTTACCCCTGCGTCTGCTCGTGAATTTAACTGGATTATTTGGGGTAGCCGTTGGTGTTTCGATCTATCAACGTGCTAATGTGATCCAACATCCTAATGACGAATTGGCCTATCTCTTACGTTTCCAATATCTTCACGGTTCTGCTGGTTGGGGTCAATTGATCAGTTATACGCCGCCGGTCTTGGTGATGCTGGGATGCTGGTTGATCACCGGTCAGTTGACGACGATCGGGATCGGGACGCTTTTGGCATTGACGATCCAAGGCTTTGTGATCGGTTGGTCGGATCGGCATATCGTGCCTTCATTGAAACATCATTATTCATTTTGATGATGACAGCTGTAAATGAGTTTACTTGAAAAAGAGTAAAAAAAACGCTGATCGCCGCTTAAATATGATAGACTGAGATGTATAACTAAATAGGAGGCACATCATGAGTTCGGTAACAATAACAGCATTATTTACGATCTTGTGTCACTTAGCGTTTATCTATTTGAGCTATCAGGTACTCGACGTGATTCGTTTCGATGTTTTTCTACACAGCCATCAAGAAGGCAAAGCACGGTTACTCCGTCTCTTATTGGCGATCGCCATTGGTTTTGGCGGGAGTTCTTTCCTACTATCGATCATCAACAATCTGAGTTCTATTTTCTTTGGACTTTAAGCTAAATAAGGAGTTTTTATGGAAGAGATCATTATTCATGGCGGTCATCGGCTTGAAGGTACCGTCATGATCGATGGCGCGAAAAATGCCATTCTACCGATCATGGCGGCCAGTCTATTGGCGACAAGTGGGGTCACAGAGATCGAGGACGTACCGATCTTGGCTGATGTTTTCACCATGACCTCGGTTTTGGAGTCTTTGGCGGCCCAAGTTGGTTTTGATCAGACTCAACAAAAGTTACAGATCGATGCCAGTGGTAGTTTGACCCATGAAGCGCCTTTTGAATTAGTCTCGCAGATGCGGGCCTCGATCATTGTTTTGGGACCATTATTGGCACGGCTGGGTGTGGCGAAGGTAGCAATGCCAGGTGGTTGCGCGATCGGTTCCCGGCCGATCGACTTGCATCTAAAAGGCTTGCGACAATTAGGGGCGCGGATCACCCAAAATGGCGGTTATATCGAAGCGCGCGCGACCAAATTGATCGGCGCGGATATTTATTTGGACTTTCCTAGCGTTGGCGCCACAGAAAATATTATGTTGGCGGCGACTTTGGCGGAAGGGACCACTTTTATTGAAAATGCTGCCCGTGAACCGGAGATCGTTGATTTGGCGATCATGCTTAGTGAAATGGGCGCTCACATCAGTGGTGCCGGGACTGAGACGATCAAGATCGTTGGTGTGAAAAGCCTTCACGGTACTAGCCATCAGGTCGTTCAAGATCGGATCGAGGCGGGCACGATGATGGTCGCGGCGGCGATCACTCACGGCAAGGTCTTGATCAAAAACGCGATCGGTCATCATAATCGTCCCTTGATCTCAAAATTGACCGAGATGGGTGTGACGATCACCGAACGTGATGACGGTATTTTGGTCGAGGGGCCAACGCATTTACGGCCGGTCAATGTTAAGACTTTGCCTCATCCTGGCTTTCCCACGGATCTACAACCACAGATGACTGTGGCGCAATTGATGGCTGATGGGGTCAGCGTGATGAATGAGACCGTCTTCGAAAATCGGTTCATGCATATGAACGAATTGCGCCGAATGAACGCTGATTTTGAGATCGAAGGCAATACCTTATTGTTGCATGGCAAAGCCGATCTGCGCGGGGCCCAAGTTGAGGCGACGGATCTGCGCGCGGCGGCGGCGTTAGTCTTGGCTGGTTTAGTCGCTGAAGGCGAGACAAGAGTCGGCCAGTTGCAATATTTGGATCGGGGCTATTATTTGTTGCATCAGAAATTAAGTCGTCTTGGCGCTGATATCCGCCGCAGTGATGTGGATGAGAACGGCGAAGAGCGGCCAATTTTGAATGCGCTGTGAGCTGATCGACAAAGTGGGACAAATAAAATCATCTAAATAACAGGATAAACTGATCGGGCGTGAGCCAATAGGACTCTAACGCCCGTTTTTGGCGGGCTGGTCATTATTTTGCGCTAATCAAGTAAGATTTATCCAAGGGCTGGTCGCCCATAAAGATCAAGGTCCAGAACGGTCAGTTTCAAGCGGCGAGCATGATCGTCGTGACAATTCTGAATATTCTCTAAACTTTGACGCTGGCTGCCGTTGGCGTCTTGGTTGGACTTCATAAATGTGATATAATTTTTCAGTGAATAGCGAGAGGAGCAACAATTATGGCTAAAGATATCGGGGTCGATCTGGGGACTGCGAATGTTTTGATCAATGTACGGGGAAAGGGCATTGTTTTGAACGAACCATCCGTCGTGGCCATTGATACCACGAATGGCAGTGTCGTTGCCGTTGGCGAGGACGCTTATAAAATGGTCGGACGGACACCGGGGAATATCCGCGCGATCCGTCCATTGAAAGACGGCGTGATCGCTGATTTTGATATTACCGAGGCGATGTTGACTTATTTCATCAATAAATTGAACGCGAAGTCATTCATGTCAAAATTGAACATTTTGATCTGCTGCCCGACTAATATCACTTCTGTTGAACAGAAGGCGATCGTTCAGGCGGCCCAAGCTGCTGGGGGCAACAATGTTTATTTGGAGTTGGAACCAAAAGTGGCCGCAGTAGGCGCCGGCATGGATATTTTCAAACCACAAGGCAATATGGTGATCGATATCGGTGGCGGGACCAGTGATATCGCAGTCCTCTCCATGGGTGAAGTCGTGACTAGCCGCTCTTTGCGACAGGCCGGGGACAAAATGGACGCGGCCATTGTGAACTACGTTAAACAGAAACATAATCTTTTGATCGGGGAACGAACAGCGGAGACGATCAAGAAACAGATCGGCACTGCTTATGAACCGGAAGAAGATGCGACATTAGAAGTTCGCGGTCGTGACTTAGTAGACGGTCTGCCTAAGGAGATCACGATCGACGCGATCGAAGTCGAACAAGCTTTGCACGAAAGCTTGATGAACATCGTCGCGGCGGCTAAGGAAGTGCTGGAACAGACCCCACCAGAATTGTCCGCTGATATTATTGATCGTGGGATCATGTTGACTGGTGGCGGCGCGCTTTTGAAGGGGATCGATCGTTTGTTCTCTGACCAATTGAAGGTCCCAGTCGTATTAGCGGAGAATCCGCTAGATTCTGTTGCGTTAGGCACGGGAATGTTACTGGATAATATTGCCCATCATCAACAGCACTAGGCGGAGTGATTTGATTGAAATTTAGAGTAGATAAAAAACATGTGTTTTCAGGCTTGCGCTATATCGGAATCACCCTTTTGATCATGGTGATCGCGCTACTGGTGGGGAGTGTGATCGGCTACGGGATCTCTGGAAAAGGAAATCCTTTTCAGGTCTTTTCGCCCCAAACTTGGCAGCATGTGTTAGACTTTTTACGTTAGTTTTGAAGGGAGTGACGTTATGCGGCGATTTCTGATCGGCTTGGTGCGCTTTTATCAGCGATATATCTCGCCATTATCACGGCCGCATTGTCGCTATTATCCCACTTGTTCTAGTTATATGGTGACGGCGTTGACGCAACACGGCGCGTTAAAGGGAACACTGATGGGGATCGCCCGGATCCTGCGGTGTAATCCCTTCGTTCGTGGTGGCTTCGATCCAGTCCCTGATCACTTTAGTTTGCGGCGCCACCCTCATCCAGAACTATTTGAGGATGAGATCATCGCGGCGAAATTTCACCCTGACAAAATGCAGTCAAAGGAGTAGCGTATGACAAAAGCAACACGCCCTGTCGAGATCCGTTTGGTCGACCAGGATGAGCACCATTGGCAATTGGAAACCGGTCAAGGTCATTTTATTGGTCGGATCGAGCAAGATGGCAAGAAGTTTCTAAGTTTTTACGGTTCGGAAGAACAGGCTCATCGTCATCAAAATCTTGATGAAGCGACCCATGAATTGATCATGCAGTTCAATTTGCACCAACATTGATTGGTGCTGATGTAAGGTAGGGAAAGTATGCCAGTAGAAAAACATTCAGAAGAAAAAAGATCGAATCGAATCGATTACGGCGTTCTTTTTTCGGTGATGATGCTGGCCATTTTCAGTATCGTCGCCGTTTATGTCGCGACTTATCATGACAGTACCGCTAGCAGTCCGATCCGAGCGGCGATCATGCAAGTGGCGTGGTATGTCGTTGGCGGCATCGCCGTAGTGGTGATCATGCAATTTGACGCTGAGCAACTGTGGAAGATCGCTCCTTATGTTTATGCCATGGGGATCTTCCTGCTGTTGGCCGTGCTGGTCCTCTATGATCGCCAAACTTTTGACAATACCGGCGCCAAAAGCTGGTTCAAATTTCATTCATTCACTTTTCAACCTTCGGAGGTTATGAAACCTGCTTTTATTTTGATGCTGGGCCGCGTGGTAACGCAACATAATGTGCAGTATCCTACCCATAGTGTGAAAAGTGATTTCCTGCTTTTAGGTAAAATGCTGGTTTGGACTGTACCGGTTGCCATTTTGTTGAAATTGCAGAATGACTTCGGGACCATGTTGGTCTTCTTGGCGATTTTTGCCGGCGTCACTTTAGTGTCCGGTGTCACTTGGAAGATCCTGTTGCCGGCGATTTCCACGGTGGCGGTCATTGGTGGCGGGGCCATTTATCTGGTCACCCAAGATTGGGGCCAAACGCTTTTACGTTCAGTTGGCTTCAAGACCTATCAGTTCAATCGGGTCTTGAATTGGCTGAATCCGTCTCAAGATACCAGTAATAGTGGGATGCAATTGTGGCAGAGTATGAAGGCGATCGGTTCTGGTCAAATGACTGGCCGCGGTTTCAATAACATCAAAGTCTACGTGCCGGTGCGCGAATCTGATATGATCTTCTCCGTTATTGGCGAGAATTTTGGCTTCTTGGGCAGTTGTGCCTTGATTTTATTGTATTTCTTGTTGATCTATCAAATGATCAAGGTTACTTTTGATACGAAGAACGAATTTTACGCTTATGTTTCCACGGGCGTTATTATGATGATCCTGTTCCACGTTTTTGAGAATATAGGCATGAGTATCGGATTATTGCCGCTGACAGGGATCCCATTACCCTTCATCTCTCAAGGTGGTTCGGCGCTATTGGGCAATATGATCGGGATCGGGTTGATCATGTCGATGCGCTATCATTATAAGAGTTACATGTTTACCAACAAAGAAAACGAAGAGTTCGATTAAACGTGTGCCGCGCTGATTTTTGGCGGGGCATTTTTATGTTTCAATAAGATCCGCACTGGCCTGGTGGGGCCGATCGCTCAGCCTGAGCTCAACGCATTTGGTGCTGAGGATCAGGTCACGCAGGCAACTAAAAAAATGAAAAAGGTGATCAAATGGCATTGATTAATAAGATCCCCGCAGAGAAAGTTATTGATCTGCGGCAGGAAGTTCCGATCGAACCAGAACAAATGCTCAGTAAAACGCTGGTACAACGCGATTCATTAGGCATCACAGTATTCTCGTTAGCTCAAGGGCAGACGATCCAACGTCATCAAACCAATGGCGATGCCATGGTCAACATTTTGTCTGGTGTCGCAAAAATCACGATCGGCGCGCAAGATTATTTGGTCCATGCCGGTGAAAGCCTAGTCATGCCCCAAGGGATCCCCCACGAATTGCACGCCAAAGAAGCTTTCCAAATGCTTTTGGTAGTGGTCAAGCCCGAAGGAGGCCAAGCATGATCTATGATTTGGCGGCGTTAGTCAATTATCATGATCAACAGATCACCAGTCGGGAATTGACCGGAAAGTTCGGTCTCCCGGCAGCAACGACCCTATATGCGTTCGCGGCTGGTGAAACGATCAGCGCCGAGCAAAGTCCGCAGGAGAAAATACTTTATATCCTTGACGGTGAATTGACGATCACAACGGCGCAGACGCTGACGGCTCATGCCGGCCAGTTAGTGACGCTGGCGGCGGGGGAGACACATCAGCTGGCCGCAAAGCAACCTTGTAAATTTTTACAGATCGAGTTGAGTTAGGCGTTCAATTGCTGAACGCTTTTTTACTTGGATTGGCTGGAGTTGATTTGCAAACTACCGTTTCTTTGTTTGCTGATTTGCCTGCTTGCAGGTGTGCTGGGTTTGGGTGTGGACGCAACCGCCTCAGGGCGTTTGTGGTGGCTGGAAACGTGCTCCGCGCAACTGGCTTCTGTGCTTAGCTACGTAATGGCTTCGGAAGCGAAGCCCGCTTCCAAAGTCATCACTAGGCTAATGCTCGAAGTCAAACCGTTGCGCTGCGCACTCTGGTTCGAACGCAGTGGGCATCGTTTGAAGCCAATCCGCAAAACCGGCGGCTTGTCTTCAAAGCGAGCCTTTGTCTAAGTGGCAAAGCCACTAAGACAAATTTCACTGCTGAGCCACACGCCCTGAGGCGGTTGCTGGGCAGAATGGAGCTTATCTGCAATATAGACGCAGTAGTTGATGAAGTGTTTTTGCAGGTGTGGCGGTCAAAATGATGTCATTTCATTTAGTGAAAAGTCTCTGACTAATTGTCGCGACCGATTGTCCAGACTAGTACGATACAAGTTCGGTGATACGCTATTCAGTTGTCGGTGATCATCAAGCTGGTCGTTACGTTGTGACTACTAGCCATGGTCGTCAATTGCGTGGGAATCCGTCAATTCACACGCGCAGGCACTATGGCGTGGCAGCTTGATCTGCTTAAAACGGTTGAGCGGGCGGAGTGGAGTGTGGTGGGTGAGATCGCCGTGAAATTGGTCTCAGTGGCTGTGCCACTTAGACCAAGGCCTGATTTTAAGACTCGCAAAGCGAGGCTTAAAACAGCGCCCACAGCGAGCTCACCCGCCACACGCAACGCAGCCCGCGGCCAAGATTTGAACAGAACAGACGCCCACAGCGAGCTCACCTCGAACCAAGCAGTGACAGTGACGGAAAAAATTAGAGATCCAGCAGGTTTGTTTCCGCTGGCATACAGAAAGTCGACCCTAGAACTAGCACAGAAATAATTCCAGCCCAGGCCACTTCTCATAGTGTTATTGCGGTGTCATATTCAAAAATCAGTAACAAAAAATAAGTAAAACTGAAATAGAAAAAGCAGCTGTGTTATAATGCAACTAGTAAAAGCAATTTAGCTTGTGTACGATCAAATTATTGGAGGATCTCAAAATGACTGAACAAACATATTTTTGGCAAGAAAAAATGGCAAATGGTCAAATTAAATTAGGCTTGAATCAAAGCGCCCGGGAAGAACTGGGTCAGGTCAAGTATGCGGAGTTACCTCAAGTCGATCAAAAACTGGCGATCGGCGACACTTTGTTGGCGGTCGAAGCGCAAAAAATGGTTCAAGATCTACCAACGCCGATCGCTGGTCGCATCGTGGCCACTCACGAAGCGTTAACAACCACGCCAGAACTTTTGGATACGGATGATGATCAGGAAAATTGGATCGCAATCGTTGACCAAGATTAAGAGGAAACTGACTCATTTATTTTATGATTGCTTGATTTTCAGGACTACCGGTCAGGCGATATTTTAAAGCGCGGGAAATTACTAGGTTTCAGACTATTTTTGATAAAGAGAGGTTGCTTATGTCAGTTTTAGAAGTGCGCGATCTACACGTTCGTGTTGACGATCAGAATGAACATAAAGAGATATTAAAAGGTGTCGATCTGACCATGAAAACCGGGGAGATCCATGCGGTCATGGGGCCCAATGGTACCGGGAAATCGACCTTATCTGAGACGATCATGGGAAATCCGCGCTATCAGGTGACCAATGGCGATATTCTGTTGGACGGGGTCAGCTTGCTGGATAAGCCAGTAGACGAGCGGGCGCGGGCCGGGCTGTTTCTAGCAATGCAGTACCCAGCGGAGATCGTCGGGGTGACTAACGCAGAATTTATGCGGGCCGCGATCAATGCCCGCCGTCCTGACGATGATCCGATTTCCGTGCGCCAGTTCATCAAGGAGCTTGATCACAATCTGGCGTTGTTGGACATGAGCGAAGGCATGGCTGAACGTTATTTGAATCAGGGCTTTTCTGGCGGTGAGAAGAAGCGCAATGAAATTTTGCAATTGTTGATGATCAAACCGACGTTCGCGATTTTGGATGAGATCGATTCTGGCTTGGACATTGACGCGATGAAGGTCGTGGCTAAAGGGGTCAACTCCATGCGGGGCGCTACTTTCGGCTCACTGATCATTACGCATTATCAACGTTTATTGGATTATATCAAGCCTGATGTGGTTCACGTGATGATGGGTGGACGCGTGGTCAAATCGGGTGACGCTGATTTGGCGCGGAAGCTGGAAGACGAAGGTTACACTGGCTTGCGGGATGAGTTAGGCCTGGATATTCAATTGACGGATGAGAACTAGGGGGTGTTGAGATGGCTCGTGTAAAACCTTTCACCACAGCGGCCGCACTAGCCACGTTCAGTGCAGATCGTCATGAAACGGCACCGTTAGCAGAGCTGCGTCAACAAGCGTTGGCGGCCTATCCACAGTTGCCCTTACCAACGTTTGAGAAAATCCGCTATCAACGTTGGCCACTTTTTAATGGGGATTTAGCACCTGAGCAAGCTGCAAATCAAACGGCGACACCAACGTCAGAGCTGGCGACCCCGTTAACGACCACTGACGCGGCTGACCAAGAACCGGCGATGATCCAGCAACTGGATCTGCAGGCGCCCTGGGTCCAGTTATCGGCTGAGGCTCAAGCTCAGGGAGTCGTCGTGCTAGATTTCTTTCAAGCACAACGAGAATATCCAGAACTTTTTGCTAAGTATTATGGGACCCTGGCGGCGCCAGCGTTGGCCAATCGTTTGGCGGCTTTCCATACGGCAGCAGTCAACGGCGGGCTGCTGATCTATTTGCCAGCAGGCGCGAAATTAACGGCGCCGCTGACTTTAGAACTCACGCAAAGCGGGGACAATGGCCAACTGTACGCGCAACATCTTTTGTTGGTCGCCGGTGAAAATAGTGAGGCGACGATTTTGGCGACGCGGCAGACCACCACCGCCGGCAGTGCCAGCGCAAATATTGTGGAAGAGCTGATCCTCGAGCAGGGGGCGCAGCTGCGTTATACTGCCATTGATGGCTTGAAAAACACCACCTATTTAGCACGGCGGGCCTATCTTTTCGCTGACGCGCGGATCGATTGGGCGCTGGGCGAGATGAATGATGGCGATATCGTCACCGATTTCAATACTGATTTGGTTGGCAAGGGCAGTCAGGCTGATTTCAAGGCGGTGGCGATCTCAACGGGGAGCCAGTTCCAAGGGATCACCACGCGCTTGACCAATTACGGCCTGCATACCGTGGCGAACATTTTGCAGCACGGGGTGATCTTGTCTGACGCCACGCTGACCTTTAATGGCGTGGGGCACATTGTCAAAGGTGCCCGTGATTCCGATTCTCAACAGGAAAATCGGGTCTTGATGTTGTCGCGGACTGCCCGTGGCGACGCGAATCCGATTTTATTGATCGATGAAAATGACGTTCGCGCTGGTCATGCGGCTTCAGTTGGCCGGGTCAACGAAAGTCAGATGTATTATTTAATGAGTCGTGGTCTCTCGAAAGATTTGGCGGAGCGACTGGTGATCCGCGGTTTTCTGGGCTCTGTTTTGACGGAGATCCCCGTGGCCGCCGCCCGCGCCGCGTTGACTGCGACGATCGAAAGGAAGCTTATTGATGGTCAACGACATCGCGATCGCGCGCAATGATTTTCCGATTTTAAAAGAAGTGATCAATGGCCAGCCCTTGGCCTATTTGGATAACGCCGCGACCACCCAGAAACCGCAAGCGGTGATCGACGCGCTGGTTCATTATTACCAGCATGATAACGCCAATATCCATCGTGGAGTCTATACTTTAGCGGAGCGGGCCACCGAGCAATATGAGGCGGTGCGCCAACAAGTGGCGACCTTTATCAACGCGGCCAGTGGCGCCGAGATCGTCTTCACCCGGGGAACGACCACCAGCTTGAATTGGGTGGCCCAGACCTATGCGCCGACGATTTTGCAAGCAGGCGATGAAATCGTCATCTCGATCATGGAACATCACAGTAATCTGGTCCCCTGGCAACAAGTATCCCAACGCACCGGCGCGAAGTTGCGTTATGTTGAGTTGACGGCCAGTGGCGAATTAGATCTGGCTCAATATGGTGATTTGCTGAATGCGCGGACGAAGATCGTCTCTTTGACCCATGTTTCCAATGTGCTGGGCACGATCAATCCAATCAAGAAAATGACCGCCATGGCCCATACGGTTGGCGCCACCGTGGTGATCGACGGCGCTCAGGCCACCGGTCACTTCCCAGTGGATGTTCAGGAACTAGACTGTGATTTTTATGCCTTTTCTGGTCATAAAATGTATGGGCCAACCGGGATCGGCGTCCTTTATGGTCGGGAAGCGTTGCTAGCGGCGATGCCACCAGCGGAATTCGGCGGCGAAATGATCAACTTGGTGACCCGCCAAAAAACCGACTTTAAGCCGGCTCCGGCTAAATTCGAAGCAGGTACCATGCCCATCGCCCAAGTCATCGGGTTAGGCGCGGCCATCAGTTACTTGCAACACCTAGGTTGGCCGGCGATCATCGCCCAAGAACAGCAATTGACCGCGCAAGCTTATCAGGAGCTGACGGCGATCACCGGGGTGACCATTTACGGACCGACCGAGCCGACGCGGCGCTCCAGTGTGTTGTCGTTCAATTTACAAGGCTTGCATCCCCACGACTTGGCGACGGTTTTAGATCTGCAAGGCGTGGCGATCCGCGCTGGTCACCACTGTGCGCAACCACTAATGACCGATCTCGGTGTTAGCGCCACGGCTCGGGCTAGTTTCGCGTTTTATAATAATCAGGCTGATCTGCAGCAATTGGTCACAGCCGTGCAAGCAGCAAAGGAGTTCTTCAAATTATGAATTTAGGCGGATTGAATGACTTATATCGGCAATTGATCATTGATCACGCCCAGCATCCGCACCATCATGGGGCGTTGCCCGCGGCCAGTCAAACGATCACTTTGAATAATCCCACTTGCGGTGACGTGATCAAGTTGGCAGTGACCTTTGCGGACGACCGCATCGAGCAGATCGCCTTCAGTGGTGAGGGCTGTTCGATTTCTCAAGCTTCCGCCAGTATGATGACCGATCTGGTCCAAGGCCAGACCCTGACGCAAGCAAAAAAAGAGATCCAAGTTTTCTTGGAAATGTTGATGGAAAATCCAGCAGCGACCCAAGACGACCCAGATGAGCTGCTCGGGGACGCGGCGGTTTTAGCGGCGGTGATCAAGTTCCCCGCACGGATCAAGTGTGCCACCTTGGCTTGGAAAGCCTTAGAACAAGCAATCAGCGAGGAGGAAGCCCATGAGTGAGACGAAAACGAAAAACACCAAAAACAACGAGGAAATGACCAACAGTGTGCCGGCGTTCGTTGACTATGACTATGGTTTCAGTGATGATGTCAAGCCGGTTTTCTCCACCGGTCGTGGGTTAACGGAAGCGACGGTGCGCGAGATCTCCGCGGCCAAGCATGAGCCCGACTGGATGTTGCAGATTCGTTTGCGCGCTTACAAAACCTATTTGAAAATGGCGATGCCTGATTTTGGTCCCGATTTGTCGGGCTTGGATCTGGACAACATGTTGTATTATCAAAAGGCGACCGACCGGCAGTATCGTGATTGGGATCAAGTCCCAGATCAAATCAAGGATACCTTTGAACGCTTAGGCGTGCCCGAGGCGGAGCGGAAGTATTTGGCCGGCTCTTCTGCCCAGTATGAGTCCGAAGTGGTGTACCACAACATGCGCGACGAATTTGAAAAGCTGGGGATCGTTTTCATGGATATGGATTCTGCCTTGAAAGAATACCCGGAAATGGTCAAGGACTATTTCGGGTCCCTAGTTCACATGAATGACAACAAGTTCGCGGCTTTGAATACCGCCGTTTGGTCCGGCGGCACCTTTATTTACGTACCGAAAGGGGTCAAAACCGAGATCCCAATCCAGTCCTATTTCCGGATCAACGCGGAAAATTCGGGCCAATTCGAGCGGACGCTGATCATTGTGGACGAAGGCGGCAGCGTTAACTACGTCGAGGGTTGTACCGCGCCGAATTATTCCTCGGACAGCCTGCACGCGGCGGTCGTCGAAGTTTTCGTCAAGCAGGAGGCTTATTGCCGCTACACCACCATCCAAAACTGGTCTAAAAACGTTTATAGTTTGGAAACCAAGCGAGCTCAAGCGCTGGAAGACGCGACGATGGAGTGGGTCGATGGCAATCTAGGCTCAAAGATCACCATGAAATATCCCAGCGTTTACCTCGATGGTCGCGGTGCTCGCGGCACCATGCTGTCCATCGCTGTGGCCGGTGAAGGCGTGATCCAAGATAATGGCGCCCGCATGATCCACGACGCCCCCAACACCTCCAGCTCGATCGTCTCCAAGTCGATCTCCAAAGATGGCGGCGCCGTCAATTATCGCGGGACCGTTCGCTTCGGCCGCAAAAGCGATGATTCCTTCGCCCACGTGGAATGCGACACGATCTTGATGGACGAAAAATCCAAGTCCGACACCGTGCCCTTCAACGAGATCCTCAATGGCAATGTGGCCATGGAACATGAGGCCAAAGTCTCGAAAATTTCCGAAACCCAATTGTACTACCTGATGAGCCGCGGCATCTCCGAGGCCAAGGCTACCGAAATGATCATCATGGGCTTCGTCGAGCCCTTCACCAAACAACTCCCGATGGAATACGCCGTCGAGCTGAACCGACTGATCAGCTATGAGATGGAAGGCAGCGTTGGTTAGACTTGTTATAGAAGCTAGAACCCTTGATAGATAAGGGCTCTAGCTTTTTTATTTGACCTTGACAAAGAGCCAAAAAACAGGGATTCTTCCAAGGCGCTGAAAGAATTCAAGCAGGACAAACGATTGTTTCCATAGCAACTGTGCTTTACAATGAATATATAGAAAAAATCCAGATAAATTTAATAAGGAGTAACAGAATGAGAAAGGCATTGGTGTTATTAGCGGTACTATCCATTATTTTGATGGCGGCCTGTCAAAACAAAAAAGATCAACCTACCTCATCTACCTATAGTGAAACTACTGACAGTCTTAGTTCTGCAAAAGAGAGCTCTGTCAGTAATTCTTCAACAGAAGAGAAGATAGTTAACGAAAGGTTATGGAATGCTGATAAGGATAAGCAACTTAATGACTTTATGAAATCTTGGGGACAAGCAATGGATCAGACGTATAAACAGTACAGTCCCAATAATAATGTTGACTTATACGGCTTACAACTCCCTGATTCGGTTTTGAATAACAATAGGTGGCAGGTGGTTATTGGTAACACACCAATAGTTTTAAACTGGTCAGAAAGTGGTGAAGAAGCTTCAGGTTACTCTTTAGTAGCTGTTTATTCAGATGCAGAAGAACAAGGTTATTTAGCGAAGCATGTTTACTTTTTTACCATTAATTCGGGAATACCCAAAGTGTTGATAACTAGCCAGAATCAAGGAAATCCGAATAATTACTTATACTTTAAAGAAACGGATAATAAGGAGCTTAGAGATGGTTTTAGTAATATTGTGAACAGTAGTGTAGCTTTTGATGATGTTAAATCAAATTTTACTAAAGATGAACAACTCAGCTACTTTATCAGCAATTATGGTCAATTGCCTTATAAAGGCCATCTAACGACTGAAAATAATGGCAATGGTACAAGGATTACTTATTATGTTGATGAGTCTATTCCAAATGATAAGCAAGCGATATCAGCAGCAATTGAACATCTGAAAGCAATCAGCCTATCTGTTCAGCAAAAGGTGGGAGAGGGGATAACAGTAAGCTTAAAAGAGCCACTGGAAACGGAGTACACCCTTACTCTGATTGATGGACAACCGACTCAAGCTAATCATATCTTTGGTAGAATGATACAAGGAATTGAATGAATAGGATAGAGAACCCCCCGTTGTTATTTGACCGGACTAAGGGTACCCTTCAAATGAGCTACACGGCTTACTTGAGAGTACACTTTTTGGGGTTTAAAATTCTTGGTACTGGTAGCTGATTCCTCACCAAAAGTTCTAGACCCTTTTATTTTTGGCAATCATGACCGATCCTTACTTATAAAACAAACTAACCATTAAACTCAGGTCAACACCCAGAAAATAACGTTTGGTAAAATAAAAAAAGCAGAGACATCCCAGCCACCAGCTGAGGAATCTCTGCTTTTCAATTTTTTTGTCAGATCAATATCCTTATAGTACGAAATCAAGTCCCAGCAAGATCAGCATCAGGACTGCATAGACGCCGCTGGTCAGTGTGGTCATGTTGCCGCTCAAGGGTAGGAGTCCAGTTGCGCCATTTAAATAGGCGAACCAAAAGACAATCATGATGACCGAAAACGCGCGGTCATTATGGGATAGGAACCCTAATAATTGGGCCAAGAGAACCAAACACCACAAGAAGTGGCAAGCTGGCGAGATTCTTCAATGCCACCGGTAAAACTAACAGCCAAAATAAGCTAACGCCAGCTAATAGTTCCACCAGGCGCTGGCGCCGTCGTCCACTTGGCACGGTTTGGGCCCAATCATAAACGCCGGATGATTGGCAACGACTTCCTAGTGCGCAAAGTAACGGTAAGGCCAACAGGACAATTAGCGGCAATAACACTTGCTGCGCGACTTTTGCTGGTGTGAAAATTGTCGCGGTCCAAATAATCACGATCAATCCTTTATTCCAGTTTGTTAGTTCGGTCAACAGCAGCCAAATTGTCGATTTGAGTAAACTGATGACTGAAAAACGGCGTTCACTGACTGGCTGAGACATCAAGGAAGCGGGCTGTTCCGTTAAATCATCCTCGTCTATCTGACCTGGATTGCCCATAGAAGTGGCAGGGTGGTTGCTTCGCAAATGCCACTTTTGGAAAATCAAAGCAGCAGCACTGAGCACGAATCCCAACGCTAATCCCAACTGCAATAGCATGGCGACAAAATCACCGGTATCAAGCCTGACCGCAGGAATAATTAGACTTTGTTGTCCCGAATGCGCACTACCATGACTGCCAATAATTTGGAGCACCTTCAGAACATGACCGGTCGTATTCAAACTGGCTTGATTCAAGGTGTGATATAAATAACTCGAACCAGATGGATTCAATATTTTTGACCAAATGACTTGATCGGAACTAGCCGCATTAAACATCAAGATGCAAAAAGTGACAATCACATTACCAAAATTGCCACGGGTCAGAGGGAAGGCCTCACAGAAAAGCGCAACTGCGGCAATTAGGACTAGTCCGGGAAGCAGCACCAAAAAAGGCGATAAAAATTGTCCGAGACTGATCGTTTCTCCGGGGAATCGAACCACTACCATGCCCAGGGTCCCCAGCATGACGACGGTCCAAATGACCAGCAGCAAGAGAAAATTTGATAAGAATTTTCCGAAACAATAACTTAGGCGTGGGAAAGTAACAGAACGCATGATGTCAAAAACGCCTGTTTGCCGATCGGTTTCCAGCGAATTTTTAACCAACACAAAACCGAAAATAGGTAAGAAAAAACCAGTCATCAGCGCGGCGCTGATCGGCAACCAGGTGGGATTGTCGGCCTGACGGTAGATGTTAGGGTCCAGCAGTAAGATCGCAATCGCGCTATGAGCTTGCGGCGTGCCAATGACCGCCAAAAACAACGTGAGGATCACGCCGCCCAAAAACGAAGGCCGTTTAGATCGTTCCAAGAAATCGGATCGTAATATTCGAATCATTGAATAATACCTTCCATCATCGCCAAGCTCGCGTCCTCTAAACGAGGGGCAACGAGCTGCGCGTTAGTTGATGGTGACTCTTTTGCAATGACACGAATATGGGTCCCGTCGATCGCCTGGACGATCGAACTAACATTGCGGTCGTGCTGAGGCACTTGGCCAAAGGGGAGCACGTCTTCCCAGACATAATTTTTGACCCGATCGATCAAGCCCGTTGACGTCCCTTGATAGACAAATTTACCTGTTTTCAAAATCAACAGTTTCGTCGCCGCTGCTTCAATGTCGGAAACGATATGAGTCGATAAAATGACAATTCGGGTGGCCGCAAGCTCACTCAAAATATTCCGCATCGTCGCTCGCTCCATCGGGTCCAACCCCGTTGTCGGTTCGTCAACAATAATGATCTTGGAATCGCCCAATAGCGTCGCTACTAGGCCAACGCGTTGGCGCATCCCACCAGAAAAATCTTTCAATTTGGTTTTTCCGGTCTGACTCAAGTGAAACTGCGCCAGCAATGTTGAAATTTGCTGCTTGCCCGCTTTGGCTGGGATCCCCTTGATCGCGGCAATGTAGTTAAGGTACTGGCGCGCAGTCAAATTGGGATAATAGGGCACCTGTTGCGGCAGATAGCCCAGTAACGCGCGCATTTTTCGAGGATTTTCCAAAATATTCTGCTGATCAAGGAGAACTTCGCCACTGGTCGGTTTGAGCAGTGTCGCTAATATCTTGATGAGCGTTGATTTACCCGCCCATTAGGACCGATCAAGCCAATTAAGCCGCCAGTCGTTAAGGAGGTACTGACCCCATCCAGGGCAACATGATCGCCAAAGGTCATCGTTAAATTATTGATCGTTAGTTCCAACTTGAATCCTCACCCTTCAACCTAAAATTAAAATCTGAAACATAAAGCCCATCGTTTTGTTTAGCATCACCAACTTGCCCAAGAAGTACCACGTCATCAGAACCGTCAGAAAATCCAGTCTGTTTGGAATTATTTCTGAACGGATCCAATCATTCTCACGATGACAACGCTAGTTTACCGCAAGAGGCGAACAGATAAAGGCGATTCTGGAAATATCCGACGAATTTAGGGCAAGTGGACGGCCCAAAGTCCGACCGAGGCACTGACCAAAAGGTTGACAAAGTTATGAAGGAAGAAAATTGCTAGAACGATCAAGCTACCGCTCAAATGGTTTGGCTAAAGTGACAGAATGGGCTGACCCAATCCAAGCGTTCGTAATGTGATCACCGCACAAAAACACGACTGTTCAGATTCCTCCGAACAGTCGTGTTTTTTGATGTGGCCAACGCCAACAGGACCAAGGTATTGATCAGCGCTGCGACCATGCTCCTAGCGCAGGGTTAGTTAAAGGGCTTCCAGCAAAAAAGCCCTTACAAATTATTAGTTAGAAGTTATGGTCGCAGAACCATTCAACAGCCGTTTGAAACGCCGTTTTAGCGTCGCCACGCTGATGCCTGTTTCAGTTGCGACTTGATTATAAGTCAGCCCTGATTGCTTTAACTGATAAGCCTGCTTGATGACTTGCTCAGAGTAAGTCTCACGGCGCCCCTCACGGAAATTAGGATTGTGTTCGCGAGCATAGGCCTTACCTTCTTGCGTGCGAGTGACGATCAGATCTCGCTCGAATTGCGCAAAGGCTGAGAATAACGTAAAAATCAGTTGCCCAGTTGGTCCAGCATCAATGATGCCGACATTGAGAATATGCAAAGTGACGTGACGATCAGAGAAGACCTGCATCACAGCCAATGCCTCTCGTGTATTTCTAGCAAAACGGTCCAATTTGGTGACGACCAGCGTATCACCAGACTTGATCACTGCTAGCAACGATTCAAAAACGGGGCGTTCCATAGTCGTGCCAGTATATTTCTCCTGATATACTTTATCAACACCAGCGCTACACAACTGCTCAACCTGTGAGGCTAGTTTTTGTGATTCTGTGCTAACACGAGCATATCCGTATTTCATCAGAAACACCCTTTCCAATCGAATTTGACGCCATTATATGTTAGAAGAAAGGTCGAATGCAAAGCTCACAACTTGAAAGATACGATCTTTTTCACGATAACAATGTTAGTTTATCACAAAAAACTAATAAATCAAGACGATTATCGATTTATCGCGGTTTTGAAAAAAATAAAATCAATCAAAAAGTACTTTTTATTAAGAAAATATAAATTATTCACCGGATTCATTACTTTCAAGTTATGACACTTTTCGATAATTAAAATGGATAGACAAATTAAGAAAGGAGGAGTAAAGAATGATGAAGAAAAGGCTGATAAATGGGCGTTCTACGGGCTTACGTTTGTTAATGGCCGTACTTTTGGTGATGGCAAGTATCATCAACTCACTGATGGTACCAGTCCAAAATGCACGGGCTGAAGGGACCACGGGAATTCAGCATGAATATACAACTGATAAAACCGGGACTTATCCGACAAACTCATGGCAAGTTACCGACACAAAGTCTGACAAAGTCACAAAAGAAGAAAATGTCTTGAACTACCAAGGTGGCTCTCAAGATGGCTTCGATAAAGTGACAGAATGGGATGGCAATGCGGCTAATACGGAGAATTCCTATCTAAAATTTGGCGCCAACGCGGCTGATCCTGATTATCAGATCCGTAAGTATGCCAAAGAAACGGCTACACCTGGATTGTTCGATGTTTACCTTAATGTGAAAGGTAATGCGAACGAAACTCAGACGGTTAATCCAATCGATGTTGTCTTGGTCGTTGATATGTCGGGATCGATGAAAGAAAAGATGGACGGTTCTCGAGCGACTCGCGCTAATACCGTTCGAACTGGTGTTAGAAATTTTTTAAACCAGTTGAAGAGTTCCACACATCCTGAAGCTATTAAGGTTGGCTTGGTTGGTTATTCGAGTTCTGCTTCTGTAACTTCAGCAATCGCGCCTGCCACAGATGACAATTATTGGAAAATCACAGGTGCACTTAGTAGTGAGTTTGAGGGCGGCACTTTCACCCAAGATGGTATTAAAAAAGCGGCAGAAATGTTAAATGAGCAACCAAATGGTCATCAAAAGATGATTATTTTGATGACTGACGGTGTACCAACTTATTCATATAGAGTCGAAACGTCTAGTTACGGTATTGAAACTGACGATACTGTAGAATTGTATGGCAATACTTTTTACGAACCTTCTTGGCGTCATGAAATTGATGATCCTGGGAATACATCTCAATTGGATAGCAGCTACAGTGATCGGAGTGGATATAGAATCGAGAGCACTTGGCCAGCCACACTAGGCCAAGCAAGATTGACTCAGAATTCGGGTATCGATATGCATGTATTAGGTATCCAGTTGGATAATGATAGGAGACCGGGGAGCCGGCGGGAGTACTTAAGTAAAGAACAAGTACGTGCAAAGACCAGTAAACTAGCCTCTATGGGCAGTAATGGTCGTGAATATCAAGACGCAGATGATGCAAAGTCAGTGACAGATTATTTATCTAAGCAGGCTAATGTGGTCATCAGCAGGGTCGAAAACACGATCTCCAATGGTTCGATCGAGGATCCATTAGGGTCGCAATTTATTTATGCAGGCGGACCAGACGTTCATAGTGTTTCAACAGGCGATGCGGCAGTTGCTAATTTGCCCGTAGTGAGTGAGGATCCCAGCAGTCGCAAGATTTCTGTGAAGGACTTGAATCTGGGTAAAGGCCAGGAAGTCCAGATCCACTATCAAGTTCACCTGAATACTGAGGCGGCGAACTTTAAGCCTGATCATTGGTACCAACTCAATGGGACGACGACTTTAACTCCTAATGGTAGTGATAGTAAGGAAGTAGAATTTGGTGTGCCTTCTGCGAAAGCGGCTGGAACAACGATCAAGGTGACCAAGGATTGGGCGGATCTTGAAAAGAATAAACGTCCTGAAAGTATTGGCTTTACCGTGATTCGACAGGCTGTGGACACGCAGGGTAGTACCGACGCTTGGTCTGCTACGGGAACACTTTCTGGCGCTAAGACGGAAAATTCTTGGGAACATGAATTTGCGCAACTGACGCAAGCTAATCAAACGGTTTCATTGGCCAAGTTCAATAATCAAGGTCAAATTTATACCTATCAAGTCGAATCAGAAGTAGTTACGGGCGAGAATAACTATCGAACGACTATTGCAAATTCGGTTGTTGCGGGCATCAGCAGCAGTGAGATCACCAATACTCAATACGGGATCACGTTTGCGAAATACGCTAAGGGCACGGATACTGCCTTAACTGGTGCTGTTTTCACAATAACGAATACTGATACTAAGAAAACGCAGGAGTTGAGTGATGAGCTAGCACTGCAAGTGTTGAAACCAGGTCCTTACACGATCCAGGAAACTAAGGCACCAACTGGCTATCGGTTAGACGGAACCGCATATGCTTTCATACTGTCTAAAGATGGACAATGGCAGCAGCCAGATGGCAAGCCGATCGCGGCAACGGAGTCTAGTGAGGACAGCCATGCTGATGGGCTCTTCATTGATCCTGCGCAGTCGACCAATAAAGGCAAGAATAATGTTCTTCGTTTTGTTAAGAATGATGAGAAAAATTTGCGGTTAAAGGTTGTCAAGACTGACGGCTTGACTGACCAGCCTTTATCGGGCGCGCAATTCACGCTGAATGATGAAGGATTGATCGCAACGGATGATGGTACGAGCTTCGAAAAATCAGATTTTAAATCCGGTACTTATACACTGACAGAAACTAAAGCGCCAAATGGCTATGATCAGTTGGCTGCTCCCATTAAGTTCGAGGTTGATGCAGCTGGCAATGCGACCATAACCAGTACTGATCCACAAATCAAGAAATTGGTAACGATCAGTAGCAAAGTGGATGAGCAGACGGGCGCGACCGTTATTATTTTAACGATCAAGAACGCGACAACGCTGGTCTTACCTCATACAGGCGGTCCAGGCCAACTGAGTTTCATGGTGGCAGGTATCTTACTCTTATTCATGGCTGCTAGTGTGATCATTGTTTTTGAGCGTCATCAACGGGAGGTGAACGATAATGCGTAAATGGCTGAGAAATCTAGGTGTGTTACTGGCCCTATTATTGATCAGTAGTGTCCTACCCCAGCATTATGTTCACGCCGCGACTAATGAGCGGGTCACGATCAGATTGCATAAAAAGCTTTTTGATCAAGGTGAGACCCCTGATGATGTGGTCAATAATGGTAAAAGTGATCCTTTTGTTGGTGGTGAGCCACAGAATGGTGCTGAGTTTGCGGTTTATGATGTTTCTGAAGCATTTTGGGCGGAAAAACCGAAAAATAAAACAGAGATCAGACAGGCCCAAGAGAAATTGGCCCAAGATGATTTCGTCGCAGGTACGCCGCTTAAGCGGGTCACGACCGCTGGCGAGGGTACTGCAAGCTTCACTGATCTAAAATTGAAACATGGTTCCCACTACGCTGTGTATCTATTCCGTGAGACTGCAACCCCCGCAGGTCTGACGCGTAGTCAAAACATGGTCGTAGTTTTGCCGATCACTGACAAAGGAACAGCAATGACACCGATCGAGATCTACCCCAAGGCGGAATTACGTTCGGAAACGATCGCATTAGATAAAACGATCACGAACGGCCGTCAAGATTTCGACTATGGCGAAGCGATCCCCTATCGCTTACAGATAACTGTTCCCGCAGATATTGGCACCATGCGCTCATTTATCCTGACTGACCAAGCCGCGCAAGAATTGACTCGTGTTGGTTCATTAGAAGTGCAACTTGATGGTCAAACGGTTTCCCCGCCGTTTTATCAAGTGGTCAGCACAGATGCGCATCATTTTAAACTTTCTTTTGATGTTGATCGATTGATTCCTTATGCGAATCAACAATTGACGGTCGATTACCAAATGTTTATCGAAGCGACGGTCGCGCCCGACGCGCGGCTGTTCAACCAGACAACACTTTATCCTGGTAGCGACGATCCCCTGAACGACGCTACTGTGGTCACGACCTCTGGCAAGAACTTCGTTAAAGTTGATTTGAAACAGTCTAAGAAGCATTTGGCTGGCGCGCAGTTTATCGTCAGCAATCAAGCTGGACAATACTTGGCTAAAACGACAACGGGTTGGCGCTGGCAAACAGTCGCACAGCCATCGCAGAATTACCGTGCGGCTGGGCTTTACACCTTAACTAGTGATCACCAAGGCAAATTCGCTTTGACTGGCTTAAAAGCGGGCGACTATCAGCTTCATGAAGTCGTTGCTCCGAAACATTACCAGTTGAGTAAAAAAGCAGTTTCATTCACGATCATCAATGGCGAATTTTCTGATCCTCAAGCGCAACCTTTGGCGATCGCGAATCTAAAAGAACCAACCAAAACCAAACCAAATCAACCTAAAGATAAAGGTACCAAGAAGAAAACTGGTCGCTTGCCTCAAGCAGGTGAACAGCGCGCACTTTGGGCCGGTGTGACCGGGTTATTATTGCTCGCTTTAGTACTTACTTTGGTTTTCAAACGGAAAAAACAAACCCATTAATTTGTGAAGAGGCAGGAGAAAATGAAAAAAATTAGTTTGAAACGCGTTTTAGCCGCGGCATCGACCGCGATCTTATCATTAGCGTTGTTAGCAGTGGCGGCACCAGCCAGTCATCAGGTCAGCGCGGCTGCTGAAGATACTCCAAAAGAGCAAACGATCATTTTGACGAAATATGGTTTTTCAAGTGACCAAGCGCTTACAGAACGTCCTACTAATGAAGAATGGGATGGCGCGGGCGCTAAGTCACTGGCAGGCGTTGAATTCGAAGTTTATGATGTTACCGCCAAATATTGGGCCGATCCGACCGGCTATAAGGGTGATATTTCGGATTTGATTTCACAGGAATCATTAGTAACTGATGGTCAAGGACAAGCAACCATTACTTTACCGACAACTGAAGCGGTCGCAGGACAACAAACAAGAAGTGCTGTTTATCTGTTCCATGAAACAAACCCGCGTGCTGGCTATGGTACCAGTGCAGATTTTTGGTTGACCCTACCGGCCAAGGCTGCTGATGATGGCAATGTTTACGTTTATCCCAAGAACACAGTCAAGGAAACTTATCAACAAGATTTCGTTAAACAAGACAGTGTGACTGATGAAGTATTGGCAGGCGCGGAGTTCGTTATTCAAAATACGGATAAGCAATATTTACAATTGACTGACAAAGATGGTCAAGCACTTGAAAATGTTCCGGCTGGCTTTGTTGATGTCTTAGCAGGTAACTATCGCTTGAGTTTCGTTGCTGCAAAAGAGAACGCGACTGTTTTCACCTCAGATAAAGATGGTAAATTCGGTTTAAATGGTTTTGCGGATATGACGACAGAGTATATTGCAAGCGAGACGAAAGCACCGGCTGGTTATGAGAGGGCTAAGGACACATCTTTCCATGCTGATGATGATTCGGAACCAGTTGTTATCGAAGACCAACCAACTGGTATCTTACCCCATACTGGTGGTAATGGCATCGTCGTCTTTATCGCGATCGGTGTTGCTTTGATCGCTGGTGGTAGTTTGGTTTATCTCAAGCGTCGGCGGGCGTTTTAATCATTAAAAAACGACGGTCATCAAGAAATCGGGAGGGTCTGTTGACGCTCCTTTTTTCTTTACTGGCGTCAAGTTCGACCTGATCCCAGCGTCAATTGCTGAGATCAGGTACATAGCGAGGTAAGTGATAGTTTGAAGGAGTAAATCCATGGTCAAAAAACAGCATCGAGCGGCGACTAAACCACAGCGACGGTTCAATTGGTTGGACCTGATCATCTTGATATTGATTTTAGCAGGGGTCGGGACATTGTCTTATCCGTTCGTCAGCGATGCTTGGGTCTCTTACCAAAATCAGCAACTGATCGATCAATATCAGCGGCGGGAGAATAAGAAAAGTCGCGCGGCCCAAAAGAAAGAGTTGGCTCGTTACCAGAAGAAGAACGAAGCGCTAAACGCACAGAATAGTTTGCCAGGGATCGAAGCGTTTACTGATTCGTTGGATCAAAGTGGCAATCCGACGGGCAAAACAAAGAAAAGTCAGCAGGAATCACGTGCGACGGCGACAGTTGCGGAGATCCAAATCCCTAAGATCAAAGCCAGTTTACCGATTTTTGACCATACTAGCGATTGGTTACTCCAATTTGGCGCTTGTTTACTTGATGGTAGCTCTTTTCCCGTGGGTGGTGCTGGGACGCGCGCAGTGATCTCCGCCCATCGTGGCGTACCCAACGCGACCTTATTCACCCATTTACCTGAGCTCAAAAAAGGTGATCATTTTTATATTAAAAATGGGTCGCGGACGCTGGCTTATGAAGTTTACCAAAAGCAAGTGATCGAACCTACTGACGTGCAGGCGCTGCAGGCCGTTGGCGGTCAAGACATCGTGACTTTAATGACCTGTACGCCTTATATGATCAACTCCGAGCGACTTTTGGTCAACGGTCGGCGGATCCCTTTCGCCGAAAAGGAGCAAAAGGAGATCAAAAATACGCAACGTTGGAATCGGCTAAAACTTTGGCTTTGGGCTTTGGCGGCTGGGTTACTGGTCTTGATCTTGATCAGCGGTCTGCGTAAGCTTTTGATCAAACGGACCAAGTATCAATTGGCCTTCACCAGCGAGCGCTCCGGTCGCGTGCGGGTCATGCGGGGACACCGAACTGCCTTGGTTGCTGATTTTGCCGGGGCTGGTCCGCAGAACTACCCACTCTCCGGCGGTCGTTACCGAGTCTTGATCTTTGAAAACGGGCGAGTGCGTAAGTATCAAGCGCGGATCCGGCGTTTGCGGGATCAGGAATTTACGCTTAAAGCGATCAAACGCTGATTGCTTTGGGAGTGCACTGATGAAACACCAAGTCGGTCGGCGGCTGCGTGTTTCTTTTTGGCTAAAAGAACAGCGTACCTAGGCGGTCATTTTCCGGAGATGTCTTGCTTCCCAGCGGATTAATCGGTATAATTCATGGGACTACTTAGAAGAAATGAGGATAACGATTGATTACTGTAAGCGATGTGAGTTTGCACTTTGCGGATCGTAAACTTTTTCAAGATGTGAATATCAAGTTTACGCCAGGCAACTGTTATGGCCTGATCGGCGCTAATGGTGCCGGCAAATCAACTTTTTTGAAAGTGTTGTCAGGCGAGATCCAGCCTTCAACGGGGACAGTGAGTCTGGATCCCAATGAACGACTGGCGACCTTGCGTCAAAATCACTTTGACTATCAAGAGAATACGGTTTTGGAAACGGTCATCATGGGGCACACCGATCTGTATCGGATCATGCAAGAAAAAGACGCGATCTACCAGAAACCTGACTTTGATGAGGCTGATGGCCTTCATGCCGCGGAGCTAGAAGCGGAGTTCGGTGAGATCGGCGGCTGGGAGGCTGAGAGTGAAGCCTCGCAACTGCTTCAAGGGTTGAATTTGCCAGAAAGTCTCCACCAAGAAAAGATGGCCGCTTTGACAGAAGGGCAGAAGGTCAAGGTTTTGTTGGCGCAAGCGCTGTTTGGCAAACCTGATGTTTTGTTACTGGACGAGCCGACCAACGGTTTAGATGTAGCGTCGATCGATTGGTTAGAGGAATTTTTGATCAATTTCGAGAACACGGTCATCGTTGTTTCCCATGACCGCCATTTTCTTAACAAAGTTTGTACTCATATGGCGGATTTAGATTACAATCGAATCAAGCTTTATGTCGGTAATTACGATTTTTGGCTAGAATCTGCGCAACTGGCTCAGAAGTTGATGCAAGATCAGAACGCAAAAAAAGAAGAAAAAATCAAAGAGCTCCAAGACTTTATCGCTCGCTTTTCCGCCAACGCTTCCAAGTCCAAGCAAGCGACTTCGCGGAAGAAAATGCTGGATAAGATCACGCTGGATGATATCCAACCTAGTTCGCGCCGCTATCCGTTCATCAAATTCGTGCCCAATCGGGAGATCGGCAATGACCTGTTGCAAGTCGATGATCTGTGCGTGACTGTCGCTGGCAAAAAAGTGTTGGATCACGTCAGCTTTATCCTGAACAAGGACGATAAGGTCGCATTTTTGGCCGATAACGATATGGTCACGACCACTTTATTCAAAGTGCTCACTGGCGAATTAACGCCGGATTCCGGTACGGTCCGCTGGGGCGTCACCACTAGCACCGCCTACTTGCCGAAAGATTTCACCGCGATCTTCGATGAAGAGACAGCAATCTTGGACTGGCTCCGTCAATTTGCCGAAAAGGGTGAAGATGACAATACTTTCTTGCGTGGTTTCTTGGGGCGGATGCTTTTCTCCGGCGATGATGTCTTGAAATCAGTCAACGTCCTCTCTGGTGGTGAAAAAGTTCGAGTGATGTTGTCGAAAATGATGTTGCTCAAGGCCAATGTCCTCTTACTAGATGATCCCACCAATCATTTGGATCTGGAGTCGATCACCGCGTTGAATGACGGCTTGATCGATTATCAAGGCGCGATCTGCTTTGCCTCCCATGACCACCAATTTATCCAAACTGTCGCAAATCGCCTGATCTACTTGAGCGCAAACGGCGTCGTTGACCGCGCGGAGACCACCTACGATGAGTTCCGCGAAAACCCTCAGGTGCAAGCGCGCTTAGCGGAATTGGCTCAGTCGGTTTAAGTCAGATACAATGCTAGTTTAGAAAAAATCAAAAATCCTGCCCTGACTGATCGAATCAGATCAGTCAAAGCAGGATTTTTTGTTTTAACTCGTTTTCTTTAATGTGTTTCGGCGCTGGCTACGCTCGTTGCGCGCGGAAAGTCAGGAGGTCGCTAGTGGTGTCCTGACCGTAACCAGTTTGCTGGCTGATCGTGGTGAAACCGGCCTTCTCCAAAAGCAAACGCATCTCCATGGCGCCATACCAGTAAAGTACGAAATGAGAGAGTTCAGTCTGCACGACTTGTCCTTGATCCACCAATTCATAGCGATGACTGTAACTGACTTTTTGCGCTGGCCAGTCGAACTGTTCGCTGGTACTGGTGAACAAGATCCCGCGTTGATCATCCAGTGGAAAACTATCAACAGTGACTTCACCGGGCTTGAAGTCGCTGGGTAAGATCGTGTCAAACAATAGAAAACCATCAGGTGCCAAGTGCTGATAAAAGCCCTGTAACACCGTCAAGATCTGTTCTTTAGGTAAGAGGTCAAAACTGCCTGTGGGCATGATGATCGCCTGATAAGTTCGGTCCAGTTGTAAGTGCGTTAGATCCTGTTGGAAAAGATCAGCAGTCAATCCGTTTGCTGCTAGATTTTCGCGACATTGGGCCAACATTTCCGCGGAAAGGTCGAGGCCGTCAACTTGCAATCCTTTTTGTAGTAAAGGGATCAGCATGCGGCCTGTGCCCACACCGGCCTCCAAGATCCGCCCGGGCTGCTTTGCCAATTGTTGGGCATAGTAATCCAGGTCGCCGTTAAGCGAACGACCGATCGGCTTGGTGATTTGGTAAACTTGAGTACTTAGTGGTCCATATTCTTTAAACATAAGCTCCTCCGATCCTAATCCCTTTCTTCTAAGTGGTCTGAAAATAGGGCATTATTTTTTAAACTCATTGACCGACCGCGCGACTAGTTTGTTGACGGAGAAGCTCGCTGACTGCCTGAGCCAAACTAGCGACAGTATAAGTCGCCGCTTGTCGAACACTAGCCGGACTACTATTGAAAGTAAAACTCTGGTCACTGGCGGTCAGCATTGGCAGATCATTGTAAGAATCGCCAATACAAGCGAGATCTGCGGCGGCGATTTGATACTGTTTCTGGACAAATTTAAGCGCGTGGCCTTTAGAATTTCCTTGAGCCACTACGTCAATGTCGATCACATTTTGAAAAGCTGTGATCGGTAAGTCTAATTGATTGATCTCATTGGTGATCCGACGCGTTTCTTCAACACTATCCAAGTGGAAAGAGAAATTATGGACGCCGCTTTCGTGGATCTCACGGAGATCTTCGATCAGATGAACGCCAGTGCCCGGCCAAGCCTGATCAAAATGATATTGATAGATCCCGTGATCGACCATGGCGAAACTAGCCAAATGATCGAAATGGTGCATCACTTTTACAGCAAGTTCCGTGGGCACATCTTGTTGGTAACAAACTTTTTGATCCCGATCCAGGATCACGCTACCATTATTCAGAATAAAGAAATCAAAATCGATCAGACCTGCCGTCGCGTCAGTGATCGCCGTCAAGTTGCGGCCAGTGCAGATACCGAACAGATTGCCCGCCGCTTGAAATCGCCGGATCGCGGCAAGATCCTCGGGATGAAAAGCCGGGGTCTCATTAAAATACAGAGTGTTGTCAAAATCACTGGCCAACAATTTCATCTTTTAAGTGCTCCTTTGCTAGTTAAGTTCCTGAAATCTGGGGTTACTGGTTCAGTATAGCATGATGGTTCTGGATAAAATAGGGGCGTTTCGGTTACGACTGACGGCAACGCGGGGATGCTGTTTTGAGCCGATTTGAAAAGTGCCGTTTCTGCATTTGTTTCTCTGCTTGCTTGCAGATGTAGTTGGGTTTGGGTGTGGACGCAACCGCCTCAGGGCGTTTGTAGTGGCTGGAACGCAGTGGACGCTGTTTTGAACCGATCTGCAAAGTGCGGTTTCTGTATTTGTTGCTTTGCTTGATTGCAGGTGTGCTGGGTTTAGGTGTGGACGCAACCGTCTCAGGGCGTTTATGGTGGCTGGAACGCAGTGGACATCGTTTGAAGCCAATCCGCAAAAGCAGCGGCTTGTCTTCAAATCGAGCCTTTGTCTAAGTGGCAAAGCCACTAAGACAAATTTCACTGCTGAGCCACACGCCCTGAGGCGGTTGCTGGACAAGCTTGAGCCTATCTGCAATCTTGGCGAAGTAGTTTGCGAAGTGCTTTTGCTAGTGTGGCGGACAAAATGCTATCACTTCAATTGATAAAAAATTCTGAATGGTTGCCTCGACCGATTATCAGGACTAGTAAATTCAAGTTTTGCGATACGCTATTCAGTTGCTGGTAATCGTCAAGCTGATTGTTACGGTATGACTACTAGCCATGGTCGTCAACTACGTGGGAATCCGTCAACTCACACGAGCAGGCGAGGTGACGTGGCAGCTTATTCTGCCTAAAACGGTTGAGCGGGCGGAGTGGAGTGTGGCGGGTGAGATCGCCGTGAAATTGGTCTTAGTGGCTGGGCCACTTAGACCAAGGCCTGATTTTAAGACTCGCAAAGCGAGGCTT
>NZ_BROC01000023.1 GCF_024345205.1 Lapidilactobacillus luobeiensis | reverse complement strand
TTGGTAACTCAATTAGAGGGCTGCGGTCTTCTTTTGTCAACTTTATCTTTAAATAATTTATTCTTTGACATTGACCTCCCGAGTAAAACTTTACACTAAGTCTGATCTGGTCCAAAAAATCAGGCCAGTCGTACCTCGTATGAGGTACGTGGATTGAAATAGGTTCGGGTTAACGTCCAACATTACGGTCAGCGTCGTACCTCGTATGAGGTACGTGGATTGAAATAAAACAGCTTTTAATTGAACGTCAACATTTTTGTCGTACCTCGTATGAGGTACGTGGATTGAAATAGGCATATCTGTCGCCTCCCTATAAAGCCGCCAAGTCGTACCTCGTATGAGGTACGTGGATTGAAATTTAGCGAATTATGATGTGCACAAAATGTGCACAGTCGTACCTCGTATGAGGTACGTGGATTGAAATTTCCATACTAAACTCAGGCATTGGCTTTACCTTGTCGTACCTCGTATGAGGTACGTGGATTGAAATTCGGGATCTTGGCTAGCCTCAAGGGATCCATCTGTCGTACCTCGTATGAGGTACGTGGATTGAAATATTAAGAAATAACTAATAAAATCAAAAACAGATGTCGTACCTCGTATGAGGTACGTGGATTGAAATGGTCAAGTCAGTTGCACTTAGTCCTGATGTTGAGTCGTACCTCGTATGAGGTACGTGGATTGAAATCAAATAATTACAAAATTGGCGTTGGTAGTTATGTCGTACCTCGTATGAGGTACGTGGATTGAAATCAGCCGTGCGTGGGCTTGATCAATTAGGTCACGTCGTACCTCGTATGAGGTACGTGGATTGAAATGTAGCCAATGCTCGTTTCATCAACACCTTCAAGGTCGTACCTCGTATGAGGTACGTGGATTGAAATGCGCAGCGGTTTAGTCACTCGTGAAAAGACCTGTCGTATCTCGTATGAGGTACGTGGATTGAAATGAGCAGATCGGGGCAAGTCCAGTCTAGGGCTTGGTCGTACCTCGTATGAGGTACGTGGATTGAAATAAGCGGGGATGACGAACTGTCTTTAGGACAACGGTCGTACCTCGTATGAGGTACGTGGATTGAAATGATTCGTGACGGCAAAGCCACCAACGTTATTAAGTCGTACCTCGTATGAGGTACGTGGATTGAAATACCGAATAGTCGGCCTCGTCCTCGGAAAAAACGTCGTACCTCGTATGAGGTACGTGGATTGAAATGCGCTAACTTGATAATTTTCTTGACCTGATTAGTCGTACCTCGTATGAGGTACGTGGATTGAAATAACCATGGAAGCATGGGAGAAGGCTGTTTTACACGTCGTACCTCGTATGAGGTACGTGGATTGAAATAGGCAATCTTTACGCAAAACACGCCTGCAATCGTCGTACCTCGTATGAGGTACGTGGATTGAAATGAGAAATCATTATGCGTTACGGCTCGACCAGCCCGTCGTACCTCGTATGAGGTACGTGGATTGAAATCGACAACCCAACGATTTTTCTTTGGCAATAGCGTGTCGTACCTCGTATGAGGTACGTGGATTGAAATAATGCGTCTTAGTCCTTTACTGGCCGCTGAAATGTCGTACCTCGTATGAGGTACGTGGATTGAAATTTAAAGTCTAGACTGCCGTTTTGTCGGGGCATAAAGTCGTACCTCGTATGAGGTACGTGGATTGAAATTCAAACCGTGGAATTGTCAGGACGTGGTCAGTAGTCGTACCTCGTATGAGGTACGTGGATTGAAATAGCGAACAAAATATTGTACGTATGAGAAAGATGTCGTACCTCGTATGAGGTACGTGGATTGAAATAGTTTCTGGGTTTGATGCTGAGGCAGAAATCGGTCGTACCTCGTATGAGGTACGTGGATTGAAATATTGACGTACCGCCAATGTTCGAGACTTGTTTGTCGTACCTCGTATGAGGTACGTGGATTGAAATCGGGTCTAGATGAAGAAGCTACGATTAATCAAGGTCGTACCTCGTATGAGGTGCTTGGATTGAAATAACAGAACACACCTTCTCCCAAGTCGTTGAGGTCGTACCTCACATGAAAAATGCGGATTGAAATGTTTGCCCATATAATCCCACACCATGCCGCTCACCTGTCGTACCTAAGTACGTGGACTAAAATACGAAAGTAATCAAAATTAGAAAGGCTGCTAATACTTAGTCATACTATACCAAGTGAAGCTCGAATAGTAAGGTGCGCTATCAGTTGAACAAGGCAAACAGAAACGTCAGTTGATATTGCCTTTTATCACTATATTAAAATCTTTTATTGTCAGTGAACCTGTTGCGCAGTTGGCCCTCTAGTAAAATTTTGGAAAAGACAACAAATGGTTTTGTATAGGCAGCAGACGTTGTTTCATGCTATTCTATTGCGATTGGAAAACTAATAACCTACCCCAGGAGGCACCAATGAAGCTAGCTATTTCCAGTGATGAACATTTGGATATCAATCGGCAGGATCTGATGGAGTTGATTCCGCGACAGGCCGAGTTTTTACAAGAGGCGGGTGTGGATCATTATTTATTGACCGGTGATCTGTTCAATGATTTTGAACAAACATTTGCTTATGTAGAGCGGCTTCAACGAGCCTTGGGACGATCGATGCGGGTTTATTTTGTGGCGGGCAATCATGATATGTTGCGGGGGGTCACGTATGATCAACTGGAGCAACCAGAATTGTTGGGGCCGCATTATTTGCATCATCGCGTGATCCATTTGCCGGGAACAAAGGTGAGTTTGGTGGGGAATAATGGCTGGTATGACTACTCTTTGGCCGATTCGTTGGCCACTGCTCGCACGGCTGCCGATTTTCAGCAATGGAAAAACACGTATTGGATCGACCGTCGGATCGCCATGCCGCTATCTGATCAGGAACGAATGGCACGGGTGTTACAGCAAGTGGAGCTAGATTTAAAAATAGCGCGGGAGCGTGGTGATGAGATTTTATTTATAACTCATTTTGTACCACGGCGTGATTTTATTTTTGATCAATTAGATCATCCACGCTGGCAAAATATCAATGGTCTATTAGGAAGTCAGGCATTGGGCCAGCTTTTGCAGCAATATCAGGTCGAGCGCGTAGCCTTTGGGCATTTGCATACGCGTCAGCGACCGGTCACGATCGCCGGAACCACTTATTTTCACGCGCCGGTTGGTTATGGCTTACGCCGTTTGAATGAATGGCGGGAGTCTAATTTTCTAGCGGAGTGGCAACGTGATTTGAGCATGATCGAGTTTCCATCTATTTAGCGGGAGTCAATTGACTTTCATTATTCTAATTTGAAAGATAACATCATTATAAAATAGATTGATTAGTAAAATCTAAAGATGATTAAATTTTTTTATTAGTCGGTCAAATACGATCAATAGGGCTTTAGGCATCATGAATTACAATGCAGAAAAAGACGAATCAGCTCCGAGCTAAGCAGGCGCTGATTCGTCTTTTTGATAAGTGTCGAATTTAATAGGGATTTGATTTGAGTTATGATAAAGGATTTAATTCAGATCATCAGATTCTTGGCCGATCCAGTAGGCTGTAAACTGAACTCTTATTTTTCTTTATCATAAATAAAGCGATCATTATAGAATTTTGAACTCTGTGAAAGCTCGCTATTCAATTTCTTGCGACCATATTTCTCGGCCAGCGTCTTTTCGTTGGAGAAAAGATTGGTGCCTAGACCCAAACGATTTCCTTTGATATCGACACCTAGGGCTGCCAAAGTTGTTGGGAACATATTAAATGTACCGTAAGTACGATTTCTGGTTTTGACTGTACTCTTATCAATTGGAGCATTCAAAATAAGATTAAAAGTATGACGTTTACTACTACTGATTTTTTTCTTGGCATAATAATCAGCATCCATAGAAAGATGATCACCATGGATGATAACCGTGGTATTATTGTAAAACGGTTGTTGCTTGAGCCAGTTCACGAAAGTCACAAGTTGGGTATCCGTGTAAGCAATCACATTTGAATATTGCTCTGAGTATGTCTTGGGCATGTCCTTTTCGGGGTATCCGCCAATATGATGAGTGTTAGCTGTCAACATTGTAAAGTTAAAAGGTTTGCTACTGGTCGATAATTGGCTCAGATCCTCTTGAGCATAGTCGAACAATTTAGAATCTTCGTAACCCCACCAAACTTTATAATTTTTGGGGATTCGGTTTTCCTTCTTGGCGGCAAGATAATCATCGATCGTTACTTTGCCATGTTGGGTGAAGTAGGAGCGGCGGCCACCAAATGTTGCGTCAGAACCAAGCAAAAAAGTTTGTTGATAACCTTCTTCGGCTAAAATATCATTTAAAGTTGTTGCGCCAGGTAAAAATGAATCGCTTTTACTGGTGGCATATGAATTGCCGTCAATGGGAACTTTTAGAGGGATTCCGGCAGTTTGTGCAACCATACCAGCGATCGTCCAGCCGGTACCATAGAATTGATAGGCACCACCGAATGGTTTGTCAGAGTTAGAAAAGTGAATACCTTCACTGGATAGTTCGGTCAATTCCGGTAATAAATTAGTCGACATTTCACCGCCTTGAAGTTTATCGATACTAGTAGATTCCAAAGATTCAACATAGATATAGATTAAATTTCTTTTTTTCTTGGGAAAGGTAAGTTTGGTAGTCGCTGGGTCAACATAATTCTCCTCGATAAAAGTTGATGAAGAAGTGAAATATTTAATGAACCCCTTAGCGTCGATGTTGACCGCACCGGAATAGATCAAAGCGCCTGAAGCTAAGATAGTCATGGCTGCTACGCCCCAATGTACTAGCTTGGGGCGATGAATGATTTGAAATTCACAGTGGCTCAAAACAAAGAACAGAGGGAGCAAACAGATCAGCACAAGAATCGTATCAAGAAGGGGACCATTCAGAAAAGAGATAATAAAACTTGAATCTGCTCCCTCCATCGGTTGTTTCAAATTATAGATCACTTGTTCAGGATTCAATAGACCAAAATTCTTAGTGGCCCAATAACTACCCTCATAAATAAAGACACTTAGGGCGGCCAGCAAACTCAAAAGAATCGCTAAGATCACTCTTTTAGGTGTAACTTTAGTCAAATTGATTATCTTTAAGTGTTGATCAAGATGTAAATAACGGTTGAGCAAGAAGGAAATCAGTACGCCAAGAATGATCAAACCAAGTAATTGCATTGAGAAGATCAAGTTGTAGCTGGTAGCAACGAATAGATCGCGGTGGAGCAGAAAACGGGAAACTAGGTAGAGTGAACCTAAAAGGACAATGAAACGGAGAAGCTGAGTCCAAAGGAAGTTAAGGATATCTAATTTCTTTTGAAGGAACGCGATCGTGAATGGTAAAATAAAAGCCAGTAGAACGATTAATATAGAATAAACAATCATTGAAGACTCTCCTCTTTTGGATACAATGACTTTTATTATATTTTCTTTTTCAAAAAAAGTCACATAAAATGATTGTTTATTCCTTATCATACCTATAAACTGATAATTAATTCGCTTTTTGGGATTTTATGAGCAAAAAAGAAAGATTCAGATTTAACTCTTTTGTTATCGCCATTTTTTATAATAAAATTCAGTTGAACGCTGGTTTTAGTTGTGTGGAGTCGATTCGACAAATCAATTCACAGTGAATGAGGATTACTGATGGTCATTGGGAGTTGGGGAGTGTTAGCAGATGTTGATCATAGACTGTTAGGCGGTTAAAAATCCTGTTGTAAAAAAGTGCGTGGCACAAAATACTTTTTTTGGGTTTAGGGCTTGAAAAATATCACTTTTTTCGGTAAACTATTTGAGTTGGCTATTAAGCCGACCAGCCTTAATGGAGGAGTAGCGAAGTGGCTAAACGCGGCGGACTGTAAATCCGCTCCTTCGGGTTCGGTGGTTCGAATCCACTCTCCTCCATATTATTGGGTTATAGCCAAGCGGTAAGGCAACGGACTTTGACTCCGTTATGCGCTGGTTCGAATCCAGCTAACCCAATTTGGATTTAGCGAATAAGTAAGTGAAGTGTCTTGGTTCGTTTTTGAACCAAGGCCTTTTTTTGTACTCGTTTTAGTGGAATCGCTTGGTTATCTTGATAAAGTTATTTGAAACTGGGAGTTAGCGGACAAGGTTCGATTTGGGTAAGTTCAGTTTTGACGAAAGTTGAGATAGTTTGATTTTTGCGTTAAAATTGGTCTAGTTGAAATCTTGAGGAGGAAATCTTGGTGAAATTAGGGTTTATTGGCGTTGGTCACATGGCGCAAGCGATCATTTTGGGGCTACTGGAAAAGGAGACGGTTCCGGCTGCGGATATTTTGGTCCATAGTGCGCATCCTCAGAACTATGAATCATTTGCAAATAAGTATGGTTTGCAGGCAATTGCTAGTAATCTGGCCGTCGTTCAACAGGCCGATGCGCTTATTTTGGCGGTGAAACCGCAGCAAAAAGATAGTGTTTTGGCGCCATTGGCAACGGAACTTGCGCAACGCGAGTTACCAGTGTTTTCATTGTTATCTGGGGTCGATCTGGCTACCTTGGAGGCGTTGCTTGGCGCAAACGTACCGATAGTGCGTGTGATGCCTAATTTAAATGTCCGGATCGGTCAGGGAATGACAGCGTTAGCAGCTAACGAGGCTGCTGGAAAAACTGCCTATCCCTTAGCTCAGCGGCTTTTTTCTGCATTAGGCACGACTGTTGATCTACCGGAAGCAGACTTTAGTACTTTTGTTGCTCTGGCCGGCAGTGCGCCAGCGTTTGTTTATTTATTTATTGATGCATTGGCCCATGCTGGGGTTAAGTATGGTTTGACGAAGCAGCAAGCTCAGGCGATCGTCAGCCAAATGGTGGTCGGCAGCGCGCAAATGGTCCAGCAAAGTGATCAGGTGCCTTGGGAATTGATCGACGCGGTCGCCTCGCCTGGAGGCACAACGATCGCGGGGATATTGGCGTTACAAGCGGCCGGCTTTGAAACGGCGCTAACTAAGGCGGTGGATGCAACGATCGCCAAAGATCAAGGTGAGGGTGCCTGAACTGGACCAAGGCAAACTGCTTTTTGACAGTCTGACGAAGGCGTACTTAAATCCCGCTTCTTTCCCGAAATTGGTCGAGAAAAAGCTTGAATTCGTTTGCTTTTTTGGTCTATACCACCTATACTGGATGGTGGATAGAATAATAAGGAGATGTCTTTATGGGTGTAAAAGTCTTAAAACATGCAAAAATCTATACAGGGGATCAAGTTATCGATGATGGCTATATCCGTTTTGATCAAAAAGTTTTAGCGGTCGGGCCAGTTTATGAATATGTTGCTCAGGCCGGCGATGAAATCGAAAATGTCCAGGGTTTGACGATCGTTCCTGGATTCATCGATGTTCATGCCCATGGTGGTTACGGGTACGATGCGATGGACGGCGATCCAGAGCAGATCGATACGATGGCGACTAAAATGATGCGCAATGAAGGTGTCACCACCTTATTCGCAACGACGATGACGCAGTCTAATGAAAATATCGCCCATGCCATGCGTGGGGTCAAGGTTGCTGCGGCGAAGAACCCGATCATCCAAGGCGTACATTTGGAAGGTCCGTTCATTTCTGCTGTTTATAAAGGCGCGCAACCAGAACAATATATCAAAGACCCCAATACCGAGTTATTGGGTGAATGGAACGAGCTTTCTGGCGGTTTGGTCAAATTGATCACTTATGCTCCTGAAGATGAAGGCGCTGCAGCTTTTGAAGACTATTGCTTAGCTAATGGTATCGTGCCATCAGTAGGTCACAGTAACGCGACGCGGGAACAATTATTGAACAGTAAAGCGACCCATGTGACCCATCTCTACAACGCGCAACGAGAATTCAAGCATCGTCAACCTGGGGTCACTGGTCATGCCATGTTGGAAGACAATATGCATGCGGAATTGATCTGCGATGGCTTCCATATCGTGCCAGACATGATCCGCTTAGCCTTTGATCAAAAGGGACCAGAACGGATCGAATTGGTTACCGATTCGATGCGCTCTAAAGGTATGCCTGAAGGCGAAAGTGAATTAGGTGGTCAGAAGGTATTCGTTAAAGATAAGCAGGCACGTTTGGCCGATGGTACTTTGGCCGGCTCTGTTTTACAGTTTATTGACGCATTCAAGAATATTCAACGCTTTACCGGTTGCTCAATGTATGAAGCCGTTTTGATGAGTAGTGTTAACCAAGCCGAAGAATTCCACCTAGATTCAAAGGGGATCTTAGCTGCTGGTCGTGACGCTGACTTGAACTTACTAGATCAAAATATGGCCTTACAGGCAACCTACAGCTACGGCACTGAATATCATCCTGAATAGAGAGTTAGAGGTGAACTCAGTGGATTCTCCTGTATATATCAAGATTCATAATCAGCTAAAACGAGATATTGAGTCGGGCGTTTGGAAGGTCGGCGATCGCATCCCTTCAGAACGAGCGCTTTCGGTCCAATTCAAAGTTAGCCGCATGACTTTACGACAGGCCTTACAGACGCTGGTGGAAGAGGGGATCTTGGAACGTCGGGTTGGCGCTGGAACTTTCGTAGCGCGACAAAAGGTCCAGGAAAAAATGTCCGGGATCACCAGCTTCACAGAATTGATGCGTTCTCAGGGTAAATTTCCGTCAAGTCAGACGATCTCTTATCGCACGGTCAGCCCATCCCTTAGTGAGCAAGAACGCTTAAACTTGGGTGAGACTGATAAGGTCGTGCGCATGGAACGGATCCGTTTAGCGGACAGTTTACCGATTTGTTTCGAAGTCGCAACGATCCCCGCCGATATGGTCAAGAATTTTAGCCGCGCCGAAGTGACGGAATCTTTTTATGCGACCATGGAGCAAAAAGGTGGGTTCACGATCGGCCAGGCTAAGCAAACAATCACAGCGACCTTGGCCTCGGAAAGCATTGCCGACTATCTAAACTTAAAGCGTGGAGACGCCATCTTGCGTTTGCGTCAGATCACTTATCTGAGCGATGGTCGGCCCTTTGAATATGTGCGGACTCAATATGCGGGCGAGCGCTTTGAGTTTTTCTTGGAGAAATAGGAGTTTGTTATCAATGGATTCAGCTGATTCCTATGAATATTCGGCTATGGGACGGGATTGTCAGAATATCTTTTAGAAAAAAGTCACGACTTGAGTATTTTGAGCTCAAGTCGTGACTTTTCTTAATAGCAATAATATAACTGATCTTGTTGAGTCAAGTTTCTTCGATCAAGGATTGTCTACTTCAAAGCTGTAGGCATTATTGAGACTACTCACCCACTCTATTCTGCTATATAAATGATTGGATAATATTGGTGGGCAGTTCGATTTAATTAGTATAGATTTTATCAACGATCGTTTTAGTATTTTGGAGAGTGTATATTTCTTCTTTTGTCGAAGGATCAACGAGCTTGACCGTATAGTCAGGATATTTCTGAGAAATGGTAATCAACTTATCCCTTATTTCATCGAAGTTATAGGCTTCTTGATTATGTGAGACGATTCGTGATATTTTGGTGAATAAGTCTGAGTCGTTAGGAGCAAGCGTCAAAACGCGGCCACTTTCGACCGTTGAAACTTGATTGTTGAAGGTCCTTTTAGCAAAGCCAGTAATCGAATCGACCGAACTTGTCGATGTGTTCTCAGCCACTGAAGTTGTAGTATTATCGGTTATACTGGATCGAGAACTATTCGAAGACGGATCAGCATCCTTGTTTGAAGCGCTCTCTGTAGAATCTTGACTGGCGTGTTGGGCTCTCTGAGAGGTTTTGCTACTTTTATTTGTGCTTCGAGTGCTAGAATCAATTTGAGCATCATTTGTTTTTGAGTTTTGCTCAGTGCCTAGGGTGACCCCACCACCAACAAGCAAAGCAACGACAAGAATAGTTAGGATAATTCGTTTTAGTGCAGAAGATCTTTTGAATGAGAAAATGGTATAGCTTAGGAGCAACAATGCTCCGATAAATAGTGCTATTGAAGTTATGATCATTAAAAAAACCTCCTCGTATTAATTGAATTATAACCCATGAGAACGATGAGGTAAATTTTTAATGAACTGTAATATTGGGGATTAAGGGGATATGCTAAAATAATAAATGTATCATACTTTTTGATAGGAGGTAATAATGTATTGAGAAAAAGGGCGAAGCATCACCTAATATCTTTAGTGGTTTTATCTCTATTTGGAATTTTATGCCTGATCAAACCTGGGTCGGTTCAGGCCGCAACTAATTTAGTTGCCGATATCGCAAGTTACCAGTCAAGTGATTTGGCTTTTTTTCAGCAACTTAAGCAGCGTGGTGTCAAGGCAGTCACGGTCAAATTAACTCAAGGTGATTGGTATATCAATCCTAAAGCGGCGGCTCAGATCGTCAATGCCAAGAAGGCCGGTTTATTGGTCAATGCCTATCATTACGCTGAGTTCAATTCTTCAACTACTAGTAATAGTCCAGTGGCAGAGGCAGCTTTTTTTGTAAAGCAGGCCAAATTACTTGGGATCTCAACGGATCGTGTTTTAGCACTAGATATCGAGGATAAAAAGAATTCCGCTAATTCAAGTGTGATTACCAAGGATATCAATACATTCACCGACTACGTTCAAGGTCATGGGTATAGCTATACCAGTACTTATTCGATGCGTTCTTGGTTCAGTAGTAAGTTGATCAAGGTCGCCGATCTACATGATAAGAATCTATGGATCGCGGAGTATGGTGCTGATACGGTAGGTTTTCAACCTTGTGGGACTTGGCAATACACGGATAAATGGGATGTGTCTGGTTATGGTAAAATCGATATGAGCTATGACTATGATGGACGCTTCACTACGATCAATAAAGGCGATCTTAATGAGTTTACTGCCAATCAAACAACGCTCAAAATGCGTGGTTGGCATATCAGTAATGAGATCAGTGACTATAATTACCGTTATCTGATCATTATGGATGCAGAGACAAACAAGGAAATCAAACGGATCCAAATCTCAAGCTTGGCGCGTCCTGATGTTCAGAGAGTGTATCCTAGTGTCGATAACTCTTTGAATAGTGGTTTTGATGAAAGCATAGCTATTGATGCTGGACTCGCGGGTAAGAAAGTTTTTGTGATCGATCGCTATACTAAGGATCCAGCGGGCAGTAAAAATTATCTTGATTTTTGGTTCCGTTCTGATACGATCACAATCCCCAAAAAGGCAGTAAATGTGGCTACTTTGGAGAAATTTACGGCTACGGACGCGACGATCCAAGTGGCAGGCTGGCATGCCAGCGATGAGGCTCAGGGTCGTAATTATCGCTATTTGATTTTTATGGATGCTGATACCAATAAAGAAATCAAACGCGTCCGAATTGCCAATGTTTCGCGTCCAGATATCAAAAATAAGTACCCTAACGTTTACAATTCGGGAAATAGTGGTTTCAACACTAGTGTAGCTGTGGATGCTAGTCTCACAGGTAAACGAGTCTTTGTGATCGATCGTTACACTTCTGATCAGACTGGTAGTAAAGACTATTCGGATTATTGGTTCCGCGCGAATACTATTACTGTTCCCAAAAAATCTGTGAACATCGCGGCATTGGAAAAGTTTATGGCGACAGGTTCTACGATTCAGGTCTCCGGTTGGCATGCGAGTGATGATGCACAGGGGCGGGCCTATCGTTATCTGATTTTTATGGATGCTGATACCAATAGAGAAATCAAACGTGTCCGTGTTACAAGTGGTTCCCGTGCAGATGTCCAAAGCAAATATCCTAATGTTTACAATTCTTTATACAGCGGTTTTGCCACTAGCCTGCCCGTTGATGCTAGCTTGGCGGGAAAAAGGGTTTTTGTGATCGATCGTTACACTTCTGATGCGACTGGTAGTAAAGATTATTCCGATTATTGGTTCCGCGCGAACACGATCGCGGTTCCTAAAAAATCAATGAATGTTGCAACACTTGAGAAATTTTCAGTAACCGGTACAATGCTCCAAATTTCGGGCTGGCATGCCAGTGATGAGGCTCAGGGTCGTAATTATCGGTTTTTGATCATCATGAATGCTGATACGAACAAAGAAATCAAACGTGTTCGGATCTCAAATAATTTGCGTCCAGATGTCCAAAAAGAATATCCTAGTGTTTATAATTCATTATATAGTGGTTTCAGCACCAGCCTATCGGTTGACGCCAGTTTAGCTGGCAGGCATATCTTTGTGATCGATCGTTATGCAATCGATGCAACTGGCAATAAAGACTATGCCGATTATTGGTTTAGAAATCAATCACTCAAAATCGCAAATCAGTAGTAATTTTAAATGAACAATTTTTAAGTATTATAAACAGAGATCCTACTAGCCCAGAATAACGGGCCAGTAGGATCTCTGTGCTTATTGATATTTTGAAATACTCAAGCTCAATGGCGTACTAACTGATCGAACTTCAGCCACTGATTTTATTTATTCAGATACTTTTTCTGTTCAAGGATGTGTTGGATCTTGGTATTATTTCCCCAGATTGCTTTTGAGTCATAAGGTCGATCGGGAAAGGCCCCGTATTTCAATTTAATACTATAATTATTTTCACGGATAAAACGTTCAACTCGGTCGGCTAATTTTTCCGGTCTACCTGAGCAAATCTCAATGATACCATTAACATCATTTTGACCGATCGCAGCAGCTATCTGTTTGCAAAAAACGTCATAATCAATAAAATCAAATTGATCTTGTCCTAAAGTGAATGGGAATTCTTTTTCACCCGAGTTAGCGGCCGCTGTCAGTTTTGAAAAAATCGAACTTCCAAATTCTGAATGGCCGACAATGTAGTAGCCGCGTAACCATTGAAAAACTGTCCCATACTTGCTGGCTAACATTTGTGTTAGTTCACGCAAGGCGTTTTTGCTGATACCATAAGGAGTTACAGGGTTACACGGTGTTGACTCGTTGATACTACCCTCAAAGAAACCGATCTCGTGCATACTGCCCATTACTGCAATCTTTTCGAGTCCAGATTCAATCATTTTTTTTATAAAATGATAGTGCTTGGGTAAATCATCGATATGAGCATCAGAATAGTGTTTAAACCCATCGCGCCAAGCTAGATCCAAAAGAACGTCAGGTTTACCAAACGTGGTATAAGGATCCTCGACTTCAAAAAGATTACCAGCTATTTTTTCCGCACGGTCGTCAATAAATTGTGTCTTAAAATCAGTTGCGATTACTGAATGACCATTGTCGAGAATTGCCTTAACAATACCTTGACCTAAATAGCCATTCGCGCCAGTTACTAATATTTTCATTTTGTCCTCGCTTTCAAATCTAAAAGTACTTCTATGACACTCGGTTAAGCTTAAGCTGAGCGCTTTAACTCAGAGATGTACTGGTGATGTGATCGATCAAGAATGATTAACATTACTGTACTATTATACTACAAAAGAACTGCTTTCCACCTATCTAAAAAATACTGTTCGAATGATGTCAAAACGCCATTTGATTTTTTCACCAAAAGAAGAGTGGTTTTCAACAGTGGTAACAGTGTTGTTATGCCGACGATATAAAACGAGTTTATCTGGGATCAACATAGCTGCATGGTGCTTATTGGCGAGGATCCCCAACCACATATCATGCATAGGAACATTATCGGGAATTGGCAGTAATGGTCGTACAAAACTCTTCCGAAAGGCCATTGCGCAGCCAATATAAGTATTTTTTATGATATTCTTGACGACACCTAGCTTTGTGCCACGGTAAGCGAAGAAGGATGGAATGACCGGATTTAAGTGATCATCGACTACGGTGATGTCTGACATGATCAAATCGATATTAGGGTGCGTCATAAAATTATTTAGCATCACAGCCACTTTGTTAGATTGCCAAATATCATCTTGATCAGAAAGAAAAATGATGTCATTATTGCAATGAGCCAAGGCATTATTGAAATTAGCGATGACTCCGGGCTTGGCACAATGGATAAGTCGGATACGTGGATCCTGATCAAGAGCATCCTGTAATATTTCCAAAGTTTGATCCTTTGAGCCATTATCAGAGATGATCAGCTCATCGGTCGCTGCTAGTTGTGTTAGGATACTTTCGATTTGCTGACGAATATATTTTTCACCATTGTATGTCGCCATCGCAACAGAAATACTTGGTCGATCATTCATGGTAATACCTCACATTCTCTTGATTTAGTCCTAATAACTCAGTTAAAAAAGATGAGATACAATAGTGTTGATAAATTTCTTGAGCAACAGGCTGGTAAGTAGAGTTTAGAAATTCGGCTGGTATCACTACATGGTCGCGATCAATCACGCAAATATTATTAGGATCATAAAAATCATAATGAACAATATCTTGGTTTGTCGTAATCAGTTTTTTATGTGCGCCCAACATTTCGATCGTTCGCATCGTTAAACCAGTTTGAAGTGGGTGTTGAATATCAACGACCACTTGTGCGCTCGTTAACTTTTCTTGGAGAGTGGTCTGTGCGAGTGGGTGATAGTTGAAATCATTTATTTTGGCACCGGGGATTATTTTCTTAAAATATTTGTAGTAGAAGAACATTAATTTTGAAGGAATAAAATAATAGTAAAAAACGTGCTTGTTTTCTCGGAGAAACTCCTGTTTGATTTGCTCAAGGATAAGATACCGATCCGAATGGACAGTTCCCACAAAAAATAAATCTAAATCTTGTGTTTTGTTTTGTGCTAAGGTGGCATAACTTTTATCAAAGAATAGGGGACGAAAGTGCCAACCATAGTGTTGACAGTCCTGAATATCAAAAGATTCCACCTGATCAAAATAAGGTGTCTTCTCGACAGTATTGATTTTATTACGAACAGAATCCCATAGGTAAAGTGTTTTAGGAATATGCGAGAATGTTTTAGTTAGGTAATCAAGGAAAAAGGTAGGCGTGGCTTCGGCTTGACAGATAAGAATATAGTCAAAATGTTGGTCTTTGATCTGGTCGATGATCTGCTCATAGTAATTCTTGATTTTTTGCTTCATGAGCTTTCGATTTATCCGAAGTAAGGCCTTACCAAGAGTCGTATTCGAAGGGCGCTCATCAAAAAAAGTCACTTTGCCCCCCATGGCCTCAAGTTCATTTTTTAAGAGAAGCTCGTAGGAAAAAAATTTGGGACTAAGAAATAGAATCTGTTTTTGGTGTAGGAGAGTTGTCGCTGATGTCATGGGTGTTCTGTCCTTTTCTATAAAAAGCGAAGCTGATTCAGTCTTGGGCAACATCGTTTTTCTTGTTGAATTTAAAAATCACTTTATTTTTAAGTTGGATACATCTTTTTTCAATCAGATGCCAAGAAAGGAAAGCAAAAATCATCGAAATCGGTAGGGCCAGTAAGAAGTTTTCCAATTGGTTCAGGTGATTATTGAACAATGACATGAGTAACTGCTGGATGACGAAAGAATAGATATACATTCCATAAGATAAATCACCGTATTTAGTGAAGTTACTGAATTTATGAACAGGCCCCAAAGCTAGATAGAAAATCAGATATGAGCCACCAATTGATGCGGCAGGAATAAATTGATTAAATTGAACGCCTGCAATCAGAATCAGGATCGCCAGTAAGGCCAGTTTTCCATTCAGAATTATTTTATCGCGCCATTGATAAAAAATCATACCAGCGGAAAAGAAGAGCCCAAAGTAAATGTAATAATAAAAACCTGGGAACTTGATCAAGAGTAAAAACAGGCAAAGAAGGTAAATACCGATACTGGTTTCTTTTCTCAAAAGTTTAGTAACACCTAGAAAGGCCACCATCAGATATGAGACAAACTCAAACCAGAGCGTCCAGATCGAACCATTGATCGCATTGGGATAAATATTGTTTGCAAAGACCCCAGGCAGATTGTAGTGCATGCTCTTCAACGATAGGTTTAAGAAATATTGTTTGGTCAAGGGATGCGTAAAGTATTCCTTTAATGGTAGTGTCGTCAAAAGTGGGCCAAGAACGAAAATCGACAGTAAAATCACGACAATGTATGCTGGCATGATTCGTAAGACTCGCGCCTTTAAAAAACGACCGAGACTCTTACTATGATCAAAACTCATTGTTATCAGGAATCCGCTTATGATGAAGAAAATCATGACACCAACTTCACCCGCAGTGGTTTCCATTTTCGTGATCGAACTAATGAATTCATACTGGTTTCCTCGCCCAGTTAAGGGAAAGGAATGAAACCAGATTACGAGGACGGCCGCAAAAAATCGAATAATGTCGAAGTTGTTGGTTCTTGTTTCTAAACTCTGGTTGATTTGTGATTTCATAATTCCCTATCCCCGCTATTATTAATGGATTGATAGGCCAATAGACCTATTAAAATCAATCATTTTGAATTTTGTGATTTAGTGTTGCGAAGGTTGCTCCGATACACGATCTTAGTATCGCTAGTTAATTTAAGTAGGCCAATAAGATAAATTCTGAAAATGGAAGTAGCGCTGATCGCTATCACGATAATAATTGAATGGAATGACTATCAACCAGTATAAAGTACAATTATTCTATAAACAAGCCTTCTCTGCTAGATGTTATTACATTGAGCGCTAGGATCACTAAAATCGAAATGATGAAGGATATGTGTGGGGATTCTTGATATACGAAATGTGTTTTTAGTGTACTGTTCAGTAGGAACACCCTTTTTTTGCACAAATGTTTAAAAATCATTAATTTTAGGTTGTACGGTATGGCTTTTTGCTGAGCTAACGAAGTATGCTGGAGTAGTATAGTAAATGATTTTTATCACTTATTCAAAGTTCGATCAGGTTGTTGTTTTAGTAAAGCCGTAACAATTGAATGGAATCGGCTTTTTTAATGGGTTCCCAGATATTAGTGAAAAGAAATCATGGTACTATTGGACTGACTTTACGTTATGCGATTGATCAGGAAGAGAGTTTGTGTGTAACTGTGCCATGGAAGCATTCCTTCGCAGTGATTTCCAAAAACTTGTCGTCGAGTAATAATGAAGTCACTGAATCGGTTAGTCTGGAACCAGCTTTTACTATTGCTTTATTTATTGGTATAATTACATTTGCATTCAAGCTGTTACTGTCTTTGCTGATCAGGTACTATTGTTCTTGATCTAATCAATTTATGTGAAGGGAAGTATTGATTAATTATGAAGGGTATTATTCTTGCAGGTGGGTCAGGTACACGTCTTTATCCAATAACACGGGCAATTTCAAAACAACTTATCCCGATCTACGATAAGCCAATGATCTATTATCCACTTTCAACATTGATGTTGGCGGGTATTCAGGATATTCTGATTATCTCAACACCAAAAGATCTACCAAGATTTGAGGAACTTTTTGACGATGGTTCTGATTTAGGGTTACGGATCAGTTACAAGATCCAAGAACATCCTAATGGATTAGCAGAGGCTTTCATCTTAGGGGCTGATTTTATTGGTGATGATTCGGTTTGTTTGATTCTAGGTGATAATGTTTTCTATGGTGGTGGTTTATCAAAGTTACTGCAAGATGCTGCAGCTAAGGAAAACGGCGCGACAGTCTTTGGTTATCACGTTAATGATCCTGAGCGGTTTGGGGTCGTTGACTTTGACGAGCAAATGCATGCCAAGTCAATTGTGGAGAAGCCAGCGCACCCGGCAAGCAACTATGCCGTTACTGGTCTTTATTTCTATGATAATCAAGTTGTTGATATTGCTAAACATATCAAGCCTTCTGATCGAGGAGAACTAGAGATCACGGATGTCAACCAAGAGTATTTACGACGCGATCAGTTAGATGTGAAATTGTTGGGGCGTGGATTTGCTTGGTTGGATACGGGTACACACGAGTCATTGCAAGAGGCATCTAACTTCATTCAGTCGATTCAAAAACGGCAGAATCTTCAAATTTCTTGTCTTGAAGAAATCGCTTATCGAATGGGATATATTACGATCGATAAGATGAAAGAGCTGGCACAGCCGCTTAAGAAAACCGAGTATGGTCAATATCTATTACGATTAGCGGAAAGAGGAAAATAGTATGGTTAAGGTTTTAGATACAAAGTTACAAGATGCAAAGATTATTGAAACGGATGTTTTCGGTGATCATCGTGGCTTCTTTACAGAAACGTATACTGAAAATCATTTCTACGAAGCAGGGGTCGATATCAAGTTTGTTCAGGATAATCAGTCGCTTTCCGTTGAACCTGGTGTTCTGCGTGGACTTCATTTTCAAAAAGCGCCTTATGCACAAACTAAGTTGCTCCGCGCGGTGACTGGCGTTATTTATGATGTTATCGTTGATGTTCGTGCTGGCTCACCAACATATGGTCAGTGGCAAGGCTTTATTCTAAGCGAATTTAATCATCGCCAATTGTTGGTTCCTAAGGGATTTGCTCATGGCTTTGTGACTCTGACACCTAATTGTAATGTTGCCTATAAGTGTGACGGTTACTATGTTCCTAATGCTGATGGTGGGATTGCTTTTGATGATCCGGATTTGGCGATCGAGTGGCCAATGCCTATCGAGCATTTGATCCTTTCGGCTAAGGATAAAAATCATCCTAACCTTAAAGATGCTGATTTGAACTTTGTTTATGAAAAGAAGTAGCATAATTCTTTTTTAGAATTAGCAAATCTTACTTTTAAGGAAGAATGGTGCTTAGTATGAAACGTGTAATTACGTATGGGACTTTCGATCTACTTCATTATGGTCATATCAATTTGTTGCGACGTGCAAAAGAGTATGGTGATTACTTGATTGTCGGACTTTCAACTGATGAATTCAACTGGGATGAAAAACAAAAGAAATGTTATTTTTCCTATGAGAAAAGGAAACAGTTGCTCGAGGCCATTAGATATGTTGATCTCGTGATACCTGAACAAAGCTGGGATCAAAAAGTTACAGATATTGCAGAGTACCATGTTGACACATTTGTAATGGGTGATGATTGGCAGGGTAAATTTGATTATTTACGAGACAAGACAAGTGCTGAGGTCATTTACTTACCAAGAACTGCAGAAATCTCAACGACCCAGATCAAAGCTGATCTTCGCCAACGGCGGAAATAAACGATTTTGCTATTATTCGTTGAGACATGAGGGATTAGAATGAATTTCAAGAAAAAAATGCGCTCTGCTTTAGAAACAATTATTTATTTTTGCTGCGGTTTTAAAAAACGAGATAATCAAGTTCTTGTTTTCGGCTCATGGTTTGGTACTAAAGCGGCGGACAATTCATACTATTTGTTGCGATATTTAGTCGATCAGGGCTTTGCAAAGTCATATCGGCTAGTTTGGATAGGTCAAGATAGCTTAAGAAATCAAATCCAGCGAGACTTTCACGGCGCAGTAGCGTTTTATCCTAGAAATTCCTTTGCGGCCTTTCGGATTTTACAAGTGGCGGGATATGGATTTGTATCGAACGGCATGACTGATTTAGGTTCGATAGTTCCAAACAGAAGAATGAAAGTAGTTCAATTATGGCATGGTTTTCCTTTTAAGAAAATTGGTGCGGACATGTCAAGTGATCCGCACGAAGGAAACCATGTTTATGATCAATTCACGGGATATCTTTCGACCTCACCTTTAATGACCACCAGAATTTTATCGGCATTTCGTAATTATGGCATCAGCGAGGCACAAGTAATCAAAGCAGCCCAGCCACGTGATATGGTTTTGGTTGATCAGTCTGTCAAGCCGGATATTTCTAAACGCATCAGGAAAAGCTTAGGCATCCCTGAAAATGCATTTGTGGTTTCATACTTGCCAACTTTTCGGGATCGCAATTCTTCGACATTTGCCTTCGCATCATTAGGCGCAGAGTTTGATCAGAAACTAAAGGATAAAAATATTTACATTATTGAGAAGAGACACCATTTTCGCTTTCGTGAATACGAGGTTCAGAACTACGATCATATTGTTCAGGCATCAGATGAGGTCGATACCCAAGAGCTTTTGATTGCGACTGACCTTTTGGTGACTGATTTTTCAAGCGTTTATGCCGATTTCCTGTATCTAGATCGTCCCATCCTGCATTATTTCTATGACGGTGATTATTATTTGAAAAATGATCGAGGCTTATATGCGAAAGATGTTGCCGATATTGCCGCAGGCCCAATTGTTTATCAAGAAGAAATCCTGATTAAATATTTGATCGATCATGATTCGCAGGATTTTGAAGTAGAGAAACGCCATCAACTACATCGGTTGGTGAATGCCTATCCTGTCGAGGAATCTGGCAAAACGATCATGGATCGTTTAGGATTATTCGGAGGAGATACTGAGTGAAAAAAGTTAGCGTTAATCTCGTCTACAATGCGCTTTATCAATTTCTATTAGTAGCGTTACCTATCCTGACGATACCTTATCTGTCTCGTACATTTAGCACTGAAAACGTTGGTATCAATGGTTATGTTGGCTCGATCGTCGCCTTTGCGGGCAACTTTATGTTATTGGGACTCAATCAATATGGTGTAAGAACGATTGCTCAGGCCAAAGCCGAAGAGCTTGAAGATAAGTTCCGAGACTTATGGATCGTCCAAATAACAGCTGGATTGATCATTCTGATTATTTATAGTGTATTGGTGCTTTTCTTTTTACCATATCGTTTTTACTTCTTGTTGAATATTCCTTATTTGATCGGATATGGTCTTGATATCTCTTGGGCCTATATAGGCCGAGGCAATGTCAGCAAGGTGGTCCTACGAAATAGTGTTATTAAGATTTCGACAGTTATTCTGATTTTTACATTGATCCATTCTTCAGGTGATTTGTGGAAATATATGGTCATCAATAGTGTTGGCATGCTGATCGCCAATTTGATTTTTCTGATCGATTTGAAAAGTTTAGGGATCCGCCTAAAAAGCATTCGGTGGCAGACAGCGAATTTTCGCTATCTAAAGCCATTGCTCTTTTTGGCGATTCCCGTTGTGTCTGCACAATTATATACCAATGTTGATAGTACGATCGTGGGTACGATCGCAGGAGCGACACAACTGGCTTATTATGATCAATCACAAAAAATGGCACGAATAGTTTTGGCGATTTTAACATCGATCAGTACTGTGATCATGCCAAAAATGGCGCAATTGGATCGTGAAGGTTCAGATGATAAGCTGCTGAAGATGTTTAAGGCATCAGCTGATTATACATTGATGTTGGCGTTCTTTTTTGCTTTGATTTTGATGATCAACGCCAAATCATTTATTATCTTTTTCTACAGTAAAAAATTTATACCAATGACATTTAATATGTTTTGGGTGAGCCTGATCATTATTTTTGTTGCGTATGGCGGTGTTTTTGCGACTCAATTAGCCTTAGCAAAAGGACTTTATCGTGAGTATATGATCCCCTACGTGGTTGGCGCGGTCTTTAGTGTTACAGCAAATATTCCGATCGCGAAGGTCTATGGTGCTAATGGTGGGACCGTTGTAATCGTTTTAACTGAACTTTTAGTTTGCTTTCTACGGATTTTCTTTGTTCGCAATTCAGTTGATTTAAAAACACTATTTAGCGAACATATCAAGTATCTATTCGCATTTTTGGTAGTACTATTAGGCTCGCGGTTTGTACAGATCGGGCAAATCGGCACGTTTACAAATTTAGCGATAACTTCGATCATCGGTGCGATTGCTTACTTTGTAATTTTGCTCCTGTTAAGGACGCGTTTCTTTTCTGATATTCATGTTTTTTTGAAAAAGAGAAGGGCACATTAGTTTTCAAGTTACTGATTTAAAACCTTTTTGGGGAAGTGGAGTATTGAATGGTATCTAAACAAATAACAAAATTTGAAAAAAGTTTGTTACTCATTTTCTTTTTTGAATTATTCGCTGGTGGTGGCGGACGACTCTTGGCTGTTGGACCGCTATCTATTCGACAGATTTTATTTTTTCTGGTGATGGCCGTTTTCTTTATCCGGTTTTGTCTCAATGTAGATTCCAGAAATGAAATTCTGTCTTATTTTAAGAAGCCCACGACGGCAGTATTTTGGCTAAGTGTGTCAATGCTTTTGTGGATAATGGTCAGTACGGCTATTGGTTTCTTACATCATCATCCAACTGGTGATGTTTTGCGGGATACCTTTCGGGTGATTTTTGTAGTTGCTGTTATTCCGTTGATCTACTATCTGGGCAAGAATAGGTTTACACTCGCGGATTTTGTTAAGGTCCTATTTATTGCAAGTATTGTTGTTTCTCTTTTGACGATCACCATTAGTTTGATCGGGAAATTTCAGACTGATCGACAGTTCTATTTCTTTTATAAGGATATCAATAAAATATTTCCAGGAGATTTATTTTTTAGGCCATCGCGGGGTGTGTTTTACAAGTCACATTTCCTAGTCCTTTTTACGATGATCATTTCCTCCGTAATGTTAATGGATAAGAAAATCAATTATTTTTATGTGACAACACTGGGCATCAATGCGATTTCAATTATTTTATCAGAAACAAGGGGCCTTTTTTTGGGATATTTTGTAGGTCTGTTGATTTACGTTATTGTGCGAGCCGTCATTGCGCGTTGGGGCAAAGAAAAGTTCTTATGGCCCAAAAAAATAGCAATCAAAAGAATTATTTTTCTTGTTATGGCATGTGGATTAACCTTTTACTTCTATGGGCATTCAACAGTGGCCCGCTTTAGTCAACCCGGCGGCGATATTCCAGAATACCAGAAAGAAAACGAAGAAGATACCATCAAAGATATCAGCATGAACATACGTAATGACCTGATGAAAGCCTCTATTAAAATCATCAAGAAATCAAAGGTTGGTCTTGTTGTCGGGAATGGGTATGGCACTAAAATCGGTAAAAGAACGACTGGGATCGAAATGTCTTTTGTTGATATTTTGGTCGAGCAAGGAGTTATTGGCGTGTTAGCTTGGTTACTGTTCACACTTTTGCCGCTTTTTTACTATTTTAAATCATTTCTAAGGACTGGGTCACTGGCCAGTATCAATATTGGTCTGTTGGCTTGCACGATTTCGATGCTCCTAGTTACAAATATCAATCCGTTTTTAAATAGCCCGATCGGTTTAGGTTTCTTGATCCCAGTTATTGTCTACGCGTATAAGTTGTCTATAAATTCTAAAGAAACAGCCTAAAATCGAGGTGCAAAATGGCGAAGATTGCGATTGTCATCGTTATGTATAAGAAGAAAATACAGGACACGACGATATTTCCTTTTTTGAATCAAGTTTTTGGCATGGGGATCCCTGTGATCTGTTATGATAATAGTCCGAAGGAGAAACGTCCTCAAATCAGCAATGCGCTTTTTGAATATCATCATGATCCAACCAATCCCGGAATCGCTGTTGCCTATAATTATGCTAGTGACGTTGCGGCTACTAAATTTGGGCGTGATGCTTTATTGTTGCTAGATCATGATAGTAAAATCGATCTTGACTTTATTACCGCGATGTCTAAAGAAGTGTTTGAGACGGATGTTGTGGCGGTCGTTCCTCGGGCGTTTTCAGATACTAGACAGTTGTCACCACTGGCTGGGAACAAGTATATCGATCGCGATTCGATTCCACTAGGCCCGGGTGTGTACAAAGAACCAGTTATGGCAATCAATTCTGGTAGCTTGATCAGCTTGGACTTTATCAAAAAAATTGGTGGCTTTGATTTGGAGTTTCCACTAGACTTTTTAGATCATTGGCTTTTTTTTATGATTGGTCGTGCTCAAAAAGCTGTCAAGGTCTTATCACTGACTTTTCAGCATGATTTATCAGTACTTAATTACAAAAAAATGAGCCACGGGCGGTTTGATAGTATTTTAGCCGGTGAAGTATTGTATTATACAAAGTATAGAACCAAGTTTTTGGCTCGTTACAAGCGCCAACTATTAAAGCGGGCCATCAAATTGTTTTTAACAGTCTCGGATAAATATTACTGCAAACGTTCTTTGACGGAATATAGAAATATTGGGAAAACCAATTCATTTTCCAAATGAAATGAAACTGGGCCCGTGGGCTGATTTTTCTGCGACATACTGGCCGGTTTGATAAAACATACTGGAATTGTATGTGTTCTTGATTTTATTGAATAAGTGCGTAAATGTAGGTGGACTAAGTAAGAACTATAGGTTACGTTTAACTAGTTAAGGAGTGTTTTTAATGAAAAATATCATTGTAACAGGCGGTGCCGGTTTTATTGGCTCGAATTTTGTCCATTATGTGGTAAATAATCATCCTGAGGTACATGTCGTTGTGTTGGATAAATTGACTTATGCTGGAAACCGTGCGAACCTAGCTGGTTTGCCAGCAGATCGGGTCGAATTAGTGGTGGGGGATATTTGCGATGCAGAACTTGTTGATCGCCTAGTTAGTAAAGCCGACGCGGTTGTCCATTATGCGGCGGAAAGTCATAATGATAACTCATTGATCGACCCAACTCCTTTTATTCAAACGAATATTGTAGGGACGTATACGTTATTGCAGGCTTGTCGTAAATATGATGTGCGTTTCCACCATATCTCGACAGATGAAGTCTATGGTGACCTGCCATTGCGTGAGGATCTTCCCGGTCATGGAGAGGGTGTAGGCGAGAAATTCACACCTGAGTCGCGCTATAATCCAAGCAGTCCTTATTCCTCATCCAAGGCCAGTTCGGATCTATTAGTCCATGCTTGGGTGCGTTCGTTTGATCTTAAGGCAACGATCTCAAATTGTTCAAACAATTATGGCCCTTATCAACATATCGAAAAGTTTATTCCACGACAGATCACTAATATTTTAAGCGGTATTCGGCCTAAATTATACGGAAGTGGCAAGAATGTTCGGGACTGGATCCATACAAACGATCACTCTCGAGCGGTTTGGACGATCTTGACCAAGGGAAAGATCGGTGAGGTTTATCTGATCGGCGCTGATGGTGAAAAGGATAATAAGGCTGTCTTAGAGATGATCCTTGAGTTGATGGGTCAGCCTAAAGATGCTTATGATCAAGTTAACGATCGTCCTGGCCATGATCTACGCTATGCGATCGATTCAACGAAGTTGCGGGAGGAATTAGGCTGGCGGCCAGAATATACTGACTTTCAAACAGGACTTAAACATACGATCGATTGGTATACTGAGCATGAAGATTGGTGGAAATCAGAAAAGGCTGCTGTTGAAGCGAAGTATGCTAAAAATGGTCAATAACCATTAACGCCTTTTAAAACAGATATCAAAATGGTGTCTGTTTTTTTGTTATGATAATGTAGTATTATTAATATTAGGTAGACTTGTTTTGATGAAAAAAGACTAGGAGTTTGATGAAACCATGAAAATTTTAATTACCGGTGCCAACGGACAATTAGGTACTGAGCTGCGGCAGTTACTAGATGAGCATGATCTGAGCTATACGGGGACGGACGCTCAAGATTTAGATATCACGGATAAAACGGCAGTTGATCGCTATTTTGATGAGAATCATCCGACAATCGTTTTTCATTGCGCTGCTTATACAGCTGTGGACGCGGCTGAGGAGGAGCCAGGCAAGTCGATCGATTACAAGGTGAATGTCTTGGGTACACAAAATATTGCTCAGGCGGCCGAAGCTGTTGGCGCAACGTTGTTTTATATTAGTACTGACTATGTTTTCGATGGAACTAACGATCAGATGTACACTGAGGAAACAGTCCCAGCCCCTAAAAACGAGTACGGTCGAACAAAATTGGCGGGTGAACAAGCCGTTGCCAATATCATGAGTAAATATTATATTATCCGTACTTCTTGGGTGTTCGGTGAATATGGCAAGAACTTTGTTTATACCATGCTGAAGTTAGCTGAAACACATGATCAGTTGACAGTTGTTGATGATCAACAAGGACGGCCAACTTGGACGCGTACTTTGGCTGAGTTTATGCTCTTTGCGCTGAATAAGCAATTACCGTTTGGACTGTATCAATTATCAAATGACAACGACTGCACTTGGTATGAATTTGCAAAAGAGATCCTTAAGGATAAAGCGGTTAAGGTGTTGCCAGTCGATTCTGATCAATTCCCACAAAAGGCATACCGGCCACGACATTCGATCATGGATCTTAGCAAGGTAAAAGCGACTGGATTTGTGATCCCAACTTGGCAAGAGGCGTTAACAGCATTTATGCAGAAAATCGATTCGAAATAAATGAAAAGACTGCGGAATTCAGTTTAGAGATGTCTCAACTGCTGAGCGACAGCCAGCAATTGATGCCCTTTAGAAAATACCTTAGTATGACTCAGTCGATTTTGAGTAGTTTAAATTTGCGGATTTTCAAATTAAGCAGGGGAAGTTACAATCATTTGACTTTCCTTTTTTTATGGTCAGCCGCTTTTTTCTGGTTGTTGGCTGATCAAGCAAACTTGAAGTAAGGACTTAAAAGTATTTTTAACCATAATTCCGGCGGTTATGTTATGATTAGTGCCATAAACAATTCTTCGAGGTGCAGTGATGCAAAAGATATATCCTGATGACAGCTTGATGCTTCACACGGATTTTTATGAGATCAATATGATGTATTCCTATTGGAAGAAGGGGATCCACAAGCGCCATGCGGTTTTTGAAGGTTATTTCCGCAAGATCCCTTTCGAAAATGGGTACGCTATTTTTGCGGGCTTGGAACGAATGGTCCGTTATTTGCAGGGCTTTCATTTTTCGGAAACGGATCTGGCTTATTTGCGGGAACAGACTGATTTTCCGGAAGACTATTTGCAATATTTAGCGGCGATGAAGTTTGAGTGTACGATCCGTTCGGCGCAAGAGGGTGATTTGGTTTTCAATGAGGAGCCGGTGATCCAAGTTGAAGGACCCCTAGATCAATGTCAATTGGTGGAGACAGCTTTGTTGAATATCATCAATTTTCAAATCTTGGTCGCGACGAAGGCGGCCCGAGTCAAATCGGCGGCGAATGGTGATCCAGTGATGGAGTTTGGTTCGCGGCGAGCGCAAGAATTGGACGCGGCTTTATGGGGCACGCGGGCAGCGTACATTGGTGGTTTTGACGCGACGAGTAATGTTCGCGCTGGCAAGATCTTTGGGATCCCGATCAGTGGTACCCATGCGCATTCGTTGGTCCAAGTTTATCAAAATGATTATCAGGCCTTTAAAACTTATGCGGAAACTCATCACGATTGCGTTTTTCTAGTGGATACGTATGACACTTTGAAATCTGGTGTGCCTAGCGCGATCCGAGTAGCCAAGGAAATGGGCGAGCGGATCAATTTCTTAGGCGTACGGATCGATTCTGGTGATATGGCCTATATTTCTAAACGGGTCCGTCAACAATTGGACGCAGCTGGTTTTGTTAATGCGAAGATCTATGCCTCCAATGACTTGGATGAGAAAACGATCCAGAACTTGAAGATGCAGGGTGCTAAGATCGACGTTTGGGGCGTGGGGACTAAGGTGATCACGGCCTTTGATCAGCCAGCGTTGGGCGCGGTCTATAAATTGGTTTCGATCGAGGATACGCAAGGTAAAATGGTCGACACGATCAAGCTGTCCAGTAATGCGGAGAAAGTCAGCACACCTGGGAAGAAACAGGTGTGGCGGATCACCAACCGGCAGAAGCATGATAAGTCTGAAGGCGACTACATCACGTTGTGGGATGAGAGTCCCTTGGCTCATGAAGAGCTGTTCATGTTCCATCCTAAATACACCTATATCAATAAGACAATCAGTGATTTTGACGCGGTGCCGATCTTAAAAGATATTTTTGTGGATGGTCATCTTGTCTATGACCTGCCTAGTTTGGATTCGATCAAGGCGCGAACGGGCAAAAATCTGGATTCCTTATGGGAAGAGTATAAGCGTGATCTGAACCCCCAAGAGTATCCTGTCGATCTGTCACAGAAACTTTATGATCATAAAATGAACCATATCGCGCGGATGCGGCAAATGGTCAAAAATTTAAATCCTCAAGGCGATAGTCATAAACGCCTCTAATCGATATAAACTTCTTGACGTAATTTCAGAAAATAGCAATTAAGAGTAGCAATAGTGAACGGAAAGGGAGTGGGCTGATGCGGCCCTTACAAAAAAAGATCATTGCTGTTGAAAAAACGCAACCGACGATCGATGCGCATGCCGAAGTTCGGCGGTCCGTGGATTTTTTGAAAGATTACTTGCGGCGGCAATCTTTTTTAAAAAGTTATGTCTTGGGCATTTCTGGTGGTCAAGACTCGACCTTGGCTGGCAAGTTAGCGCAAATGGCAATCAGCGAATTACGGGCGGAGACTGGCGATCAAACGTATCAATTCTTCGCGGTCCGCTTACCTTATGGCATCCAGGCCGATGAAAGTGACGCGATGGCCGCGATCGCTTGGATGCAGGCGGATCAGGTCGTCCGGATCGATATCCAGCCGGCGACTGCGGCGATGTTGGCTGCGCTAACGACAGCGGGGCAGTCGATCTCTGATTTTAACAAAGGAAATATCAAAGCCCGCCAGCGGATGATCGCCCAGTACGCGATCGCCGGCGCTCATGCTGGTGTTGTGATCGGGACTGATCACGCAGCGGAGAATATCACTGGCTTTTATACGAAATTTGGTGATGGTGGCGCGGATGTAACGCCGTTATATCGCTTAGATAAACGTCAAGGTAAACAGATGTTGGCTTACCTTGACGCGCCGAAGCATCTCTATGAGAAGGTCCCCACGGCTGATCTGGAAGAAGATCGACCGGCGTTACCAGATGAGGTCGCCTTAGGGGTCACTTACACGCAGATCGATGATTATCTGGAAGGTCGGGAGATCCCAACTGCCGCCGCCGAGAAAATCGAGCAATGGTTTATCAAGACGCAGCACAAGCGTCATTTGCCGATCACGGTTTTTGATGATTTTTGGCGCTGATGATCGTGTCAAATCAAGTTCGGCAGTTTCTTACTGATGGTCAATGCAGCGAGTCGCGGAAGTGATAGAAAATTAGGTGCGATTAAAAAAATATCCTATTTTCGAGGTTTTACTTTGCTTTACCCGCGTATTTCTAGTATAATAGCTTTGAAAACAAGGGAGTAACTGGCAGTGTGACCACTGCGACAAAACCATCAACAAGACATAAGTTCTGGTTTTGTCTTAATTAGTGAGACTTGTGCGTGTATTTGGCGTACAGGTCTCTTTTTATTCCTGAGTGAAAGAGGAGGAATTATTGTTGACAGAGACAAGCAAGGCATCGTCTAAACGGTTTTATGCCCTGAAGAAATCCGACTTGCTGGCCACGCTCAAAACCAGCGAACAGGGTCTCAGCGCTGACCAAGCCCAACAACGGTTAGTGGAGAATGGGCCCAACGCCTTGGCACAGGGGAAGAAACGGACCTTGTTCCAACGTTTCTTCGATCAGTTCAAGGACTTCATGATTTTAGTTTTATTGGTCGCGGCCTTGATTTCCGGGGTGGTTGCTCAAGAATGGGCGGACGCCGGTTTGATTTTAGCCGTGGTGATCGTTAACGCGATCTTCGGGGTCTTTCAGGAATCGAAAGCGGAAGAAGCCATCGACGCCTTGCGGGAAATGTCGACTCCCGAGGCTCATGTTCGTCGTGGTGGTCAAGTCGAGACGATCAGTAGTGAAAAACTGGTCGTCGGCGATGTTGTCTTGCTGGAAGCCGGCGATATCGTGCCTGCCGATGTGCGCTTGATCGATTCTGCCTCGATGAAGATCGAAGAAGCGGCTTTGACCGGTGAATCGGTGCCGGTGGAGAAAGAAGCTGGCGTGTTACCTGACGAAGAAATAGCGATCGGTGACCGCAAAAACATGGCCTATATGAACAGCAATGTGACATATGGTCGTGGTGTCGGCGTGGTTGTTGGCGTGGGGATGGATACCCAAGTGGGACACATCGCCGGCATGATCAATCAGGCCGAAGAAACGAACACACCGTTACAGGATAATTTAAACTCATTAGGGAAAACTTTGACTTGGTTGATCCTGGTCATCGCTGCAATCATTTTTGTTGTCGGGATCTTAAACAATCATGATGGCTTACCAATGAACGAATTGGTTATCAACATGTTACTAGTGGCGATCTCGTTGGCTGTTGCCGCGATCCCAGAAGGGTTACCCGCGATCGTCACGATCATTTTGGCTTTAGGGACAACGCGGATGGCCAAGCGTCAATCCTTGGTCCGTAAATTACCGGCAGTTGAGACTTTAGGTAGCACAGAGATCGTTGCTTCCGATAAAACCGGGACGCTAACTCAAAATAAGATGACCGTTGAAAAAATTTACCAATACGGTCGTTTGCAAAATGCCGCGGACCCGATCTCAGGTCAGGATATGGCTTTGAAGGTGATGACCTTCAGTAACGATACCAAGGTTCAAAATGATGGCAAATTGGTTGGGGATCCCACAGAAACGGCTTTGGTTCAATACGGATTTGATCATGACTATCACGTGGCTACTGAACTAGAAGCTGAACCACGGGTCGCGGAAGTGCCGTTTGATTCAGAACGAAAGTTAATGTCAACGATCCACAAAATGGCTAATGGTAAATTCTTGGTTGCAGTCAAAGGTGCGCCTGATATGCTATTGCAACGGGTCACTCAGATCCAAGCCACACCAACAGAAGTGCGGGCATTGACTACTGAAGACAAGCAGGAAATCTTGAATCAGAATAAAGGAATGGCGACTAAGGCGTTACGTGTTTTGGCGATGGCCTACAAGATCATCGACGCTGTTCCTGAAAAACCAGATACGAATAATGTGGAACAAGATTTGATTTTTGCTGGGTTAGTCGGGATGATCGATCCGGAACGGCCTGAAGCGGCGCAAGCAGTTGCGGATGCGAAAAAAGCGGGGATCCGGCCAATCATGATCACCGGTGACCATCAAGATACTGCGGAAGCAATCGCGGGACGCTTGGGCATCATCAAGCCTGGCGATGACAAAGCGGTCATTACTGGCGCGGAATTGGACCAGTTGAGTGACGCAGATTTTGAAAAGAAAGTGAAACAATATTCCGTTTATGCTCGGGTCTCACCTGAACATAAAGTACGGATCGTCAAAGCTTGGCAGGATCAAGGCAAGGTCGTGGCGATGACTGGTGACGGGGTTAATGACGCGCCAGCGCTGAAGTCAGCGGATATCGGGATCGGCATGGGGATCACGGGGACAGAAGTTTCCAAAGGTGCTTCGGACATGGTTCTGGCCGATGACAACTTCGCGACGATCATCGTGGCCGTTGAAGAGGGGCGGAAAGTCTTCGCCAACATTCAAAAATCAATCCAGTATTTGTTGTCCGCTAACTTAGGTGAAGTCTTGACCTTGTTCATGATGACCTTGATGGGCTGGGATATTTTGCAGCCAGTGCAATTGTTGTGGATCAACTTAGCGACGGACACCTTCCCGGCGATCGCCTTAGGGGTAGAGCCAACGGAACCAGGAATCATGGACCGCAAACCGCGCGGACGGAAATCGAACTTCCTTAGTGGCGGCGTAGGCTCCTCGATCATTTATCAAGGGATCCTGGAAGGCGCGTTGACCTTGGGGGTTTACGGCTTAGCGATCCTCTTCCCTGTGCACGCTTCTAATGACGCGATGCACGCGGACGCATTGACGATGGCTTACGCGACCTTAGCGTTGATCCAATTGTTCCACGCGTTCAACGTGAAGTCGATCCATCAATCGATCTTCAGCGTGCATCCATTTGCCAACCGGATGTTCAACATCGGTGTGGGAACTTCCTTCATCATGGTCGCTTTGACCATTGTGGTGCCAGGCTTCAACAGCCTCTTCCACGTCACCGAATTGAATCTATTACAATGGAGCATGGTCCTTGGCGCCGGCGTTCTGATGGTGTTGATCGTCGAATTGGTCAAATTCTTCCAACGCCGTGCTGGCAAGGAATAAGGACTGATCTTCGTGGGAAAACCCTGATCAGTTTGTCAGGGACAGAGGTTGCCGCGTGTGGCAGCCACAGTTAATGAGTCATTAAAAACTACCGACAGCAATTTTGTCGGTAGTTTTTTGGCTCTTTTTCTTGTTCGTATGCTTAATTGCAGGTATGCCGGGTTTGTGTGGTGACGCAACCGCCTCAGGACGTTTGTCGTGGCTGGAAACGTGCTCACCGACCCAGCTCCTTGCGCTTAGCTACGCAATTGTTCCGGAAGCAAAATACAGCTTCCAAAACAATTGCTAGGCTAATGCTCAGGAGCTACCCGGGTCGGTTCGCACTCTGTTTCGAACGCAGTGGGCATCGTTTTGAGCCAATCCGAAACCCACGGCTTGTCTCAAAATCGAGCCTTATTCTAAGCGATAAATCGCTAAGAATAATCTCACCACTGAGCCACACGTCCTGAGGCGGTTGCTAGGCAGAATTGCGCCTAACTGCAATCGAGGCAAGGATTTGACGAACTGCTTTGGCAAGCTAGAGATCAAACAACTGCCCGCTTTTGGGGTGGTAATGCAGCATAATGGATTCGGATTAGTTGGTTTGAAATCTTTACCCGCTCCATAAACAATTCTAGGTGAACCCAACAGATTCAGTTGATTCATCCAGAGCTTGCCTTAGTTCATCAGACAGACTTCACTGGTGTCACCAATGTAAAAATGCTGACCACTAACCACGGTCGTTAGCCGCGTGGTTCCCCACCAATTGGTCATAGCTTGCCAGTCGGCGTGAGTGCTTAAACGACTGTTAAAACGTTGAGCGGCTGGAGCGGAGAAATTCGGGGTGAGCTCGCCGTGAAATTGTCCTTGGCGGCTTTGCCGCTTAGGACAAGGCTCAGCTTTGAGATTCGCGGGTTTTGCGAAGCTCAAAGTGACGCCCACAGCGAGCTCACCCCGAATTTCGCAGCGCAAGCTGCGGCCGTTATCAAAGCGTGCTCCGCACAACTGCTTTCTGCGCTTAGCTACACAACTATTCCGGAGGCACAAATCAGCCTCCAAAATAGTTGTTAGGCTAATGCTCAAAAGCAAACCGTTGTGCTGCGCACTCTGTTATAATAGACTTATCAATTTTGAAGAGGTAGACAAGATGGCTAATAAAATGCAGCAAAAAGCGATGCACTATGGGCTGACGATCAATCAGGTCGTTGAACGGACAGAGCAGATCCAAGAAGAGTTGGATCCAATGTTTCGGGCGTTGAAGACAGCGCTGGCAGACGATCAGATCGCGGAAATGGCGCCGGTCAAATTTACCGAAACGCGCGAGGTATTCACAACACGATCGGAAGAATATCAAGAATTATGCGCACGTTTAGCCAAGGGAACAGCCCCTGCGCGTTTGATGGGCAATCATAAATTGTTAGTAGCTGCCTATCAAGACTTTGCAGATGGTTGTCAAAAAATGGCGGCCAGTTTACATGAAGATCAAACAGTCGATCAGACGGCTTTTGCGGCAGCTGAAGCGCAACAAGATGACGCGACGGAACGTATGAGTAAATATCTGCAGCGGATCACCGCGTTAGTTTGATCAAGTCAGGACAGCCGAACGAACTTTATTTGGGGAGACAGGATTTTTAATGACGGAGACAATTTTAGAACCAAAAGCGTTAAAACAAGCGCAACAAGAATTAACGTTTAAGCCAGCGGCGGTGACTGCGGTCTTGACCATGTTGGACGAAGGCAACACGGTACCTTTTATCGCCCGCTATCGTAAAGAGCGCACCGGAAATTTAGATGAAGTCCAGATCCGCACGATCGAGACGACTTTTGAACGATTCATGGCCTTGAATAAGCGCAAGGACGAGGTTTTGCGTTCGATCACAGAGCAGGGGAAACTCACGCCAGCATTGCAACAGGCCCTTGAACAGGCTGCCAAACTGCAACAGGTCGAGGACCTTTATCTACCGTATAAGCAAAAGCGGAAAAGCAAGGCGACCGTGGCCCGTGCTCATGGGTTGGCGCCTTTAGCGGAACAGGTCCGTCAACAACCTAATTTTTCGCGGGAACAGTGGGAGAAAACGGCGGCGCAATATTGTGACGCCGAGCAAGAATTACCTGATGTCGCTGCGGTCTGGGCGGGGGTCCACGAGATCCTGGCAGATGAGTTTGGTGATGTGGCTACTTCTCGCGAGTGGACACGCCAATATACTCAACGGCAGGGCGCTCTGACTGCTCAGGTCAAAGATGAGGATGCCGATGAGAAGGGTGTTTATCGGCTCTATTATGATTTTAGCCAGCCTTTAGCTAAATTGGCGCCCCATCAAGTTTTGGCGATCAATCGTGCGGAAAAAGAAGGGATCCTCAAAGTTGCCCTTGTGGTAGATACGAGCGTGATCGTGGCGCACCTAACGCGTCAAACTGATTCGCGGCGAAACCAGTTTGCCTCGGAATTGGTCCAGGCGGCTGTCGCGGATGCTTACAAACGCTTTATTGGACCTGCGATCGAGCGGGAATTGCGGGCCAAGCAAAAAGAGTTGGCGGACGCTCAAGCAATCAATGTTTTTGGTGAAAACCTGCGCCACCTGTTATTACAGCCGCCTTTGAAGGGCAAGGTCGTTTTAGGCTTTGACCCTGCCTATCGAACAGGCTGTAAACTGGCGGTGGTCGATGGTACGGGTAAGTTTTTGGATAAATTGGTTATCTATCCGCACAAACCGGCCAGTCAAAAATTGCGTGAACAGGCGCCACAACAGTTTTTAGATTTTCTTGAAAAATATCAAGTGACGATGATCGCCATTGGCAACGGGACGGCTAGTCGTGAATCTGAGCAGTTTGTCGCAGAAACGATCAAACAAAGTTCGCGCACGATCTATTATGTGATCGTCAACGAGGCTGGGGCTTCCGTCTATTCAGCCAGTGACAACGCGCGGGCTGAATTTCCAGAGCTTCACGTTGAGGAACGTTCAGCGGTCAGTATCGCTCGTCGGTTGCAAGATCCTTTGTCCGAATTGTTGAAGATCGATCCACGGTCAGTGGGTGTTGGCCAATATCAACATGATGTCAGTCAAAAAGCGCTTAGTGAGCAATTGGATATCGTGGTTGAAAATGTTGTCAATAATGTTGGCGTTGACCTTAATACGGCTAGTGTCGATCTATTGCAACATATTTCGGGATTATCAGCGACGATCTCTGCCAATATCGTGGCCTATCGCAATGAAAACGGGCGCTTCGCCAATCGGAAACAGCTGCAAAAAGTACCTCGTCTAGGGCCTAAAACCTACCAACAGGCAGTTGGTTTCTTGCGGATCATCGCCGGGACTGAACCCTTGGATAACACAGATATCCATCCGGAAAGTTATCCAATCGCCGCGCAGATCCTGCAGGAACTCCATCTAACTAAAGCGGATCTGGGTTCAGAACAATTACAAACGTTTAGTCGCTTATTAGACTTGGATCGTTTAAGCGCTAATAATCAAGTGGGCCGCAGTACCTTACGTGATATCATCAGTGGCCTTTGCAAGCCCGGTCGCGATCTGCGTGACAATGTTCCTGCGCCGCTTTTACGGCAAGATGTGATGTCGATCGAGGATCTGCAAATGGGCATGGAATTACAAGGGACGGTGCGCAACGTTGTCGATTTTGGCGCCTTTGTCGATATTGGCGTTAAACACGATGGATTTGTGCATATTTCCCAGTTGGCTGATCATTTTGTCAAAAATCCGAGCGCTGAAGTGGCCGTTGGGGATATCGTTAAAGTCAAGATCCTCAATATCGACTTGGAGCGGGAGCGGATCGGCCTGACGATGCGTGGGTTGTCTCGTGACTGATCAAGAATTGCAGGCCTTGGTCGAACAGGTCTCGTTGAGCGCTTTTCAGCAACCGTTTCGCCACCAAGCACGGTTCAATCGGCGCTTGAAGACAACGGGAGGTCGTTACTTTATCGGCGACCATCACCTTGATTTCAATCCGACTTACGCCGCCACATTATCCCGCGCCGAGTTCATTGGCATCGTCAAGCATGAATTGTGTCACTATCACTTACATTTAAGCGGGCGACCCTATCAACATCGCTCGGCCGCCTTTAAAAATTTGTTGGCGCAGGTCGGCGGTTCCCGTTATGTGCCAGCGACGGCAGCGCCAGTCACGAAGGTCAACAAGCAACGCTATGAGTATGTTTGCCAGAGTTGCGGGCAACACTATCGGCGTCAACGGCGCATCGATCTACGTCGTTTTGTTTGTGGCCGTTGTCAGGGACGGTTACGCCAAGTGCCGCTTTCAGCATCCTAGCGTCCTAATGGTGGGTTGCGTAGTCATAAGTTCGAAAGTAGCAGTGGGGTTTTTAGCTCACAGAAATGGAATGAGAAAAATGAAGTTAGCTTTACTTGCGCAAAATATCGGTGATACGATCAAGGGCCGCCAACAGCGCCCTGTTCAAGCAGAAACTACTTTCCCAGTGGAATTCACCCATGCTTATAAATCGGCTCAAGGTTGTTTGATCGTACGTGTCAGTGCCGATGGTCAGTATCAGATCAAGAAGTTTGAACATCAGTATAAAGATGTCACTGACCCTTGGCGTCAAATCGATCACGCCGCTTTTATGGAATGTGATGCTGATTTCGACGAAGCTGATCAGCTGATCGCCGCGATCGAACAAGTAGTGGGGACGCCAGCGCTCCCGTAAGTGGCTTGGCTTTGAATCAAGCTGGTGACCGCAGTAGCCAGTAGTTTAAAAATTAGAAAAAACCAGTGTCACCACCAGGTCGAACTGTTGATTTTTGTTCTTAGCATCAACAAAGCGGCAATGGTGCGGTGCGCACTGGTTTTTTTATTTTAAAGGCGCCAATATATATACAACAAAGACCCGCCAGTTGAGAGCAACTGACGGGCCTTCCGATCAATGATGATGCGGGCAAGAAGACTCGAACTTCCACGGCCATAAGTGGCCACAAGATCCTTAGTCTTGCGCGTCTACCAGTTCCGCCATGCCCGCGAAACAATGCAACATTCATTATAAGTTATTTTACAAGCTAGGTCAACAAAATTTTGCCACCGGTCTTCGCGCCAGTTTTTACCACTGGTCAATGCCAGCGCCCACTTGGACCGCCGTGGTAAAGACTCAAAGAAGACGATGATCGACTCACTGTATTGCGCGGCGGAATCTTGAGATCAAGCAGCGGTCTAGAGACACGAAACGACATGATCCCGATAAAATAACAGAATCATGTCGTCAAAGAAATCGCCTTGAATCCTTCATGAGTTGGTTTCTCGAGTTGACACGGACCAGATCATGACATCATCGTGCTGAAGTGGTCCTTATGAATTCGTGAACGAACAGCGGTGACACTGCTTTCTACCGCTTAATTACCTTCACCAAATGGAGTACAGCAATCGTCAAAATCAAAAGCAGAACGATCACGATTACAAGCGCCGTTAAAACTACTAATTTATCGCCAATCATTGATGATCCTCCTTAATAAGGTGTTGAACACTTGTCATTCATCAACCACATTTTACTTTTTAACCTAAAAGTATCCTAAACCATACTTGCTTACGGGACACGTGTACCCGACACGTGCCCATGAGAGTAAGGATACCCCTTTAAACTTATACTAGTATAATGGTTAGTACTTGTCAAAAAAAATGAATTTTTTATAAAATAAAAGCGTTATCATTTCCGCGTTTTAGCCTAATGTTATTTTTTATGAATATTCTTGATCACAGGGGCGGTTCTTCAACGGGTTTTCATGCCGTTTGCCCGCAGCTTGCGCTGCGAAATTTGGGGTGAGCTCGCTGTGGGCGTCACTTTGAGCTTCGCAAAACCCGCGCGAATCTCGAAGCTGAGCCTTGGTCTAAGTGGCAAAGCCACTAAGACCAATTTCACGGCGATCTCACCCCGAATTTCTCCGCTCCAGCCGCTTAACGTTATCTTATTCATTTAAGCACTCACGCCGACTGGCAAGCTATGGCCAATTGATGGGGAGCCACGCAATTTACGGCCGTGGTTAGAGATCACAACTTTAAATTGGTGACACCAATGCAGTCTGTCTGATGAAGTAGAGTAGATTCTTGATGACTCAAACAAATTGTCAGATTTCCAATCAACACTCGCTTGAGTTTTGAAGACCCCACTTACAAAATCACTTCGTCAGATACCCAACTTCGATTGCAGATAAGCATATAGCTGCTTAGCAACCGCTTCAGGACGTGTGGCTCAAAACGATGCCCACTGCGTTCGAAACAGAGTGCGAACCGACCCGGGTAGCTCCGGAATAATTGCGTAGCTAAGCGCAAGGAGCTGGGTTGGTGAGCACGTTTCCAGCCACGACAAACGTCCTGAGGCGGTTGCGCTCACGCACACCCCCCAGACCGAGAACCACGCCGAATACTTTTTCGCAAAACTGCGTGAGAAAAAATGCGTTCCAGTCTTGACAAAAAGCCGATTTCGCGGTAAATTGGACTAGACCAAACAAGGAGGACGTAAGATGGAAATCAAAGTAGTTAAAGACAAAATCGCCGGCGGACAGGCCGCATTTGAACTGATCAAAGCGGGCATGGCCCATGGTGCTAAAGTGCTCGGTCTAGCCACTGGTAGCACACCAGTCACCTTGTATGACGCAATGTGCAACAGTGATCTGGATTTCTCACAAATGGTTTCGATGAACTTGGATGAATATGTAGGCTTACAACCTGACAATGATCAAAGCTACCATTACTTCATGAAGGAACATCTTTTCTACAAAAAGCCGTTCAAGGCTAGTTATGTACCTGATGGAGCTAATCCTGATATCGACGCGGCAGCCGCTGATTATGAGAAATTATTGGCAGAGCATCCGATCGATATTCAGATCTTAGGGATCGGGCGCAATGGTCATATCGGCTTCAATGAACCTGGTTCAGATTTAGACGGTAAGACTCAAAAAGTGGCTTTGACGCAATCAACGATCGATGCCAATGCACGCTTCTTTGCTAACGAACAAGATGTCCCTCGTTTTGCGATCTCCATGGGCATCGGTTCGATCATGAAGGGTAAGCAAATCATTTTGATTGCTTACGGTGAAGACAAAGCGGACGCAATCAAGGCGACGGTTGAAGGTCCGGTCACCAATCATGTTCCTGCCAGCGCTTTACAAAATCATGAGAATGTAATCTTGATTTTGGACGAAGCAGCGGCCAGCAAATTATCTAAATAAAGTTACTAAGCAAAAAAGTCAGAGCAGATCGCATTTGCACTGGCTTTTTTTCGTGAGGATCAGTCCAGTTGCTTGCTCTCAATAGTCGAGCAGCTAAAAGTTCTGATCAAGATAAAAGCAATCTTTGCTTCACATTTTACAGTGGTTCAGGTAGAATTAGACCAGTTCATGTCGCGAAAAATGGTCATGAGGTTCGGTTGGATCCCTCTCCACAGAGTAAGTGGACCAAAACGGCAAGAGACAAAGACGGCCAATAAACTGGTTTTAGTATTGTTTAGCAACATGGGACGACCAATTTGATTTGATGAGGTGAACAAAATGGGACGAAGTCAGGGCAAGGCCCGCGAGATCGCGATTTTAGGTATTTTTACAGCGATTTTGATTTTGCAATCAGTGGTACCTTTTTTGGGCTATATTCCTTTATTGCCAGGAATGCCGGTCATTACGCTCTCGGTAATGACGGTGATGGTCGCGGCGGCGATGCTCGGTCCCCGAGATGGCGCGATCCTTGGCTTGATCTGGGGTGTGATCTCGCTGATCCGTGCCTACACTTCGCCAGGTACTGTGACCTTTTTATTGTTCGCTAACCCCGTGATCGCGATCGTGCCCCGATTATTAGTAGGTTGGTTGACTGGTTGGCTACCACGGGTGCTGTCAAAAGCCAAACTACCGCAACCGCTTAGCTATGGGGTCAGTGGGTTTCTCGGTGCGGCCCTCAATACTTTTGGGGTGATCACCCTTTCCAGTTTGTTTTATCTCAATCACGCTAGCACCTTGTTGAATCAAATGGGCTTTCAAGGGGACACACGTAATCTTTTCGTGATCCTTTTGACGGCTTTGGGCGTGAATGGCCTGACAGAAGCTCTGAGCGCGTTGTTTATCGTACCGTTACTGGGGATTCCCTTGACTCATGTTTGGCAGCGGCGCCAAGGTTGAGGCAGCGACGATTCGATCCATCAAAAAGTCAAAGACACGCCCCAAAAGCAATCAGCTTTTGTGGCGTGTCTTGGTTTAGGTGCAGTCGCTATTTATGGGGTGTTGAGGAACTGGGTCAATGCTCAGGAGCTGACCGGGTCGGCTCGCACTCTAAACGTGCTCGCCGACCTAGTGCTTTCCGCTTAGCTACGTCACTGTTCCGGAAGCAAAATACGGCTTCCAAAACAGTGACTAGGCTAATGCTCAAACACTACCCAGGTCGGCTCGCACTTTTTTTAAATTGTATTTAGTATTTTTTTGACTGCGGCTTCTGTGCTGGTTAGGTTGACTTGGAGGATCTCTAGTTGTTGGTCGACGGCGCCGAGGTAGCGGTTGGCGCGGGCGCGGCGTTCGTCAAGGCCGTCTTTATCGGTGCGATAGAGTTCGGGCGCGTCGCGATAAAAGTTGTTCTGGTCTTTCAGGAAGGCGCTCATGAAGTTAGCAAAGCTTTGATGGTCGAGGTCGATAATATGGATGCTCTGCGTCAGCTCCGTCAGTTCTGCGCTGGTAAGGCTGTTGATCCGACTAATGTCGACTTTTTTAAGGCGTTCGTTGATCTGATTGATACTTTTTTGGCTGGCTTTCAGTTTATCGTAACTTTTTTGCGCAGTTTGATTGAGAAGATAGGTTTGGGTGGTGTGGTCCGTCAACAGGTTAGTTTCCGGCGCGTGTTTTTGCTCCTTGGTAAAAACACGCTGGATCTTAGCGTAGTTGGCGTAGATCGTTTTAAGTTCTTGACGTTGAGTTTTGACCTCAGCTTGAAGCGTTCGCGCATCACTTTTCAATTCAGCGGCGCTATCATAGGTTTTCTGGCAACCGGTCAAGATTAATAGGAAGCTGGCCAGTAGCATGAATAAAAATCGGCGTTTTTTTGTCATATGGATTCCCCTTATAGTTATTAAGTTACCATATTCATCTTAACGGTTAAAGCAAAAGTTCCGAAATGCGCAGAAACGAATAAGTCAGTTGGAGCCGGTACCGCTTTAATACCCGTTCGGTGGCGAAAAAATGAACCGATCAGCGATTTCGTGTATGCGTTTTAATTGTTGCTATATTAAAGAAAGTCCGCACAATTTCAGCAAAAACGCTTGTATTCTTTCGTCCTGCATGATAGTATAAGAGTTGTACTTTTTGAATGGTATTGGTTCGATTGTTCGCATAGACTTTCTTCCAACAAGTACCACACAGAAATACACACATACAAATTTTTAGCTTTATCAAGGAGGAAACGTTCTAATGGAACACGGAACAGTAAAATGGTTTAACGCAGAAAAAGGTTACGGCTTTATCACTCGCGAAGATGGCAGCGATGTATTTGTACATTTCTCAGCTATCCAAGGCGACGGCTACAAGACTCTTGAAGAAGGCCAAGGCGTTACTTTCGACATCGAAGAAAGCGATCGCGGACCTCAAGCCGTTAACGTTAACAAAGACTAATTAATTTTTGATTAAAAAGTTTTTTGGATCGGCAAAGTGCCGGTCCTTTTTTGTATATTTAAAGTTACGATAAACTGGTCGTACCAGCAAAATCATTATGATTGGGGATCGCGTTGGGGACCTTTCAAGACTTTTAGCAACAGGTCGGCCCTGATGTCAGGCACTATTTTCGATATTTTTTAGAGATAATTGACTTTATGGTAGGATCTGGCGGCATATTCGCGGAAAAATCGTTATAATAGAACGAAAGACAGTGGTCGCACGTCTTGACCTCACGGAAGGGTTTTGGTCAAATGATAACAGTAAAAAGTTGGCCCAATGGCGTCAGTCTTTGGCAAGTTCCCGCAGCGGATGCGTGGACGCAATTACGACCGTTATTGTTGCTGGCCGACGAAGATGCACGCATGGTCGCTGACTATTTGCCTGACTGTCAGCTGTGGGCGTTGCAGTGGCGCCACACGTTCGTTGCCAGTATTGCCTTGCGCCCGTTGACACCGACAGTTGGGGAGATCATGAATTTAGCGGTGGCCCCAGACCAACAACGGCAAGGCGTGGGTCGTTGGTTAGTCCAATGGGCATTGCTACAAGCGCAGGCCGCAGATCGGCAGCAAGTCACGGTCGGGACCGGCGATGCGTCATTAGGCAATATTAGGTTTTATCTGCAAAATGGGTTTCGTTTCAGCGGCGTTCGTCCACATTTCTTTGACCGCTATGCGGCGCCGATCTATGAAGACGGGTTACGCTTGCAGGATATGGTATTGCTGACGCAAACGCTGACCCCCGCTGTTTTGCAAAACGCTCGGTTGATTTGTCAAATGGCACCAAACATCACGGCCGTGGCCGATCAACTTTAGGTAAATGCTAGCAAAATAGAAATTGCTTGAGCGTGGTGGTGCCAGCGCCATTTTCTCAGTCACATTGATTTAGAGCAGTTCTTGCTTCGCGAAATTTTTTGAAAAGGAGTCGCCACTGTGCCTTATCAGCCCAAGAAAAATAAATATCGTCCGGCACGAAAAAAATCTAAAAGTAAAAGCGCTTATTCACGTTCAAAGATGATCGACACGAATAATTTCTTTTTAGGGGTCATGCTCTTTTTTGTATTGGGGATCGTGGTGGTTTTATTTTTGCATTTTCGGCAACAAGAGAACCTGTCAGCGGAGCAAGCGGCGGCTTCATCCAGTGCTAAAGCAGCCGAGCAACGGGAAAAGCAGGCTTTTATCAAAAAAGTCGCCCCAGAAGCGGTCCAGTTACACAAAACCTACTCGGTATTGCCAAGTGTGACGATCGCGCAGGCCATTTTGGAGAGCAATTGGGGCAAAAGTACCTTGAGCGCCAAATACAACAATTTATTCGGCGTCAAGGGTTCTGACCCGGCCAATACTCAGGAAATGACCACACAAGAGTATGTCAACGGTGAGTGGCAAACAGTGACCGCGCGTTTTCGAGTCTATGCTTCGTATGAGGCGTCGATCCTTGATCACGCGCAATTATTCGTGCGGGGCACGACCTGGAATCCCCAACAATATCAGCATTTTTTGGCGGCGAAGGATTATCAGGCCGCGGCTCAGGCCCTTGAGACAGATGGCTATGCCACCGATCCCGCTTACGCCAAGAAGATCATCGCTTTGGTCGAGGCTTATTCATTGGATCAATATGATAAATAACCGTGTCGTGGTCCAAGCAACTAGGCCATTCACGTTAAAAAATGGAGGAAAGCAAATGCGCGCCTTAGAAGAAAAGATTCGTCAAGATGGTCAAGTTTTACCCGGGAATGTCTTAAAAGTAGATAATTTTTTGAATCATCAGATCGATCCGCAATTGATGTACGCCATTGGTCAAGAGTTTCAGCGTCTGTTCGCAAACAAGCCGATCACTAAGATCTTGACCGTCGAATCTTCAGGGATCGCGCCAGCGGTCATGGCGGGTCTGGCGATGCAGGTGCCCGTTGTTTTCGCGCGGAAGCATAAATCATTGACCTTGAAGAACGATCTTTATACGGCGACCGTCTATTCATACACGAAGAAAACCAGTAATGAGATCTCGATCTCCCGCAAGTTCCTCACAGCGGCTGATCATGTCTTGATCATTGATGATTTCTTGGCCAATGGTCAGGCGGTGGAAGGCCTGATGGCGATCATCGCAGCGGCGGACGCAACTTTAGAAGGCGTCGGCATCGTCATTGAGAAATCCTTCCAAAAAGGACGTCAATTGTTAGACGCCAAAGGAATCCAAACCGAATCACTAGCACGGATCAAAGCCTTCGCAGATGGCCAAGTCATCTTCGCCTAAAAAAACAGAGTGCGAGCCGACCTGCCCAGCTCCTGAGCATTAACCTAGCAATTGTTTTGAAAGCGTCCCTTGCTTTCGGAACAATTGCGTAGTTAAGCGCAAGGAGCTAGGACGGCAAGCACGTTTAAAAACAGAGTGTGAGCCGACCTGGGTAGTGTTTGAGCATTAGCCTAGTCACTGTTTTGGAAGCCGTATTTTGCTTTCGGAACAGTGACGTAGTTAAGCGGAAAACACTAGGACGGCAAGCACGTTTAAAAACAGAGTGCGAGCCGACCTGGTCAGCTTCTGAGCATTAACCTAGCAACTATTATGGAGGCTGGTTTGTGCCTCCGAAATAGTTGCGTAGTTAAGCGGAAGAAGCTAGGTCGGCAAGCACGTTTTGACCCCAGAAGTGTTTTTAGTGGTCAAATTTGCTAGAATGGCATTAGTCATCATGATCCACTTAGTCAGATCGTTTATAAATCAGGAAGTTAGAGGGTAAAGCAGATGAGTTTTGTTTATCCACGTTCTTATATCGGGATCATTGGTGGTGGCCAAGGCAATTGGCAATTGGCCCAAGCCGCGCACAAAATGGGATTTTCCGTGAATCTATTGGTTCCAGATGCCAATGACCTCGCGACCAAAGAGGCGGATCAAGTGATCATCGGCGCCTCCACTGATGTGTTGCGACTACGTCAACTTGCCGCAGCCAGTGAGGTGGTACTTTTTCAAGACGAAAAAATCAATATCAATAGTTTGAATGAGGCGCAGATCAGCGCCAAATTACCGCAGGGGACCGAGCTGCTGGCTATGACGCAAGATCGCTATTTAGAGAAAACTTTTCTGGAAGATCATAATATCAATATTCCGCCTTATGCGATGGTCGTTTCACTGAGTGATATTCGGGCTGCTGTTGATTCGATCGGATTTCCTTGTGTGCTGAAGCCGATCCAAAAAGGAATCGGTCAGGCTCATTATGTTTTGCAAACGGCTGCCGATGTTGAGCAATTGGCCGGTGAGCTTAGTGACGGTAGTTATATTTTGGAGTCTTGGGTACCCGTTAGCAAAGAGTATGCGATCATGGTCAGCAAGGATCGCCGCCAACGGATCCAAACTTTCCCTGTTTTGGAAACGGCCGCACACAATGGGCGCTTCCACAGCGCTTTGGCCCACCAAAAAAACGCGCCCGCTTTGGTACAAGAGATCGAACGTGTTGCTACTCAGATCGCTGAAGATATTGACTTTCAGGGATTATTTGGGGTAACTTTTTTCGCGACAGAAGCGGGGATCTTGTTCGTTGATCGGATATATCCTGGTCCATATCAAGCGGCGGATCTTTATGGTAGCGTTACTAACTTTTCGCAATATGAATTACAGTTACGTTGCTTATGTGAGTGGCCGCTCCCCGAGCTGTACTTGCGCCAAGAAGGGGCTTTGATCAGTTTACCAGCCAGTCAAGAACCGCAAGTTTTTGGCCAGATCCAAAAACGGGTCAATTGGCAGTTCCTATTTTGGCCGGTGATCGTGGGCACGGCCGCCAATGCGACAATCGGTGAGGCGACGATCGTGGCCAATGATTATGAAAGTTTGTTGGAACTGATCGAGCATACTGACCTTTGGTGAGGTCGGTAGTCAGTCCACCGGCTACAACTTGCAAGATGGCCAGAGGACCTTTGTCGTCGTGATAGGACTTTTAAGCAAGGCGATCAAGAAAGCAATCAGCGGATCAGACAGTCAAAAAATGGAGGAGATCAGGCATGATCGATCGATATACGCGTCCCGAAATGGCGCAAATCTGGAGTTTACAAAATCAATATCAATCTTGGTTAGAAGTTGAGGTGTTGGCTTGTGAGGCCTGGTCGACTTTAGGCGAGATCCCAGCCGTCGATGTTGCCAAGATCAAAGCTAACGCGAGTTTTGACACTGCGCGGGTCCAAGAACTGGAAAAAGTGACCAAACATGATGTGGTTGCTTTTACCCGGGCGGTCTCGGAATCATTAGGTGCTGAACGTAAATGGATCCATTTCGGGTTGACTTCGACTGATGTGGTCGATACTGCTCAGGGTTATCGCTTGAAGCAGGCCAATGATCTGATCCGTCAAGATCTGACGAGTCTGTTAGCCACGATCAAGCGCCGCGCAGTTGAGTTTGAAGACACTGTCATGATCGGCCGGACCCATGGTGTTCATGCTGAACCGACTACTTTTGGCTTGGTCCTGGCAACTTGGTACGCGGAATTGAAACGGGATATCGAGCGCTTCGAACACGCAGCTCAAGGTGTCGAAGCCGGTAAAATCAGCGGAGCAGTCGGCACTTTCGCCAATATTCCGCCAGAGATCGAGGCCTTTGTGACTGAAAAATTAGGATTACGCGCTCAAGATATCTCAACGCAAGTTCTCCCCAGAGACCTGCACGCTGAATATTTATCCACGATCGCTTTGATCGCGACTTCGATCGAGCGTTTTGCTTTGGAGATCCGACATTTACAACGTACGGAGGTCCATGAGGTCGAAGAAAGTTTCGCCGCAGGACAAAAAGGTTCTTCAGCAATGCCGCATAAACGCAATCCGATCGGCTCCGAGAACTTGACCGGCCTGGCCCGTGTATTGCGAGGCTATCAGACCCCGGCCTTGGAAGATGTTAGCTTGTGGCATGAACGCGATATTTCTCATAGCTCCGTTGAACGGATCGTTCTGCCAGACGCGACTAGTTTACTGGATTATCAATTGACCCGTTTTGATCGCATTCTAACAGATCTAGGCGTTTTCCCAGAGAAAATGTTGCAAAACCTCAATTTGACCCATGGGCTGATCTTCAGCCAAAGAGTCCTGCTTAAATTGGTTGAAAGTGGCTTGAGTCGTGAGCAGGCCTACGATTTGGTTCAAGGCAAGACGGCTTTGGTTTGGAATGAGGGCGCTGATTTCAAAACATTATTGGCAGAGGATCCGCAAGTGATGGCGCAACTGACGCCAGAGCAGTTGGACGACGCTTTTGATTATCGTTGGCATTTGCGACGGGTCGATCTGATTTTTAAGCGGTTGGGGCTGAAATAGGATTCAGGCTATTGATTTGTGTCGATTTGAAAAGTACCGTTTCTTTGTTTGCTGATTTGCCTGCTTGCAGGTGTGGTTGGGTTTGGGTGTGGACGCAACCGCCTCAGGGCGTTTGTGGTGGCTGGAACGCAGTGGACGCTGTTTTGAGCCAATTCAAAGACCGAATTGTCTCAAAATCAGGTCTTTGTCTAAGTAGCTGCTGGCGCACCTACAAAGACAAATTTCACTGCTGAGCCACACGCCCTGAGGCGGTTGCTGG
>NZ_BROC01000022.1 GCF_024345205.1 Lapidilactobacillus luobeiensis | reverse complement strand
CCTCACTGATCAAGTAAACATCTATGAAAATTTTGGAATAGTGCCACCCAGCTCGTTATGAGTCACGGGAATCCAGGAACAAAACATTGAAAAATTGTGGTATAAATAACTTGTCAAGGTTTTTCCGTCAATTATCCATCATCCATTAATCTTGACTGGCAGCGTCTAACCTCAGTTCGACGCTGTTTCATTTTGACCATAATCTGAACGGGGCTTTAAAAAAGTAGCGCACGCTGGCCCAGTACCGAAGAAACAAGAAATGGATCGTAACTGCCTAGTCAGGCTCGTTACGATCCATTTTGATCTTACTATCACCAAATCCAGTTAAGCGCCGGTCAAGTTGAAAATAGGCTTACTTCTCAGTATGTTGCTGCGGTCGATAAAAGCGGCGATTATCCAGACCAAAGATCCGCTCGCTAAATTCGCCAGGTGTCGTCTTATTCAGCGCCTTAGTGATCATATTGATCGACGCGTCTAATTCATCGATCTGATGCAAGACTTCAGCCTCGAGCAGTTTAGGGCGTTCAGGTGAGCCGTATTCAAGTAACCCGTGATGGGCTAGGACCACATGCCGCAATAACATCACGTCTTCATCTGCTGGATCCAATTTGAGCGCCGCACAGGCCAAGACGATTTCTTCATCGATCAAGACGATATGCCCGATCAAATTGCCTGATAAGGTGTATTCTGTGCCCACTGGTCCACTTAATTCGATCGTCTTACCCAAGTCATGTAACAATACCCCAGAAAGCAATAGCGCGTAATCGATCTGCTGATACTGCTGACTGATCTGTTTAGCCAACCGCATCATACTCAAAGTGTGAAAGGCCAATCCGCCCGCAAAGTCATGATGGTTGCTTTTTGCCGCGGGATGTTGATAAAACGCCTGCTGATGTTTCTGTAAAAGGAAACGAACGATCCGATTCCACTTGGCATTATCAATATTAAAGACTTCTTGATTGATCTCAGCCGCCATTTGCTCCGCGGTCAAAGGCGCTTGTGTGGTAAACTGACCGACCTGAAAACCTTCAGTCGGTTTAGCCAGATGTAGCCCGCTGATCTTAACTTGGGGCTGGCCGTTATAAACATCACGCTGCCCACTGAGATGGACGATCTGACCACTGCCAAATTGCGCGATATCTTCATCTTTAGCGTCCCAAAGCATACCAGAAATATCGCCTGTACGATCTTGAAACGTTAAGGAAATAAAACGTTTGCCGTTTTTTGCGATCCGAACATCCGCTTGCTTAATGAGCACAACGATATTAAAAGTATCGCCTGCTTTCAAATCACTTAAATGTGTTGCCAAAAGCCATCCTCCTTCAAGCCGATCCGATCGATGCCATTAGGGCCGACTCCCGATCGTTGGCGCTGATCAATCGCGATAAAGATCTGTGATCGGTTTCGACACGATTTGATTTAGTTCATCCATCAAACCGTTCATTTCACGTTCTTGGTTCATCAATTCAGTGACCACATCGATCTTCATCAATTTAGCGCTAAAATCTTGCATCTTCTTGATGTCCTCATCGCCGATCTCCTGATTGGCCATTTGCTGTTGTTGCAGTTCACTTTGTAGCTTTTGCATTTGTTGGAAAAGACCATAAGCGATCGGATCCGCCTTCATTTTACCGAAAGCAGCTTGGAGTGCCGCGTATTGAGGTGTCTGTCGTAAAACGGTCGCCATTTCATTTGCGTTGTCATAAATGTTTGTCATCTTAGTGCTCCTTTTGCTGTTTTATTGGCCAAAAAGACCTTTAACGTTATTATACCATTGATCGAGATTATTCTTAGCATTTCCTAAACCATCTTTCGCTTTTTCCCAAGTGTCGTTCAGACCACCTTGGAGGTCAGAGAACCAATCAGCGGCGCCGGTGGTATTGTCCTGCTTCTCTTTAGCGATACTGGAGGCATCCTCCGTCCCAAAACTTGTTTTAGGACTGTAAGCCAGCATCTTACTCATTTCGAGTTTGAAGATCGGCGCTACCCCCTGACTACTTGTCCCCTGTAAGAAATGATTTTGATCTGTTTTATCGAACCCGACCCAAGTAGCCACGACAAGGTCCGGCGTGTACCCGACGATCCATTGATCCTTGGTACCATAGCCATAACTCTTGGGTACTTCAGTGCTCCCCGTCTTGCCAGCGACCGCGTAGCCGTCTGGTTTAGCGTTTTGGCCGGTACCTGTGTTGAAGACCCCCAATAACATACTGGTCATCACTTTCGCGTTACTAGCACTCATTACGGTCCGACTTTTAGTCTTCGTATTATCCACGATCACCGCGCCTGTCGCATCAACGATCTTGGTAATAAAATGTGCCGTCGTCATTTTTCCTTGGTTGGCAAAGGCCGTATAGGCTTGCGCCATCTGTAACGGCGAAACGCCAGAGGAAAGTCCGCCCAACGCCAAGGCTAGATTTTGGTCATTTTTAGCAACTTTGATCCCGAAATTCTCAACCGAACTAACACCTTTATTGACTCCGATCTGATCCAACAACCATACCGCCGGAACATTTCGGCTTTGGGCCAATGCTTCATACATCGGCACCTGGCCTAAATAGCGATTATCCGCGTTCGTAGGATGATACTTGTTGCTCCCAAAGGTCATATCCTTATCCACCAAGGATGAATCGTAATGATAACCGTTCGCTAAGGCTGGTGCGTAAACCGCCAATGGTTTGATCGTTGAGCCTGGTTGCCGCTTGGCCATCGTCGCATAATTATAACTCCGAAAAACATGCTCGCCGCGACGACCGACCACGGCAACGACGCCACCAGTTTGAGGATCTAACGCGATCGAACCTGATTGAGCCAAGGTACCATCTGCCGCATTGGCCGGGAAAACCCAAGCCTGATCATAAGACGCTTGCATTTGTTTTTGATAATCCTGATCAAGACTTGTATAGATCTTGTAGCCCTTATTCAAGACGTCGGTTTCGGAAATACCATAATCATTGATAGCCTCACTGATGACCGCATCGAAATAATAAGGATATTGATAACCATTACTGCGTTGATACGTATTCGTGATTGTTAAGGCCTCCTGCTTAGCCTGATCGGCTTGCGCCGTCGTTATAAAAGCTGTTTCCGTTTCAAGACGCAGGATCAGATCACGGCGACCGATCATATTTTCTTTTTGCTTGACTGGATCATAAAAAGTAGGATTACGCAAGATCCCAGCCAAAGTCGCGCCTTGCGCCACTGTCAATTCACTGGCGTTACGACCAAAATATCGCTGTGAAGCATCTTGAACGCCCCAAACACCGTTACCAAAATAGGCGTTATTCAAATACATGGTCAAAATATCCGTTTTACTGTAGACCCGATTGATCTCTACGGCCAAGTAGATCTCCTCTAGCTTACGACCTAATGTCTGCTTTTGACTAAGAAGCATATTCTTGGCCAGTTGTTGCGTGATCGTACTGCCACCACCCATGATCTGTCCGTGATGGATCACATAATTAAAAGCGGAACGCGCGATCCCTTTAACACTAAAACCCGGATTGCGATAAAAACTTCGGTCCTCTGTTGCGATCACGGCATTTTGAACATTTTTGGAGATCGCGCTCAATTCGACAAAAGTCCCCTTTTGGGAATATAAGGTACCAGCCACTTTGCCGTCCCGATCATAAACAGTTGGACGTGTTTGTTTGAGTGAGGCCTTCAAACTTTCCACATCGGCGACCTTTGCTTTGATCGTGTAAAAAGCGGATAATGACAAAAAGGCGGTCATCAAAATCAAGATCAGCCACCGTGATAGTTCCCAGCGCCGCCACCAAACTCGAAACCCATGCCAAAAACGCGTGAGCCGGGGATGTCGTTGCGCCGCCGCTATCTTTTTCTCATTTTTTCGTTTCATCACTTATCAACCACCAATAATCCATATTTTACCATGAAACGGGTAGATTCCATCAGGCTACCGCCGCATTTAACGCTTTTTTAGATTTCCTGATCCTGACAACCACTGCTACTGACAAGTAAAGCTGAGCGTGAGTGATATTATCATTAACCCACCGCTATCTTTGCCGAAAGAAGGATTTTGACCCGTGTTGAAAAAATTTCAAATCACGTTGCCACCAACACAACCAGTCTGCTCTCTGCGCGAACTACTGCAACACTGGTTGATCCCTAAGAAATGGCAACATTTGCTGCGCGTCCAAGAAAAGGTCCAAGTCAATGGTCGTTACCGTTATTTCAATGAAAAAGTTTATCCTGGCGATCACCTGACGCTTGATTTCGATTTTGTTCCCCTTCCAGAGCAATCCTATCAACCCAGTGCCGGTCAACTGGCGATTCTTTATCAAGACACCACCACAGTGATCGTCAACAAGCCAGCCGGTTTGAAAACACACCCGAATCGACCCGATGAAGTTGATACCGTCTTTAACATTCTCAGCCAACAATTAGCAACACCGCCTTTGATGGTCCATCGACTCGATCAACAGACTAGCGGCGCCCTGCTGATCGCGATGACACCTGTTGTGGTTCCCTTGTATAATCGTCAATTGATCCAAAAAACAATGGGGCGTGATTACTTGGCTTGGGTCCATGATGAGGGTGATTTAGCCACACAGGGACAGATCGATCTACCGATCGGAGCTGACCCAGCAGATAAACGAAAACGTCGGATCGATCAAGTGGCAGGACAATCTGCTCAAACTACCTATCAGGTCCTACAACGGGAACCCCATCGAAGTCTAGTCGCGCTTCAATTGACCACTGGGCGGACCCATCAACTACGGGTCCATCTGCAAGCATTGCAACACCCGATCATTAACGATCCTCTATATGATCCTCAAGCCGATCCCCAAGCCAAGATGTTGCTCCATGGTGCGTGCCTACATTTCACGCAACCATTCAGCGAAGAGCTCATCACTGTTGCTGCGCCGCTTCCCGATTATTTTCCACGGATCACCCGAGCTTGAACAGCTGATTTTTTCCAAACGAAAAAGAGCAATCACATTTTTCATGCGATGCTCTTTTTTGCGTGTTCGCCGACCTAGTTTCTTCCGCTTGGCTACGAAACTATTCTGGAGGCACAAACCAGCCTCCAAAATAGTTGCTAGGCTAATGCTCAAAAGCTGCCCAGGTCGGCTCTCACTCTATTTGAAACGTGCTACACACAACTGACTTCTGCGCTTAACTACGCCAAGCTTCCGGAGGCAAAGCCCAGCCTCCAAAATCCTGGCTAGGTTAATGCCCAAAGTCAACCCGTTGTGTTCCGCACTCTTTTTTCTGAAACGTGTTGCTCGCAACCGCCTTTTCCGCTTAACTACACCAAGCTTCTGGAAATGAAACCCTCTTCCAAAATCTTGGTTATGTTAATGCTCAAAGCCAAACCGTTGCGCTCCACACTCTCTTTTTCTTGAAGGAGGAAATCGAACTTATTTGGATTTGATATAGTTGGTCCCATCGGCTTTCGGCGCAGTTGCTTTGCCAAGGAAGAAGACCAAAACTAAAATCGTCAAAATGTAAGGGGCAATCAAAAGATAAACAGATGGGATCTTGTTGATACCAGGTAGTTGACCCCCAATGATACTCAGACTTTGCGCGAACCCGAAGAACAAAGCCGCGCCCATTGCGCCGATCGGATTCCATTTACCAAAGATCATCGCCGCCATGGAAATGAACCCTTGACCAACGATCGTCCCGATCGAAAAGTTACCAGCAATAGACTGAGCGAAGACCGCGCCGCCGATCCCGCCAAGAAAGCCAGAAATCAAAACCCCAGCATAGCGGTAACCATAAACGTTGATTCCCAAAGTATCAGCGGCCTGCGGATTCTCACCCACAGAACGTAAGCGTAAGCCAAACTTGGTTTTAAACATTAACCACCAAGCAAAGATCGCCACTAAGATCGCGACATAAGCCATCAATGAAGTGTCCTTGAAGAAAATCGGACCTAACACTGGGATCTTGGACAGGCCTGGGAAAGAGAAATAGCCAAAGTTTTGCAGAATATTATCAGTTTGACCTTTACCATACATCGCCTTGACCAGGAACACGCCTAAAGCTGGCGCCATCAGGTTCATGACCGTACCACTGATAATGTGGTCGGCGCGGAAATTGATCGTCGCTACGGCATGAAGCAACGAGAAGATCACCCCAACGACACCACCAACTAAGGCTGCGATCCAAGGTGTCGCTCGACCCAAACTTTCTGCAAAGGCCAAGTTGAAAACAACTGAACTGAAGGCACCCATGACCATGATACCCTCAAGTCCAACGTTAACGATCCCGCCACGCTCCGAAAAAGTACCGCCCAGTGCGGTGAAGATCAATGGTGTGGAATAAACTAAGGTTGACGAAATGATGATTGCAACAATACTGACCCAGCTCATTATAAACGACCCCCTTCTTGCGCATCTTTTTCTTCGGTCACGACCTCTTTAGCGATCGGTGTTTTTGGTAATTTTTTATTGGCATTATCTTTGTTCTTGAAGAGTTTGCTAATGACATAATCGATCCCTACGAAGAAGATGATGCTGGCGGTGACGATGCTGACGATCTCGAAGGGAACGCCGGCACCTGTCTGCATACCCAAACCACCGATTTGTAAGATACTGAAGAGCAAAGCCGATAACAGGATTCCTAAGGAACTACCGCTACCCAACAAGGAGACAGCCATCCCATCGAACCCGATGGACATCGACGCTGTTTGGATGAAGAAGTTTTGATAAGTACCCAAACCTTCCATTACCCCGCCTAAACCAGCCAAAGTGCCGGAAATAACCATCGACATAATGATCGTCTTTTTCGAACTCATCCCTGCATATTCAGAAGCAAACGGATTTAGCCCAACGGAACGGATCTCAAAGCCTAAAGTCGTCTTTTTCATTAATAGCCAAACAGCCACTAACGCGATCAAGGCTAAGAAAAGGCCAAAGTGGATCCGGGAATCACCAAACATGTGACTGAGCCAATCAACGTGTAACGTGGCATGATGCGAGATCATCTTGGTTGCATCCTGACTAGATCTGAAATGTGCTGGCATGACTTCTTGCATCAAATAAGTGCTGAGGTACAAAGCAACATAGTTCAACATAATCGTGACGATAACTTCACTGGTTCCGAAGAAAGCCCGCAGGAACCCTGGAATCGCCCCCATAATCGCGCCAGCTAAAGCGCCGGCAATAATAGCTAATGGTAATAAGACAAATGTTGGTAAATCAGGAAACGCCAAAGCGACCCAAATGCTTGCGACCCAACCAGCTAAAGCTTGGCCAGAAAGACCAATGTTGAAAAAGCCAGCGGAGTTGGCCACGGAGAAGCCCAAGGCGGTGAAAATCAATGGTGTCGCTTGTCGCAAGGTCTCACCAATACTAACGGTACTACCTAGGGAACCTTGGATCATGGACCCATATGCTTGGAGCGGATCGTAGCTATAAAACAACATGATGATCGCGCCAACCAGAAAACCAGCTAGGATCGAGAATAACGGAATCAAGATTTTTCGAGTCGTACTATTGACTTTGATCAATTAAATCTCCTCCTTTGCTGTTTCTGCTTGGGTCTGACCAGCCATCAACAGGCCTAATTCTTGCTCGGTAGTCGTTTCCGGACGTACTTCACCGGCGATCTTGCCATCATGAAGTACAATGATGCGATCGGAAAGATTCATGATCTCATCCAATTCAAAACTGACCAATAAAACTGCTTTGCCAGCATCACGTTGGGCAATCAATTGACGGTGAATGTACTCGATCGCCCCAACATCCAACCCCCGGGTCGGTTGGGCCACGATAATCAAGTCGGCGTCACGATCCAATTCGCGCGCAATGATCGCCTTTTGTTGGTTACCACCTGATAATTCGCCGGCCCGCAGTTGTTCGTTGGTCGTCCGAATATCATATTCCTTGATCAAACGTTTCGCGTGTTCGCGCATTTTACCATAGTCCAAGAAACCATGTTCACTGATCGGCGCCCGATAATACGTTTGTAACGCCAAATTCTCTGCTAGGCTCAATTGCAGAACGAGTCCATATTTCTGACGGTCCTCTGGTACATGGGCCACCCCAGTTTCTGTGATCTTCCGCGGTGCCGCGTTGGCACGTTCGTGGTTCTTGATCAAAATCTCGCCTGAAACGATCTTCCGCAGACCGGTCAATGCTTCGATCAGTTCGGTTTGACCATTACCATCGATCCCGGCGATCCCTAAGATCTCGCCAGACTTCACGGTGAAATCAACGCCTTTGACCGCCGGGATCCCCCGGTTCTCATTGACATGAAGGTCCTTGACTTGTAAGGTCGTCGGTCCTAATTTAGCAGGTTGCTTAGGGATCTTGAAGGTAACGCTATGACCGACCATCATCGTTGCCAGATCTTCACTTGAGGCCCCAGCCACTTCAACAGTCCCGATCGTCTTGCCCCGACGAATAACGGTACAACGATCAGCCGCTTGGCGGATCTCCGATAATTTATGGGTGATCAAAATGATCGATTTGCCTTCTTTGACCAAGTTCTTCATGATCTCGATCAATTCTTCGATTTCTTGGGGGGTCAAGACGGCCGTTGGTTCATCAAAAATCAAGACATTAGCGCCACGATACAACGTTTTAAGGATCTCGGCACGTTGTTGCATCCCGACCGAAATGTCCGCAACCTTTGCTGTTGGATCAACATCAAGGTTATAATGATCTGATAATTTCTGAATGTCCTTCTCGGCCTGGTGAATATTGATGACACCACCACGATTGGGCTCGCTACCTAAAATAATGTTCTCGGTAACGGTAAAGGCATCGATCAACATGAAATGTTGATGCACCATGCCGATCCCCAAGCTATTGGCCTTATTTGGGCTATCGATCTTCACTGGTTTTCCATTGAGATAGATCTGTCCGGAAGTTGGTTCCAATAATCCAGAGAGCACATTCATCAAGGTTGATTTCCCCGCACCATTTTCGCCTAGGAGGGCATGGATCTCGCCTGGGCGGACCTGCAGATCAACCTGATCATTGGCTTTAAAATCACCAAAGGCTTTGGTGATTTTTCGCATCTCAATGACATATTCTGAATTTGCCATTGTATCCCCGCTTTCTAATTCCGACCTTTTTTAGAAAAAATGCTCCTCGCCCAGCCTACTGAGCGAAGGAGCATTCCATATCGTCATGATCGCCGTTATTTGGCCGGATGTTCTGAAACTTTAATTTTACCATCAATGATATCTTGTTTAGCTTGGTCAACAGCCTTCTGTGTTTTAGCAGAAAGTTGACCCTTAGCCAAACCAACACCATCATCTTTCAACCCATAAATAACGTGTTGGCCACCCTTGAATTCGCCCTTGAATGCTTTCTCAGACAAATCTTCGGTAACCTTATTAACACCCTTAAGCGTTGAAGTCAAAGTAAAGTTAGCAGATTTGCCAGCTTTAGTCGTGTATTTACCTTCATCGGACTGATCACGGTCAACACCGATGACCCAGACCTTCTTAGAACCCGCTTGGTTGATGGCCTTAGCTTCTTGGAAGACACCATTACCAGTTGCACCGGAAGCATGGAAGATAATGTCTGCGCCTTGTTGGTACATCCCCTGAGCGATCGACTTGCCTTTATCAGGAGCGCTGAAATCACCAGCATATTGATTGATGACTTTAACAGACTTACCTAATTCTTTGGCGCCTGCTTTGACACCTTCAGCATAACCAGCATCAAAACGGTCAATAACGTCACTCTTTGCACCACCGACGAAACCAACAATATTAGTCTTAGTGGTATATGCCGCCGCGATCCCCGCCAAGTATGAAGCTTCATTGTCCTTGAAGGTTGCAGAAACAACATTATCTAAACCTTCGATCGAATCATCAATGATGACGAAGTTCAACTTAGGGTTCTTCTCTGCTGATTGCTTGATGGCCGGTTGCAACTTGTAACCAATCCCAAAAATCGTCTTGAAACCAGCTGCCTTGGCTGAGTTGATATTAGAAACATAGTCGGATTCACTCTTCGATTGGAAATAGTTAAAGCCTTTATTTCCTTTAGAGAAATCATGTTTCTTGCCCCATGCTTCCAAGCCTTCCCAAGCGGATTGGTTGAATGAGCGGTCATCCACACCACCAGTATCAGTGATCAAGGCAACGGTCTTCGTCGTTGTCTTCCCTGAATCCTTACTACCAGTGTCCGTTGTCGCTGATTTCTTGCCTGAACATCCTGCTAGCGACAACACCACTGCCGCTGCTAAAATACCCATGGTGAAAACTTTTGCCTTCTTCATTACCTAAAGCCCTCCTAAAAAAGTTTGTTAGAATAACCAATGGAGATTATTAAAACCGATCTGAACATGAGTTATGTAGGAGAAATAACTCAGGTGCGGGGCAATCATGCTCGCCCGGAGAAAATTTACCGAAAGCAGTAATCTGCGAACAATTCTCTTAAAAGTTATCAGAAATGTTAGTGTCTGTCAAACGAGAAAAGCCTTAAAAACCTGTTTGCGCACGATCCTGCAATCAAAACTGGCGCTTAATGAAAACGGACTCATTGTTACCAATGCTAAGTTTTGATCTCTGATCTATCCGTAATCGTGAATATAGATGATCAGGATAAATTATTTGATAACAAGTATATCATGAAATACGCTGGCAGACGCAGAAATTTTTTGTTTTTTTAGCGCTTTCTTGTTTCACGTCGGATCTTGATTCAAAATCTTAAAATCAGCATTTTGCCCCACCAGCCAATATTGGAAGCGGTACGACCCAATTTTTCTAAAGGGGCAACTAACTCGCTAAGAACATGATAGCGCTTTCTATCGAGAAGGTCAATTGATTTCGCAGAATCCGAACAATATTTTTTATTTTTACGAGCAAATAATGGTCAAAGCCTGTTAGATCAGGCTTTGGCCCACAATCAAAAAAGCTCACCGGCACGCATGATTTTGCGTATCCCGTAAGCTTTATCGAAAAACAAACCAATATTTCAGAAATCCAAGCCGATCCTGCTCTAATCAACGTGCTTGCATCAGACCAATTTGGCGACCACCGACTGTCGGTCCATAATCGACTGCCAGATCAGTCAAGGCTTCGGCCGCATTGGTCACGACCACGATCACAGTGGGCTGATCCCCGGCCGCACTGATCTTAGCCCGATTCATATAGCCGATCCGCTTGCCCCCGCGAATCGTTTGACCATCACTGACGTGGATCCGAAACGGTGTTCCTTGAAGCGGTGCAGTGTTGAGTCCCAAATGTAGCATCACATCCAAACCATTCTCTTGATGGAAGATGATCGCGTGTTTCGTTGTCGCGATCAATGTAACCTTCCCACTGACGGGCGCGTAAAGAAGACCATCTGAGGGCTCAATAGCGAACCCACGCCCTAATGTACCTTGCGCAAAAACAGGATCCGCCACTTTCGCTAGTGGGATCACATTACCGTCAACAGGACTGAACAACCGTTGACTTTGCGCCTTGGTTTCGATCTGCTTTTGAAATAGACCGCCAAGCATTTTAAAGGTGTGCCGACAAATAATCCGCGACCGTCTGTGCCTGAGTCGCGTCCTGACAGAAAGCCACCACTGTATCGTGTCCCGCTAAAGTCCCCAAGATATCCATTGGCTCGGAATGACGTAGATCATCTAATGCTGCGGCCAAAAAATTGCCATAACTAGGACTAGTATGGATGATCACCAAAAACTCCAAAACATCGATCGATTTTGTCACTGTTTTTAAGGCGGAATATAGGCGTTGTTTAGCATCGCCTCGTGTTTCGGTCGTCAATTTGATATAACGTGATTTGCCATACTCATCACGCATCTTAGTGATCTTCAACTCGCGAAGATCCCGAGATAACGTTGCTTGGGTCGTACCCACGCCATATTCGTGTAAATAGTCTTGCAACTCTTCTTGTGTGTGGACCAAATGTTCGCGGACGATTTTTTGTAAAATAGCTTGACGTTCTTTTTTCTTCATGATTTCACTCCTACATCTCTTCTGGGGCTGCAACGCCCAATAATCCTAAGGCAAGTTGTAATACCTGACTCACCGCTGTGACTAAGCCTAAACGTGCCGCTAACTGCTCATCGTCGACCAGGATCTTTGAATTGGCATAATATTTATTGAAAGCCTTTGCCAAACGCAATGCATATTTAGCGATCACTGAAGGTTCGAACCCTTGGGCTGCCCGCTGGATCACATTAGGAAAATCAGCCAAATATTTAACAACATCCCAGGCTTGCGGGTCTGCTAACGCTAGGGAATGGGTGCTCAAATCACCAGAAAAATCAGCCTTGCGTAAGATACTCTGTGCCCGCGCGTTGGTGTACTGCACATATGGACCCGTTTCCCCTTCAAAACGAACGACTTCGGCCAAATTAAAGTCAAAGCTATCAAGACGATCATTCTTGAGATCATGGAAAATAACAGCGCCGACCCCGACCTGATGAGCGACTGTCGCTGCATCATGAAGTTCAGGATTTTTAGCGGCGATCTGCGCCTGTGCCAGACTGACAGCTTCGTCCAAGACCTGATCCAATAACACGACATTGCCTTTACGAGTAGATAATTTCTTACCATCTTTGGTGATCAAGCCGAAAGGTACATGGATGATCTGATCAGCCCAGTCGTACCCCATTTGTTTCAGAACTGCCTTCAATTGCTTAAAGTGCTCAGTTTGTTCGGCGCCGACCACATACAAAGATTTAGCGAAATGGTATTTCTGATAACGATCGATCGCCGCGGCAAGATCTCGGGTAATATATAAAGTCGCGCCATCAGAACGTTTGATCAAGGCCGGAGTCAGCCCCTCAGCCGTTAGGTCAACGATCTGTGCGCCTTGGCTTTCTTGCAACAACCCTTTTTGTTGAAGATCAGCGACTACTGGATCCATCTTATCATTATAATAAGCTTCTCCGTTAAAGGAATCAAAATCGATGCCAAGACGATCATAGATCTTCTTGAATTCAGCCAAAGACAAGCCTCGGAACCATTCCCATAAATGTGTCGCTTCTGGATCCCCATCTTCTAATTTCTTGAACCAAGCTCGGCCTTCATCGTCCAACTCTGGATCCTTCAACGCCTCTTCATGGAAATGAACGTAATATTTCAACAGATTACCGATTGGATCGGCCTTGATCTCAGCCTCGCTACCCCACTTGTGGTAAGCCACGATCAGTTTGCCGAATTGTGTGCCCCAATCACCCAAGTAGTTGATCTTGATGGGCTGATAACCTAATTTATGATAGATCTTCGCTAAAGAATTGCCGATCACTGTCGAACGCAAATGACCCATAGACATTGGCTTGGCGATATTTGGTGAGGACATATCGATGGGGATATTTGCCTGCTGCCCTTGATCACTATCTCCGTAGGCTGTCCCCTCAGCTAAGATCGTCGTCAGCGTTGCCGCCGCAAACGCAGGTTTGTTCAAAAAGAAATTGACATAAGCGCCAGTCGCGACTACTTTTTCAAAAGCAGTCCCATCGATCTTGGTCACCAATTCTTGGGCGATCTGTTGCGGCGCACGATGCCACGTCTTCGCTAAGATAAACGTTGGAAACGCGTAATCTCCTAATGCAGAAGATTTAGGCACTTCTAGTAACTGCTCGATCTGTGCATACGTCAACTCAGCATCCAAGCCTTGCTGTAAACTGATGATCACATTCTCTTTTACGTTCATATTCTCCTCCTCTGCGATACCAAAGAAAAACCGCCCCTATAAATTCTAGAGACGGGATCACCGCGGTACCACTCTGCTTGCCAATTATGGCCACTTTGCTTGTCTATCCAGATGTTGATCAAAGTCGCGCCAGATGACCGTTGCCTCAACTTTCACTATCTTGAGGTCGCTGACTCAACAAAGTCCATCTTTTCTACATTGATCCGGGTCGTTCAAACAATATACATTTAGTATACAATTGTTCGTTGAAAAAATCTATCGCAAATATAAAAAACTGATCAACTCGTTCATTTTTTTAAAAAATCAAAGGTAAACTCAGATTTTCATAGGCTACTGGGAACAGATCCGTTATCGTTACGCCTAAAAGACGGATCCCTCGACTCAAATCGCCAAACTGCTGCCATAAAAGTAACGCTTCTTGACTGATCTCCGTGGCCGTGTACAAGTAACGATCCAAACTTCGCCGTTTGGTCACTGTATTGAAATCGGCATCACGTAGTTTCAACACCAGCACTTTGCCGTGAAGTTGGCGCTTCTGTAACGCCGCAGCGACCTGCTGACTTAATTGAGTCAATTGACGACGCGCGGCCTCATCAGTGGTCAAGGCCGGATTGAAGGTGGTCTCCTTGCCGATCGACTTTCGATCGCGTTGATTCGAAACAGGACTATCATCAACACCACGGGCATGTTGATAAAGCATGAACCCCATCTTCTTATAGCGTTGGATCAACTCGGCCTGTGATAGCTGCTGAAGGTCATGACCTGTGTAAACACCAAGTTCGTGCAAAGAGGACTGCATTTTCTTCCCCACGCCGAAAAAACTTTCGATCGGCAATTCTCCGAGAAAGGCCAAAGCCAACTCCGGTCGGACGATGGTTCGCCCCATTGGCTTATTATGATCTGACGCGACTTTTGCCAAGAATTTATTATAGGAGATGCCCATCGAACAAGTCAAGTGGGTTTGTTGCAAGATCTGCTGCTGTAACCACTGCGCCAGCTTGATCGTATTATGTTCATGACGCTTGTTGTTCGTAACATCGAGAAAGGCCTCATCCAAAGAGATCGGTTCGACCACATCCGTGATTTGATGAAAAAGCTGATGGATCTGAGCCGAGACCTCACGATAAAGCTCAAAATGTGGTGGCACAAAAACAAGCTGCTCCCGAGGGATCAATTTCAGTGCTTGTGCGGCGGGCATCGCCGAGTGGACCCCAAATTTCCGCGCGACATAATTGGCCGTGGTCACAACACCGTGTCCACCTGTCTGCCGTGGATCCGGTCCGACCACCACGGCCTTCGTCTTCAGCTCTGGTTGTTCACGGATCTCCACTGAGGCATAAAAAGCGTCCATGTCCAAATGGATGATCCGCCGTTGCGTATGGTACCGTAAGGGGATCTCTAGCCATTCACCCATTCAACCAACCTCCTTGTTCTGATCGCACCGATTCGAACCAAACGATAAAAATTCAGGTCAACCTAAGCTGACCTGAATCAAAAATCTTGCTGACATAATATCAGCGACTGGCTAAGCTCACGCTCAATCTTTAAAGATCCAAGTTCGCCCGGTCTTCTGAAGTAATTCTTCCGCAGCTAGTGGTCCCATCGTTCCTGAAGCGTAGTTGGGGAATTTAGGGCATTGGCACTGTTCCCAGACCTGACGGATCCCGTCAACGAACTGCCACGCTCCGGCCATGTCTTGCCAACTGACGAAGTTGCTCCGACGTCCGTTGATCGCATCCAAAATCAAACGCTCATAAGCGTCAGGGACTTGAGCTGCTTCACGTTCTGGCAGTGTGAAAACCAGCTCCCGTGGGATCGCCGCTGTGCTTTGACCGATTTCTTTTGTATTCAGGTGCCAGCTTAAGCGCATCTCTGGTTCGACCTCGATCGTTAAAACCGGTTCGGCTAGCTTTTCGGCTCCAAAAAGGTTTTTCGCCGCCGCCTTGAAGACGATGTCGATCCGAGTCTTCTTCAAAGGCAGCCGCTTACCTGTCCGCACATAAAAGGGCACGCCTTGCCACTGAGGCAGATCGAGCCGGATCTCACCGGCCACAAAAGTCTCAACATTTGACTTAGGCGCGATTTTATCTTCTTGCCGATAACCTAAAGCCTGACCATCAGTACTAGGTCCATATTGGCCGCGAATGAATTTCTGCGGCACTTCAGCCGCACTATATTGATGCAGGTGGGTAAAGACCTCACGTCGCGCCGCTGTAATCGCAGCATCGTTAAAGTCGTTAGGTTTAGGCATCGCCAACATCGCGATGATCTGCATAATATGGTTTTGGACCATATCCCGCAAAGCCCCCGCAGTCTCATAATAACCGCCACGTTCCTCGACGCCTAATCGTTCGGCTAAAGTGATCTGGATATTGTCGATATAATCGCGATTCCAGACTGCCGCCAAAACAGGGTTATCAAACCGCAGATAAGGAATATTCTGGATCATTTCTTTTCCCAGATAATGGTCGATCCGATAGACCTGATCGCGCGCGAACGTACTGATCACCGCTTCATTCAGTGCCAAGGCAGACTGATAATCATGCCCAAACGGTTTCTCAATGATCAAGCGATTATAACCTGCGCTACTTAGCAAATGTTCCGATTTCAAGTGCGCCGCGATGGTCCCAAACAATGCGGGTCGCATCGCCATATAAAAGATCCGATTCCCACCCAAGTCATATTCTTGGTCCAAAGAATCGATCAATTTTTTCAAGATGATATAGTGATCCGCGTCTTGAACATCATGCGATTGATAATAAAAATGTTGGACGAAGGCCTGTTGTTGCACCGTCGTGCCCACATTCAAATTGGCAGCCACTGTTTCACGGAAATAATCATGTGTCCACGGACGCCGCGCCGTTCCGATAACAGCAAAATGTTCGGCCAATTGACCTTTCAAATAGAGTTCAAATAATGCTGGATATAATTTCCGATGGGCTAAATCCCCCGACCCACCAAAAATAACCATTAACACGCGTTTTTCATTTTCATTCATGTTAGGCCTAGACCTCTTCCTAGTTATTCTTACAGAATCAACTTACTAATTGTTATTTTACACTATCTGCGGCTAAACTTTAAATGATATTCCCTGTACATCACTGAAATAATAATCAACTTGCTGATAATCACCTTTTTTCCCGATCCAACCACTGATTCTCGTAAGCCCCTCGTTTGATCCCCTGCAAAAATATCCCAGCAAAAAAGTCGCCAGATCTGGCGACTTCATGATCAGACAAACTTTAAAATCGTTTCATACCTAATAGCTGTTCAACCAAACAAACTGATTTAAAGTGTGCCCCTTTTTTAAGGAGCTGGGATCAAAACATATTGCTCTGTCGCCGCGTCATAGGCAAATTGTTGCGATCCTGCCGTCGTTTCCACAGTGATCGTCGAATAAACAGGTCGGTAGCCATGGTGGCGCAAACTGACCTGCGCCTGCTCAGCAGTGACCTCGATCTGATAGCGATTGTATTCACCTTGTCGATAAGCCAGATCTTGACCATTATCTTGATAATGATCATACTGACCACTCTCACCAAAAAGACGGAAAGTCAGATGTGTTTCCGGCGCCTCAGCCACATACTCGCGATCGTCCGCCCAAGGTAACAAGCTATCCTGGCGCACAAACAATGGCAATTGATCCAACTCAGCGGTCACCACGATATCCTGTTGGCCCTGATAACGATTGCCCGTCCAAAAGTCGATCCATTGTCCCGCAGGCAGATAAACCAGACGCTTTGTTTGTCCCTTTTGAACGATCGGCGCAACTAATAAACGGTCGCCCACCATGTATTGATCACTGATCTCTCGTAAACGCGGATCCTGTTCATCGGCCAAAACAAGCGCGCGCATCACGGGTAGCCCTGTTTTCTCGCCAGTCGCAAATAAATCGTATAGATAAGGGATCAAGTGATAACGTAATTGGAGATAACGCCGATAGATCGACAGTGTTGGTTCGCCAAAAGCCTAGGGCTCCTGAAAACGGGTGCCGATCGCGCTATGGTTACGTAATAACGGACTAAAGATCGCCGCTTCTAACCAACGGATCAATAATTCGGCGGTCGTGTCGGAACCAAACCCGCCAATATCCGTTCCGGCGAAAGCGAAACCGCTAAGGCCTAAGTTACTTAATTGCGGGATCATCATTTGCAGATGGGCCCATAAGGCATGATTATCACCCGTCCAGACCGTGGCATATTTTTGCGTACCTGCAAATGCCGCCCGCGTGATCACAAATGGCCGCCGCTGCTGTTGGGCCAATAGCCCTTCATAGGTCGCACGTGACATATTATGACCATAAACATTATGCATCTTGCCGTGAGTCGCCGCCTGATCTTCATCAGAGAAAATGATCTCATCAGGGATCTGTCCATTAAATGAAGCTGGCTCATTCATGTCATTCCAAATCCCGGCCACGCCGGCTGCGGTCAACTTCTGATGATTGTCAGCCCACCAAGCCCGGACTCGTGCTCGCCCAAAGTCCGGATAAACGGATTCGCCTGGCCAGACACGATTGACATAATCAAACCCTTCCGGTGTTTTCACGAAAAAATTATTACGCACGCCTGCATCGAAAACGCTGTAACCGGGATCTTCTTTGACGCCTGGATCAATGATCGTGACGATTTTGATTCCGGCCGCTTTTAGCTCGGCCAGAAACTGTTTCATGTCCGGATACTTATGTGGATCCCAAGTAAAGACGCGATACCCATCCATATAGTCGATATCCAAATGGATCACATCCAGCGGCAAATGATAAGCACGCATTTTTTGCGCGATCCTTTTGATCTCCGCAGCGTCTTGATAGCCCCAGCGTGATTGTTGGTAACCCAAGGTCCATTTCTGTGGCAGTGGGGTCCGCCCTGTCAAATAGGTATAATTCTGGATCACCGCCGCCAAACTAGCGCCGCCGATCACATAATAGTCCAGCACCCCGTCCTCGACTGAATAGAAATAATAAGCATCACTTTCCTTACCTAAATCGAAATGACTTCGATTGGTATTATCAAAAAACAGGCCATAAGGAATCCCATTCTTCAAACCAAGTAGGAAGGGAACACTCTTATATAAACGCGTGAAATTCTCCATTTGTGGCGCTGGGTCGTCCGTGTTCCAATTATCGAACTCATAACCACGCTTATTGATGAAACCCGTTTTGTCACCCAAGCCAAAGAACTGTTCATCCGGCGCTAATTGCTTCAAAACTTGGTGATAGCCGTGACTTGTCGCGCCCTCTGCGGTCAACTCATGACCTTCAGCGCTAGCTAACGCCGCTTGCTGTGCGTCCATTCCCCGTGGCAAGGGTTGCCGTTTACCTAAGTAATCTTGGACCAATGGTTCTCTTGCCGCGTTAAAAACATCTAAGCGCTGATCCGCGCCAATAATGATCGATAAGGCACTCGTTTTGACTGTGACTTGTTCTGGGGCCGTCGTCACCGAGAAGGTCGCCTTTTGGACTTTGTTCCCCTCGATTGCATAAGAACGATCCCCTTGGGTAGCATCCACTAAAACTCGCACGATCTCCGGCGTGACGATGGTTAATTGTAATGAACCCTTTTGATAATTAAATTGAATTTTTTGACCAACGACTTTGTGGTCAAGCAAACGATTGCTCATGCACTAAAACTCCTTCATTGATTTCAATGATAATAATCGGAAATAACCAGCTCTGTCCTAACAAAAAGCATTGATGGCAACGGTTACTTAGAAACCCTACCATGCAGAAAAACCTAAGTCAATCGCAGATGTCTTAGAAAATCGCCCAAATCCGACCCATATTTTTGGGCAGTGATCCTAAGCCCAAGCCGTCAAGCTTTAGCGTTTTCAAAACCATTCTGTTACCGGTATCAAGATTCAAAGTCAGCATCTTCCAGCAAGCGCTCACAACGAAAGAAGACCGCTCTATACCACTAGAGCGCAACCATGAGTCGGGTCGGCTAAACAATCGACGTTCAGGACAACAGGACAACTCAGACCCGATTCTTTCAGCAAATCGTTGTTTTCACCTCACCATTTAAGCATCCTTCAACAAAAAAGCCACCTCCAACGAGGTGACCTTTTATAATGCTGCTTTATTTATATTCAAGCCTATTTAGGATCAAAGCTTGATTTAGGACCTTCATATTCATCGCGAATGATTTGGGCCATATCAGCGATCAATGGTTCTTTAGGGTTCGTGATCGTACAGTTATCTTCGTAAGCCAATTCAGCCAAACGATCTGCTGCGCTTTCGATATGTTCCTTCGTAACGCCTTGTTCCTTCAAGGACATCTTAACGCCAACGCTTTCAGCTAATTCAATGATCGCTTGGATCAAAGCATCAACTAATTCAGCGGTCGTATTGCCCTTCAAGCCGACATAACGAGCAACTTCAGCGTAATCTTCGTCAGCGCGGAAGTAGTTGTACTTCGCCCAAACGGCCCGTTTTGTTGGTACTAAGGAGTTGTAACGAATGACGTGAGGCATTGTGATCGTGATCACCCGGCCGTGAGGGAGATGGAATTCCCCGCCAAGTTTGTGGGCGATCGAGTGGTTGATCCCTAACAGCGCGTTGGCAAAGGCCATCCCTGCCATCGTTGAAGCATCATGCATCGCTTCGCGGGCTTCTTGGTCGCCATCATAACTAGCTTTCAAGTTTTCGAAAACTAACTTAGCGGCTTGCAAGCTTAAACCACGAGTATAATGAGAAGCCATGGTTGAAACGAAACTTTCCAATGAGTGGCAAAGGACGTCCAAGCCAGAGTCAGCGACAACAGTCTTTGGTACTGATTCGATGAATTTACTATCAACGATCGCCACATCTGGTGTCAAGGCATAGTCAGCCAAAGGGTACTTGATGTTGGTTTCGCTATCGGTAATAACGGCGAATGGTGTTACTTCAGACCCAGTCCCAGAAGTTGTTGGTACACAGATCAACTTGACCTTGTCCAAGTTAGGGAACTTGTAAGTCCGTTTCCGGATATCCATGAATTTCTGTTTAGCGCCCCAGAATGATGCATCTGGTGCCGTGTAGAATAACCACATCCCCTTAGCAGCATCCATTACAGAACCACCACCAACAGCGACGATCGCGTCTGGTTTGAAGGAACGCATCATTTCAGCACCCTTGAAAACAGTGTTGGTTGAAGGATCTGGTTCAACGTCAACGAACCGTTGGGTTGTGACAGGTTCTTGGCGACGGTGCAAAGTCCGTTCAACCATGTCCACATAACCAAATTTATCCATTGAAGGGTCCCCTACGATGAAAACGCGTTTCAAGCCTTCCATTTTTTCAAGGTAGGTGATGGAGTTTTTTTCAAAATAGATTTTGGGCGGCAACTTTACCCATTGCAGGTTGTTCCGACGCATTGCCACTGTTTTGATGTTCAGTAAGTCGAACGTCCCAACGTTATGAGAGATCGAATTATGACCCCATGAACCACAGCCTAAGGTCAAGGATGGGATCATGTTGTTGTATAAGTCACCGATACCGGCAACAGAAGTTGGTTGGTTGACCAAGATCCGAGAAGCTTCCATTTCCACGCCGTATTCAACAGCCAAATCTTCGTTACGAGTGTGGATCCCAGCAGAGTGGCCCATCCCGCCTAAGTGCAACATTTCGTGAGCTAGTTTGAAGGCTTCTTCAGTTGAATGAGCTTTCAACAAAGCCAAAACTGGTGATAACTTCTCCCGTGATAATGGGTATTCGTCGCCAACACCATCGATTGCAGCGATGATCACAACGGTATCATCAGGAACCTTGATGCCAGCCTTGCCAGCGATTTCAACTGCGGAATGACCAACGATCGTTGGGTTGACCGCATGTTTTTCTTTGCTGATGACAACATCGGAGATCTTCTTGACTTCCGCTTTGCTTGGCACGAAGGCATGTTGTGCCTTGAATTCAGCAACAACTTGGTCGTAGATTTCTTCATCAACGATCACCGCTTGTTCGGAAGCGCAAATCATCCCATTATCGAATGATTTCGACAAGATCAAATCGTTGACAGCTTGTTTGATATTCGCGGTTTTTTCTAGGTAAACAGGCACGTTACCAGAACCAACGCCCAAGGCTGGCTTACCAGTTGAATAAGCTGCCTTGACCATGCCAGGACCACCAGTTGCTAAAACAGAAGCAACGCCTGGGTGATTCATCAATGTTTGAGTTGCTTCAATGCTTGGTGTTGGGATATAGCCCAAGGCGCCAGCAGGCAAGCCCGCTTCAACTGCAGCAGCTTTCAAGCTTTCCAAGGCGGCGGCCGAACTCTTTTGAGCGCCAGGGTGGAAGGCGAAGATGATTGGATTACGAGTCTTGATCGCGATCAAGGCTTTGAACATTGTTGTTGAAGTTGGGTTGGTAACGGGTGTAACCCCAGCTAAAACACCCAGAGGTTCAGCGATCTTGACCAAACGGTGTTCTTCATCTCGTTCGATGATGCCGACTGTTTTGTCATGTTTGATCGAGTTCCAGATTTCTTCAGTCGCGAACATATTCTTGACTGCTTTATCTTCATAAACGCCCCGGCCAGTTTCTTCGACGGCTAATTTAGCCAATTTCATATGGTCATTCAACCCACCGATCGCCATTTGGTGAACGATATGGTCGATCTTTTCTTGGTCGAAAGTCTTTAAGACTTTGAGGGCTTCGTTGGCTTCTTTAACTAAGCCGTCGACCATGACTTGAACTTCATTAACTTCAGTTTCTGGTTTAGGTGCAACTTTTGTAGGCATTTGATATCCTCCTAATGTTTTTCACATTTTCGTTATCCATTTCACAAAAATTATATTACACTATTCTAGGCTAAAAGTAAATAGATTTCTGTGAAATGATTCACCGATTTTCAAAAAAGTTCGCATGTGAGTTGTCAAGTCAATTGTATCAAGGTGTTTAGCAATGATCGTGCAAAAATATCTTGTTGATTCAAAAGGTAAATAAAGCGTTTCAAGTTCGTCACCAAACAGATAAATCTAACTGTTTCGGCTCAAAGTCACGCCGCTGTAAGCGGATCAATGGAAGCGGTAATACACCTATTTTGTTTTGTTTTCTTCAAAAAAAATAACGTGGAGGCTAGGACACAATTCTAGTTTCAAAAATAAAAGCCCCAAAATTCCGAACTTTTTCGGAATTTTGGGGCTTTTTATGTAGGCATAGAAACCATCTTCTGGTAACCTTAAATTCGACGAAAAAAATAAGTGTCAGGAGTTGGTCTCTATGTTTAAACAGTATAACAATAATCAAACCACTTTATCAATCCCCCTTGAAATTAAAGTCAACGATCAACACGTTGTTCGCATTATTAGCTTGTTTGTGGACTCTATTCCGGATGATCTTATCCCACAAAGGGTAAACGCTCAACGCGGCCAGCGGCCGTATGATCCTCGCCTATTACTTAAAATGTTACTATTTGGCTATTTGCGTAATGTTACTTCCGCGTCAAAGCTAAGGGAAATGGCGGAAGAAAATATTCCGATGAAATGGCTCATTGGTGATCCCGATGTCACTCCCAGTGCCCGAACGATCAATCGTTTTAGGTCATCCAATACCGCGGCGACATTAATTAAGCAAATGTTTCTGCACTTTCGCTTCATGCTCCAGCAACTTAACTTGATTACAGATGAGGCGCTTTTTATTGATGGTACAAAGATCCTGGCCGATGCGAATAAGTATAGCTTCGTTTGGCGTGCCTCTGTGGAACGCTATGAACCCATCCTCGATCAAAAAGCCAATGAATTATTTGATGAACTCATTCAAAATAATATCAATCTCAATGTTGACGCTGATGACCCTGATATTCTCAATAAGATAAAAAGCGCCGCATCTCAATTGGAACAGAAGGTCACAGAGCTGACAACGGCCATCGATTCCGAGGCGGTCAAGCCTGGCGGCTCACCAAATAAGCGACTTAGACGAAAGTACAAGCACTACCTTCATACACTGAAAAAAGACCTCATTCCACGTAAAACCAAGTATGTTGAGGCTCGTCACCTTTTCGATGAGCGAAATAGCTTCTCAAAAACTGATCACGATGCTACTTTTATGCGCATGAAAGAAGATCCGATGATGAATGGCCAGCTCAAGCCGGGGTACAATGTCCAAATCGGCACGCAGTGCCAGTATGTACTCTACTATTACGTCTGCCAACGGCCCACAGACCAGCGAACGCTTGTACCTTTCCTTGAACAGGTCGATCACCACTTTAACTATATCGTTGCTGATGCAGGATATGGAAGTGAACCTAACTATGATTACGTCATTGATGAGTACAAAGGTATTCCACTCATTCCGTACACAATGTACTTAAAAGAGCTCTCACGTAAATATCGGAAGGATATGTCGAAGCGTCAAAACTGGTTATATGAAAAGACTTTAGACCGTTATACCGATGATCACGGCGTCCAATTTGAAAAACATCGGGACTACTATCGAACAGATAAATACGGGACAACGAGGCACTTCGTAGAATATACAGCAGTTAATGCAGATACACCTGAGCTTTATTACTACGCGAATACAGATGGTGGTAACCTCCGTCGTATCAGCGTTAACCCACACTGGGAGGATTTGAAGAATTCCGTCAAATCTAACCTCAGCGCAGATAAGACTGCTTCAATCTTCGCCAAACGGAAGTTTGAAGTTGAACCAGTTTTTGGGAATATTAAAACGAACATGAATTTTATGCGCTTCTCAGTACGTGGAAAACGGGCAACCAATAACGAAATGGGATTGGTGTTTATGGCCGCTAACCTAAAAAAACTGACGAAGTCATTATTAAACAACGACAACTTATTGGTAAAATTTGAGCGTTTTATGGCGCTCTATTTGTGTACCCAAAAAATAGATCTGGCCGGAAAAAAGAAAAAAGATCGAACATTCCCAAAGAAAATAGAATGTTCGATCGTCTTTATTTTTAGATCGGCAATTATGGCCGAGCCTCACGCTATTATCGTACTACTTTTGATCAGAATCGTCGGCTGAATCATCATCGTGCTTGTCCGCCGCGTCTGTTGTTGCTTTCGTGTCATCATCAACGGCTGCTTCTTTATCAACAGTCGTTTCAGTTGTCTCAGTGGCAGCCTCAGTATTTTCGTCTGGGGTGACCGCCGCCTTAGCTGCAGTAACTGTCCGGATCGCTGAGCGGTTAAAGGTCAGATAGATGCCATCAGCATCCAGCACGACGGTCCCAGCCGCGTCATCGATCGAATCGATCTTGGCGTGCAAGCCACCGATCGTCACCACATCATCGCCTTTTTTCATGCCTTTCAGCATTTCTTGACGTTGATTCTGTTGTTTCTTACCTGGTCGGATCATCGTAAAGTACATCACGACGAACATCAGAACGATCATAATGATGAAATAGCCTGATCCACCAGCACCTGCGGAACTTGCCGCAAAAATTTGTAAATTATTCAATTCTCCACCTCGTTATTAATAAACTACTATATACTGTACCAAAGCTGAGCCAGAAGTTCCAGCGCTTTCAACTTAAAAATTACGGGCATTTTTCTGATTAAAGCCATATTTCTCGAAAACTTCTTCACGGAAATCCAAAAGTGTGTCGTCCATGATTGCTTCCCGGACCTGTTGCATCAGGTGTAACAAGAAATAAAGATTATGATATGAGGTCAGACGCAACCCAAATGTTTCATCAGCCTTGAACAGGTGGCGCAAATAAGCACGACTGTAATTGCGACAAGTATAACATTGGCATTCCTCATCCAATGGCCGGAAGTCATGGGCGTAAATCGCGTTCTTGATCACAACACGCCCTGCGGAGGTCATGCATGTGCCATTGCGGGCGATCCGGGTGGGCAAGACACAGTCAAACATATCCACGCCGCGAATCACCCCGTCGATCAAGGAATCAGGAGAGCCCACGCCCATCAAATAGCGCGGCTTATTGGTCGGCAATAATGGCGTGGTGAATTCCAACATCTCATTCATTTCGGGTTTGCTTTCCCCGACAGACAAGCCGCCGATCGAGTAACCGGCGAAGTCCATTGAGGTCAGATCAGCGGCGCTTTGCTTCCGCAGATCCTTGAACCCGGCCCCTTGAACGATGCCAAATAAACCTTGTGTATCCGGATTACGATGGGCCTTCAAACCACGCTCTGCCCACCGACTAGTCCGTTCGATCGACTTCTTAACATAGTCGTAACTCTCATAATACGGTGGGCATTCATCTAGGCTCATCATGATATCCGGACCCAAGTCATTTTCGATGCCAATGGCCTTTTCCGGTGATAAGAACAACTTCTCCCCGCTTAGGTGGCTGCGGAAATGAACGCCCTCTTCGGTGATATCACGGATCTTGGCCAACGAAAAAACTTGAAAGCCGCCGGAATCAGTCAAAATCCCCTTGTCCCAGTTCATAAACTTATGGAGACCGCCTGCTTCCTTGACGATTTCCGGGCCGGGCCGCAGCCAGAGATGGTAGGTATTGGACAAAATCACCCCCGCGCCCATTTCATCTAGTTCCTCAGGTGAAATCGACTTAACGGTGGCCTGCGTGCCCACCGGCATAAACATGGGCGTAGGGAAAGTCCCGTGCGGCGTGATCAACTCGCCTAGCCGGGCGCCCGTGTGCTTTTCGGTTTTGATCAATCGGTATTGAATCGGTGAAGTCATGAAGTGCTCCTTTACTTGATAAACATCGCGTCGCCAAAGCTGAAGAAACGATAGCGCTCATTAATGGCGTGTTGATAAGCATTTAGAATTGTCTCGCGCCCGGTGAATGACGCCACCAGCATCACCAAAGTCGATTTTGGCAAATGGAAATTGGTGATAAAGGCATCGACCGCCTTCCATTGGTACCCTGGCTTGATGAAAATGTCGGTCCAACCGCTATCGGCCTTGAGCTGACCATCGAATTTGGTCGCTACCGTTTCCAAAGTTCGGATCGACGTCGTGCCCGTCGCGATGATCCGCCCGCCGTTTGCCTTGACCTCGTTCAAAGTCGCTGCCGCTTCGGGACTGAATTGATAGAACTCGCTATGCATTTGATGATCTTCAATATTATCCTCGGAAACAGGGCGGAAGGTGCCTAGGCCAACATGAAGCGTTAGATAAACCAACTTGACTCCCTTATCTTGAACCTTTTGCAAGAGCTCCTTGGTCCAGTGTAACCCGGCTGTCGGCGCCGCCGCGGACCCTAATGCCTTGGCGTAAACGGTTTGATAACGATCGGGATCATCCAACTTCTCCTTGATATAAGGCGGCAATGGGGTCTCGCCCAACTTTTCCAAGATCTCTAAGAAAATCCCGTCATAATCAAAATGGATCATCCGGCCGCCGTGTTCCAATTCGCCGGTGACCGTCGCGGTCAATTCGCCGTCGCCAAAAACAACCTTGGTGCCGATCGGTGCTCGCCGCGCCGGCTTCATCAAAGTTTCCCAGTCATCGCCTTCGGTATTCCGCAGCAACAAGACTTCTTCGTGGCCGCCAGTTTCCGGTTTGATACCGTATAAGCGTGCGGGCATGACTTTGCTATCATTCATCACCACGGCATCGCCGGGATTGAGTTGATCAATGATTTGATAGAAATGCTGGTCTTGCATTTCGCCAGTCCGATGGTCCAAAACCAACAAACGGGATTCATCCCGCTTAGCGATCGGCGTTTGGGCGATTAATTCTTCTGGTAAATCGTAATCAAAATCTTCAGTTGTTAACATTCTTTTGTCTGCCTCTTTTTTTCTACTTGAAATCTTCCGGGATCGGCCGGTGCAAGTGTTGAAACGCCTTGGTGGTAACCATGCGACCACGACTGGTTCGTTTCAGGAATCCCTGTTGCAACAAAAACGGCTCGTACATGGTCTCGACCGTCTCAACATCCTCGCCGATATTGGCGGCGATCGTTTTCAGTCCGACTGGACCACCTTGATACAATTCGATCATCATCACCAACAGACGACGATCGACTTGATCCAAGCCTTCCGAGTCAACGCTTAATTGGGTCAACGCTTGATCCGCCAATGTTTGGTCGATCGAAGTTTGGTGGGCCACTTCGGCGAAATCGCGCACCCGTTTCAACAAACGGTTGGCCACTCGGGGCGTCCCCCGTGACCGCAAGGCGATCTCATGGGCCGCATCTGTAGTGATCGCTGTTTGCAAAACCGCCGCCGACCTGGTCACGATCTCCTGTAAGGCCGCCGTTTGATAAAAGTCCAGCGGCGCCAAGATCCCGAAACGATCACGCAAAGGCGCTGATAACAAGCCCGCCCGCGTCGTTGCGCCGATCAAAGTGAACGGCGGTAGCGGGAAGTGGACAGGGTGCGCCGTCGGTCCCTGCCCGACAATGATATCCACATAAAAGTCTTCCATGGCGGAATATAAGGTCTCCTCCACCGCCCGCGGCAGCCGATGGATCTCATCAATGAACAAAACATCTCCGGGTTGCAGTTCGCTTAACACGGACAGCAGGTCGCCAGATTTCTCAATGGCCGGCCCTGAAGTTGTCCGCAGGTGGACTTGCAACTCATTGGCGATCACAAAGGCTAACGTCGTCTTCCCTAACCCCGGCGGACCAAACAGTAAGACATGATCCAGGGCCTCTTGACGTTTTTTGGCCGCTTCGATATAAACCGTCAGCTCGCGTTTGATCTTGTCCTGACCAATATATTCGTTCAAAAAATGGGGGCGTAATGATAATTCGGTTGCCGCTTCCACGGCATCTTCGGCTTGACTATCAACCAAGCGTTCATCTCCCACTGGCGCCAACTCCTTTCCACAAAACTCATTTCATTTTTTATTTGCTGAGTAGCCGGAGTCCTTCGCGCACATAAACATCCGGTGTTTTCGCATTAAGTAACGCTAATTTGGGCTCGATCCGTTGCAGCTCACGGGCAGAGTAGCCCAACGCTTGTAAGGCGGCTAAACCATCTTGCAAAGTTTGATCATTGGTTGGCGCAAACAAGTCCTGATTCAAATCAGTGGTCATTTCTGGCGTGATCTTGATTTTATCCTTCAGATCCAGAATGATCTGTTGCGCGGTCTTCTTGCCAACGCCAGGGAATTTCGTCAGGAATTTGACATCCTCATTGGCAATGGCGTTCAACAAACCGCTGTGATCATCTGCCGCCAAGATCGCCATCGCGCTTTTCGGACCGATACCCGAAACACTGGTCAGCCGTTCAAACAAACTCTTTTCCGCCTCATCCACAAAACCGTACAGAACTTGTTCACTTTCGCGAATGACTTGCTGAACGTAAATTGTCGCCGTCTGCTGCAACTGATATTTGAACGGATTGCCAACTAACAAGCGATAGCCGACGCCGCCCAGTTCCAAAACTAAATATTCCGGCTTGATCACGGTGACCTGGCCGGTTAGATATTCATACATGTGATCCCTACTTTTCTGTTGACCTTACTAGTCTTAGCATTGTAGCACAAAAGAAATCGTGACCACAAGCCGAGTCGTGGTGCGAGTTAGTTTCTGCGACCACGACTTGTGCTGCGGGTGGTATTGGTAGCTGACAGGTAGGATGGGGCTCCAGGTCGTACTTTTTCAGCCTAAGTAATTCCGTCAGCTGACAGACTAGGTCACATTGACGTGGTCCAATGCAATTGACACCCCTGGTTAGTGATCCCGTTCCAATGACTCGGGCAATCTGGTCCAGTCAAATTTAGCTAGTCGCCGGACCAAGATCGATGGGGATCTTGGATTCGTTTGAACATTTTTTGAAGATCCTGGTCATCGAAATGGACGAGGACTGGGCGACCATGAGGACAGTTGAAGGGGTTCTCCGTTTGTGCTAAGTCATGAAGCAGTTTCTTGGCCTGAACGGGTTCTAAATGGTGATTTGCTTTGATCGACAGCTTACAAGACAACATGATCGCGGCCTTCTCGCGAAAATGTGCCACACTGATCTGACCATCACTTAAAAAATAGTCGATCATTTCCCGAATCAATTTTTCTTCTTGACCTGATTGGAACCAAACTGGATGACTATGTAGAATAAAGGTATTCTCGCCAAAATCCTCTAATTCCAACCCGACATCGGCTAATAGGGCTAAGTGTGCTTTGATCTGAACATAGTCGCTAGCAGGGTATGTCAAAACCAGTGGTACCAACAAATTCTGTTGATCTTGGCTCACTTGACCAAAACTAACGCGAAACTGTTCATATTTGATTCGTTCCTGAGCGGCATGTTGATCGATCAAATAGAAACCATCTGTACTTTCAGCCACTAAGTATGTGCCATGGATCTGCCCTAAGTAACGTAGCTCGGGAAAGGGGCGCTCAGTGGATCGCTGAATAGATCCCACCACCGGATCAGCGCTCGTCTCACTGACCAAATCTGTGTTTCCAACAACTGTTTCCGTTGAAGTCGCGATCACTGGCTGGGCCGGTCTTGTCATCGGCTGGGGCTCACGGGTAAAAGCACGAGGCTGATCGTCTGCCTTCAACCATGCGTCCCATTGTGCCAGCGCCTTGGTATCTTGAAAAATATTCGTAACTGGCTCACTAGTATCGATTGGTCCCAATTCTGATGGCGTTGCGTTGTTAGGATCGGCCTTTTGCGCCTGACTAACTTGATGATTTTCTAGATTGGTTGGCATAACAGCTGACGATGATTCAACGAGATCACGGGATTTCTGCGGTTGACTTGGCTCAACTGGTGTTGTTAGTGCGCCAGCATCAACTGAGGGGTTTTTTGGTGTGACCGTTGACGCTGGTACTGACGAACTTGCGGGATAAGTTTGGCTTGCCTTTTGTAGATCGATCTGTAATTGTTCCAGATCGATCTTTTTTTGATGACTTTTTAAATTAGTCAAGGCATCTGGTATCAGATCAACTGCACCCAGAACTTGGCGGATCGTTTGAGTCAATAGATCCATTAGTTCTGGTTCCTTACTCAAACGCACTTCTCGCTTAGTGGGATGAACGTTCACATCGACCAGCAACGGATCCATGGTGATCGCGATCACCACGACTGGATAGCGACCCACCATCAGTTTTGAGCCATAGCCCTTGATCAAGGCCTTATTCAATTGATAATTGCGGATATAGCGACCATTGATCAAGAAAGAGAGATAGTTTTTGCTGGACCGTGTGACAGCAGGGCGTGAAATATAACCGTTCAGTTCAAAATCGAGATTTTTGTTATGAACGGGCAACAATTCCTTGGCCACCGCAAGACCATAGATACCAGCGATCACTTGTTGTAGATCACCACTACCAGTAGTGGTCAATAATTCTCGACCGTCACTGATCAGACTAAAAGCAATCTGTGGATAACTTAACACGATCCGATTCATGATATCGGCCGAGTGGCGTAACTCAGTTGCTAATGACTTTAAATATTTCAACCGCGCCGGCGTATTATAAAACAGATCAGCAACAGTCATTGTGGTGCCTTGAGGATGGCTAGCCTTTTCGATCTGCCCATCTTCACCGGTGATCGTCATTCGTCGACCAGCTGCCACTGCGCCATTACTGGTCGTCAGTGTCACCTTAGCGACGGAAGCAATACTAGCCAAGGCTTCACCGCGAAATCCTAATGAATGGATCTTAAATAGGTCCTCGCGGGAATTTATTTTGCTAGTCGTGTGACGCAAAAATGCGATCTGTAGATCTTCTGGGTCAAAACCAGAACCGTTATCGATCACCTGGATCTCTTTCAATCCAGATTCTTTCAAAAAGACCTGGACCTTCGTGGCGCCTGCATCGATGGCATTCTCGACCAGTTCTTTCACCACTGAAGCTGGTCGTTCGATCACTTCGCCTGCCGCGATCTGATTACTCAATAGTGCTGATAATTGATGGATCTTAGCCATTTTGTCACCTCAGTTCTTTTATCCATTAACAACAATCGTGATCATTTAGTTTGTTTCTCTAGGATCAGTTTGACCAGACTCGGACGTCGTACCTAGCAATGCCTGCCAATGGTCGACCAGATTCAACGCCTTTAAAGGAGTCAACTGGCTGATATCGACAGCCTGTAATTCAGCCTGAAGATTCTGTAGCGCGACTGGGATCGGTGCCGCTTCAGGTATCAATGGCTTGTCAACGACTTCATCTGCGAGATTGAATAGCGGTAATTGCTCCGCCACGACATTATCGCCACTTAAGTCGTTTCCTTCAGCCTCTAAGACCTGTAATACCTTGCTGGCTCGTTTGATCACTGCCTTGGGCAAACCAGCCAATTGGGCCACATGGATCCCATAGGACTTATCCGCTGGTCCAGGTAGTACTTGATGAAGAAAAATCAAACGTCCTTGATCTTCTGTCGCACCAACATGAACATTTCGTAATTTAGGTAGCCGTTCGGCCAATTGAGTCAACTCATGATAATGAGTCGAAAACAAAGTCTTGGCGCCAAGATGGTCATGGATATACTCAATGATCGCATCTGCTAACGCGATCCCATCATAAGTCGCCGTACCCCGACCCAACTCGTCAAATAGCAGGAGGCTTCGCTTGGTGGCTTGGCTCAACGCGTGATTGGCCTCTTTCATCTCCACCATAAAGGTACTTTCGCCAGAGATCAGATCATCGGCCGCCCCGATCCGAGTAAAAATTTGATCAAAAATCGGTAATTCTGCCCGTTCCGCCGGTACAAAACAGCCGATCTGAGCCATGATCACGATCAGACCCAATTGCCGCATGTATGTGCTTTTACCGGACATATTCGGACCCGTGATCAATAAGATCGAAGTCTGTTCATCCATCATCAGTGAATTAGGAATGAATTCATTGGCGCCTAAAACCTTCTCGACCACCGGATGTCGACCTTGACTGATCTTGATCGTTTGATCCGCCATGGTTAATCTTGGCCGAACATAATGTTCCTTCTCACTGACGACCGCAAAACTCTGAAGCACATCCAAAGCCGCTAAAACCTTAGCCAAGTCCTGGATCTGTTCGGTTGCCGCTTTGACTTGATCACGAACATCAACGAACAATTCATGTTCCAACTGTGTCGATTGTTCCTGCGCTTGCAAAATAAACGCTTCATGTTCCTTTAATTCAGGGGTGATATAACGCTCAGCGTTGACTAAGGTCTGTTTACGCTGGTAACGATCAGTCGGCACCAATTGCTTGTTGGCATTGGTCACTTCGATATAATAACCAAAAACACGCGTATAGCCGACCTTGAGTGTACTGATCCCAGTCAAATGCCGTTCTTTGGCTTCTAATTGTGCCAACCAACCTTTGCCATTATTCATCGCGTCACGATATTGATCCAATTGATCATTATAACCGGCCTTGATCACATGGCCTTCCGTGATCGCGATCGGCGCGTCCTCATCGATCGCGTCCGTGATCAGGCCGCGGATCTCTGGCAGATCATCAAGCTGAGTTCGATAATGGTCCAGAGCAGTCCCTTGCAATTTTTCCAATTGGGCAATGATCACGGGCACTTGATCCAGTGAATTACGTAATTGGATCAAATCCCGACCATTAGCGCTACCAAAAGCGATTCGCCCAGCTAAGCGTTCCAGATCATATACTTTCTGTAAAGCCTCTTGCAAAGCGATCCGATCAAAGTAATGATTGATCAAAACCTGAACCGTATCTTGACGCGCAGCCAATTCACTCTGATCTAGTAAAGGTCGATTCAGCCATTGCTTCAATAAACGGCCACCCATGGCCGTTTTTGTTTTATCCAATAACCAAAGCAAGGTCCCATCACGTTTGCCTGTACGTAAGGATCGAAAAATCTCCAAATTAGCTTTGACTGAATGATCCATCCGCAAGAACTGATCAACTTGATAGGACTCGGCAATCTGTAAATGACCTAAGGACCTTTTTTGCGTCGCCAATAAGTAACTGATCAGTGACTTTAAAACACTTTTTTCGGCTGAGGCGGTCAATCGTTGAGCTGTATAACTAAATTCACTGGAATTCTGTAACTGTTCATTCTGCGATAATAAAAGCCCCATCTTCGCAAAAGTTGCTTGATCTGGAGCCGGGACGGTCTGATCGACAATGATCTCTTTAGAATTAAGGTTCAAGACCTCATTCAAGACCTCGTTGAAATCACGCAATTGTGTCACCCGAACTTCGCCAGTGGTCAAATCGGCGTACGCCAATGCGTAATGGCCAGTCACAACATGAAGCGCGGCCAAATAATTATTTTGCTTCGCCGTACTAGGATCTTGATCCATCATCGTGCCCGGGGTGATCAGCTGGATCACTTCCCGCTTGACCATCCCCTGCGCCAGTTTAGGATCTTCCATTTGTTCACAGATCGCGACTTTATAACCTTTATCAACTAAAATATCAATATAATTTTGAGCTGCGTGATGGGGCACGCCACACATCGGGATCGGATCTTGAGCGCTTTTATTCCGCGCGGTCAGAGTCAATTCAAGGATCTGCGACCCCTTGATCGCATCGTCATAAAACAATTCGTAAAAATCACCGATCCGATAAAATAAAAAGGTGTCGGGATAATCTTTTTTGATCGCCAAATATTGTTGCATCATCGGCGTATCTTTGGTTTTCTGTGGCATAAACACTCCCCTAACTATTCCATGAACGGTCGATCTGGCGTGATACTGATCAATTTGATCTGTTTGGCATGACCAGTTTGCTCGTCGATCTCCAAATAACAACCGTTCAACTGTCCTGGCCCACTAGTTGGTGTTTCAAAGCGCGTTGGTAAATTGGTGCGGAAGCGTTCGATCACTCGATCGCGCCGCATCCCCAAGATCTCATTATAAGGCCCAGTCATCCCAGCGTCAGTCAAATAGGCAGTTCCTTCCGGCAAAATCCGTGCGTCATTGGTCTGCACGTGAGTGTGCGTCCCCACAACAGCTGACAAACGACCATCTGTATACCAAGCCATCGCTAATTTTTCACTGGTCGTCTCCGCATGGAAGTCCAAGAGGATCACCTGACATTTTGGCTGTAATTCGTTCAGAAGTGTATCGATCTTCGCAAAAGGATCGTCGATATTATCTAAAAAGACCCGTCCCTGCAAATTGACCACCCCAACCATCGTTTGATTGACTTTGACTAGGGTATAGCCATGACCGGGAGTCGTTTTCTCAGGAAAATTGGCCGGTCTGATCAATTTCGGCTCACTATCGATGAAATCAAAGATCTCATCTTTGTCAAAAGTATGATTACCCATTGTAACCACATCCGCACCTGCTTGTAAGATCGATTTGTACAAAGTCCGTGTGATTCCTTTACCGCGGGCAATATTTTCCCCATTGACCACGGTCAGTTGGGGGCGGTATTTAGTTTTTAATTTTGGTAAATATGTTGTCAGCATTTGTTGGCCGATTTCACCCATAACATCGCCGATAAATATGACTCGCATCGCTTTGGCCTCTTTCTATAATACGTTCAATTTTACCATAAATCGTTCGCTTAAAACAGGGTCGGCACGGCAGAAAAGATCAGTGCGAAGCACAACGGGTTGACTTTGAGCATTAACCTAGCACTTGTTTTGAGAGCGTACCTTGCTTGCGGAGCTAAGCAGAGGAAGCTGGGGTGGCTGTTCCGTTTCAATGTTGGCCGCGGGCTACGTTCTGTCTGGCGGGCAAGCACGCTGAGCTTCTATATCTTGGCCGCGGTCTGCATTGCGTGTGGCGGGTGAGCTCGCTGTAGTCCTGCTCCTGTATCTTGGTCGTAACTTCCACTGCGTGGTTCGGGGTAAGCTCGCTGTGGGCGTCACTTTGAGCTTCGCAAAGTACGCGAATCTCAAAGCTGAACCTTATTCTAAGCGGCACAGCCGCTAAGAACAACGACACGGCGATCTCACCCCGAACCACTCCGTTGCAGTTACTTAACAATTGTAAGCAGATTAAGCTGACACGCCATAGTGCCTGCTCGTGTAAATTGACAAATCTCACCGCGGTTAGCGACCATGGTTAGTAGTCACAAATTCGTATTGATAGTCAAACCATAACAATTGACTTGATAATCACAGCAACTGAATTTGAAACCAGCCAAATGGCGTATCACAGAACTTGGGCCGTACTAATCTGAGCAATCGATTGGGCCAACTAGTCAGAGACTCTTTATCAATTAAAATGATAGCATTTTGTCTGCCGCACTAGCAAAAGCACTTTATTAACTACTTCGCCCAGATTGCAGATAGGCACAATTCTGTTTAGCAACCGCCTCAGGGCGTGTGGCTCTATTCAGAGTGTGAGCCGACCTGGATAGCTTCTGAGCATTAGCCTAGCTCTTATTTTTGGAAGTGTTCTTTGCTTCCAGAGTAAGAGCGTAGCTAAGCGGAAGAAGCTGGGTCGGCGAACACGTTTCAGCAGTGAAATTTGTCTTTGTGGCTTTGCCACTTAGACAAAGACCTGATTTTGAGACAAGCCGCTGCTTTTGCGGATTGGCTTCAAACGATGCCCACCGCGTTCCAGCCACGACAAACGCCCTGAGGCGGTTGCGTCCACATCCAAACCCCAGCTACACCTGTAATCAGGCAAAGCAGCAAATACGGAAACGGTACTTTGCAAATCAGTTCAACACGATAAAAAATCAGCGGTATTTTCCCGCTGATCGAATAAGTGCATCTAAATTAAGTTGGATCGAAATAAAAGCAAAAAGTAAATTATTTTTCGCCACGCCAACCGACGATATCGGCTTTAGAAAATGGTGCGTCAATCGATTCGCCATAAATACGCTCATAGGCACTGACTTTTTGTTGATAGTCTTGGGCCATCATCGCCTGACTATTTTGATCGACTGTTTTAGTTGGATCAGGATAGATCGTAGGCAAGACGTGGACCAAATAACGGACTTGATCGAACTCGTCATTATCAGGCTTACCCAGATCCTGCATCTCGACAAAAAGCGAAATGATCGGAACTTGGAAACGGGCTGCGTAGTAATAACTCCCGCGTCTTACTGGCCGTGGTCGCCGATAATTGAACCACATCTCCTGTTCTGGATAAATCAAAACTAAACCGCCGCGAGCAAAGATCCGTTGCAATAAGCCGGGAAAAGTGCGGCCCATATAATGCATACTTTGGCCGATCGGCAAAATGTCGGCATAGTTCATGAGAAAACCGATCAGACCTGTCATTTTTAAATTGGTCGGTTGACTGACCACAAACAGGCGCGCGTGTCCGCCGCGATAAACAGCCTGACGGACCGCAGTATTATCTAAAGGATTAAAATGATTGCTGGTGATGATCCCACCGTGGTCGATCCCCTTCATGTTCGCAGCATCGATCACTTTTGTGTGCCGATTGACCCACTTCGTCGCCAAACGCATAAAAGTACGCCCCACGCGATTTTTAAAACGATAACTGGTTGTGTCCAAGTCCGCTACATAATCATGGAGCAGCTGATTTTCCGCTTGGACACTTAATTGTGGATCACCAACTTCCACCTTATCATTGAATCGTTCCGTAGCAACGGCTTGACGAATGTTAGCGATCACCTGCTGCTTGTTTCCGCCAATGATCATAATTGAATGGTCACACCCTTCGCCGCGACTTTTTTAAAGGTAACTGCTGTGTCGGGAATGCTACTGATCCGCGCAACCAACAGTTCCTTTTTCTCGCGATCGTGTTTGATCTTATCAGCCGCATAATCCGCCTTGAAAGAGGCGATCTCTGCATAATAAGGACTCAGGCGCGCGTACTTCCAAAACTCGTCTTCAAATGGAATATCATCGTAGCACCAAGGCTTACCAAACAAATTGAAATGAATGATCGCAGGTAAGGCCAGTTTGATCTCCGCTAAAATATATTCTGTTTGCGCGTTCCATTTTGGTGAAAGATAACGGGTTTTCCCGTAACAGATCGCGTTTAGATAATCTTGATCAGGCGCGATCAATTCGAAATGATACTGATTCAATAGTTCTAAGAATTTTTGACTAAAATGTTGTGTCCGCAATGCGGCCAGATCCATCAATAGCACCCCAGAATTGATATAGTGATCAGGATCGACCCCGATCGCCATCTCCGCATAGCGTCGAGGCTCTGGATGGTTACAAATAAATGCGTCGGGGATCGCGCCGATAACATTATCACCTAGATCTAGATCATAAAGCGCGCCCAGATCTTGAGTGACGATCGTATCAGAATCGAGATAGATCGCACGCTGATATTGAGGAAACAATTCAGCGATAAAAAGGCGATAGTAGATCGTTAAGGTGAAATAATCCGCTCGTAAAGTATTGCGATCACCATCGAACCGCTCATACAAGTCCGCGTCCAGACTAACAAAAGTGAGCGAACAACTTGCCGGAACCAAAGCCTGTAATTTGGTCTGATTCGTGATCGATAACGTCTGATAAAGGACGGTGATCTCATAGCGGGTTTCTGGCGCACGATTACTCAGCAATGACTGCAAAGTGACAGAAAGATAAGGTGCGTACTTATCATCGATCCCGAAGAAAATCGGGATCGTTCGTTGTTGTTGATTCATTGGCTTCCTCCTGAAACGCTTGATTGAGTTGCTGATATTGTTGATATAACGAATCATAATCATGAAGATCTAACTCATCATGGACCCGTTTGATCTCCCAAGGCTTGATCGTGACGACCTGGAACCAAGGGAAAAAGCGAAAACTCGTTGTAAAATGTTGAAAAACAGTTTCAGGTTGAAGCTGATGTTGTTCATTGAACTTATCTGGAACAATCCTTTTTGTGGTACAAAGCTGATTAAGTGCAGACTGATCTGGCATGAACATCCAAGTCGTTTGACAGCGGGCACGACAGCGGGCGAACAAGCCCGTTTCCCGAATCAATGCCATATTTAGTAACATGACCCCAGAATTTAAATAATCAAATTGCCGCCAGCTTTGGTGGAAGAACCATTTGCCATAATGATCTAACGTGCCAACGACTTCCGTATCAGTTAGATTTTGTTCATAAAAACTCGTAAAACTATGACGGCAAAGCACATCAGTGTCCAAATACAACAGCCGATCCGGGATCGCAGGCAATTGGTCAGCGTAAAGACGCAACATACAATTTGGGGTAAAGTTGGTTTCCAAATTAGCCGTGGGTGGTTGAGCCGCGATCAATTTCGTAATATCGAACTTGACCACATTATTCGCAGGATTCTGCTTTTTGACCAGCTGATCCAAAAAGGCGATGGCCTGATCACTGACTGGATAGAAGGTTTGCTTCGTGTTGCTGATCGTCGCGGTCAATACATAGATCTGCAAGTGATGCTTAGTATGATCAAGTAATGATAAGATCGACAATAACAATCCCCGGGTCATTTTTTCATCGCCACAATAGAGAATATTCATTTAGCCTCATCCCCCTCTGGCTCTCTTGGTAAATAACGATAATACTCAATATCATTAGCGCGGCTACGCCGTTCCATCTGTGCTGCTACTGCGTCACGTAAGATCGTCTGTCGCTCCTTGCGTGAACCTGTCGTCGGCACCAACAGCGGTCCATCCACAAAAACCGTTTCCCGTGGTTTTTTCCCTGAACCACGATCTTGATAGGTCGTCGTCAAAGTGAATACAGGCGCAGGTGTCTTGACTGGATAATGGAATGCGGCCAGTGGTAAAGGCCGGATCCCGGTGTAATATGGCCAAACATGACCCTCAGGATAAATCAAAACGCTTTTCTTGGCCGGGATACTGGCCTGAACCGCCTGCTCAAACTGGCGGAATTGATGAAGATCAGTGGGGATCGGTAATGCGCCCCCAGCCGGCAATAATTTACCCACCACGGGGATCCCCAGATTCGCTGGACTAACGATCGCTGCGAAAGGACGCGTCTTCAATAACTGAAACGGCGTGAACGCGTCACCTTTTGGTTGGGTGTGATTGGCATATAAATAGATACCCTGATGTCGGTAAGGCCGTAGCACTTGCTGATTGGCAAAGCGAACATGCAACTTGAGCCGCGAATAATAACAACCATACAGCCAAAAACCCGCGCGGATCATACGGCCGACAACCGCCGCGCCTGGTCCCGATCGTTGAAAGCGGAAATCCTGCGGTAATTGATAATCCTGTTGGGCGCTGACCACGAAGTCATCAGTAAACTTATCGTAAAAGAAGGTGATCCGCGGAATGGATCGGTTTTTAGTCATGATAATCACCTATGACCACATGATAAACATTGTCCGCGATCCTATCCAAGTCCGCGTCAAAATCATAATGATGTGTCGGGCTGATATTGGTCACAAGCAAGAAATAACCTACTAATTGAGTCACCAACAACTGCACAAAATTACGAAACGCGTCCGTATTCTGCAAGGCAGGACCAGGTCGGAATTCCCGCCAGACCTTGCGGATCACGCGATCTTGCTGACCTGAAACAGCCTTTAACACTGACTGTTTCAATGCTTCATGGGTAATAAATTCAGACAATAAAATCAAGACGACCTCTTTACTGTTATACAAAAAGTAAAAACGCTCATGGGTGATCTCCCGCAAAGTTGTGCGCAATTGTCCCTTCACGAAACTGATATGCTGGATATTGTCAAAAAATTCCGCCACATAAGTAGGAATCAAATTATCAACGATGGGATCAATGATCTGATGCAGCAAATCCCGTTTGCTGTGGAAATACTTAAACACCACCGCTTGGCTGACTCCCGCCTTTTGCGCGATCGCCATCGTACTAGTGCGCTCATAACCCTGCTTTGAAAATAACACGATCGCCGCGGATAAAACCTTGCGTTGACTGGCCGGCATTTTATTAGCGTCATACCAACGCTCCAGATCCGTTTCTATTTGTCCTTGCACGCTCCGCTCTCCTTTCCGAATGATCACATCCTTTCATTTCGCTTGATTTAGGAAAGCCAAACAAAGTTAGTAATCACTCACTCACCGAGTTTAGCGCAAGTTTTCTGAAAATTCAATAGTTTGGGGCCTGCCAAAAACAGAAAAATAAAAAAAACAGTCGCTAGTAATTGATAGCGACCTTAAGCCTTAATACATTTATTTTCAAATTTTTTTATAAGTATCAAAATAAAATCCCTGTTTGTCACCGTTGTAAGTAATCTCGTATTACATGCCATCAAGTAAAGTTGTGCTCAACAAGGCTTTACTGTTTTGCAAAGTCTTGCAGGACCAAACAACAAAAACTTCAAATACTATGAATACTTGTATCTGTAATTCCAAGCAATTTAAGTGTACAATCAGTTTAAGACATCTATACCTACCTCGCTTACCTTTGGTTTTGTCGCTTAAAGTATAGCACTAGGAGGCGTAGATGCCTTTTTTATCATCAAAAAGAGGTCTGGAACTTCTGGTGTGAAGTCATCTTTCAACACCAAAAATTCTAGACCCGTTTATTTTTACCCTCTGCCACTCTCCAGTAAAACAAAAAAAAGAACGCTGATTTCTCAACGTTCTTCATCAGGCACCTGCACTTACTTGCACAGATAAATGCTACTTGATACCGGTGATCGGGGTCGAACCGATACGTCCTCGCGGACACTGGATTTTGAGTCCAGCGCGTCTGCCAATTCCGCCACACCGGCATGATGTTTATATTGTGGCAGTTGCCTCAAAGGCGGTAACCGGATTTGAACCGGTGATGAAGGTTTTGCAGACCTCTGCCTTACCACTTGGCTATACCGCCACAACATTTAAAGATTTTACAGGATTGACTTTTAAAAGTCAATATCCAATTTTAAAAAATTGGAATTGGGTTAGCTGGATTCGAACCAGCGCATAACGGAGTCAAAGTCCGTTGCCTTACCGCTTGGCTATAACCCAATAAGAGGGCGGTATGTGGGGATCGAACCCACGTGTGCCGGTGCCACAAACCGGTGTGTTAACCACTTCACCAATACCGCCATAATAAGGTAAACAGGGATAGTAGGAATTGAACCCACACTGACGGTTTTGGAGACCGTAGTTCTACCTTTAAACTATATCCCTAAAAATAAATGGAGGAGAGTGGATTCGAACCACCGAACCCGAAGGAGCGGATTTACAGTCCGCCGCGTTTAGCCACTTCGCTACTCCTCCATAATGGCGCGGGACGGAATCGAACCGCCGACACATGGAGCTTCAATCCATTGCTCTACCAACTGAGCTACCGAGCCAATTACGGTCCCAACCGGATTTGAACCGGTGATCTCCTGCGTGACAGGCAGGCGTGATAACCCCTACACCATGGGACCATATTGCGGGAGCAAGATTTGAACTTGCGACCTTCGGGTTATGAGCCCGACGAGCTACCAGACTGCTCCATCCCGCGATAATATTATATTTGGAAAAAGGAGGATGTGGGATTCGAACCCACGCGCGGTATGACCCGCCTGACGGTTTTCAAGACCGTTCCCTTCAGCCGGACTTGGGTAATCCTCCATGCTGAAAATAAAAAACTGTATTCATGACCCCTACGGGATTTGAACCCATGTTACCGCCGTGAAAGGGCGGTGTCTTAACCACTTGACCAAGGGGCCAACTACTGATCAAATCTGGTCTTGTGAGCGTCAACCGCCATAAAGTTAAAACCGAACGTTATGCCTTAGCACCAGACGACTTAAACTATGATAAAGGAAAATCAGGCGTTTGTCAACGCCCAAAACACTTTTTCTAAAAATGAACGTAAGCCCTAACAAATCAGTGTTTTTTGAACGATCTCGTGTTATTTTGACCAAAAAAATTTGATCAGCAATAACTTTTTTCTCATTTAGAGATTTGACTCCGAGCAAAAAATGTAACAGTTTGCGTTGTCCGACCAGGAAATTTTTTATGCAAATCAATCGCTGATCATCACCCAAATCATTTGTTTTTTTACAGACCGATCAATAAGGTTACTTGCTCAAATGTATAAATTATGGATCTTATAGACAAATTGAATCAGCAGGTTTATTCACCGCTACCTGCTAAATAAAAAAACGCCACCTGAGTGACGTCTAAAGTCAATTTTAATCAGAACCTGGCCAGCCATTTTTTACTCCAGATCTGCTTTGATGACCGCGCCTGCTTGCCGTTGACGATCATTCAAACGTGCCCACAGCAGATCGACTTCATCAGCGCGAAACTCCACATTATCCAAAAAATATAAGCGCGGATCATTTTCAGGATAAATCAAACGGTGTTGCATCCCTGGTAAGCAAATAATCAAATCATAGTCTTGCGCTAATAATTTTTGAATATCACCATTGGTCTGATCTAATTCGAAATGCCAAGATGTGTTCATCTTGCTCGCGGTCGTCGCCAATAAATCAAGATAATGATCGACATTACTGTCACGTCGCAATAAGGCTTGGGCGATTTTTCCAGTTAAAAGTGGATCGCTATTATAAACCAATACTGCCTGATACATCTAACCATCTCCATCTCAATCAATTTGATCATCAACCTAAAAAGTTGAACGCTTCCATTGGCGAGAATAACACGATCAACATCAATTGACAATCCGACTAAAGTGCTAGATGCTGGTGCCAGAAAGCCGCGCTGATCCTCTCGCTAACTTCAGAACTAAAACAAACTGATGATACCTAGAACTAGCGGTGGGATCAGCAAGGCTGGTAATAAATTCATCGTTTTGAATTTTTTGATATTCAAAATACTCAGCCCTGAAGCCAAGATCAATAACCCACCAACGATCATGATCTCTGTCAACAGGGTTTGGCTGATCGCGTTTTGGAACAATAAGGCCAATAGATAGATCCCACCTTGCCACAAAAAAACAACAACAGCAACAAAAGCGATCCCGAGACCAAACGTTGAAGCGAGTACCAAGGACGTGATCCCGTCCAGTATCCCATTGGTCAAAAGTAAGGTGTAATCATGTTTCAACGCCGCCTCGATCGGACCAACAATAGCCAAAGTCCCCATACAAAATAGCAAGATCGCGGTGGAGAGGCCGGTTGCCAGATCACTATGACTATACTTGCGGACCAAACGATCAAAGCGTGTTTCCAAATCAAGCCATTGCCCCAAAACGCCACCAACAGCCAGACTTACGATAAACAAGACCGGATATTTACTTTTGGGCAATTGTTGAACGACCGCGTTGATTCCCAGACCAACGGCAGCCAAGCCTAGCGCCTGCATCAAGATCTCGTGAAAATCGGGACGAAGCCCCCGCTTAAAAAAAGTACCGACCAAACTTCCGACCAAGATCATCCCAACATTAAAAAAAGTCCCCCACATGATCATTACTCCCTTACGCTCTTTCTTCTGAAACGTGTTGCACGCAACTGTCTTTTCCACTTAACAATGTTATTGTCCTAGAAACAATGTTCCGCTTCCAAAAAACTTGCTAGGTTGAACTCCAGAACTGCTCAATTCGACTCCCATACTGAATTTACCGTAATAATCTGAACGTTAACGCCAACAAATAAATCACCTGCCAGCGCCTTGATGTCCGCTGGCATCATTAAGGCCGTTATTGAGCGCAAACACGGCCTTTTTTAGCCGATGGATCTGATCTAAGTACATTTGACCGCAAGTGATCTATCTCGGCTTAAAACGGCTTAAAATCGTGTTGAGGTCCAAACCACCAGTCGGCGTTCAAGGCGCGATCGTTAACTGTTGGGCAGCTTGATGGATCACCTGCAAACTATTGATCACCAAGGGGAACCCAATATATGGTAAGAGCTGGATCACCGACCAAAGTAACTCCGACTCCTCGTTACCAGCTTTTAGACTACCTAAAGCATGGGCCTTGACTTGGAAATCAACATTTAGTGTGATCAAAGCCAATAGCTCAAACTTCTCGCGTTCAGCGACCGTTAATAAAGGGCGACCATAGAAATCAGCGAAAAAGTGAGCTGTTAAAGCGTTCGTCACATATATCCCGGCTTGATCAGGCAACTCCGCCAAGAGCCGTTTGATTTCTTGCCCATATAATTCCTTTTGAACTTGAGCGCCAAACGTTGCCGGATTTTGTGCTTTGATCGGTTTGATTGCCACCCCGTTAGCGCCTAAAACTTGTTGGATCACATTCAATGTCGCCAACACCTTGGGTAAGCCGATCACAGGCACCAATTGATAAATAACTTCCGCGATTTTTTCAGGTGAAAGCTTTGCTTGCAGAGCAAGCCACGTTTGTGCGGCCACCAGATCAGTTTGCCCCTGCACCGTCAAAGCAATCAAGGGGATCAAGGTCCGTGTTTCCGTCAGATGTCGCTGACCACTATCCGCCTGTTCGTTCAACCAAGGGGTCAGTAAACCAGCTAGATCACGATCGACCGCCGCGATCTGTTGGATCAATTCATTTTGCATCTCAATACTCCTTTTGACTTTTAAAAGTAGTCCTAGCTAAATCAATACGCCCCCACGACCATTCCGTTGACTACATTTTTGTGATCGCGACGAGTCGCACTATCTCCAACAATTTAAGAAACCTATTGCGCCTTGAATGTAATCAAAAAAGCTTGATCCACTTTTTTTATGAATCAAGCTTTTTTAACTAGCACTATTCCGCCGGCGTGATCGTGATCGTTTCGATCACAACATCTTCGTCAGGACGATCACTGCCATTACGCGCCACCCGCGAGATTTCTTGAACCACTGGCATTCCAGAGATCACTTGACCAAACACGGTATGTCGATGGTCTAGCCATGGCGTGCCACCTTGTTTGTAGGCCGCAATGACTTCTTCAGGATAACCTGCATCTACCATGCTTTGCAGCATCCGTTTAGGCATGTTCGCGTTAGAAACGATGAAGAATTGACTACCATTAGTATTGGGCCCGGCATTAGCCATTGACAAGGCGCCGTTCAAGTTGAACAATTCATTTGAGAATTCATCTTCAAATTCCTCGCCATAGATACTTTCACCGCCGGCGCCAGTACCAGTAGGGTCCCCACCTTGGATCATAAAATCTGGGATCACACGATGAAAAATAATGCCATCGTAGTATTTCTTTTGCGCCAGACCAATAAAGTTCTTAACTGTTTTTGGCGCCAAATCATCAAACAATTGTACTTCGATCGTGCCATGATTTGTTTTGATCGTGGCTTTGCTGCCAGCAGCGTTTTCTAAATCTAATTGTGGGTAGGTCATGTTTTCCTCCAGAAATTTGCTTGATGATTCCATTCTAATACAAAATCGCGCCAGAAGCGACCCTCAGTTTATTCATGAACGCGACCAAATCGGCGGATAAAAAGCGCGGGTTATTGTGCGCACGATCAGCAATGCTTGAGCCACGAACTACTGGTTCCGTCTGATCCGTGGTAAACTAAAATAAACTATTTTTTTCTGATGGTCGGGGTAAAAAAGGCCGATCAATATCAAGGTCCTCGACAATAATATCCGCGTGAAAATACCACAAAAGAAAGCAGGTGTCTAGATGGTGAATGTCAATAATGCCAATATGGTCGATTATGTCCGCGCCTATGGTCAAAAAACGCTGAACGAGCAATGGTTCAATGATTTGGACGGTGTGATCTTAGCACAACTAGCCTACTTGGATTTCGGCCTACTCGAAAAGGCCCACTTGGATGATTTGAATCAATTGCGGGAACATCCAGATCTGATCCCGGATCTCGTCAAAAACACTTGGAATCCTGCCGGCAACCAAGAGCTGTTAGGACAATTGATCAATAGCCGTCGTTTCGGCCAGCTCAGTTGGCACGATTGGGTAGCAAAAATCGATGTGGCCAAAGAGCAAAAGTTCAGTGCGGTCACTTTTGACCTGAATCCTCAACTGCATTATATTGCTTATCGCGGCACCACCGCGACTTTGATCGATTGGAAAGAAGATCTGAACATGACCTTCTTAGCGGCGATTCCCTCCCAACGCAGTGCCCTGCACTACACCAAACGGATCATGAAACACAATCCTGGAAATTATTTTCTTGGTGGACATTCTAAAGGCGGTAATTTGGCCGTTTACGTGCTGACTCAACTTGCTCCCGTTGAACAGATCCGTGTGGAAAATGTTTATAGCGCTGACGGACCTGGTGTCAAAACTAAGATCCCACTTCGTTTGGCTAATAAGATCCGTAAATTTATTCCGCAAGCCTCGATCATTGGTCTACTGCTGGAACCCGGTACCGATTATCAAGTGATCACCAGTACTGGCAGTGGCTTTCGCCAACACGATCCTTATACGTGGACCGTCCAAGGTGACCACTTCGCTGTATTGACTTCCACAGGACGTTTTTCCCAATATACACAGAGAACTGTCAGCCATTGGTTGGCCGCGCTGGATGACGCCACCAAACAGGAATTTTTAGACTCCGCTTACGCTATTCTCAAGAACAGCGATTACCGTCAAATCGATACCTTGCAAAACGATTGGACCGGGGCACTGCGTCTCGTTCGTAAAGAAGTTGGTCAAGCAGATCCCGAAGTCCAAGCCAAATGGAAAGTGGTGACCGATAAACTTTTTGATGCTTTAGTCACCGCTGCGCTGACTGACAATGTGAAACAGCTACAAGCCAAGGGCGAGGCCAATCCTGTGATCCAAAGCGCCAGCACCACCCTCAAAGATAATTGGTCAGAACTGCGCGCCCGCACTGAAAACAGTGCCCTGCACGATCAGGCCAGCGCCAAACTACAACGACTACGTTTGCGGGGTCAAAAAATCGAGTTGAAAAGCCCAGAGAAATTAACAACTGCCAGCGCCACGATCCGTAATAGTTTAGATCATCTCTTAAAACGCCGCCATGAGCTGGACCAAACACATGACCACAAACCAACACTACCATCATGATCAGCTGAGCGCGTTAGTCACGATCACACGATCGAAGCCAGGGACCTCACCCGATTCGTATAAACGCTAACAATGATTTCTTGATGTTGAAATTTTGTGTCATCAAGCCAGTCTGAGGTGCTTTATCATCAGCTGATCAATGACCGCTTATAAAATCAAATGAATCTTCTAACCGTTTTGGGGGCATTGATGAATTCAGATTGTTCCCGAATAAATGAGACTATCAATGATCCGTAAAATAGCACTCGATCAGAAAAATTGATCGAGTGCTATTGATTTAGAATAATTATTTTCAGTTTTGGACGAATGGCACTGTAATTTATCTTGATTACAGGCGATTCGACGAATTTACTCTTCGAAAAGCTAAACTATCGTTCAACACCATTTAGTAAAGGATCGTTAAAGAGCATAAAAAAAGACCCTGCTTACACAGGACCTTTTTTCCGAACCAAAAGTGCGTTACGGAGAAGGAGGGATTTGAACCCTCGCGCCGCTTTCGCAACCTACACCCTTAGCAGGGGCGCCTCTTCAGCCACTTGAGTACTTCCCCAATGGGCCTAAATGGACTCGAACCATCGACCTCACGCTTATCAGGCGTGCGCTCTAACCAGCTGAGCTATAGGCCCATTGATGATGGTTCAAAGCGGGTGACGAGAATCGGACTCGCGACAACAGCTTGGAAGGCTGTGGTTTTACCACTAAACTACACCCGCAACGCTAAAATTTGAATGATCATGGCGCGGGACGGAATCGAACCGCCGACACATGGAGCTTCAATCCATTGCTCTACCAACTGAGCTACCGAGCCAACTACGGTCCCAACCGGATTTGAACCGGTGATCTCCTGCGTGACAGGCAGGCGTGATAACCCCTACACCATGGGACCATATTGCGGGAGCAAGATTTGAACTTGCGACCTTCGGGTTATGAGCCCGACGAGCTACCAGACTGCTCCATCCCGCGATAATATTATATTTACAAGGCTAATCCATCGAAAGATGGACCTTGTAGGACTCGAACCTACGACCGGACGGTTATGAGCCGTCTGCTCTAACCAACTGAGCTAAAGGTCCAAGTGTATAGCGGCGAAGGGGATCGAACCCCCGACCTCCCGGGTATGAACCGGACGCTCTAGCCAGCTGAGCTACACCGCCATTAATAAAATGATATATCAATCAATACATCGACTGGATCAATTATCTATCCAATCAATCGGGAAGACAGGATTCGAACCTGCGACCCCCTGGTCCCAAACCAGGTGCTCTACCAAGCTGAGCTACTTCCCGAA
>NZ_BROC01000021.1 GCF_024345205.1 Lapidilactobacillus luobeiensis | reverse complement strand
GCTCAGGCTAGCGGGCTTCCACGAGAATGGCAGTATGGTATTACACATAATCAATAGTACCAAGAAAACTTAATAGTGAGTTTGGGTGTTTTAGCAGCACCATCAGTATTCATGAATTCTAGCAAATATCTTTATTACTAAAACCCACGTTAACTTGACGCCATCTATCATAGAGTTTGGATCGTATTAGTCTGGACAATCTGTTAGGATAACTAGTCAGAGACTTTTTTAATTGAATTGGTACTATTTTACCCGCCGCACTTGCAAAAGCACTTCGTTAATGTCTTCACCTTGATTGCAGACAGGCGCAATTCTGCCTAGCAACCGCCTCAGGGCGTGTGGCTCAGCAGTGAAATTTGTCTTTGTGGCTTTGCCACTTAAACAAAGACCTGATTTTGAGACAAGCCGCGCCCTTTGCGGATTGGCTCAAAACAGTGTCCACTGCGTTCCAGCCACTAAAAACGCCCTGAGGCGGTTGCGTCCACACCCAAACCCAACCACACTTGCAATCAAGCGGAATAGGAAAATACAGAAATGGCACTTTGCAAATCGGCAGTAATATTAAAAAGCCCACTAGCGCCAACGAAAAATCGTTGGCTCCTAGTGGGCTTTTCAAAACTGCTACTGGTTAAGGAAGTGTTGTCTATTTGAGCTCGGCGCGAAGAATGCCGAACTTGACCGAGTCATAATAGTTGCCTTGCCAATAGCGGACCTTTCTGATCACACCCTCTTGCTTCATCCCCGCCTTTGTGCCGACCCGGATCATGCCGGGATTGCCCGACCAAGTGGTAAAGCCGAGATGAGCCAGCTCTTGATGCTGTTGAAACAGATACCGTAACCATTTTCTCAACGCCTGGGTTGCGATCCCCTGGCCCCAGAGATCCTGATCATAAATAGCGATCCCGACTTCTAGCCACTTATGCAAGTCACCATCCTCCCAATAGGCCGTCACTTCTCCGATCACACGTTGATCGATCAAGAGCAGTTGCCGATGAGGATCTGCACAAAAAGATGGGGCCAGCTTTTGATATTCTGGCCACGTCAAAACGGGATCTTGAAAATAAGGGCCATTATACTTCATCCACGCCAGGTCTGCTTGGACGCCATACTTGATTGCAAAAAGCGGCTGCAGGTCGGTCTGATTCAAAGGACGCATCTCAACTTCCAATTGTTTACCTCTTACTTTGGTTTGATTTTATTTAAGTATACCGCTAATCAAATCACTAGGCTTACTTATTTGTCCGCGATAAATCACGGGCTTTTTCAATGCGCCAAATCGTTACGCCCCCTAAAAAATCATCGGTAGTTTTTATCCGCTCAGCACGAAAGGTCGCTTTTTGGGAAAGACGGCCTTTAATACGGCAGGATATTACCGGTTACTGTTGCTGACGACGACGCAACAGCGATTTACGCAATTCCTCGATCAAAATCAAGGGGATCGGGATGGTGATCAGGAAGGCCCAATCTTGCAGATGAAGACCAGTGGTGTTGAAGGCCTGTTGCAAGAATGGGATGTAGATCAAACAACTGAGTAAACAAACTTCACAGATCACGCCAAAAATCACATGGGTATTGCTAAAAATCCCGGTTTTGAACAGCGAAACTTCTTTAGTGCGACAGTTAAAGACAGTGCCGATCTGACTGAACACGATCGCCGCTAAGGTCATCGTCGTAGCCAGACGATAGACCTCACCACTGCTTGCCAACGCTTGTTCTGGCCAACCAGCGCGCCAATTGACGAAGAAATAAGCTGCCGTAGCGATCAAAGATTCCCAAAGACCATACCAAGCAAAAGCTTTAAATGCCACTGATCGATTCAATAAATGTTCCGATCGTTTTCGTGGTGGTCGCGCCATCGTGCCTGGTTCGGTGGGTTCTGAGGCCAAGCCTAATGCGGGTAACATATCCGTCCCTAGATCGATCGAAAGAATCTGCATCACAGTCAGTGGCAAAGGGATCAGGCCGTTAGAAAATAAAAACAATACTGAGGGTACCGCTTCTGGCATGTTGCTATTGAGAATATAGAGTAAGAATTTACGAATATTGGCGTAAACTGTCCGCCCCTCTTCGATGGCGTTGACGATCGAGGCAAAATTGTCATCTGTCAGGATCATATCCGCCGCTTCTTTAGCCACATCAGTTCCAGTAACGCCCATCGCCACGCCGATATCGGCTTTCTTCAAAGCGGGCGCATCGTTGACGCCATCGCCAGTTGCGGCGACGATCTCACCCATTTCTTGCAGATTCGTCACGATCCGATATTTTTGTTCTGGGGCCATGCGCGCAAAAATAATTTGATGACCCAGATTCTCGCGCAACTCGGCATCACTCATCGCCGTGAGCTGTTCTCCAGTGACGACCCGAACATCATTGCCTTGGACCACCCCGATTTTGTGCGCGATGCTTTCAGCTGTCAACCCGTAATCCCCCGTGACCATAATGATCCGGATACTGGCATCATGGCACTTCTGGATCGCCTCGATCACATTTTCTCGGGGCGGATCCTGACTGGCCGTCAACCCAACAAAAGTCAGATCATGTTCCGTCGCAGTGATCGAATAAGTGGTCTCATTTTCTGCTAATTGGCGATAGGCATAAGCGAGGATCCGCAATCCTGCACGTGCGAAAGCGTCATTTTGCGTTAAGAATTGTTGCCGTAAAATCGGTGTTAACGGTAGAATCTTGCCATGAACCAAATAGGTTTGACAACAGGCCAGGACTTCAGCGATCCCCCCACGAGTGAATGCCCAAGTCGCCGTCTGATTTTGACGGATCGTGGTCATTCGTTTGCGTTCCGAATCGAATGGTAATTCATCCAATTTTTGAAATTTTTTCTGTTCATCGGGAAGATCGTAATCAGCCTTCCCAGCCAAAACTAAAATACTCCCTTCATCAGGGCTACCAACGATCTCATGTTTGCCCCGAACGACTTGTAGAAAAGAATCATTGTTCAAAGCGCCAACGCGCAATAATTGCAGCAGGTCTGGTTCCTGACTCAAGTCGATCCGTGCGCCATTCTTCGTGACCACCCCGATCGGTTCATAGCCAGTGCCACTGACTTGGTATTGGCCCCCAGGCAACCAAACTTGCTCGATGGTCATTTCATTTTTTGTCAACGTACCAGTTTTATCAGAACAGATCACGGTCGTTGCCCCCAATGTCTCTACGCTGTTCAAATGCTTGACTAGCGCGTTGCGGTGGGCCATTTTCTGCACGGCCATCGCCAAAGACAAAGTTACTGTCGGCAACAAACCCTCAGGAATAAACGCCACGATCATGCCCAGCGCGAAAATGAAAGATTCAGCGACGGGATAATGGACCAGAAAAACAGCGGCCACAAAAAAGAGCGCGCCAATCACAAAAGCAATGATCGAGATCTGTCGGGTCAAAAGATCCAGCTCCCGTTCCAAGGGGCTTTTGGCCGCCACGACTTTGCCAGTCAAAGCGGCGATCTGGCCAAACTCAGTGTCCATGCCTGTACCTGTGACCAACATCGTCCCACTACCCTTGACCACGGCGGTACCCTCATAAACCAGATCTCGTTCCGCAAACCGACCGGCGGCTTGGATCTCAGTCGCACTCATCGCCGTTGCTTCTTTGGTGACGGTCAGTGATTCACCAGTCAGCGCCGATTGATTGACTTCCAGATCGTCCGCCTGTAACAGCCGACCATCTGCTGGTACATTATCTCCACTTTTCAGATTGACTAGGTCACCGGGAACTAATTCCTCTACTAAAACTTTTTGGGCCTGGCCGCCTCGAGTGACTTTCGCATAGCTCGGCAACATTTTCTGCAACGCGGAAGTCGCCGCGTTGGCCCGATATTGTTGCCAAAAGCTAAAACAGCCATTGATCAAATTGACCGCCCAGATCGCCAGTCCCAGTTCCGTCATTCCGGCAACCACAGCAATGATCCCAGCGCCCCAAAGCAACAGCGCCATCAAACTACTGAAGTTCTTAAAGAAGACTTTGAACATTGATGTTTGCTTGGTTTTCTGGATCAGATTAGGACCGTTCTCTTGCAAACGTTGCGCCGCCTCGGCCGCAGTCAAACCTGTTGGTCTGGAGCCAGCCGCTTGCAGACTCGCCGCTGTGGACAACGTTGCCCACGCGGTCGTTACCGACCCACTTGATCGTTTCGCATCTGCACGACCAGCCACCGATTTTGTCGGCGCATTTTTCCCCATCATTGCTGCACTGTCTGACGCTGGATCCGTTGGTGTTGTTGCTTTCCTTAATGTCATGTCAATTCCCTCGTTCCCCAATTCGAGACAATGAACTTCCCAATAAATTTCTTATTGTCGTGGGTATTCTAACTCAGAATCACTGCCGATAGCTAGCGCGGCGGGTTTGCCCCGGTCATTTACTGGACCATACAAGTTGCGCGAAAAGCTTTCGCAACGTATTTGAAACCGTATGGGTTATTAAAGTAGTCTGTTCGCAGCTTGCGCTGCGCGTGGCGTTGGCGGATTGCAGAGGTGGTAGGGCTCCAGGTCGGGCTGGTGGTGGTGGAACGCGGCGGGCACGATTTTGAGCTTTTCGGAAGTGCGCCGAAAATCTCAAAACTCGGCCTTATTGTAGGCGATAAATCGCCAACAATAATATCGCGGCTGACTCACCCCCAGCCCGACCCTCCGCCAACAAACGAACGGACCACCAACGCCACGCTCCGCTCCAGCCGCTCAACGTTATAACAGTCGTTTGAACACTCACGCCGACTGACAAGCTGTTGCCAATTGATGGGGAGTCACGCCATTGACGGTCGTGGTTAGTGGTCACAAGCTTTAAATTGGTGACACCAGCGCAATCTGTCTGATAAACTAAGGCAAGTTCTTCATAAACCAGCTGAATCGGTCGGTTTTACCAGAATTGTCTAGAAAATCGGTATAGATATTCAACCAATGCAAACTGTACCAACCACCTAATCCAAATCCGTTGACATTGCCGCACCAACTCAAAAGTGGGTGATTGTTTGACCTCTAGCTCGCAAAAGCACTTCGTCAAATTCTTCGACTTGATTGCAGATCCGCTCAATTCTGCCTAGCAACCGCCTCAGGACGTGTGGCTCAGCGGTGGGATTATTCTTAGCGATTTATCGCTTAGAATAAGGCTCGATTTTGAGACAAGCCGTGGGTTTCGGATTGGCTCAAAATGATGCCCACCGCGTTCCAGCCACGACAAACGTCCTGAGGCGGTTGCGTCCACATCCCAACCAAGCCACACCTGCAGCCAAGCAAGAAAACAAAAAAAGGCGCCTGTAGCAACAAGCCACAGACGCCCAATTATTTTGACTGGCGATCAAGCCAGAACTTCCAACCCGAAATCACGCAATACCGTCGAATAAGCATTAACTAAGTCGCGATTCTGATGTTCATCCGCGTAAGGTCCGTGAGCCAATTCGATAAACTTACCCAAGTTGATCTGCTTACCCTGATTATCGAAAAACTCCACCGTTTGACGGCGCTCAACTAATGGAAAACGCAAAGTAACTTGGAGACAAGCTAACGCCGGATATTCCGCATTGGCTCGTGGTGAAACGACATCTGCCACTGTTTCATGAAACGGCTCAAACAATTCGTTAGAGCGACGATCGGCCAAGCCATCATACATTGGCGAAGAAAGATTGGTCGTCGCAAAATAATGCAATAAATCTTTCAAATAATCTTGAGCCCGCGCGTTATCGCGAAATTCCACTTCCCGCGTCACTGCTAACAGATCCAACAACACATCGCGATACAAAATTTGGCTAGCAAAAGAAACACTCAATTGCTCGGTCGTATCGTTTTGCAAAGTGACCAAGATTTTCGCCACGCCGCGATTTACATCATAATTGACCATGGTATCCCTCATTCCCTTGATATTCTCATTACTATTGTAGCCAACTTACAGGGAAAGATAAACCATTGACCTTTGAAAAGCGGCGGGAAAAATTGAAAAATCCACACCGATGTGACACACCCATAATTCTAACGGCAAATCACGACATGCTCGCTAAAAATACAACTAGCAATCTAGAAATCTCCGCTCAACGTGTGGCGCTGTCAGTCAAGGTAATCGGGAGCGTCAAGGCAATCAAGACGCTTTTCCCGATCCCCCCATCAGGAGTGTCAAAATAAGCCCAACTGCTACCGCTTAATAAGGTCGGTCACCGTCAGTCCCCGGTTGATCAACACCTAAACTGGCAAATTGATGCAATTGCGGATTGCGAATAATTTTGACGATCAAATCAGCCAGACTCGCGCGGGAAATGATCGTTCCCTTGAATGGCTCACCCTTCACGGTCAACTCATAATCGATCTGAGGATCATCGTTCATGTAAGCCGCGCGAATGATCGTATAATTCAAATTCGACTGCTCGATCAAAGCCGCGGCCCGCCGCGTATCGTCCATCACCGGCGTGCCAATACTGGCCTCCCCCCAACGGCCGAATTCACCGGGCACCTCATGATAGAGCCCTAAACCGGTGACATAGATCAACCGTTTGACTTGATTTGTCGTCATCGTCTGAACGATTTTCCGCGCCATCGGTTCAAACTCGCCACCTAAGTTCGCATAAACCAGATCCTGACCGGCCACCGCTTGACTCAATGTGGCCAGATCATTGACATCGCCATCAATGATTTCAACGCGACTAGGATTCGGATTCGTCAGCCGCTCACTGTGCCGCAAGTATAGCATCAATCGAATATCCGTTGTTTCCGCTAATAACCGCGCCGTCACTAGCTGGGCAATCTGCCCATGCGCCCCTAATATCAAAACTTTTTTCATCTTTACTGACCCAGCCTTTCACCATCGTTCGCAATGCGACTGAGCTTCCGGCTGGTGGCAGCCAAAGACTGCTCCTCCGGATAAAAATCAGCCATCATCTTCTCCTATTATCTTAGCCCAGATTTGGCGCTGTGACCAATACTTATCATTGATTGTGGCTATGCCTGAAAAGCATAATTTCCTGCCCAACTGTCGATCACAACATCCAGCTCACACTTTTCCCTCAAAAAAGAGATTGGGCTGCTACTGTTGTGCAATAAGGATAGCAAAGAAGATACAAAAAACCCATTCCACCAGGGAATGGGTTTTCGATCATCAATCTTTTGATTAACGTTTTGCTTCTTTGATACGAGCAGCTTTGCCCCGCAATGCGCGTAAGTAGTACAATTTTGCACGACGTACAGCACCATGACGGATAACTTCGATCTTTTCAACGCGAGGTGTGTGCAGTGGGAAAGTTCGTTCAACGCCAACACCGTTACTGATCTTACGAACAGTATAAGTTGCGCTGATGCCAGTACCACGGCGTTTGATCACAACACCTTCGAAAAGCTGGATACGTTCGCGAGTACCTTCGACGATCCGAGCGTGGACACGTAAAGTATCGCCGGCACGAAAATCAGGAATATCGCTACGTAATTGACTCTTGGTGATCTCAGAAATTAATGGGTTCATGTTTTTCTCCTCTTTCGCCGACATTCTTACCTTGTTTTCAGACCGAGACAGCGGAATATCGTTGTTATATGGTTCTCACCACAAGTTTATATTCTATCATAAATCATTGAAGCTTGACAAGTCATCGCGGCGATTTAATTCACGAATGATCGCGGCGATTTGGGGATCATCCAGTTGCGCCAACAAGTCCGGTCGTTGCTGCAACGTCCGCCAAACCGCCGCCTTTAAACGCCAGTCGCGAATCAATTGATGATTGCCATTCATCAGGACTTCAGGAACCTTTTGTCCTCGATAATCGGCTGGGCGGGTATATTGCGGGTATTCCAACAGCCCTTGGGCGAAAGAATCGGTCGCCGCGGACTCTTGACTGCCGAGCACGCCGGGGATCTGCCGCGCCAAGGCATCGATCATCACCATCGCCGGCAACTCACCGCCGGTCAAAACATAGTCGCCTAATGAAACGGTGTCCGTGGCTAAATCATAGACCCGTTGATCGAAGCCTTCATAGTGGCCGCAGATGAAGACCAAATGTTGCGCCTGAGCCAACTCCACTGCGTATTGGTGGTCAAATCGGCGCCCAGCCGGATCCAAAATAATCGTCCGCTCAGCGGGACCATGCTTGGTGGTCACGTCCGCCAGCGCCGCCGCGATCGGTTGCACTTGCAGTAGCATGCCAGCCCCGCCACCATAAGGGGTATCGTCGACGCTATGATGTTTGTTGGCCGCGAAGTCGCGAAAATCAGTGACCTCGATTTTCAACAAGCTTTTCGCTTGGGCCTTGCCGATCATCGACTCCTGCAAGGCGCTAAACATATCCGGAAACAAACTTAAAATATCAATTTGCATACCTAATCATCCAATCCTGCGGGGACTTCGACCAAGGCCTTCTTCGTGGTCAGGTCGATCGCCAAAACGACCGATTTGAGAAACGGCAAGAGCAGATCCGCTTGGCCTGGCCGCTGGATCACCCAGACATCATTCGCGCCGGGCGCCAGAATTTCCTTGACCTTGCCTAACGGTTCCTTAGTCTCATGATCCAAAATCGTCAACCCAATGATATCCCGATAATAATATTCGTTGGGCGCCAATTTCTGTTGATCGGCCTCGGCGACATACAGCAATTTTCCTTTAAAAGGTTCCACCAGATTGATATCTTGGTAATCCTTGAAGGTCAATAAATGAAATTGTTTGTGGATCCGGTGGCCCGTGATCTCCAAGGGCAAATAACCTTGATTTTGTTGAATGAACAGGCGCTGACCTTTCTTGAAACGTAACTCTGGAAAGTCCGTGGTCGCAATCACCCGTACTTCCCCTTGGATCCCATGAGTGTTGACGATCGTGCCAACTTCATAATAATTTGTTTCTGTCACCGCTCCGTCCTCCTTTTGAAACGTGCTGCGTCCAACTGACTTCTGTGCTTAGCGCCGCGACATCCTTAACAGCGAAGACCGCTACCAAAGACATCGCTATGCTAATGCTCGAAGCCACACCGCTGCACGCCGCACTTTACCAATAAGAAAGGCTGAGATAAAATATCCCAGCCTCCCCCTAACTAATTATCAAGTATGTTCAAACGGATCCGTTTGCCATTATCCAGCCGAATCCCGTAGATCAACGTGCGAATCGCTTGCGCAACCCGACCTTGCTTACCAATGACCCGTCCAATATCCTTGCGATCCAAAGCCACGTTGAACGTGGTGAAATGGGCGTCCTCGCTGGTATCAATGGTGAAGGCTGCTGGTGTCATGATCAACGGTGTAATGATGGCGCTGATCAAATCCTTGACCTCAGTTGTTGTCATTTAATTACTTCTTTTCGAAGCGAGCTTCGTGATATTTCTTCATCAAACCTTGTTTTGACAACAAAGTCCGAACTGTATCTGAAGGTTGGGCACCTTTTTGTAACCAGTCGAAGATCACATCTTCGTCTAATTTCAATTGAACTGGTTCACTAGCTGGATTGTAGTAACCAACTTCTTGGATGAAACGGCCATCACGAGGTGCACGTGAATCAGCAACAACTAAACGGTAGAAAGGACGGCGCTTTGAGCCCATCCGGCGTAAACGAATTTTAACGGTCATAGATAGTTCCTCCTGTAAGTAACGTTAATATGTAACGTCCCAAAATAATCAACTTCAATACTATACCAGAAATTCGGAGGACTGTAAAGGGCTTCTTCTTGACAGGTAGATTTTTTTGAAAAGCGCGTGGCTTCGCCACGCTGAACGTTGGTGGCAGACAATGTGGTGGGGCTTCAGGTCAGGCTGGGGTGGTAGAACGCTGTGGGCAGCTGTTCCGTTTCTCAACCTTGGCCGCGGGCTGCGTTGCGTGTGGCGGGTGAGCTCGCTGTGGGCGCTGTTTTAAGCCTCGCTTTGCGAGTCTTAAAATCAGGCCTTGGTCTAAGTGGCCCAGCCACTAAGACCAATTTCACGGCGATTTTACCCGCCACACTCCACTCCGCCCGCTCAACCATTTTAAGCAGACTAAGCTGTCACGCCATTCTACCTGCTCGTGTAAATTGACGGATTCCCACGTAGTTGATGACCATGGCTAGTAGCCACAACGTAACAATCAGCTTGATGATCACCAGCAACTGAATAGCGTACCACAAAACTTGGATTTACTAGTCTGGATAATCGGTCGCGATAACCAGTCAGAATTTTTTATCAATTGAAATGATAGCATTTTGACCGCCACACTAGCAAAAGCACTTCGTAACCTACTTCGCCTAGATTGCATATAGACGCAATTCTGCCTAGCAATCGCCGCAGGGCGTGTGGCTCAGCAGTGAAATTTGTCTTTGTAGGTGCGCCAGCAGCTACTTAGACAAAGGCTCGCTTTGAAGACAAGCCGCCGTATTTGCGGATTGGCTTCAAACGATGCCCACTGCGTTCCAGCCACTACAAACGCCCTGAGGCGGTTGCGTCCACACCCAAACCCAACTACATCTGCAATCAAACGAAATGACAAGTACAGAAACGGTATTTTTACAAATCAACTACAAACAAAAAGCGGATCCAACAGAATCCGCTCAACACAACTAATTCGACTTGAATCGTTTGGCCTTCTTTAGTCGTTTCTTCTTGGCCTTCTTTTGCTTGCGCACCATCGAATTCATTGCCATCTTGCCCATTTTACCTTGCATCCCGCTACCAAAAAGATTTTCCATGCCAGCAAAGTTGCCCTTGGACATCTTCTGCATCATCTCTCGGGATTGCTTGAACTGTTTGATCATCCGGTTGACTTCTTGAACATTTCGACCTGAACCGGCAGCGATCCGACGCCGACGACTAGGATTCAGTAATTCGGGATCTTCACGTTCTGTCGGGGTCATTGAATAAACGATTGCCTTCAAATGGTCGATGTCTTTCGGATCCATTTTGACATTCTTTAGTGCGGGATTGTTGGCCATCCCAGGGACCATCTTCATTAAATCATCTAATGGCCCCATGTTCTCCAATTGGCTCATTTGTTCCACAAAATCATTGAAATCAAAATTGTTTTCGCGGATCTTTTGAGCCATATCTTCTGCTTGCTTCGCATCGTAATCGGTTTGAGCTTTTTCGATCAGGGTCATCATATCGCCCATGCCCAAGATCCGATCCGCCATTCGATCAGGATAGAAAATATCTAATTGATCAAGTTTCTCACCTTGACCGACGAACTTGATCGGTTTGCCTGTGACTGCCCGGATCGACAAAGCCGCCCCACCACGAGTATCACCATCTAACTTGGTCAAGACGACCCCAGTTAGATCAAGCTGTTTATTGAAGCCCTCGGCGACCTGAGTAGCGACTTGGCCAGTCATGGCATCGACGACCAGCAAGATCTCATTAGGGTGCGCTAGTGCTTGGATCTGGCTTAATTCGGCCATCAATTGTTCGTCGATTTCTAGACGACCGGCGGTATCAATGATGACATAATCATTTTTATTCGTTTCCGCTTGCGCTAAGCCTTGGCGTACGATTTCAACAGGATCATGGTCAGTCCCCATTTCAAAAACGGGCACGGACAATTGTTGACCGATCGTGACCAATTGATCAACAGCGGCTGGTCGATAAACGTCGGCCGCGATCATTAAGGGACGTGCTTTTTCCTGTTTGATCAAACGACTAGCCAATTTTCCGGCAGTCGTGGTCTTCCCGGCCCCTTGGAGCCCGACCATCATGATGATCGTCGGAATATGCGGGGATTTATTTAGGGGAACTGCAGATTCACCCATCACTTTGACCAGTTCATCATGAACGATCTTGATGATCTGTTGCGATGGGGTCAAGCTATCCAAGACTTCTTTACCCACCGCTTTGGTCCGAACTGTTTTGACAAAGTCCTTGACCACATTGAAATTCACATCGGCTTCAAGTAAAGCTAGCCGGATCTCGCGCATCGCGTCACGAACATCGCTTTCGCTGACTTTTCCTTTGCGCCGCAGACCGCTAAAAGCCTTTTGTAGCCGTTCTGTCAGTCCTTCAAATGCCATTTAGTCTACCACCTTATTGAGAATCTACCAATTTTTCAAAATCTTGGAGTAATCGTTGTAATTGCGGATCATCAGGATGATCGTTTGCGACCTGTTGCTTCAATCGATCGACCAGAGCGACTTCTTTTTGGAAATGAGCGATCAAATGCAACTTATCTTCATAGCCGAGCAAAATCTTAGCCGTTCGTTTCAAATTGTCATAAACGGCCTGACGACTTACAGAAAACTGCGTCGCGATCTCACCTAACGAATAATCTTGAGCGTAATAAAGTTCTAAGTAAGTCGCTTGCTTTTTCGTCAGCAAGGGGCGATAAAAATCGAACAATTCATTGATCCGCTCATTTAATTCTACCACTTCATCGGCCATTGACGCCACCTACCTTAAGCTTCATCGATCAAACCCTTAAAGAGGCCATAAACAAATTTTTCCGCGTCAAAGTCGGCTAGATCAGTCATCTTTTCCCCGAGACCCACCAGCTTGACTGGCAGATGCAATTCATTGCGGATCGCGATCACGATGCCACCCTTGGAACTACCATCAAGTTTGGTCAAAACGATCCCCGTCACATCAGTGGTCGCTTTAAATTGCTTGGCTTGACTCAAAGCATTTTGACCCGTTGACGCATCCAAAACCAACAATACCTCTTGGGGAGCTTCTGGTAATTCACGGACGATCACCCGTTTGATTTTTGCCAATTCGTTCATTAAATTGACCTTATTTTGTAACCGTCCTGCTGTATCGACTAATAGGATATCATAATTTTCCGCTTTTGCTTTCTGGACCGCCTCAAAAACAACTGAAGCCGGATCAGCGCCAGGCGCTGAAGTGACACAATCGACCCCGACTCGGCGGGCCCAAGTCGCCAATTGTTCGATCGCCCCAGCTCTAAACGTATCCGCTGCCGCTAATAAAACTTTCTGACCAGAGGCTTTTAAACGAGCGGCCAATTTCCCGACCGTCGTGGTTTTGCCAGCGCCATTGACCCCCACAAAAAGGAAAACAGTTGGCCGTTGTTCCGTCGGTGCGTAATGAAGTCGATTATCTTCAGCCGCTCCTTCCGTCCCATAAAGATCCACCATTTTCTCAACGATCGTCAAACCGACTTGTTTCTTAGTCTTGGCATTCTGCAATTTGACCTCATCACGCAGTTGATCACTGATCGTCATCGCCGTTTCAAAACCAACATCGGCCTCGATCAACATCTCTTCCAGATCCTCGAAGAAATCTTCATCAACACTACGAAAACCTGCCAAAAATTGATTCAGACGCGCCGCAAAACCATGACGACTTTTTGCCAAGCCCTGATCATAGGCCGCAACTGAACCTGAGGACGCCACCTTCGTAGCACCGTCTCCAGCAATTTCCGTCTGATCTGTCCGGTCGGTTTTTTCAGCGGTGGCATCTGGGGCAGAAGTCTCATTGTTCGCTGCTGGTTCAGCTGGGACCGCGGTTATTTGGTCGCTAACGGTTTGATCGGTGTTGGCGGCGCTGGCTGCCGGACTAGTGGGCGCGGTTTCTTCAAGCGCGTCACTGGCTTTAGCGGCCATAGCGTTGTTATCATTCTTATCGGCCGCTGTTGATTCAGATTGCGCCGTGATTGCTGTGTCTGTCAGCTCAGATTGTCCTGTGGTGGCTGCGGTTTCTTCTTGCCTATCTTGATCAGCGGCTTGTTCCTGATCAGCAGCCGCTGTTGAAACAGGTGCCGCCTCTTTAACCGGTTCGTTGGCACCAGTGGTGGCTGCGTCTGTATCAGGTCGAAGTGGCTTGTTCTGACCTGCTTGGTCGGCTGCTGACGGTACTTGATCTAATGATTGGTCAGCCGCTTGGTCAAGTTGAGCTGGATCAACAGTTGTTTCAGCTTTTTTTTCGCCTCCAAAGGCCTTTTTAACACGGTCGAAAAATCCCATTAAGATCCTCCCCTTTTCTTGTTTGATCCGTCATGCGTCTACTTTGATTATCACTTACTGCGCCACGTCGGTCAATGAAACACTGATGATTTTTGAAACACCGGACTCTTGCATAGTCACACCATACAACCGGTCGACTTTCATCATCGTGCCTTTACGGTGCGTGATCACGATAAATTGAGTACGTTGCTCATAATTCTGTAAATAATTGGCGAAGCGGACCACATTGGCCTCATCTAGCGAGGCCTCGACCTCATCTAAAATGCTAAATGGCGCTGGGCGGACTTTCAAAATCGCGAACAACAAAGTGATCGCCGTCAGCGCTCGCTCCCCACCTGAAAGCAAACTCAAATGTTGTAATTTTTTGCCAGGCGGCTGGGCGTTGATCTCAATGCCAGTATTCAAGAGATCAGTAGGATCCGTTAGCACTAAATGCGCTTGACCACCACCGAACATCTGTGGAAAAACATGCTGGAAGGCCGCGTCGACTGCAGTGAAGGTCTTGGCGAATCTTTGGCTGACCTCTTGATCCATTTCAGCCATCGTCTCCAGAAGTTGCTTGCGGGCCGCGATCAGGTCATCTTGTTGTTTGGTCAAAAACTGGTAACGTTCATTGACAGTCGCATACTCGTCGATCGCCTCAAGATTGACCTGTCCGATATCGGCCAACGCTAATTTGACCAATTTGAACTCGGAACGTAATGCCGCCAAGTCGCTCTGTTGCTCAACCACGGTCTGATAGGCCGCCTCGTAGCTGAGTTGATAGTCCTCGCGCAAGGTCGTCAATCTGAGCGCCATTGCCGTTTTTAATGAATTCAGTTTGACTGCGACTGTTTCTTGTTCTTTCGCCGTTTCTTTCTGCAACTGATAGAAACGTTGCGTTTCTGGCTCCAAATCCTGAACTTGTTGTTCCTGCGCCGTTCGTTGTTGTTTCAAGGACGCTAGATCTTTTTGAGCCGTGGTGATCACTATTTGTAAGTTCGCCAAAGATTGTTTGACCTGATCAAGATCCACGGCGGTCTGTGACGCGTTCTCGTTTAGTGCCGCCAATTGTCGTTGTAACTCCGCGCCTCGTTGTGTCGAAGACGTTAGCGCTTGATCTTGCCGCTCTTGCAACTCTTCTTGATTACGCAACGAAAGGGCCGCCACTGCTTGTTGCGTCTTGACCTCATTGATCTGTTGGGTCAGATTCTCTTTTTGACTGGTAAAATTAGCCAGTCGTTCCTGCTGCTGTTCGATCGTGACTTTAGCCTGATCGACTTGCTGGTTTAAACGATCTTGTTGTTGTTGCTTGGTTTGGACTGCTGTGGCAAGTGTCTGCAGATCTGTGACCAATCGTTGCTGATCCAACGTCACGACTTGGTGTTCTCGCTGTAATCGTTCTAATTGTGCTGTTTGCTGTTGCTGTTGACTCTTGGCTTCGACCAGTCGTTCTTGCAACTTTTTAACTGAGATCTCTTGGTCCGTCAGCGCGCCGCTGATCGTCTGGCGTTGATCTTTCAACTGCTGGATCGTGGCCTGTTGCGCATTTAGCTCTTGTTGTAATTGCTTCAACTGACCTTGTTGTTCAGTCAAACTTTGCTGCCGATTCAACAGACCTTGGCCTTGCTGTTTGATCCGACCACCCGTCATCGCCCCGCCCGGTGTTAGGATATCACCCTCCAAAGTGACGATCCTCGTCTGATAACGAATTGCTTTTGCGATCGCGGTGGCATGAGCTAACTCATCGACGATCAAAACATTACCCAACAAATGCTGCTGGACTCGCCGAAGCTCCGGCAACATCGTTACGATCTCCGCGCCAACACCTAAGTAACCAGGCATTCGCACAACCGTGGCTAAAAGATCCGGTCGAACCTCACGCGGTTGGATCGTGGTCAAGGGTAGAAAAGTCGCGCGTCCTAAGCGTTTTTCCTTAAGAAAAGCGATGGCTTGACTGGCGCTGGCCGCATCTTGACAAACGATCTGTTGTAGTTGCGCCCCTAAAACTTGCTCAATGGCCATTTGAAACTTTGCTGGTACAGTCAAAAGGTCAGCCACCGCGCCGCGTAGGCCACGCAAATGATTTTGTGGATTGAGGACCGCACGAACACCAAGGTAAAAACCACTGTGATCATCAGTAGACTCTTTCAAGCTTTGATAGCGCGCCTTCAATTGTTGGAATTTAGCCAGGCGATCATACCAAGCCTGTTGCTGTGTTTCGATCTTTTGCCCATATTGTTGGTATCGATGTTGTTGCTCTTGGACTTGGGCCTCAGCCGTCGCTAACTCTGTCGTCGCGTCCGTGACCTGATCCGCCAAGGTTTTGACTGTCTTTTCCTGTTGTGTCAATCGATCTTGTTGCGAGGTTTGCTCTGTCCCAAGGGTCTCTTGCTGTTGACGTTTTTGCGTTAGCTGTTCCTGCTGGTAAACAAGCTCATTACGCAACGTGGTTTGCTGTTGCAAAAGCTCGATATAGTCACTACGTAGCTCATTAAGTCGCGCGGCGATATCTTCTTGATTCTCGTTCTCCTGAGCAACCAACTGTGCCAATTGTCGATCTAACTTTTCCTTTTGAGCTTGAGCTGCCTGTAGATTCTGGGCAGTGATCGTCAAATTATCGGTCTGCTGTTGCTGCCGTGTCTCAACCTCAGCCAATTCTTTGGTCAACGCGGTCAAACTACTATGATGATAGCTAGATCGTTCTGTTGATAAAGAGATCTTGCCATTGAGCGCTTCCGCCTGCCGGGTCTGCTCCAACAATAACGCCTGTTTTTGCTCGATCGTCGCGTTCAAAGTCGTATTAGCTTGACGTAATTTCTGCAATTGGGCGCTAGACGCCGTAGCCTCGCTATCGATTTTACTGGAGATCGTCGCAAGTTCTTGCTGACGTTGCTCACGTTCCTGCTTTTGTAGCTCTAGGTCGTGCAACTCCAAGGCCAAGATCTGTTGATCAAGCCGGTCAAAAGCTGCCTTTTGTTGTTGGTAATCCCGCGCCAAACTAGCCTGTCGTCGCAATGGTTCCACGCGACTAGCCAGCTCATCGTGAATATCCGCCACTCGATTGAGATTTTCTTCTGTAACGGCCAGCTCAGCCTCTGCTTGTTTTTTCTGTTGCTTATACTTATAAACGCCAGCTACTTCTTCAATGATCGTCCGCCGTTCTTCTGGTTTAGAGTTAAAGATCTCTTCGACACGACCTTGAGAAATGATCGAAAATGACGCCTTACCCAACCCGGAATCCAGAAAGAGATCGGTAATATCGCGCAAACGACAAGCTTTTTGATTCAAATAAAATTCACTGGTGCCATCACGAAATAACCGCCGAGTCACGCTGACCGTGGCGTTCTCCGCAGGTAGATCATGTTGCGTATTGTCAAAAACCAAGGTTACTTCTGCACGATTCAAAGGTTCCCGAACCGCGCTACCCGCAAAAATAACATCGGGCATGTGACTGCCCCGAAGACTTTTGGCGGATTGCTCACCCATCACCCAGCGGATCGCCTCAGTGATATTACTCTTACCACTACCATTGGGCCCAACGATCCCTGTGATACCCTGCGTAAACGTGATCGTGGTTTTGTCAGCAAAAGATTTGAATCCATTAATGATCAAAGATTTAAGGGGCATATAACTTCCAACCTGTTCCTAATTAGTCCACGTGATAAATGGCCAAAGCATTCTTCGCGGCGTCTTTCTCGGCGTTCTTTTTATTGGTACCATGTCCAGTCGCCACAGCCTGACCATCAACTTGTAGCTCGACCACGAACAATTTATCGTGGGCATTTCCGTCAGCGCTGACCACTTGATATTTGATCTCACGCTCACCATTTTGCTGTAAATATTCCTGCAATCTGGTTTTAAAATCCATATCAGAGGAATATTGACCAGCATCGATCTTGGGGAACAAAATCTGTTCTAAAAAAGCAACCACTGCCGGCATCCCTTGATCCAAATAAAGCGCCCCATTAAAAGCTTCGAAAACATCTTCCAGTAAGCTGGCTCGTTGTCGTGAACCCGTCCGTTCTTCACCAACACCCAATTGGATATAAGGCTGAAAGCCGGCTTCCATCGCCAGATTACAAAAGCTAGAAGATTTAACGATCGCCGCACGCATCCGCGTCAAACGACCTTCAGGCAAATTCTTGAAATTCTCAAATAAATAATCAGAAACAGCCAGCTCCATCACTGCGTCACCTAGAAATTCTAACCGTTCATAATTACCATAACCTAAATTACGATTTTCATTTGCGAATGAGGCATGGGTAAAAGCCGCATCCAATAACGACAGATCTTTAAACTCAACGCCATATTTAGCGCGGAGATGTGAGGTAAATTCTGCTGCTACCACGTTGACTCAACTCCTTATTTTCTGTTCTTAAATCCAAAAGATCCAAGTGATGAATCGTACTAATTATACCCTAAAAATACAATAGACAACAAATCAGAGTGCGGAGCGAGGATGGGTGGCTGCGAGCATTAGCCTAACAATTGTTTTGGAAGCGCACCTTGCTTCCAGAACAATTGTGTAGCTAAGCGCAGCAAGCAGGCTCGCGCAGCACGTTTCAAAATCAGAGTGTGAGCCAACCTGGTCAGCTCCTGAGCATTAACCTAGCAATTGTTATGAAAGCGTCCCTTGCTTTCGGAACAATTGCGTAATTAAGCGCAAGGAGCTAGGTCGACGAACACGTTTCAAATCAGAGTGCGGAGCGCAACGGGTTGCTTTTGAGCACGACTAGCGATTTGTTGCAGATTGGCGCTAGACAATCTGTGACAAATTGCGTATCGGCGCAGAAAGCAGTTGCGCGCAGCACGTTTCAAACCAGAGTGCGGAGCGAGGATGGGTGGCTGCGAGCATTAGCCTAGTCATGGTTTTGAAAGCCGCTTTTTGCTTTCGGAACCATGACGTAGCTACGCACAACAGCCAATCCTCGCGCAGCACATTTCAAAATCAGAGTGTGAGCCGACCTGTTCAGCTCCTGATCATTAACCTAGCAATTGTTTTGAAAGCGTCCCTTGCTTTCGGAACAATTGCGTAGTTAAGCGCAAGGAGCTAGGTCGACGAACACGTTTCAAATCACAGTGCAGTTTACCACAAACATTAATTGATCAAACTGATACTTTAAGGCGTAGCAAGCAAGAAATGATCAAAAACGCGAACACCAATGACCCAAGACGTGAAGGATCACCGTTTCGGCGCTGTCACACTGACGTCTTTCCAATTGGCATCAGGGGCCAACGAGAAGCCCTTGACCCGCGTATTAAGCGCCCGAACATCATAGCTACTTGTTGTTGGGACCACGTAAGCGACTTGATTCATGTAGGTCTGCCAAGCCTTGAATGCTTTGATCCGCTCTTGTTCATTGAAAGAATCTAAAGAATCGATTTTATTCAATAATGCGGTATTTTCAGTGGTCACAAAACGGCCAAAGTTAAATGGAGCCGTTGCCGAATAAAGATCGGCCGGTGATGGTTCAGTAGAAAGATCCCAGCCGGCTTCAAAGAAATCGATCTCCGGATCATCATTTTCTAGTTTATCATAGAATGAGTTGGCCTCTAACAAACGGCCTGAAGTCAGCTTAACGTTCAAACCGATCTTATGCCAAGCATTCAAATAGGCCTGAACGATCTCTTCTTTATTAGTTAGATCACGTTTGACCGCGAAATGTAACACCAGTGGTTTCCCATTGGGCTTGGTCCGCCACTTGCCCTTCTTCCGATAACCTGCTTGATCCAATAGCTTGGCTGCTTCAGCAGGGTCATATGAATAAGCTTCCGCTGATGACGCATAGTATTGTTTGAATGCCGGTGGGATCAACGTTTTGATTCGAAATTGCCAACCATTGGTATATTTGCGCGTGATTTTTTCCAGATCAAGACTATAGATCAGCGCTTGACGTAGGGCAAGATCATTCATTTTGCTTTTCGGATTTAAAACATTGTGACCGTCCTGATAACGTCCCACCTTGAAGGACAGATAACGATAACTCAAGGGCTTTCGGGCGATGAAGGTGGTTCGAGAACTCTGTTGGAGCTCTGGCCATTGATCACTGGCGACTGTCGCCATGTCATAGTGATGCTGCTTCATGGCATCGACCACCGCATTAGGTGAGACCACATTGAAGGTGATCGCCGCTAGATGGGGCTTACTACCATAATAATAAGGATTCGGCACCCAAGTCACTTTTTGTCCAGCTTCGATCGACTTGATCTTGAACGCGCCGAAAAATAAAGGGGTTTTGCGGAGCGCCGCGGAATTGGCCAGCTGGTCAAAAGGAATCGTCTTGAGCTGATGACTGGGGCTGGCATATTCCCAAAAATAACCATTGCCACTATGCGTCATCCCAGGTTTCATTTCCTTGAAATGTAACACGACGCGCCGACCATTGGCGCCATCTGGCATCGTGATCCCACTGATCTGATCTGTTTGCCCCGCATGGTATTCCGCTAGACCAACAATATCGGCCAACGAACCAGTATATCGCTGACTTTCACTTTTGGGATTCGCAATGATCAGATAGGAATAACGAATATCTTCAGCGACTAGGGGCCGTCCATCAGACCACCGGACCCGATCATTGATCGTGATCGTCGCAGTCTTGGCTAGGACGTCCAGACGCAGATCCGCCGCGCCACCATCAACGATCCGATAGTCAGAATTATAACGGAACAGAGATTCATTGCCTGGAGCCGCGATCACTTGATCATTGGCATCCGTCGCCAAAGCTTCATTGAAAATACCCTTGAACGGCGACCAAGAAACCAACGCATACTTAAAATGCCCACCAGTGAGACTTTTCTTTGTATTCTCAACTTGCTCAGGCAATTTTGTCAATGTCTGGGCGACTTGCTGCTGTTGTTGATCCTGTTGTGCTTGTTTAGGCCGACAACCGGTCAAGCCCAAGAGCAACAAAATCGCCACCGATAAACCGCGCCAGTTGCGCCACTCAAATCCCATTTTACTCACACAGACTCCCTCTTAACACAAAATAAGAGCAGGTCCCCCTACTCTTGCTCGCTACTGTAACCTAACAATTATTTCAGGACCGGTCATTCATCACGACCATTGTCAACTAAACAAAGTCAGCCGATCAATTTTGATGAGCGACGATATACTTGACCACATCATCGATCGTGTTTAATTTCTCAGCTTCGTCGTCAGGGATCTCACCGCCAAAAGTATCTTCAAGTTCCAAGACAAATTCAACCAGATCGATCGAATCCGCAGCTAAATCATTTTTGATATTCGTAGTCGCCATTAGTTTTGCTGGTTCGACCTCAAATCGTTCCGCGATCAAATCAATTACTTTATCATATACTTCTTTTTCTGTCATGATGAAACCTCCTCGAATTAGTGGCCTGCTCATATTATACAAGAAATCAGCGACCCACGGGTGTTCAAAAACGTTTAATTTCATTTTTTTGTAAAAGTACTCGTTATGGATCAGCCGAAGGTGATCGTCACGCCTTGACAAGCACGCTCATGATCAAACGTCAGCATGATCATTAACGCCGCGTGTCGACCTGCTCCTTAGGGGTGATCAGGGAAACATTTATTTGATTGGATTGGTCTGTAAATATTCGATCACTTGATGGATCGTTTGTTTGCGCAACATTTCGCGGATCTGCCCGATCGTGGAAACGACGGCGCCTTCATCAGACCCACCGTGAGTTTTGACCACTGGGGCATTAACGCCCAAAAGGACCGCACCGCCATTCGCTGATGTGCTGAACCGATTTTTGATATCACCAAAAGCAGGCTTGATCAGCGCCGCGCCCAGCTTGACTTTGGTGCCATTATTCAGCAACGCGTGCTTGATCTGCTTCATCAATAAACTTGCCATACCTTCAGTCGCTTTCAAAACAGCATTACCAGTGAACCCGTCGCTAACGATCACGTCGGCTTGATCATTGAGCAGATTTCCCGCCTCAACATTGCCAACAAAATTCAAGTTAGGGTTGGCTTGCAAACGCTGATAGACTTCCTGATGCAGACTGTCACCTTTATCATATTCGGTGCCATTATTTAGAAGCGCGATCCGCGGTTCTTTGATCCCGCGGATATCTCGCGCATAGATCGAACCCATCAAGGCCCATTGTTCCAAATAATTGGGCTTACTTTCAGCATTAGCGCCCGCGTCCAATAAGTTGACGACCTTATCCGGATCAACACTAGGCAAGGTCGGCATCAACGCCGGTCGATCGATGCCTTTGATCCGCCCGATCACAAAAATTCCCGTGGCCAATAAAGCACCGGTATTCCCCATTGAAAAAATCGCATCGGCCGCGCCATTTTTAACAGCTTGTGCCGCCATGACCATCGACGAATCTTTTTTGGAGCGAACGGCTTTGACAGGCTCGTCCTCATTAGTGATCACACTGTTCGACTGGACCAAAGTCAACCGTTGCTCGTCTTTGATCAGGGGTTTGACCTGAGCCACATCCCCAAATAAAACAAATTCAAGGTCCGGCCATTGATCTCGTGCCTGTTCGACCCCTTTGACAACTACTGCTGGTGCGTGATCGCCACCCATAGCATCTACTGCGATTTTCATTTTGAACGCCATCCTTCAATCAAATTGATCTGCTGCTTGTTGAGCGCGCAGATATTGTGCTAGACCTTGGTTCTCCGCCGAACTTAAAGCCGGATCTGTCTCAAACATGGTTTGGACGACTTGGTGCGCCGCCAGAAGCGTGTTATTATTCGTGATCGGATCACCTAATTGGAACTCCGGCAACCCCGATTGCTTATCACCAAAAATATCACCTTGGCCTCGCAATTTCAAGTCAGCCTCGGCTAAAACAAAACCGTCATTGGTCGCGGTCATGATCTCCATTCGTTTTATCGCGACTTCATTAGTCGGATCCGCAATCAAATAACAAAACGCCTGCCGTTGACCCCGGCCAACACGACCGCGCAATTGGTGTAGCGTGGCCAAGCCAAAACGGTCCGCATTAAAGATCAACATCACATTGGCGTTAGGCACATCGACCCCGACCTCGACAACCGTGGTCGCCACTAGTACCTGCACCTTACCCTGACTAAAAGCCGCCATCGTCGTTTCTTTTTCCAGTGGCGTCATTTGACCATGAAGCAAAGCAACTTGGTAACGGGTCCCAAAATATTTTGCCAGCCGCTGGTACAGATCTTCAGCGTTTTTCAAGTTGACTTGGTCAGAATCACTGATCAAAGGCGCGATCACGAAAGCCTGATCACCCTGAGCCAGCTGTTGCTCAGTCAAAGCCAATGCTTGATTAGCCTCATTGGTTTTGACCCAAACTGTTTTGATCGGCCGCCGACCTGCTGGTAATTCATCGATCGTTGAGATATCCATCTCACCATACGTCGTGATCGCCAGTGTTCTGGGGATCGGAGTGGCAGTCATTGCCAAAACATCTGGATTCTGGCCTTTTTCCCGCAAAGCCCGCCGCTGATTGACGCCAAAACGATGTTGCTCATCAATGACGACAAACCCCAAGGCCTTAAAGTCAACGCCAGTCTGGATCAGAGCGTGGGTCCCGATCACGATATTACTGCGACCAGAGCTGATCGCCTGCAACCGCTGTTCACGATCAGCGGCTTTCAATGAGCCCGTCAGCAAAGTAACTTTCACTTGCATCGGCGCGAATAAGTGCGTTAGTTTTTGGAAATGTTGTTCGGCCAAGATCTCAGTCGGAACCATCAAGGCCGCTTGAAAGCCAGCCGTTACCGCAGCAAACATGGCGATCGCAGCAACGACTGTTTTCCCGGAACCCACATCCCCTTGCAACAAACGATTCATATGCCGGGGTGATTTCAAATCCAAACAGATCTCATTGACGACCCGCTTTTGCGCCGCGGTCAACCGAAATGGTAAGGATGCGATGAATTGACGCAAGGGCGTCAACTGATAAGGCAAGACTAAGCCTTGATCCGGATCTTGATCTTGTTGCCGCAATTGGGCGATCTGTGCTTCAAATAAGAAAAACTCACGGAAAATCGCAGCCCGCCGAGCCGCCGTTGATTCAAGCTGATTCTGAGGAAAATGCATTTGCCGGACCAATTCAAAATCAGTCAAGAGACGATAATGATCCCGTACCGATTCAGGGATCACGTCAGTCAAATTTTGTCCCTCTTGTTTAAAAGCGCTTTGGATCAAACTGATCAACTTTTTTTGACGGATGCCTTTATTCACCGAGTAGATCGGATCCAATTCGTTTTGAGTCTGTTGGGTGATCACTTTCATCCCCACGACCCGCTTTTGGGGCTCATTCCACTTGCCATAGATCGCCACTTCTTCATCAGGCACGAATTTATCTTTCAACCAAGGCTGATTGAAAAAAGTGGCGATCACAGCAACCTGGTCGATCAACAGGCGCACATTCAACCGTACTTTATGCGGACCAAAGCGGCTCAAAATAGGCTCACTGATGACCACGCCTTTAAAAAGTGCTTTTTCTTGATCCTGTAGTTCTGCTAATGGCCGCGCTTTTAGGTCATCATAACGAAACGGAAAATAAAAAAGTAAATCACGGATCGTCTGGATCCCCAGTTCAGCCAAGGCGGTGACGGTCTTGGGTCCGACCCCAGCTAATCGACTGACTGAATCATCTAACACCATCTCGCCACCTCACTTTCTTGCCGATCAGATCGGGACCAAATAAAAATGGTAAACAAGTCCGCCTGGCAAAAATCCACCCACGCGTTCTTCTTTACCATGGAAAAACAATTGTTATTCGACCGCGATCAAATATGGGTAAACAGGTTGATCTCCTTCGTGGATCTCAACTTCGATCGCATCATCTTGAGCCGTGACTGCATCAGCCACTGCTTGTGCTTCAGCTTGATCACCAGTTTGCCCAACGATCAGAGTCACGATCTCGCTATCTTCGTCCAACATCTTTAAAGCGGTTTGGATCGCCGCTGTTTGCCGATCAGGATCATCAACAATGATTTTGCCATCAACGATCCCCATGAAATGATCTTTATGGATCTGCAGGCCATCGATCTCCGTATCGCGGATCGCTTGAGTAACAGAACCACTTTTAACTGTTGCTAACGCTGCAGTCATTTCACTTTGATTCTCAGCTAAGGCCGCTTCACCATTGAATGACAATAAAGCCGTCATCCCTTGTGAGATCGATTTGCTTGGCACGATCGCGACTTGAGCGTCAACCACCTCTGCCGCCTGTTGCGCTGCTAAAAGGATATTGCCGTTATTTGGTAAAACAATGACTTTTTCAGCCTTGGTGGCATTGATCGCGTCCGCGATATCCTGTGTACTTGGGTTCATCGTTTGCCCACCACTCAGCACATAAGTCGCACCCAAACTACGGAAGAGGTCCGCTACGCCTTCACCGGCGGCAATGGCAACGATACCCCATTCTTTAGCTTCTTCTGGCGCAGCCTCGTCTTGATCAACAATGGTCTCGTGTTGGATCCGCATATTATCGATCTTGATTTTTTCCAGTGCTCCATAACGTTGACCATAGCCGAGCACTTCACCAGGATTTTCTGTATGAACATGGACCTTGACCACTTCATCATCTGCCACGACTAGCAATGAATCGCCGATCTCACTGAGATGTTGCCGAAAATCATTGTAATCGAACTCATCATTCGTCGTTGCGTCTTTGCCCAATTCGATCATCATTTCAGTACAATAACCATTGACGATATCAGCCGTCGCCAAATGACTTTGAGCTGATTGATGATGAGTCGCGTTGACCATTTCATCCATTTCTTGCTCGTCGGGAACATAAACGTCTTGTTCAGCGGTTTCGCCGGACAAACCTTCAAGGAAGCCTTCATAAATGAAAACCAAGCCCTGACCGCCAGAGTCAACGACGCCGACTTCCTTCAAAACAGGTAACAGATTGGGCGTGTTCGCCAATGACTTCTTCGACGCTTCCACTAATGCCCGCATGATCTCAATGATATCATCCGTCTTCTTGGCCTTGAGGAGCGCGCCCTTGGCTGCTTCACGCGCCACAGTCAGGATCGTCCCCTCAACTGGCTTCATTACTGCTTGATAAGCAGTCTGGACCCCACCAGTAAACGCATCGACTAGATCCTGCGCATTTAAAACTGTTTTGTGCTCCATACTTTTCGCAAAACCACGAAACAGTTGTGAAGTGATCACGCCGGAATTACCCCGCGCCCCCATCAATAAGCCTTTAGCAAAAGCCTTGGCTAAAGTCCCAACATCGGACGCGCTAGATTCATTGACCGCTTTAGCACCAGATTTTACCGTCAAATTCATATTTGTCCCAGTATCCCCATCGGGCACCGGAAAAACATTCAACGAATTGACAAAATCTGCATTTAAACCAAGTCGATGGGCTGCTACCCGTACCATATCTTGAAATTCTTTTGCTTGTATCTCTTTTAGCTCCACAGTTGTTCCTCCTGATGACATTTACTCAACTTTAATCTAAATCGCCAAGGACCTTGACACCCTGCACGAACACATTGACTGAGTTTGCTGCCATCCCAAGCATTGATTCAAGATTGTATTTTACTTTATCTTGCACATTTCGACAAACCTCAGAGATTTTAGTACCATAAGCAACGATGACATAAACATCGACCGCCACGTCGTCGCTTTCTTGGCGGACCACAACACCGCGAGCATAATTCTCGCGCCGCAAAATTTCATTTAAATTATCGCGGATCTGATTCTTACTAGCCATTCCCACGATCCCGTAGATATCGGTTGCCGCACCGCCGACCACAGTAGCGATCACGCTGTTGGCGATGTCGATCTCACCATATTTTGATTTGATTTTGACTGCCATATGGCGCCTCCTATAATGATTCTATACTTATCATGATAGCATTCCACTCACCATTTTAGCATAATACCAGCTCATTTGAAAACAAGATGTACAGAAAAGATCAGAGTGCAAAGCACAACGGGTTGCCTTCGAGCATTAACCTAGCAATTGCTTTGGAAGCAGCACTTTGCTTCCGAAACAATTGCGTAGTTAAGCACAGAAGTCAGTTGTGCGGAGCACGTTTCCAAGCGGAGTGCAAAGCACAACGGGTAGCTTCTGAGCATTAGCCTAGCGATTGCTTTGGAAGCAGCACTTTGCTTCCGAAACAATTGCGTAGTTAAGCGGAGGACGCTGTTTCAATGATGGCCGCGGGCTGCGTTGCGTGTGGCGGGTGAGCTCGCTGTGGGCGCTGTTTTAAGCCTCGCTTTGCGAGTCTTAAAATCAGGCCTTGGTCTAAGTGGCACAGCCACTAAGACCAATTTCACGGTGATCTTACCCGCCACACTCCACTCCGCCCGCTCAACCATTTTAAGTAAATCAAGCTGCCACGCCATAGTGCCTGCTCATTTAAACTGACAAATCCCCACGCAATTGACGACCATGGCTAGTGGTCACAAGTCCGCACAGATAGTGACATCGTAACAATTAGCTTGATGATTGCTGGCAACTCTCGTCAAACAGCTGACAGGACTTTTCTCGACAATTGAAGCGATAACATTTTGTCCACCACACTAGCAAAAACACTTCGTAACCTACTTCACCCAGATTGCAGATAAGCTCGATACTGCCCAGCAACCGCTTCAGGGCGTGTGGCTCTATCCAGAGTGTGAGCCGACCTGGGCGGCTTCTGAGCATTAGCCTAGCTCTTATTTTGGAAGCGTTCCTTGCTTCCGGAATAAGAGCGTAGCTAAGCGGAAGAAGCTAGGTCGGCGAACACGTTTCAGCAGTGAAATTTGTCTTTGTAGGTGCGTCAGCAGCTACTTAGACAAAGGCTCGATTTGAAGACAAGCCGCCGGTTTTGCGGATTGGCTTCAAACGATGCCCACTGCGTTCCAGCCACTACAAACGCCCTGAGGCGGTTGCGTCCACACCCAAACCCGGCACACCCTGCAAGCAGTCAAGTCAGTAAATGCAGAAGCCGCACTTTGCAAATCGGCTCAAGTCAGGGGGCCAAGTAGCCGTACTGATGTTATTACAGCTATTTTGTGATTCTAATAGGACAACAAAAAAGACCACAGCGACAAAGGCTGTGATCAACTTTTTAAACACGTACTAGACGCGTGTAACTTTACCTGATTTAAGTGCACGAGCAGAGACCCAAACGCGTTTAGGCTTGCCGTCAACTAAAATACGAACCTTTTGAAGGTTTGGCTTCCAAGTGCGGCGTGATGAGTTCAAAGCGTGTGAGCGCTTGTTCCCGAAACTTGTTTTACGTCCAGTAATAAAATCTTTAGCCATTGTCGTACCTCCTTCTTGGTTATGTATTCGTAAAAAGCTTACCTGATTAAATTTATCATAAATGACATGTTGGTGCAAGCATAATTTTAAAAAGTTAAGCTACCAATAGCGCCGGTCAAACGCCAACCAACCATCTTAATCAAGACAACTTTACTAGTGTACACTGAAGCCAGCCTGAAAGCAACCTTTGTTCGATCGCGATACCTAATATTTTCCCAACTCATTCATCCCGAGCTAAGATCACGGCAACTACCCCGGCGCGAAAAGAAAATTTAGCCACCGTTCCCGGCAGAAATTCATTACTCGACCATGATGTGGGAAAATCGACTGAGTAATGGCTGAGTGGATATTTGACTTGGCTAAGGTTAAGATCTGTGATCGCGGTCAGCGTGACGAACGCCAGATAACGATATTGAAGGTCAGGCACTAGAGAATGATCGCCTGGTCCATAAAACCTGATTTTGTTTTGTCGATCTTGAATCGTGACCCGCCCTAGCCACTGACGGTAAGCTGGCATGGTCATCATGAATAAATTGACTAGCTCGTGATCAAGTCGTCCACCTGTTGCGCCGAAAAGTTCAACTTGATCCGCTTTAAGGTCAGAGAAAGCTGTCGTCAGGGCCCATTGCGAATCTGTAAAATCTTTATCAGGTAAGGCGTAGCGAAGATCTGCCACTTTTTGTTCCACACGCAAACGTTCAGCAGGTGATAGTGAATCAAAGTCGCCTAAACCGATCAAAGGCGTGACGCCATGATCGAACAGCCAGATCAAGCCATGATCGACGCCGATCCACTCGGTCTCATGTAATTCTTTTTCCGTCATTGGCGGTATTTGCGCTGCCGGTCCACCTAGCATGATCCGGATTTTTTTGATCACTACTTTTCTCCCCTTCTAAACCAAAAGCGATCATTGCTCAACGATAGTTTGGTTTAAGTGCCGCTAATTCTTGATGCAACTGTTGGTAATCCTCATAACGAAATTGAGCGATCTTACCCTGATCAAGCGCGGCCTTGACCGCACAATCAGGTTCCTGCAGATGCAAGCAGCCGCGAAAGCGACATTGGTCCGCCAACGCCACAAACTCAGGAAAAAGTGTGGGCAATGTCGTTACGGTGATCGCGGTCAGATCTAATGAAGAAAAGCCCGGTGTGTCCGCGACCAAGCCAGCCGCGCCAAACGGATATAACGTGACTGTTCGAGTCGTATGCTTGCCGCGATTCAAACTGTTTGAGATCGCCGCTGTCGCCAAATCTAACTGAGGCAATAAATGATTGAGTAACGTCGACTTACCCGCACCCGACTGCCCCATCACAACGGTTTCCTGACCAGCGAGTAGTTGCCGCAATTCATGAAAATCTGTTGAAAGTTCCGTAGTCCCCAGCAAAACTGGATAGCCGATTTTACGGTAAACAGCAAATATTGGCAACAATTGCTCTTGCTGCTCAACGGTCAGAAGTTCAAATTTACTGATATAGATCAAAGGTTTGATCGAACAAGTGGCCAAGTAAACCAAATAACGATCTAACAGATTTGACGAGAATGCTGGCTCGGCCGCGCTCATGACCACGATTGCTTGATCGATGTTGGCGATCGGCGGTCGGACTAATTCATTTTTTCGCGGCTCGATCGACAGTAAATAGGCGTCCGCAAATTCGACAAAGTCACCCACTAACGGTTTGATCCCCTGCTTGCGAAAATTACCGCGCGCACGTGTGCGTATGATCGCGCCATCTGCTTGGACCACGTCATAAAAACCACTGATCGACTTGATGATCTTTCCTGTCGCCATTCTTCCCCTCGCTTCGACTTGATTACTTTGCTGTTTCACACGCAGCTGCCGGATGATCTGTCATCCTGGCCTTTATTGCGTCACTGACTCGCTGGCATATAATTCGCCATCACGTAAAATCCGGTATTGCGCTGATTCGCCATTTTTGACGGTAAAGCTTAATGTTATGTTGGTATTTGTCGAGATCATCATCGTGCGATAAAGCGTCTCGATATTATGATTCTCATCGCCGATATAGATCGTGATCTTATTCTGAGCAACTGATGAACTACTACTTGAATCATCAGTTGTACTACCTGTACTCGAAGAATCGCTATTATTCGCCAAATAAGTGATCGGGATCACCTTATCAATAGTCTTGACGGAATCATTTTTACTTGAAGATGAGGATGAAACACTGGTCGGATCCGTCCCGGCTGACATTTTAACAGTGACTGTGGCTCCTGAAGATACAATGGTGTCTTTGGCTGGGTCAGTGCCAATCACCACTCCCGATTCAACTGTACTACTGTATTCTTCTACAAACGTCACATTTAGACCAACATCGTCCGCATAATCCTGCACATTCTTCTTGGAGTAACCACTCAGATCGCGTAACTTGAAAGTTGGTTCGCCTGTACTGACCGTCAATGTTATCGTCGACTTCTTAGCCACGACCTTTTTGCCGGCGGTAATACTTTGTTTGATGATGCGACCAGCGGCGATCGAACTGGATGACTTATTCTTACGTTTGACAGTAAACCCTGCCTTGGTCAGCTTTTCTTTGATCTCACTATATTCCAAATCGTGATAATCCCTGACCTGATAAGTTTTAGCGCCCTGACTTAAAACTAGCTTGACTGTACTATCGGCCTTGACAGAACTTTTCTTACCGGGGATACTGCGAATCACCAAATCTTTGGCGATAGTTGCGCTATTCTCGTAAACCAATTCGCCAACTTTCAAATCATGATCCGCTAGGGAACTGGTGGCTTCACTTTGAGACATACCCGCTAAATCAGGTACGGTGACATCGTGTTTACCAAAGAGAATGATCAAGCCGATCACCAAGCCAACTAAAACAACCGCGCCGGCGATCACCCAAGGCAGCCATTTCCGTTTCTTTTTAGCTTTAGCTGTAGCGGATGCGGTCGGCTTAGGCGTGGCAGCTTCATCTTGCTGAAGCGTGGCTAATTCGGAAGTCGCTGTCGCCGCTGGCAGATCGGTCAAAACTTTAGTCGCCGCCAGATCTTGATCAACGCTGGTCGCCACAAACTTAGGTTCGTTTGCTCGGTCAATATCCAAAGATGTTTTTAAATCCTGAGCCATCGCGTGGGCACTTTGATAACGTTGATCTGGGTCTTTAGCGGTCGCTTTTAGGACCACATTCTCCAAAGGCTGGGGGATCTGATCATTTAAAGCGCGCATCGACGGGATCTCTTCATGAAAATGTTTCAGTGCGATCGTCACAGCTGAATCGCCAGCAAACGGTACTTTACCTGTTAACAATTCATAAAGAATGATCCCCAACGCATAAATATCCGAACGCGGCGTTGCCATACCACCACGAGCCTGTTCCGGCGAAATATAATGGACCGAACCTAGTAACGAGTTGGTCTGAGTCGCTGATTGATCATTCAAAGCCACCGCGATCCCAAAATCCGCGATCTTGACCTGCCCATTAGGAGTCACCAAAATGTTCTGTGGTTTGAGATCACGATGGATGATGCCCCGACTATGCGCCAACTGAACGGCTGACAAAATCTGATCCATCATATCCAAGACCTCACTCAACGGCAAAGGAAATTTTTGCTCGATGAAAGCCTTGAGATCTTCGCCCTTCACGTATTCCATGACGATGTATTGCATCCCATCATCACTGCCGACATCGTACACACTGACGATATTGGGATGTGAGAGTTCGCAAGTTGCTTTTGCTTCGCGTTGAAAACGGCGAATCGTCGCCTGATCATGTTGCAGGTCCATCCGCAAAACTTTGACTGCGACTTGTCGGTGTAAGAAAGTGTCTTCTGCCAAATAGACATTGGCCATGCCACCCTCACCAAGCGTGTCAATGATTTGATAGCGACCTGAAACCAAATAGCCGCGCTCCATCATTAGGATTGCACCTCCGTTTGCGTTGGCGCAGCTCCAAGCCGCGCTAAAAGAACTGTGATATTATCGGCACCACCATTAGCGTTGGCTTGCACGATCAAGCGTTGCGCCCGCTCTTTCAAAGAGGCAGTTTCGTCGCCAAGGATCAACGCCAACTGCTCGTCTGCGACCATATTCGTTAAGCCATCACTGCACAGGACGAAAAGATCATCATCTTGCCAATCACCAGTTCGAAAATCAGGTTGAACATCTTTAGAAACACCCAAGGTTCGTGTGATCACATTTTTTTGCGGATGGTGTTTTGCTTCTTCCGGACTGATTTTGCCATATTTGACCAACTCGTTGACCAGAGAATGGTCCTCTGTGATCTGGCGTAATTGTTGATCTCGGAAAAGATACCCGCGACTATCACCAATATTGGTCACCAAATAATGCTGACTCCAAATCATCAGGGCAACAAACGTCGTCCCCATCCCACTAAGATCAGCGAATTTACTAGAAGCTTGAATAATCCGACTATTCTCATCAGTCAACTCGGATTGAAGCCAGTCGCTTAATGACTGACGATCAGCGATGGTCGTCTGTTGAAAATCATGGCCGATCTGAGATACCGCCATTTCGGAAGCGACATCACCGCCTAAATGACCACCCATCCCATCTGCGACGATCGCAAACATAACGTTGGCTTGATTACGAAAAATAGCCACATAATCTTGATTATTGGCGCGCTTTTTCCCAATATCTGTTAAATAAGTAATGTCCATAATCTCTCACCATCTCAATCGATCTTAATCAATGCGTTGTAGACAGGCAATAAAGAAGCCATCGCTATGTTCATCATCCATCAGTAATTGCAGACCTAACTCACCTTCTGAACGGGTGATCTGCGGCGCAACAGGGACTGATCGCTGTACATAATTAGGATGATCTGCCAAGAAAGTGGCGATCACTGCTTGATTCTCCGCGGCTAGTATCGTACAAGTACTGTAAACCAAATAGCCACCGCTTTTGACTTTAGGTGCGACCGCCGCTAAAATCTCCCCTTGGATCTGAGGTAGCCTGGCGATCCCGGCTGCGGTCTTGGCGTAACGGATCTCTGGTTTACGCCGCAATAGCCCTAAACCAGAACAAGGTGCGTCGACCAAGACCCGATCAAAAGTCTGATCCGCAAAAGCTTGATCGACTTGACGGGCATCCAAAAGTTTCGTTGTGATCCGCTCGGCGACACCTAACCGTTGTGCGTTATCAACGATCAACTGTAATTTGTGCTGATGGATATCTAAAGCAGTCAAATGACCCCCTTGATCCGGGTCTAAGTAAGTCGCTAAATGAGTCGCCTTCCCGCCGGGCGCAGCGCAAGCATCCAGAACCTGATCGCTTGCCCGGACCTGTAAGGCCGGCGCCACTAACTGAGAGCTTTCATCCTGAAGCGTATAAGCGCCAGCCTGAAAAGCAGCTGTTTGCGCGAAATTCCCTTCTGGAGCGACCAGCCCGACTGGACTTAACTTGCTAAGTTGTAAGTTGGGAAAAGTCGGCGCTAATTCCGCCAACAGTTCCGTCGGTGTCGTCTTGACCGAATTGACTCGTAAAGAAGCTTGGGCCGGTTCGTTCAGGGTTTGATATAAAGCGCTGATCCGTTTTGCGCCATATTGCGCGAGCAAAGCCGTGGTTAACCAATTTGGCACTGAATAAGTTAGGCTCAAGCGTTGGGCCAGGTCAGGGATCATGGTGAAATCAAATTCCCCTTGACGTTGTGTTTGTCGCAAAACGGCATTGACCAAGCGTGCATATTTACCATGATCTCGGCGTTTAGCCAAGTTAGTCGCTTCATTCAAAATCGCGTGATCAGGAACTTTATCTAAGAAAAACAATTGATAGACGGACATCCGCAATAATACATGGACCCATAATGGCAATTGTTCCGGCTTTTTGACAAAACGCCGCCAGTCGTGGTCAAGGCGCATTTGCCACTGCAAAGTCCCGTAAACTAAACGGGTCACTAATTTTTGATCGACTGAACTAAGGTGACTGCGATTCAAAACGTGATTTAATTCTAAGTTCGCATATTGTTGTTTTGCTTCAATATTTTCTAATAGATCGGCCGCGACTTGACGTGCTGATGGTTGGCTCATGCGTTGATCACCAATTGCCCAGCGCCAAATTCATGGCCGTAACCATTCATAAAAGCGCTGATCGGCATCCTTTTCTTTCCTGCTATTTGTAATTCCTTGATCGCCCAGACAGAACCAGCGCCAGCTGACAGCCACAGTTGCTTCTTATCAGCCTTGACACAGTGGCCTGGTTCCAAACTAGTTGAAAGGTCAGCCACGGCGCTATCCCAGATCTTGACCCGGTGTCCTGCCAATTCTAAATAGGCGATCGGGTCTGGGCGCAGGCCGCGGACTTTATTCACTAGATCTTGGGCAACGTCATGAAGATCGAGACGTTCTTCTGCGGCGCTGATGTTTGGGGCAAAAGTCACTTTATCTGGATCTTGAGGCACTTTAACGATCGTACCGGCGATCACTTTTGGCAAAGTCTCCAGTAAAAGATCGCGCCCAGCTAAACTTAATTTTTCGAAGATCGTCCCATTGTCATCAAGCGCGCTGATCGGCACTTTCGTTTGACTCAGCATGTCCCCGGCATCCATTTTAGCGACCATTTCCATGATCGTCACGCCAGTCTCCGTATCACCATTGATGATTGCTCGTTGGATCGGCGCGCCACCGCGATACTTTGGTAATAACGAACCATGTACGTTCAAAGGCATGATCCGTGCTGCCGCCAATAATTTTTTCGGCAAAAACTGACCAAAGGCCGCGGTGATGATCAGGTCTGGTTGTAAGGAGATCATTTGTGCGAGTTCTGGACTACCCGCTAATTTTTTCGGCTGGAAAACAGGTAAATGTAGCTTCAGCGCCGCTGCTTTCACCGGTGTTGGGGTCAAGACTCGCTTACGCCCCACTGGCTTATCTGGCTGCGTAACAACAGCGAGGATCTCGTAGTCGGGTATTGCTGCTAATGCCGTTAAGATCGGAACTGAAAATTCCGGGGTGCCCATAAATATGATTGATGTCATGGCTTGATTACTCCTTATTATCAGGAAATTTGTAACGGTTCGCGATCGATTCGCAATTGAAAGCCACTCTCTTGTTGCATTTCAAGCACTAAGCGTTGCAAAGTCGTAAACAGTTTTTCTTCATGTTTATATTTGATGATGAATTGATAATAGTACTGATTATTGATCCGAGCGATCATCCGTGGTGTGGGACCAAGCAACACCGCCGATTTTGAAAGAACGGGACTCACTTGTCGATATAACTGATAGATTTTTTGCGCGGCCAGATCCTCTTGACGATGATTGACCGAAACTAAGATCGTGTAATAATATGGCGGATAACCGCCAACATGACGCAGGTGCATCTCCCGTTGGTAAAAAGCCTCATAATCCTGATGCGACGCTAACTGGATCGCATAATTGTCGGGATTATAAGTTTGGATCAAAACCTGTCCTTGTTTTTCAGCACGGCCGGCGCGACCACTGACCTGTGTCAATAATTGAAAGGTCTTTTCACTCGCGCGAAAATCCGGCAAACTTAGCGACGTATCAGCGTTGATCACACCTACTAGGGTCACATTAGGAAAATCCAAGCCTTTAGCGATCATTTGCGTCCCCAACAGAATATCGGCTTCTTGCCGACCAAACTTCTTGATCAGACGCTGATGACCACCTTTGCGTGCCGTGGTATCCACATCCATTCTTAAAATACGCGCCTGAGGAAGGATCGCCGCTAATTCCGCTTCGATCCTTTGTGTCCCCGCGCCAAAATCGCGGATCTGGGAACTATGACAAACGGGGCAGACTTGTGGGATCGCTTCTTGATGACCACAATAATGACATTTTAACGCCTGAATGTCGCGATGCAAGGTCAAGGAGATATCACAATTTGGGCATTTAATGACATTACCACAGTCACGGCATAATACAAAATTAGCATACCCGCGCCGATTAAGCAAAAGGATACTTTGTTCATGTTGCTTTAAGCGTTGCGCCAACGCGTCGATCAGTTCCTGAGAAAAACTCGGTTTACCGTCGACTTTTCCAACACTACGCATGTCCAAAACTTTAACTTCAGGTAATTGCGCGCTTTTTGGTCGTTGGGTCAATCGTAGTAAATGATACACATTTTTCTGAGCTCGCGCCCGCGATTCCAACGAGGGCGTCGCGCTACCCAAGATCACTGGGCAATGATGTGTCGTTGCCCGATGCAAGACCACGTCGCGAGCATGATAACGGGGCATATCGTCCTGTTTATAACTACTTTCATGTTCTTCGTCAATGATCATCACACCAATGTTTTTCAGTGGCGCAAAAGCCGCGGAACGAGCGCCAACGACTACACGTGCTTCGCCCCGTTCGATCCGACGCCACTCATCAAAACGTTCCCCCACCGAAAGGCCACTGTGTAAGACAGCCACATCTTTTTGAAAACGTTCCTGAACACGTTGGACCATTTGTGGGGTCAAGGCGATCTCAGGGACAAGCATCAAGGCGGTCTTTCCTTGCCGTAGTGCATCCGCCATTGCCGCTAGATAAACTTCGGTCTTACCACTACCAGTGATGCCTTCCAATAAGAAGACTTCTCGTTGTGCTACTGTCATCGCCTGCGCGACAGCATGATAGGCTGCCGCCTGTTCCCCAGTTAGGGGCAAGGCTGCTTTAGGTGTCGGCAAAGGGTTCGGCTGCCGATATTGTTCGATCTGACGCCGTTGGAGCCAGGCTTTTTTTACCGCGGTGGTCAGCGTTGTTTGCTTAAGCTCAGGCAAGGCCTCCCGCCATTGTTCACTGGTCCCGGAAAACTGGGGGTGTTGTTGCAAAAAAGTCAACAGCGCTAATTGTTGATGGGCATTGGCTCTAGTCGTTTGAGCCATTTCTGTCGCCTGCGCCATCGTCAAATTACTGCTGTACAGCGCCACCTCTTTGATCTGACCTTTTTGCGCGACTTGCTGATCGATCTTGATCTGACCTGTTTGTTCCGCAGTTTTTAACGCGCGTAGCAAGGGCGCCGAGATTTGTTCTGGGATCTTTCCTGTGGTTTGACTGTCTAATAATGGTGTCAATAGTGACCCTGCCGCCAAAGGCTTTTGGAGCTGAAACCGCCGCTGATAACTGGCACGCAACGCATTTGGTAACATCGTCTGTAAGCAACTGATCAGAAAAGAGAAGGTATCTTGCGCCAGCCACTCAGCCAAGGCCAGCATCTCCTCGTTCAAAACAGGGGTCAAGTCAAGCACTTCACTGATCGGTTTCAAGCGTCCTTTAAAGCTTGACTTCTCGGCCAAACGCCAAACAAAGCCCTGACGTTGTTTTTTTCGCGAACGGCCAAAGGGTACTAAGACCCGCATTCCTGGCGCAATGATCGTCGTCAGCTCCGGAGGCACAGCGTAATCGAAAGCACGATTAGTCTGTTGCGCCGGTATATCAATAATGATTTGCGCGATCATCAAACCCACCCCTTTCTGAGATTTTATGATCTGATCGACTGCTGGATCTGATCCCCACACGACCGTCTTTTATTCTACAACCATTCTACAACAGTTTCTTCGCGGTGATCGCCGTGATGATCGTCTGAGCCATCGCGATCTTACTCATTAACGGCAGGACTTGTTGACTGCCGTCCGCAAACAATAAAGTTCCCTGATTCTGATCAACATCAAACCCACTGTCTGTCCGACCAACAGGGTTAGCCACGATCAGATCTAATTGTTTCTGCTGTAATTTAGTCGTCGCATTTGCTAACAATCGTTGCGTTTCCGCGGCAAAACCAACGACCACCTGTTTTTTTCTCAATGGTTTTAGACTGGCTAAAATATCAGGATTTTTGACCAGCGTCAGTTGAAGTTGCGCTTGATCAGCTTGCTTCTTGATTTTATTAGCGGCCGGTGTACTCATTCGAAAATCAGCAGGTGCCGCCGCCATCAATAATAGATCAGTTTTCGAGAAAAGTCGGTCTACCGCCGCTTGCAAGTCAGCAGTGGAAGTCACCTTAACCGTTTCAGCAGGAAAGGTCTGCGGGCCCGCCACTGAACTGATCACAGTTACCGTCGCGCCGGCCCAGTAAGCCGCCTGAGCCAAGGCCCAGCCCATTTTTCCTGAAGAATGATTACCAATATAGCGGACTGGATCAATGGCCTCACGTGTGCCACCAGCGGTGACCAACACGTGCTTGCCCGCTAAAATCGCTGCGGTCTGTTGCCGCTGCCAAGCGTTCATGATCAAGCTCACCATAGTCGTTGGCTCTGGCATCCGGCCCTTGGCGGCATATCCCTCGGCTAAAAAACCATTTTCTGGTTCGAATACTGTGACTTGATCTGCTCGTAATTGGGCCAAGTTACGTTGGGTTGCTGCCGCCGCGTACATTTGATCATTCATCGCTGGAAAAACAAAAATCGGTTTATTGGTCGCTAATAAGGCCGTCGTCGCCAGATCATCCGCAATCCCAGCCGCCATTTTTGCCAAAATATTAGCCGTCGCTGGTGCGACAACGACCAGATCTGCCCAGATCGTCAGGTCTAGGTGGCTGATCGCGGTCGTATTGGTGTGCAGATAATGTTCATCATAAACTGGATGGCGACTGACCACAGCCAATGTTTGCGCCGTCACAAAAGCACTAGCCGCCTGGGTCATAATAACTTGGACCTCTGCGCCCTGCTTGATCAAGTCTCTGATGAATTGGGGGATCTTATAAGCCGCGATCCCTCCCGAAACAATCACCAACACATGTTTGCCCTGATACATTTCAGCCACCTCATTATTTTATTGAATAAAAAACGAACCTTCTGACCGCATGTGCGTTAGAAGGTCCCTACATCTATTTAGCTGCTTGATCACCGGACGCTGGATCGTTAGGCTTTTCTAGATCCTCACGTTGTTCACGAGCGTCAACCGCTTCCGCGTCAGCTTCTTTTAAATTAGAATGAGGATCGATCCCGATTTTACCAGCGGCGATCTCCTCTAAAGCTAGACCAACAGTTTTATCAGAACGATAATGTTCCAACATCTCAAAATCGCCTGCTTCTAGTTGGTGGGCCCGCTTAGCGGCCAAGATCGCCAAAGAATAGCGTGAATCAACTTTCTCTAATAATTTATCGATCGGTGGGTATGAAATCATCTTAATCTTCTCCTAACATACTCTGATAAGTGTCTAAGACTCGCGCTACACGGAGATGCTCACTGGCAATGATCCGCTCGATTCGATCGACCGCCAAATCAACTTGATCATTGACGACTGCATAATCGTAATTCGTCATCAAGTTGATCTCTTCGCGCGCCGTTTGCATCCGTCGCTTGATCGTCGCCATATCATCCGTACCTCGCTTAACGATCCGCTCTTGTAAAATGTGCAGATCAGGCGGTGTCAAGAAAATAAAAACACCATCACTGACTTTGCTTCGAACCTGCATCGCCCCTTTGACCTCGATCTCCAGCAGGACATCTTGACCTTGTTCGAGCATTTGATTCACGTAACGTAAAGGGGTGCCATAGTAATTGCCAACATACTGCGCATACTCCAGCATGCCGCCATTAGCGATCTCAGCTTCGAATTCTTCGCGCGTGCGGAAATAATAATCGACCCCATCGACCTCACCTGGCCGTGGTTGGCGCGTTGTCATTGAGATCGAATATTTGAACTGTTGTCCGTATTTAGCGACCATCGCCTGCCGAACAGTTCCCTTGCCGACCCCAGACGGGCCAGATAAAACAATCAACATACCTTTTTCAGACATTCAGAAAGCTCCCAAAACAAATTAGTCAATAGATATATATTGCCCTTTTTTACGATTTTTTTCAAGTCCTTAGACGCCAAGCCGAAAAAAAAGAGCGCTGGAGCGGCGAGTTAACAGTCATTAGCCAATTTAGAAAAAAAGTCGATTTTAAAATGAATACATAAAAATAAGCAAAAAAGCTTGCTTTTCGAACAGATGTTCGTATAATGAAGATACAAACACTTGTTCGGAGGAATGCGCTATGTCAGTTTTCAAAAAAATCAGCCACAATCTTTCCAAGACACTTTATTCCTTTTTCGATCTTGAGGAGCAGCCTACCTCGGCCAATCAAACACCCCGGCCCAGTGGCTACCCGACCCTTGACCCACAGCAACTGACGGAACAAATCAACTTCCTATTACACAACCCACAGACCGTTTCACTGCAGATCAAGGCCGCTACCGCCAATCAAACCGGGACCCAGTTTTTGATCGGGCATTTCAAAACGATCGATCCGCAGCAGCATACCGTGATTTTTGTGGTCAATCATAGCAACTTGATCCAATTGGTCGATTTTGACCAGATCATTCGGATCGCCGCATAATTCTTTTATCAGGCCCACAAATAAACAGGCTCATGATCAGTAAATTCGGATCCATCCAATCCGACTGATCATGAGCCTGTTTTTACTATTCAGATCGTGCTGAAACACGACTTCAATATTGTATTCAGCACAAACTATAGAACTTACTGTTGACCGCAAATTTATGATTCGGGTTGTCGGTCGCGTTGTGATTTGCTGGCCGTAGCCTGAGCAACCAGTTCCGCGGCATGTTCTTCAGCCAAAGGCGTGACCTCTTTGCCCGCGATCATTTTGGCAATGACTTCGACGCGATCCTCACCAGTTACTGGGTGTAGTGAAGTCGTTGTTTCCTCGTGGCGGATCGTTTTCTCGATCAAGTATTGATGGTCACTCATCGCGGCGACTTGTGGCAAATGGGTGATACATAGAACCTGCGAATAGCGTGCGATCAAGTTGATCTTGTCCGCGATAGCCTGTGCCACACGGCCACTCACACCGGTATCCACTTCATCAAAAATTATACTGGTGACGCCTTCACTATGCGCGATGATCGTTTTGATCGCCAACATGATCCGAGAAAGCTCCCCGCCAGACGCGATCTTGACCAATGGTTTCAAATCCTCACCAGGATTCGTGCGCAAATAGAATGCCACTTGGTCCTGACCGTATTTAGTAAAGTTTGGTGTTTTTTGTGGTTGAAAATGAACAGCAAAAACAGCCTTGTCCATATATAGTGACGCTAATTGCTGATGGATCGACTGCGCCAGACGTTCACTGACTTCATGACGAGCCGTCGTCAATTTATTAGCCGCCGCCGCAAGCTCTGTGCGCACCGCTTTATAAGCTGTCTCGATCTGGTCGCCAGCATCCGTCACTTGTTTCATTTGCTGATATTCTGTTAAAATTTTTGCCTCATAGGCCTGAACATCAGCCAAAGTGGGACCATATTTACGCTTAAGGTTATTGATGATCTCTAAACGCTGTTCGATCTCACTGAGCCGGTCGGCATCAAATTCAAGGATATCTAGCTGATCCTGTAACCCAGTCCCAACATCTTGTAATTCATAATAAGCGCTGTCCAAATGATCAGCCAATTCCTGATAATCAGGGCTTAAATTGGCGATGCTATTCATTTGTTCCATCACGACCGCTGTCAGATCCAGCGCATTAGGTTCTTCGTTCGTCAACAGCGCCAAACTCTGCTGTAAAGCTAAACTGATTTTTTGAAAATTAGTCAATTGTTGCCGCTCCTGCAACAAAGCTTCATCTTCATGCGCCTGGATCTTAGCCTCACCGATCTCTTGTAACTGAAATTGCAACATATCCAAGCGTTGCACATATGCCTGCTCATTCTTTTGCTTGTCTTCCAACTGCCGTTTAAGCTCACGATAATGTTGATAGACCGCTTGATAATCAGTCAATAATGAACCGATCGTCGCCTGACCATACTGATCAAGGATTGCCAAGTGATGTTCGGGATTCATCAATTCTTGATGCTCGTTTTGACCATGGATATCCACCAACTGTTCCCCGACTGCTCGCAGCACACTGGTCGTAACGATCTTACCATTGATTCGGCAAACATTACGGCCATTCCGACTCAATTCCCGTTCAAGTAAAACATTTTGACCATCTCGTTCTAGATCATGTTCTGCTAACAACGCAAATAACCGCGGGTTGTGATCAACTAAGAATAACCCTTGGATATCCGTTTTCTTGGCTTTACTCCGGATAAAATCACTGGATCCACGACCACCAACTAATAATCCCAAAGCATCGATAATGATCGACTTTCCTGCACCAGTCTCCCCAGTCAGCACCGTCATTCCTGAATCAAAATCGACCTCAAGATGCTCAATGATCGCAAAATCGCGAATAATCAAATTTGCTAACATTATTGAATGCCTCCGCTTCTGAACTGACCGATCAGTCGATCAGCGCGCTCAATCGCTGCCAAATCGTTGCGATCGCCGTTGGCTCATTCTTGATGATCAATAAGACCCCATCATCATTGGCCAAAGCCATGAACAATTCTGACCATTGTAACGCCTTGATCGCACTAGCGACAACTGGGCCACTCCCAGGCAAGGTCTGCATACTGATCAGGTTATCTTGCCGATCGATCCTGACCCGCGCTGAATCCAATAGTTGCTTCAAAACTTGCGCATCGGTTTCAACGGTATTAGCCGTCTGCTGGGCGATCTGGTAAATGAACCCTTGAGCCGTATTGATCTTGATCAATTGCATTTCTTTGATATCCCGTGAAATCGTGGCCTGCGTCACTTCATAACCATGAGCCTTCAAATAAGCGACCAAATCGACTTGATTGTGGATCGTATTGGTGGCCACGGCCTGACGGATCAACTGTTGTCGCTGTTCTTTTTTCATCTTCTACCTCAAATTTCCTTGCTGGCCAATGTGGCCCAAGCCTGCGCGACGACAGATTCGATCCGCTGATTCGCGAAAGGAATGACTGCCGTTTGATCACCGATCAATTTAAAATACGCCAAAAACTCGATATTGCCCGAACCACCGGTGATCGGTGAGAAGTCCAAACCCATAACTTGATAACCTTGAGTTTCCGCAAAAGTTAAGATCTTAGTCAAAACGGCCCGATGAACGGCAGGATCACGAACGATACCGTGCTTACCAACATGTTCACGGCCTGCCTCAAATTGGGGTTTGATCAACGCCGCCAAATGACCACCAGGACTTAAGATCTTGGTCAGCGGTGGCAAAATCAAAGCCAAGGAAATAAACGAAACATCAGTGACCGCGATCGTCGGCTGACCTTGCGTGAAATCAGCAGGCTGACTGTAACGAAAATTTTGTCGTTCCATCACCACGACTCGGGGATCTTCGCGCAATTTCCAGGCCAATTGATTATAGCCAACATCCAATGCATAGACTAAGCGCGCCCCATTTTGTAGCGCCACATCAGTGAAACCACCCGTTGAGGCCCCGATATCCAGAACTGTCGTCCCTGCAAAATCGATTTCAAAAACCTGTTGCGCCTTCGCCAATTTAAAACCGCCGCGCGACACGTAGGGATTGATCTGCCCCTTGACTCGTAAAACCGTTTCGGGATCGATTTTTTCACCCGGCTTATCTAAACGTTCTTCATTCTTGCCTACGACTTGACCAGCCATTACCGCCCGCTTGGCCTGTTCACGGGAAGTGAACAGCCCTTGTTGGACCAACAAAATATCTACCCGTTCTTTTTTCACAATTTCATTTCCTTATCAAAGTAATCGAGAAAGCCAATTAAAAGGTCTGAAGAGAAGTCAGCCGCTGCTGTCAAACGCGTCAAAATCATTCGTGCCTGCTGAACTTCTTGGGCCAAGACCGCTTGAGCCGCGGGGACCCCCAACAAACTAGGGTAGGTGTTCTTGCCGGCTTTAGTGTCTTTATGAACCGCCTTTCCCAGCTGAGCGGCATCGCCATGCAGATCCTGTAGATCATCAAAGATTTGGAAAGCCAACCCAAAATGTCGGCCAAAATCTAATAATGCCTCAGTGGCCGGCACTGGTAGGGCCAAACGTTCCGCAGCTAAGGCTAAAGGCACGGTCAAGAGCGCCCCAGTTTTAAGCGCATCTAATTGTTTGATCGTGGTCAGATCTGACACATCAGTCCCTGTTGCAGTGATGTCGATTGCTTGGCCGGCGACCATACCACTGGGACCGCTAGCCTGCGCCAAAGTCGCACACATTTTCCCACCAACGGCTGCTGGTGCTGCTGCGCCTAACCATTGAAAAGCCAAAGTCAGCAAGCCATCCCCAGCCAAGATCGCCATCGCTTCACCAAAACGTTTGTGATTGGTCAGTTGGCCACGACGATAATCATCATTGTCCATGGCGGGCAGATCATCATGGATCAGAGAATAAGTATGGACCAATTCCAAAGCGCCAGCGATTGCTAGATCCATTTCCTCATCAAGCGTTGTCCAACTTTGGATCGTGGCCAGATACAGTAACGGTCGCATTCTTTTGCCCCCGGCCAAAACAGAATAACGCATACTCGCGGCTAATTTTGGCTGGGTGATCTCCACATCACTCAACCGTTTCGCCAAATAGGCATCGATTTTTGACCGCCAAATTTGGTTGAATGTTTCTGTTGTTGTCACCTGACTTACTCCCTTCACCCTAAAACCGATTTTAACCAACTTTTAGATCCAGTCCAAACTTATTTTGCCTGTTGATTGTCGTCATCAGCCAAATCACTCACATTACCTTGTTCGTCCACGACTTTTGTCAGGGTCTGCTCAGCCTGCGCCAATGTTTGTTCCAAGGACCGCGACAAGGCGATCCCGGTTTGAAATTTCGCCAAAGCTGTTTCTAGAGGAACATTGCCTTGTTCCAATTCGTTAACGATCTGGCTCAGTTCATCCAATTGTGCTTCAAAACTCTTTTTAGGCTCACTCATTTTTATCATTCTCCTTTTGCAAGACATTAGCCTTGATCCGACCATCTTTGAGTTGGAGTTGAAAAGTTTGCCCCACTTGAAAGTCGATCACACTGGTCAATGCCTTTTGCGTATGCTCATCACTGGCATAACTGTAACCTCGAGCCACAGTCCGCAATGGGCTGAGCTGGTCTAAGGCCTGCATCTGCTGTCCCGCCTGTTGCCGTTTCTGTTGTAGCAACCCCTGCATCGCACGAGTTGACCGCTGCTGTAGATTTTCGACCCGGAGGCGCTGATTGTCGACCTGTGCACTTGGATCGACCTGACCCAATCTCTGGGTCACTTTTTGTAACAGCTGGCGGCGAGTTTGTAAATAAGCCTGGCCGGTTTGGCGGAAACGTTGCTGTAATAAATCTAATTGCTGCAGATAGCCTTGATAAAGACGCTCTGGATGCTGAAAAAGGAAACTCTGTTGTTGTCGTTGTAATTGTTGCCGCCACAACTGTAATTGGCGCTGAAAGCTCCGGAGTAAGCGCGTGCGTCCGTCCAAGACACTGGCCAACACCTCACTTAATTGCGGCGTAGCCAACTCAGCAGCGGCTGTTGGCGTTGCCGCTCTTTGATCAGCGACTAGGTCCGCGATCGTTGTATCTGTTTCATGGCCAACTGATGAAATGATCGGGATCGGACTGGCGACCATTGTTCGCGCCACGATCTCCTCGTTGAAGGGCCACAGATCCTCGATCGAACCGCCACCACGACCAATAATGATCACATCAAAATCCGCATACTGATAAACTTGACGCAATCGTTGCACCAAGGAATCCGCCGCTTGATTGCCCTGAACGACTGCGGGGAAGAGGACGATCTGTGCCAAGGGATCTCGTCGCGCTGCAGTAGTCATGATGTCATGGATAACGGCGCCGGAACGACTGGTGATCACCGCGATCCGCTTGGGGAAGCGAGGTAACGCCCGTTTCGGTCGGCTAAACAAACCTTCCGTCGCCAATTTTTCTTTCAATTGTTCGTAAGCCAAATAAAGCGCGCCGATCCCATCAGGTTCCATTCGATCAATGGTGATCTGATATTGACCACTTTGAGCGTACAAAGTCACTTGCCCAACAACGTTGACTTTCATACCGGTCTCAGGTTGAAATTTGACTTTCTTAAAGGCGCCGGCAAACATGACCACATTGATCTTAGCGTGATCATCTTTCAAAGAAAAATATTGATGACCACTTCGCGGGCGAAAATTCGAGATCTCACCAGTCAGATAAACTCGCTGGAGATAGGGATCATAATCAAACTTCCGCTTCAAATAAGTCGTCAATTGGGTCACAGATAAATAATTCGACTCAACCATGATACACCCGACCCTCAGCTAAATCGACAGTCTGACTAAGCAAGGCCGCGATCGTCATTGGCCCGACTCCGCCCGGGACCGGGGTCAGATATCCTGCGCGTGTTGCCACCGCTGGAGCCACGTCACCAACTAAGTGACCTGCCACGCGATTGGTCCCCACATCGATCACGATCGCTCCTGGTTTGACAAAATCCGCAGTCACAAAATCGGCTTGACCCACTGCCGCGATCAATAGATCGGCCTGCGCGCATAAAGTCTGAACGTTGGCCGTGTGTGAATGGGCGATCGTCACAGTAGCATCGGCCGCCAACAGTAACCCTGCCACAGGCCGCCCGACGATCAAACTCCGACCTAAAACCACCGCGTTTTTCCCAGCGACTGACAGCTGATGATCCGCCAATAACTTCATGATCCCCGCAGCCGTTGCAGGTACTAAGTTAGGCCGTCCAGACCAGAGCTGACCCAGATTATAAGGATGAAAACCATCAACATCTTTTGCCGGATCCACCGCCAATAGGATCTCAGCCTCATTGAGGTGTGGCGGCAATGGCAACTGGACCAAGATACCATCGATCTCCTGATCTTGATTCAGTTTAGCAACAGTAGCCAATACTTCGGCCTGTGTCGCCGATTCAGCCAAACGCCGAACTGTTGAAACGATCCCGACCTTTTCTGCCTGCCGCGCTTTATTGCGCACATAGATCTCACTAGCAGGATCATGTCCGACCAAAACTACCGCCAACCCGGGAACGATTTTTTTCATTCGTAAGCGCTCAACGCGTGCCGCCGTTGCTGCACGCCAAGCTCGCGCACTCGTCTTGCCATCCAATAAGGTTGCTGTCAACTTGATTCCCCCAGTTTTTTTAACTTATTATTCCCAAAATAAAACTGTCCCGCAAAGCTGAGCCACACCAAAATGCGTGGCCCTCTTTGTAGCGACAGTCCAGTGTGGTACGTCTTTATTTTTTCGGCTGATCCGCAGCGGGTACGAAACTCGCTAAAACACCATTGATAAATTTCGCCGAGCGCTCATCGCTGAATGTTTTCGCAAGCTCGATCGCTTCATTGATCGCGACTGCGGTCGGTACTTGTTCTTGATACTTCAATTCATACAATCCCAAACGGAGGATCAGTAGATCGGTTTTAGAAAGACGGGATAAAGTCCACCCCTGCTTTAGCTTGGGCGCTAACGCCGCATCCAATTGCGGGGCTTCAGTCAGAACTCCGGTCACTAACTGTTCCAAATAGGCCTGATTACTATCGCTTAGATCCAAGATGACCGGCGTTTCGTCTGCCTCTGGTTGCCGTTGGTCGCGATCATTCGTCAATACTTCTTGTAGCGCATTATTGACTGATAGATCCCCATTGCCCGCGATCATAAAGAGCGCTTGAAAAGCGAACGCTCGCGCTTGATGACGATTCAACATGTTCTTATTCACCTGCAGGTCGATCTGGCGCCACATCATTTGCTGATGCTGTGGTCGGTACTACCGCTTCCTCAGCAGTCGCTTGATCGGCTTCATCGATAGCATCCGCAAAAAAGGCCTTGGGATCAACCTTCGCTTCCTTTTCTGGAACAACGCCTTCAACATGGACGTTGACTTCCGCCAACTTTAGATCAGTCATGTAGTAGAGCTGTTCTTTCAGAGTTTGTTGCATCTCTAGGGCCACCTTAGGCACTGAGACACCATAATTTAAATAGACGTAAACGTCAGCGCTCAATCGTTCGCCGTCCACGGTCAGTTCGACGCCGCGACCATGATCTTGTCGACCTAGGATGTAATTGATGCTACTGGCAAGATTGCCCCGCATCTCATAAACACCGTCGATCTGTTTAGCGGCGATACCTAAAATGATCTCGATCACTTGTGGCGCGATCTGGATCGCACCACGATGACCCTCGCGTTCTGCTAAAACAATATTTTGTTCTTCTGCCATGAACTTGTGACCTCCTAGCTATTCGCTCTTGAGATATAACTGCCATCTGATGTATTGATGCTTAGAACATCGCCGGCATTGATGAAGAAAGGAACATTGACGACTAAACCAGTTTCCATCGTTGCTGGTTTAGTACCGCCGGAAGATGTATCGCCACGGATCCCAGGTTCTGTTTCCGCGACAGTCAAATCAACTGTATTCGGCAAGTCGACCCCTAAGGTTTCAGCGCCATACATCATAACGCCAACAACCATATTTTCCTTCAAATATTTCAGTTCATCTTGGATCTCTGCACCAGGCAATTCCAACTGTTCATAAGTGGTTGTATCCATGAACACATAGTTATCACCATCTGCATAAAGATACTGCATTTGCTTGCTGTCGATCTGTGCCCGTTCAACCTTTTCAGTCGCTCGAAAAGTTTTTTCTTGAACTGCACCATTACGCAAGTTTTTCAGCTTAGTTCTAACAAACGCGCCGCCTTTGCCTGGCTTAACGTGTTGAAATTCAACAACTCGCCATAAACTACCATCAACTTGAATGGTCAAGCCGTTTTTCAATTCGTTTACTGAAATCATATTTATGCCTCACTTATTTATTCAATACTCTTACTATATCAATCAAACCCCCTATAATGCAACAAAAAACGTAGGCTTGGGCTTGGTTTTGTCCATCCCGCCGCAGCTTACGCTACGCCGACAGCCTTCAATGGAAATTGCTTTTTCCGGCTAAAAGTAGGTTGTCCGCAGCTTGCACTGCGAAATTCGGGGTGAGCTCGCTGTGGGCGTCACTTTGAGCTTCGCAAAACCCGCGAATCTCAAAGCTGAGCCTTATTCTAAGCGGCAAAGCCGCTAAGAATAACGACACGGCGATCTCACCCCGAATTTCTCCGCTCCAGCCGCTCAACTTTTTAACAGCCGTTTGAGCACTCACGCCGACTGGCAGGCTATGGCCAATTGATGAGGATCCACGCAATTGACGACCATAGCTAGTGGTCATAAGCTTTAAATTGGTGACACCAGCGCAGTCTGGCTGATGAACTAAGACAAGGGCTTGATTAATCAACTAAATTGGTCGGGTTCCACTCAAGGATTTTCTAGGGAGCAGGTAAAGATGTTCAACCAACCCAAGCTGTACTAATCGCCTAATCCAATTCCGTTGACCTTGCTGTACCACCTCAAAAGTGGGCAATCGTTTGACCACCTCATTTGCAAAACCTCTTCGTCAGATACCCAACTTCGATTGCAGATAGGCTCAATGCTGCCTAGCAACCGCCTCAGGACGTGTGGCTCAGCGGTGAGATTATTCTTAGCGATTTATCGCTTAGAATAAGGCTC
>NZ_BROC01000020.1 GCF_024345205.1 Lapidilactobacillus luobeiensis | reverse complement strand
TATTGTTATCCACCCGCATAGCGGGTGGTTTTTTGTTTCGCGCGCTTCGCGGGCTCAACTGGGTCTAAAGACACTAATAGAAGCTCCGGCAAAAGCCGGAACTAAGGCGGGCACTTATTAGTTATAGTTTACCTCATTTTTAGAAAAAAATGTGAACGAACTCCAACTTACTATCAATAATCTCTTTAAAATTTGGCCTCATGCTGGGATCGATCTCTATTTCGTTTTTCGGCGCGGTTTGATTTTGGAAAACCGTTCAGTTCAGATCTTGTAAGACTGCCCACTACTTCGTTCACCACAAATTCAGTGATCATTGATCGCCAGTTGCGCAAATATTTTCCTTGACAGGGTAACGAATAACTAGTAGGATAGCAACTAAGTTAAAATGCCGCAAAGCAAATAGAGGTCGCATGAATCACCAACCTCGGGGAGTGTCCAAACACGTTGAACCGAGCTTAAGGAGGATTGCCGAAATCTGATTCCCGTTTGGCCGCGAATCAGGTTGGGCCAACAGTTAAGAGCTGTTGGACTGTCTCGAACTTCAGCGTTTTCGTTGAAGCTTGAGGAGCGCTATGATTTTGGGATGATTCGCCGGGCAACCGCGAGTGGTCATTCAAGAATAAATTATGGACAAGACCTTTATTGAATTTGATTTCAGTAAAGGTCTTTTTGTTGGCTCTTAACCAGAGAGTGCGCAGCACAACAGGGTGACTTTGAGCATTAGCCTAGCAAGGATTTTGGAAGCTGCACTTCGCTTCCGGAAGCCTCGCGTAGCTAAGCGGAAAAGTCAGTTGCGCGAGCACGATTACATGGAGGAGTTCATCATGAAACATTTGCGTCAAGGGTTGATTGTTTTAGGTTTGATTTTAGTCGGTTGGTGGGCTTTACCTGCCAACGCCAGTCAGGCCGCCAGCAATTCAGATACGTTCAAGGTCGGGATGGAGGCGGGTTATCCGCCGTTCAACTGGACTCAGACGGACGCCAGCAACGGCGCAGTCCAAATCGACGGTTCCTCAGCCTACGCCGGCGGTTACGATGTGCAAATGGCCAAGAAGGTCGCCCACGCCCTAGGCAAGAAATTGGTCGTGGTCAAGACCAGTTGGGACGGATTAGCGCCGGCCCTGACCTCCGGCAAAATCGACGCGACCATCGCCGGCATGTCGCCCACCGCGGAACGGCGCAAGACGATCGACTTTTCCGACACGTATTACGCTTCACAATTGGTGATTGTCGTACGCAAGGACAGCAAATACGCTCAGGCCACCAAACTCAGCGACTTCAGCGGCGCCAAATTGACCGGGCAGTTGAACACCTACCATTACACCGCTTTGAGCCAGATCAAAGGCGCGATCAAAGAGCCGGCGATGAAGGATTTTCCGGCGATGCGGGTGGCTTTGGAATCCGGCACCATCGACGGTTATATTTCTGAGAAACCAGAAGGCATCAGCGTCACCGGCGCCAATCCCAATATGACCATGGTCGAATTCAAAGGCGCCCAAGGGTTCAAAACCAAGCCCGAAGACACCGACCTTGCCATTGGCCTGCGGAAAAATGATCCGGACAAACTCAAGATCAACGCCGCCTTGGCCCAGATCTCGCAAAAAGAACGCAACCAATTGATGACTGCCGCGGTGGCGCAACAACCCCAGGCAAAATCTCAAGGCAATTGGGTCGTTAGTTTACTGAAACAATATGGCGGCATGTTAGCCAGTGGGACGGGCATCACCTTACTGATCTCTCTGGTCGGCACCATTGTCGGCTTCGTGATCGGCTTGTTAGTTGGGATCATTCGCACGATCCACCGGAGCGGTTCCGCTTGGCGCCGCGGTCTACTGCGTTTCGTTGACTGGCTGCTATCCGTTTATATCGAAGTTTTCCGCGGCACGCCAATGATCGTGCAGGCCGCCGTCGTTTATTACGGCGCCGCGCAAGCGTTTGGCTGGAATATGAATCGGTTGGCCGCCGCTTTGGTGATCGTTTCCGTCAACACCGGCGCTTACTTGGCCGAGATCATGCGCGGTGGCATCATCGCCGTCGATTCCGGTCAGTTCGAAGCCGCCCACGCGCTGGGCATGACCCATTTGCAGACCATGAACAAAATCATTTTGCCTCAAGCGATCCGCAATAGTCTGCCTGCAGTGACCAACGAATTCGTGATCAACATCAAGGATACTTCGGTGCTCAGCGTTATTTCCGTTTCTGAATTGTTCTTCCAAGGCTCAACCATCGCCGGCCAGAACTTCCAATTCTTCCACACCTACCTGATCATTTCCGCGATCTACTTGATCCTCACCTTCACGATCACCCGGATCCTGCGCTGGGTCGAACGGAAAATGGACGGCCCGCAAAACTACAATTTGATGGCCAATCAGAACCAAGTCACTAATCCCAAAACTAGCCTGACCAATTAGGAGGTTCCCCATGACAGACGAAATTCTAGCAGTTACCCACTTAGAGAAATCTTTCGGCGACCACCAAGTCCTGAAAGACATCAATTTACAGATCCGCCGCGGCGAAGTCGTCACGATCATCGGCTCCTCCGGCTCAGGCAAATCTACCTTGTTGCGCTGCATCAACTTGTTGGAGCAACCCACCCAAGGAACGATCACCTTCCACGGCGAAAATATCCTAGCGCCGAAGTTTGATATCACCGCCTACCGCGCCAAGGTCGGCATGGTCTTTCAATCTTTCAACCTTTTCAACAACCTGAACGTTTTACAAAACTGCATGGTCGGGCAAACCACCGTTTTGAACCGCACCCCTGAAGCGGCCCGCGAAATGGCGCTGGCCCAATTGGAGAAAGTCGGCATGACCCCTTATGTCAACGCCAAACCCAGTCAACTTTCCGGCGGGCAAAAACAACGGATCGGGATCGCCCGCGCGGTCTCGATGAGTCCAGAAGTCCTCCTGTTCGATGAACCAACTTCGGCGTTGGATCCGGAAATGGTCGATGATGTGCTCGATTCAATGCGGGCCCTGGCGCATACTGGCTTGACCATGGTTTTAGTCACCCATGAAATGGCCTTTGCCCGAGATATTTCTGATCACGTGGTCTTCATGGATCAAGGGGTCATCGCCGAAGAAGGCTCCGCCGAGGAAATCTTCACGCAACCGCAAAAACCACGGACACAGACGTTTTTGAAACGGTACCTACAGCGTTGATTAAAGTATGATGTCCGTAGCTTGGGTGAGCTCGCTGTGGGCGCTGTTTTAAGCCTCGCAAAAACCGCGAGTCTTAAAATCAGGCCTTGGTCTAAGTGGCAAAGCCACTAAACGTGTTCGCTGACCTAGCTTCTTCCGCTTAGCTACGCAACTATTCCGGAGGCAAAGCCCAGCCTCCAAAATAGTTGCTAGGCTAATGCTCAGAAGCTGCCCAGGTCGGCTCGCACTCTCAACCATTTCACAGCGATCTCACCCCGAATCGTTCCGCTCCAGCCGCTAAACGTTATAATAGTCGTTTGAGCACTCACGCCGACTGGCAAGCTATGGTCAATTGATGGGGGACCACGCACTTGACGACCATGGCTTGTGAACCACGACTGCTTGGGTGGGTGACACCGGGATCGTTTGCTTGAAGAACCAGTGGCAGTCTTGCCGCAGATAGTCCGATTCTGCTAGTCATAATTAAGCGCCACCTCTAAATCTAGTGCTCATCGAGCCACAGCCGCGGCAACTCGCTGTGGCTTTTTGTTTGCCGTCGGTCTGCTAAAAGCTTTACGATCATTAAATGAACGGCCACTCCTCCAATTACACAAATGCGCAAGATTATGCGATTTTAATTTAAAAATAATAAATAAATTATATTTATTATTGAAAGCGCTATCCATTTGGGATATGATTACGTTGTTGCCACCAATCTGGCGATGATTTACGGGCTATTTTTGTTGCCAAAATTCATTTATATTTTTGAGTCCTAATGGGCACTGTGAGTTATTAAATAGTGACCAGTTCGAAACAAAAAAAGGCGCACCTCAGCTAAGTCAGTTTTATTAACGGCTTTACTCACTCGACTACTTTAATGCGTACTTGATCTACTCCCCTGACCAAAATAAAGTGGTATCAAGCAAAAATTATTGGAGGTTAACAAAAGATGATGAAGGAATATTTTATAATGGGCAAGGTCTACTTTATCCTTGGTGTGATTGCATTAATTGGCTGCTCCATTTGGCCAGGACTTAGGGGCTATCCTGTCTATAAGAGCGACTATCTCTACATTATTCTGCTGTTCTTTATTTTATCGTTAGGTTATCACTACAGTTATTTCAAGGAACGAAGCGCGCAACAACAACTGGTAAGGTATCGGAAGATCGGAGGGGCTTACTTGATTGGAGGGTTGCTGCTGTTCATTGTTACCTCTGTTCTGGTGGCTCAGGATGCTAAGGAGTTTCCTGACCTTGGAATCACTCTCGCTAGTAGCCCCCTGTTCTATCTCAGTCTTTTCTTCCTTGCGCTAGCTGGCATCATTTTTTTCCTCGGTGCTCAGGGTCAGAAAAAGAGTAATGCAGCAAAGATAACGAAACTAAGAAAGTAAAAAAGTAAAAAAACAGTCTAAGGTTGTTGATCATGTCGGACCGATCAACAAATCTTAGACTTTTTATTTACCCAAATTATCAAATAACAGGGCCAGCCAGTTGGATGGCTGCTGAGCATTAGTCGAGTTAAACCTAAAAATCAAGCGTGATCAGCCTGTTTCCGCGCCCTAGGCAACAAGCGCAACTTTACAAGCAAGCACTATCCATCACTTTCTGGTTCGTCGGCCAAGCGGTAGCGGATATGGCTTTCCCCATTACCATTGGCGACCACTTGTAGTTGGCTGGTGATCTGTAACTGCAATTCCCGGACATGGCTGATGATCCCGATCAGGCGTTGCTGTCCTTCTAAACCGGTCAAAGCGGCGATCGCCGTTTGTAACGCCTCTTCGTCCAGCGAGCCGAACCCTTCATCAATAAAAAGCGTGTTGATCTCGATGGCGCCGGTTTGTTGCTGCACGACTTCGCCCAAGGCTAACGCCAGCGACAGGGCCGCGATAAAGCTTTCGCCACCTGACAAAGTGCGCACACTGCGGAATTCGCCGGTATAATCGTCATAAACATTCAATTCCAATCCAGATTTCTTCCGCGCGGCTTGGAGTTCATCATCAAGCGCCAATTGATAGCGGCCTTGAGTCAACTGGTCCAAGCGGGTGTTGGCGACTTTAAGCACTTCTTCCAGGTACATCCGTAAAACGTAGCGCTCCAGTCCTAACTTCTGACTGCCCACGCCGCGGGTCACCTCCGCCAATTCCTGTAATTCCGTCAAATCTGTCAACTGGTCCAGCGCCGTTTGGATCCCAGTCAACAACTTCTGTTGTTGACGCTGTTGCTGCGTTTGCGCTGCCAACTGATCACTCAAGGTCGTCAAGCGTGCGCTGGCATTGGTCGCATTTGCCTGCAGGACCGCCAGATCAGGTCGTTGTGGCGTTGCTGGTAATTTGGCCACGACTTCACCAAGCAGTGTGCTTAATTTCAACTGCTGCTCATCATAAGCCTTGAGCTGAGCCGTCACCTGTTCTTGTTGCTGACTGGCGGTCAATAGCGCTTGATAAGCTTGGTCTTGGGCTGTGAAATCTGTCAAGGACGGCCACTGTTGGTTAAAAGCGGCCGCCAATTGTGTCTTTAACTGGTCAACTTGCTCCTGCGCTACCGCTAGTTGCTCCGTGAATTGTTGATCATTAGCTTCTTGGACTTTCGCCTGTTGCAACAACATCTGTTGCCGCTCATTGACCGTTTGGACTTGCTTTTGGTAAACGTCAGCTTGTTTCAAGGCCTGATCCAGGGCCTGTTGTAGCGCCTGAGACGTGGCAAAGTCCGCCGCCAAACGGGCTTTCAAGTCGGCCAACTGGGTTTGTTGCACCGCTAAGGCCTGTTGCGCTTGATGCAATTTTTCCTGATCAGCTTGAACCGCCGCTTGGGCCCGATCCACTTGTTGGCGCAATTTTTCTAATCGCTGGCCAGCTTTTAGACTGGCCCGTTGCGCCGCGGCCAATTCTTGCTGAGCTTGATCGATCTTAGCAGCTGGCGCCAGCAGTAAACGAGCCCCCACCTGATAAAAATCCGCCGCCAAGTCCGGCGCCAGCGCTAACCAAGCAGCCGCTAATAATTCTTGACGAAGTGTTTGAGCGCCAGTTGTTAGGGCGGTAGTTTGTTCCGTTAACTTATTGGTCAATTCCGCTAATTCGTGCTCTTTGGCCAAGGCGGCACGACTGGCCATTTGCCGGGCTTGATCGGCTTCATCTACCGCTGCTTCGGTGACGGTACTGGCCACCGCCACCGCTGGCGCGGGATGTTCACGGGAACCACAGACCGGGCAGGGCGTTCCTGGCAATAGATCTTGACTCAGCCGGGCGATCTGTTGCTGGGCAAAATCGCTTCGTTGGCGCTGATAAGTTGCCAAAGCACGCGCCGCCACTGTATTCAACTCAAACTGTTCTTGACTTAATCTCTTTTGTTGACCTTGCCAATCCTGTAACTGTTGTTGGGCCTGTTGCAGTTGCGCCAATTGTTTTTGCCAGTCTTGTAATTGATTTTGTCGGGTCAATAACATCACTTGTTCCCCAGCAAAGTCAGGTTGTTGCGCTTGGGCGGCCGTCAAAGTCGCCAACTCGTGGCGCTGCCGCTCCAGTTTGGTCATTGCCGCGCTGACTGTCACCTGCTGTTCTGCCACTTGAGCCGCCGCCTGATCGCGAGCGCTTTGTTGCGCGTCGACCGCTTGATAGAGTGGTAATTGACTCTGCCATTGTTGGATCTGTGTCTGCAATTGCGCTTGTTCTGGTTGGGCCGCCGTTAGTTCCGCCTGCTCTTGCGCCAAAACGGTCTGGGCTTGCGCATTTTCTTGGCTTGATTTGGCGTTTGCGGTCAACCGTTGCCGCCAGTGGACGACTTGATTTTGCGCCGCTGTGAATTGTTGCTGTTGCGGTAAACGTTCTCGCGCCCATTGCCAGTCTTGAAGCTGTTGCCGCCAGAGGGCCACCGTCGGCGCTTGGGCGGCTAATTTGGCTTGCTCCTGCTTTAGCTTTTCCTGTTGCGCTAACAAAGCGCTGACTTGTTGCCCCTGTTGTAACGCCGTTTGGGCAGCGGCGCTAACTTCAATCTGAGCATCCTTTTGTTGTTTGAGTTGGGCCAATTTTGCTTGCTGGTCTTGCAGTTGGCTGGCCAACAACGCCGCCTGTTCAGGCAAGGACGTGGTTTCCGCCGGCGCGCCATCAGCTGGCCACAGGACCTGTTGCAATAACGCCTGGATCCGTTGCGTCGTGGCCTCGTTTTGTTTGCGTTGATCTTTATACGATTGTTGCAAAGCGTCGATCCAGCGTTCATAACGCTGGGTTTGGAAGAGGTTGCGCAATACTTGTTCCTTTTGATCACTGTCACCATCGAGGAAGTTGCGGAAATCTCCTTGCGGCAACAAAATGATTTGCCGAAATTGGGCCGAGTTCATTTGTAGAAGGTCAGTCAAAAAGAGATTGACCTTTTTGACTTGGAGGATCTGATTTTCTTCCACTTGCAGGGCGGCGTCTTGGAAAACAGTCAAACTGGCTTGGGTCAACATTTCCGTCACGCCGCTGCCCCGCTTCTTGTTCTGCGTCTGGGCTGGACTGCGTAATACCTGATAGAATTTACCGCGATGGCTGAAGGTCAGGGTCACTTGGGTCAGGTCTGCCGGGGTGGCGAAATCAGAGCGCAGATCCTTATCCTGGCGTTGCGGACTGGCAGCATCGCCGTAAAGCGCGTAGACCAACCCATCGAACAAGGTCGATTTGCCAGCGCCGGTCGCCCCGCTGATCAAGAACAGCGGTTGTTGTTCGAACCGACTGAAATCGACGACCTCATGACGATAGGGACCGAAGAAGTCCAGCGTCAATTTGATTGGTTTCATGAACGATCCACCTCCTTCAACGTTTCCGCCGCCCAAGTCTGCTGGGCCGGCGTTAACGGCTTATCTGTCAACTGCTGATAGAAATCCGCCAACAACTGTAACGGCGCTTTGATCTGCGCCTGCGTCAAGTGCTGCCGCTGCGCCAATTGCACGCTTTGCTCCCGCTGCATCGTCAAGAAACGCGGAAATTGCGCCTTTAGTTTCCCGCTGGCGTTACTAATGATATTCGTGTCTTGCAAAACGATCCCGGTATACGCCGTCTGATCGATCTGATGTTGGCGTAAGTAGTCAGGATCACTCAAATCCGCAAAAGCACCACGAATATTTTGAACATCGTGGAGCGGGGTGACCGGTCGGAACTTGACGGTTAACGCTGGCGTCGTTTCCACAATCAAAACCCCCTTGGTCTGATCAACTTCTGAAAGCGAAAACTTGTTCAACGAACCGCTATAACGGACCCGTTCGCTGTGTAGCGCGTTCTTGTTGTGGATATGTCCCAAGGCCACGTAATCGAACCCCGCCAATTGATCCAGTGGCACCGCGTCCAAGCCGCCCACCGCCACCGTGGTCTCCGAGTCCGAGTGGGTGCTGCCCGCCGCAAAGAAATGCGCCACTAACACATGTTGCAAGCCCGGCGTAAATTGCGCCTGCATCCGCGCCACCAACTGGGTCATCGCTTGGGCCACGGTATGGATACTGTCATCTTGCAGAAATTGCCGCGCCTGAAACGGTTCGAAATAAGGCAACAGGAAAAATTGCGTGTCCCCCAACGTTAGCGGCTGATCCACCGAGGCCAAAGTCGTCCGCAAGAAATAGTCGGTTTCGGCGAACCAATCGGCGCCCACACCTAAACGGACGCCGCTATCATGATTGCCGCTGATCACCAACAACGGCAGTTTCAAGCTCAAATTCAACTGTTGGATCGTGGCATCCAGCAACGCCACCGCCGTTTCGTTAGGATTTTGCCGGTCATACAGATCACCAGCAATCACGATCGCGTCCACTTGTTCCTCCTGGGCGATCGTCGCCACCTGGCTCAAGACCGCCGCCTGTTCCGCCAACAAATCGTAACCGAACAAGCGCCGCCCAATATGCCAATCCGCCGTTTGTAAAAATCGCATGCCTATTCCTCCATTTCCGCCAACAACCAAGCCTGATAATGGCTGATCACATAATCGTGCCGCAACTTGATCCACTTCTGATATTGACTGTTCTCACCATCGCGCAATCCTTGCAACAACTTGATCTGTTGCCGCAATGCTTGGGCGGCGGGCGCCATGACCTGACCATGCAAATGTTGCTCCACCGCCAATTTGGCTTGAACGCGCTCCTGACGCTGGCGCAACGCCGTCAACGTCCGCTCAGCCGCCACCAATTTGCGGAGCAGTGGGGTCACTTCCTGATTCCATTGCACGAACAGCGTATAGGGCATGTCCCCCTTCAGCCGGTTACACTCGCGACAGGCCAAGGTCAAATTTGCCCACCGATTATCTGCCGATAACGCCACCGGATCCTTGTGATCCACACTATCGCCATAACGACCGCAGTATTGACAATGATAGCCGAATTGTTCCCGCACTCGCTGACGAGTGGCATAATCCAAGTCATTTTTGTCAAAAAGGTCTGTGATATCACAGCCTAGCCGGCGCAGATCTTGCGGCAGATCCCCGCTCAAATTCACTTGAGGTCGATCCTGCCAACCAATGATCCGCTGATAAAAATCCTGCCGCCGCGCCGGCGTTTGCCAAACCACCGTCAAGGCGTCAAACGCATTGATCACACTAGCGCAGGCTCGCCGCTGTTGCTTGTTCAGCGCCAACGGTTGTGGTTGCGGCAAGTCCGGCGCTAATTCGCTTTGCCCCAGAAACTGCCCCGAACGCGCCTGCGCCAAAGCCGCGATCTGCGCGTTGCCTAATTGTCCCGGCTTGATTCCCCGTTGCTGGCACAGATCACAAATACTGGTCAACGCCGTCGCGCTGACCTGAAAATGCTGTTCATTCAAATCTAACCCACAATAAGCACAGCGCAATTTCATCCGCGCCACCTCCCTCACTTCGACTAACCGTGATTCCATTACAAACTGCGACTAACCATGATCCCATTACGAACTGCAATACAGCGCAGATCCTCAGCAAATAACGACAGCCCCGCGGATAACAAATAAACCAAGTCCCGCGATTCCTGAACTTGGTTTACGCCGTCTTGATTTGACTGGAGAACCGCTAAACAAAATCGTCGTAGACGATCTCCACCAGTTGCTTCTTGGTCGCAAAATTGACTTGATAAACACTTTGCTCCAACGCCTTTTGATATTCGTCCAAAACATCATGGGGCAGTGGCGTGACTACCGCCAACTTGGTGATCACCTCATGGGGATCATTGACCGCGCCAAGATCCACGAACAAGTAGATCTTGGTCAGAATATCATGGAGTAGATCTGTCATCACCGCATTCGGTTTTCCGTTCAAATCGGTCAGCACCACTTGTTCTGGCGCTAAACTACGGTGATTCACAGTAATAAATTTAAGAATTTGAAAAACATTCATCGCATTGACCTCGATTAGCCCATTTTCTTTTAGTTTAGCACAAAATCCGGTCGCGACCCATGCTTTCACGAACTTTTTGCAAGCGCCGTCTTACGCGCCCGAACAGCAACCCCTTAATAAAAAGCTAAAACCTTTAACTGCTGTTAAGAACCATCTATCTTTCTTCAAAGTAAAAACACGTCTTACTGATAAAAACGGTCCCAAATCGGTCATGATTCTCGGTTATGCTATTACCATGCTCAATGAAAGGATGATAGTTATGTTGATCAATGACAGCGAGCAAATTACGACAGTTCAAATCAAAACGATCAAGAACGCCAAAAACATCGAATGCGAAACCGAGGACGGCCAAACCGTTAAACTTCACCTCACCAAAACCCAGAAAAGTGACTCACTCTTCTGGTGGACCCTCTTTAAGATCCGCGCCGCTCAACTTTGGATCCCGATCCAAACCGCGACCCAAACCCTACTCGCCTTCGATTGGCTCAGTGAGCCCGTTCTGAACTAGTCCTTGCTCGACCTAAAAATCGAAAAATCAAAAATGTCTGCCTAGCCGCTCCTTGCTAGGCAGTTTTTATTGAGAACGTCCTCTTCATCGTTGCAACGGAACCCAATCCAAGGCAATTTAGATCAACCTATTTCACCCCACCAAAGTTAAGTACGCAAACCCGTCGTATTTGTCCGAAACTTCTGGAAATGAGCTGATAAAATAATCCCAACGCGCGGCATTGACAGCTACGAACAGCCAAAATACCGGTCAAGATCCTGGCAAACTCTGTTCAAACTCTTGTTAAGGCGCCTGTTCAAGTGCTTACTCCGTCATTCAAGCAAATGATTTTGAGCAAAATAAAAAGACCACCACTAAAGTGCGGTCTTCCATCGTCAGCGTCGGAATGGACACTGCTTACTTGTCAGCGTCAGCCAACTTCTTCAAAGTTGCTAAAACTTGATCATTAGCTTTGATGTTCTTCTTGATGTTAGATTGGTTGACTGGGCGACGGTTGCCGTCGATACCAGTATGCAAATTTTGCGACATGATAAACCTCCTTGCTTATATTCAATTAATTCTATTGCATTTGGCCAATTAATTCAAGTCCCAGGTCAATTTCTCCTCACCATTCGAATAAATCAGCCGCACCGCGAATTTGGCGTCCGCAGGCACTTTGCTGTCGTTGGGGCGCGTGATCACGGCATTTTTCGTATCCTTGTGGTAGGTCAGGATAAGATCACGCTTAGGGGATTCCCAAGGTAGAAAATGCCGAGTATAAATTTGATAGTCATCAGATCCGGAGATCTCCGTGGTCAGGAAAACATTTTTAGCGCGGGGATGGATCACGATCCGCATTTTCCCTGCGGTGGTTTTCGTGCTGACGGTCACGTCTTGCATCGACGTTGGGCTTAATTTCGAGCTCACTCGCAATAAAACCACGACACCCACGATCAAGATAATGGGAACCAACACTAGCAGACTAATTTTAACTTTTTTCTTCAAGATGTTTTCTCCTTGTCGACCCGGCCGCTAACGCCTACCCGGTCAAGATAAGAGCGGCCCCAACAGACCACCACGATCAAGATCGTCAACATGATCAGCGCGATCAGCCCTTGATCAGACCAGGTGAACAGCTGGGTAAAATATTGACTCAGGCGGAGCCGCCCGAGCACTTGCCACTGGACTAGCGCCAGCAATCCCTGAGTCCCTAAATAAATAATAGTCAGTTGACTGACCAGTAACCAAGTCATGATTTTCTTTAATTGAACGCGATAACTAGCTAAGCCCACCAAACTGGCGAGCTCCGCCTGATACCGCCGCAAATAGTGGCGATCACTGCCGATCAAGCTCAACAGCAACGCCCCCATAACCAACAAAGTGGTCACAACAACGATCAACAATAACAGCCAGTAGGTTCTTGCCAATTCACCATGGGTCTGGGCGTAACGTGAAATTTGGAGATACTGCGGATAAAGCTTGGCAAGCTGCTGGCTGACTTTTGGCACCGCCGCCGCGTCACGGGTCACGACCAACATGCCCGTTTTCCCGATCCCGATACTTTTTAAATAGGCGGCATAGGAGCCAACTAGTTTCTGAGAATAGTCCTTGGTCGCTTGATTGGTCGCGAAGGACTGGCGGAAATTCTGATAGGTCGCTTGCGTCCGCAATGTTTTTAGGGGATCTTCTGGATGATATGGCAAATACAGCGCAAAAACTCTTTTGGGACCAATTTGTTGTTCGGCCCACAAACTCGTCCGATGATCCGTGCGGTAAGTCCCACTGATCTGGTATGTTCGCATTCGCCGTTGACCCTTTGCTGTCAATACCGGTAACTGCACTGATCGCGCGGCACGGTCCCCGTGATCATAGGCGGCGTTAAAGAAATCAGGAACCAGCAGTTCATTGGCCGCGCTAGGATAATGGCCGCTGATGAGCTGAATATTTTGTGGGTTATACGCCTTGAGTTGCGTCGGCGGTACTTGTAAACTTTGAAAGCCAAAGTTCAGCTGCGACGGTGCCGTCGCAAAACTCCGATAACGCTGAAACACCGGGGGTAACTGATTTTGAGCCAAGGACAATTGTAATTCATTGCCGTTAGCGTCGAGAATGTAGCGGGTCGTTTCCGCGGGCAGGGCTTGCTTGACCAAGGGTAAGTCTCGCACTTGATCATAATCTCTTTGCGCGAAAAACAAGCGGTTTCGATCGGTACTGACCTCGATGCCCTGTTGATTCAGGCGCTCTTGTTCATGAGGCTTCAACGTCTGCGCATCAAGGTAGATCGCATTAGGCGCCAGCACGGTAAAATGCTCGCGAAAACTCGTCAGCGTCACCTGCCTGATCCCCAGCAAAACCAGCAATAATGTGGTGAAGAGCAGGATCTGCGGTAAACTAAGTCGTAATAGCGGTTTAATAAACAGCCGCAATCTCATTTTGACTGTGGTCCGCTGACGAGATGATGCCTTTGACGCCAATTTCATCTGCTCTCCCCCCTAATGATCCGCCCAAGCGGCGCTATTAACGCACAAACGCAATACTACTCTTATCATAGCGTTCCAATGATACTTTGGGAAGTGTCTATTCAGGATTTCACCGCTGCTCAGTTTGATCCCCGTCTGCTCCTGCAAGTTCGGATCCGGCTAAAGCGCCGCCGCGTGTGCCAGCCTTATTTCAGACTCTCACTGAGCCGGTTTTTTCTGATCACCGTCAGTCCCCAGAGAACCGAGAAGAACATCACCAGCAACAATACCAGCAAAATGAGACCCTGATTCGACCAGGTATACAGATCAACGAAATAGTTCGCAAAAGAGAACCGCTGGATCAAGAACTGATGTAGCAACTTGACCACGAGCAACGCGCCGAGATAGATCAAACCCAATTGGCTGATGATCTCTCCAGCAATGATCCTTTTCACATCACCGCGTTGGTAACCTAAACTGATCAGGATCCCCATCTCTTGCCGGCGATGACGCAAACTCTGCTTATTCAGGAAGACAAAAATCACGATCAATAGCGCGGCCACCACCACGATCCCCGCCACCAGGATCAGTAACAATTGACGATAGGTCGTCGCAAAATCACCATGACTCAAGGAATACTGCGACATCTGCTGATAAAGCGGATATTTGCGCGCCAATTCTTTGGTCAGTTGAGGGATCTGCGCCGCGTTCCGTGCCACGATCAACATGCTTGGTTGCCCCAGACCCATACTTCGCTGATACTGCTCGTAAGTGCCGACCAATTTCTGGGAATAGGCCTTCGTCGCCGCGTTGACCTGATAACTGTCCTTCTTTTCCGCATAAGCCTTGCGGGTAAGTTGAAGCGCCAGCTCATCGATTTGATGATAGGCCGTGTAGATCGCAAAAGCCGGCCGGTAATTAAGATCCACATTGGGTTGGAGCTGACGGCGATAGTCGGTTTGATAAGTGCCGCTGATTTGATAAGCCTTCGTCACAAATTGAGCCTGCTCACTCCGCACATGCAAACGCACCCGCTGGCCAGAACGCCCGCTTTGAACTAAATACTCCTTAAAGAAGTCAGGGACTAGGATCTCGTTGGCCGTAGTGGGGTAGGTCCCACTTTGCAAGTTGATTTTTTGCGGATCATAATAGTTAAGTTTGCTCGCAGGAAGCGTCAGGCTTCGAAATGCAAACAGTAATTCTGTTGGCGCTGCAATATAACTGGGATATTTTTTAAAAGTCGCCGGCAATTTATCCTTGGCTAAAGACTCCTGTAGTTCATTGCCTTGCAGATCCAAGATTAACTGACTTGTATTGAATAAAAAAGCCTGCTGCACTTGAGGAAGACGGCGCACTTGATCAAGATCTTGCTGGCTGAAATACAACCGGTTTTGATCAACGCTGGCGTCGATACCCTTTTGACTGAGTCGTTTTTGGGCTGATTGGGTCAGAGTTTGCGTGTCGATTTGGATCACATTACTGGCAAAACCTTGAAATGTTGCCGTTATATCACCGAGCAGCACTTGCTTAAGCCCAGTCAAAATCAGCATGAACACGGCCAAGATCAAGATTTGAGGAATACTAGCTAGGCAAAACTGTCGCCACTTCTGCAAAAGGTCAACCCAGATGTACTTGAGTCGAACTTTCGCTGGCGTTTTGGGTCGCGCTGGCGCTGGGGACAACGGGACATCAGCCGCTTCAGATACCGGTGGAAAATGATCTGGTATTGATGACGGCACCACTGATGATTCCGCTTGCAACTGGCCATCCTGGAGACGAAAGATTTTGTCTGCATAAGGTAAGACCCGTTCATCATGAGTCACGATCAAGATCCCAACACCACGGCGCTTGATTTTAGCCAAATAATCGAGCAGTTCTGTGGTATGACGCTGGTCTAAATTCCCCGTCGGCTCATCGAGCAGTAATAGCTCAGGCTCATTCAATAATGCGCGGGCGATGGCCACGCGCTGTTTCTGACCACCACTGATATCCCGTACTTTCGCGTTGGCGATTGCCTGGATCCCCAATAGTTGGAGCAACTGTTCCTTACGCGCCTGGTAATCGCCGTTATAACGCCGTTCCGCGAACTCGATATTCTCGGCGACGGTGAGATCCGACAATAGTTTGAAATCCTGATAAACCATTTGGATCTTGTGACTACGTAGCCCAGCCCAGTTCGCGGCAGTCAAAGTCTGCGCGTCATGACCATTGATCAAATACTGGCCGGAATAACGCTGATCACTACCAAAAAGAAGATTTAAAAGCGTAGACTTGCCGGCGCCACTCTCCCCGACGATCGCGCTGATCCCCGCATCAGAACTAAAAGACTGCGTGACCTGATCGAGAATAAGTTTCTGCCCATACTTCTTAGTCAGGCGCCTTAGCGTCAATTCTAACAACGATGTTTTCCTCCTCTGTCCCATTTTTGAGCAGGCCAGTCGCTATCCGTTTGATACACAATACCTGCTGGTCAGTTTCTAAAACGCTTGCTAGGCTAATGCTCAAACTCTACCCGGGTCAATTCTCGCTCTGTTCTAAACGCGTTCATTGACCCAGCGTTTTCCGCTTAGCTACTCAATTGTTCCGGAAGCAAGACCAGCTTCCAAACCAATTGCTAGGCTAATGCTCAAACCCTAACCGGGTCAATTCTCGCTCTGTTCTAAACGCGTTCATTGACCCAGTGTTTTCCGCTTAGCTACTCAATTGTTCCGGAAGCAAGACCAGCTTCCAAATCAATTGCTAAGCTAATGCTCAAACCCTAACCGGGTCAATTCTCGCTCTGTTCACCTTAGCATCTTGCAAGGGGTTTTAGAAGACGGTACAATTAAGAATGTTGATAAGACGGGGATGACAGATTTTGTGTCCGAAGATTTACGGCGAGCACAGCTGTCTTTTCGTCAATTATCTATATCAGACAAAACCTTAGCGGAGAAGATCAGGGATCGGAGAAGTTTCAGATGCTAACCTTTGGAGACCGGCTCAAGCAACGGCGACAACAGCTTCAGCTCACACAAACAGAGCTGGCTCAAAAATTGAATGTCTCCCGTTCAGCAGTCTCTAACTGGGAGGTCGGGCGCAACTATCCTGATCTGGAGGTGCTGATCAGTTTAAGCCAGCTACTCGAAACCTCGGTCGACTGGCTACTTAATGACACCAAACCACCAGTGATCAACGATCAGCCTACTGCCGCTCCACCGCTACAACGTAAAAAAACACGTAAATCTATTATTTTCCTGCTCATTGGTGGTCTTCTGATCGCACTTTATTTACTGGTCCATAATATCAGCACGATCAAACAAACCATTTCACCGATCGAGACTTCAGTCACGCTGATTCGCGCCAGTGAGCGCGATCAATGGGTGCCGACTCGCTGGAACGGTTCTCCTCACCCAAAAAGCACCCCGCTCAATCCCCAGCGGCTCCTGATCAACGCCGCTGGCAATTCTGGAACCATTCAAGTCCAAGTTTCCGACGCCACTGGTAAATTCCACACGCCCGCTTTTATTTTACCGCCCGGGCGCACGCGTCAACTTAAACTGACCGGTGGAAAAACCCATTACCGCATCCGGATCAAAGCAAAACCTGGTCAATATGTATTGAACCTGCGCTAAGTACATTGAAAAAGTCAGTAGCCCACGAGTCGACCACTCGTTGCTACTGACTTTTTTAGCGCTCTAGGCTCTAGATCGAACGATTGATTGATCCTCGTCCAACGAGCAAGATAAAGATTATTAAGATACTGCTATCGATTTCTGCAAGTTCATAACTTGGGATACTCTGAAATTTGTTCATTTACGTATTTGTGGATTTCATGAAAAATCTTCCTAGTTATTTTTAAATAGTTGCGTCACTATTATGGATACAAAATACCATGAAATATCCTACATCGCTAAATATCAGAATTACAATTTCCGGAACGGCTGTGAAACGGTCTTTAACGGCATCACGTCGTTCAGCAAGCTGTTTCGCGGGAAAACATTCAAATCCATGTGGGGGCACAGCCATCATCGTTTTATATAACGTCAATGTGGTAGCGCGCCTCAAGAAGCGGTTTACATCAGGGTTCGGTAAGTTAATCACTCGAGAACATTATTTCCCGGGAAATAAATAACTCGTTCGACTAACTCACAGAATCCAGCAACAATACGCTTTATAGCATGGGTAGTTATACTAATATCAGATATATTGCTGTCAGGAAGTGCCACTGCTGTGCCACCCCAATATATAGGACTGCCGTTACTTGGGCAGTCTTATTTATTTTTGGCAGTGGTACCAGTCTATTCGACTCAATAATTATTCTCCTGTTCGTTGAAAGCTTTACTAAAAAGCATCCCACATTTAAGTGAGATGCTCGACTTTATAGATCTTGGAGAAACATTTCAGTCAAGTAATAACTTGACCAGAATTCCTGCCAGCAGGAACAATCGTAATTTGAAGAGGCGGTGCTTGTCTTATCTTTGTCGCTCTCATCATAATCAGAAGATGTGGTGCTCGTCCTATTCTTATCCCTCTCATCGTCCAAAACGCATGCTCCTTTCGTTTGAAAATCATTGAACAAGTTGTGACTCAATAATTCCATTCCTCCAATTGCTTATTGACATGTCTGACTAACCTAATTCGTGCTTGTTGTTTCAGATGTTTTTGAAATACATTTTCTTTGCGGTTGTCATTACCTTCGGGAACAAATCCATGAGTTGCACCCTTTAAGTGAGGATATTCATGTTAATACCTGCCTCGTATTGCTTTAAAAGATGTTCACATTGATCTTGTGAAATATGATTCGACCTAATTACTAAAAAGACTGACAAATACTTTTCCAGCACGTTCAAGATTCCTTCACTATTCTTTAATAGTCAAACCATCGATTTTCTTGGCATCATTACTCATTAAACTGACCACTTCCTGCATGTTGATTCCATGGTTAGCAAACGGAATTTTGACCAGTTTTGCATGACCGCCAGCCTTGTTAAGCTTCCTAACAAATTTTTCAGAACCCGTGACCGTCACTAAGGAGTCCTTTTGCCCATGGATGATATATACGGGAGGAAACTTATCGCTAATGTAGTTTTCAGGCGACACCGTTTCCAGTCTATCTCTGTGTGTTGTCAAACTGCCACCAATATATTTTTCAACGATTCCAGGGACAACACTACTGCTTAAATAACGACCATTCTTGGCTGTCCACGTCATATCAAGAGCAGGATACATTACGTCTACTGCATCAGGAAGTGGTGCGTTTAATTTGCCACTTGAGACTAATCCCGTATAAAGCAGTGCCAGTTGCCCACCTGCAGATTCACCCGATAAGAGAATATGGTCACTATCACCGCCGTAGTCCGCGGCATGACTTTTTATCCATTTGATGGCATCGATAATATCTTCTGTTGCAGTTTGCCAATTTGGCTGCCCATCGGTTGCTAAACGATAGTTGATGCTGAAGGCGACATATCCTTTGTCAGCCATTGCGCGGTGCAGCCAAGCTGATGACTCTGAGTCACCAGAGGCCCAGCCACCACCATGTATATAGACATAGACGGGTTGCTTATGTTTAGTTGATTTTGATTTATTCTTATAGATAGACACAGTCAAATCTTTACCGTTTTTGTGTGCATAGCTAACTTGTGTGTCAGGCTTTGCTTTCATAGAAATACTTTTATCTCCGAGTAGGCTGACCTCACCACCATTTTTCTGCACAATATGTTTTTCTATCACCCACTCTGTTCCACCAACAAGCAGTGCCGCCACGGATACTACCGCTAGTGTGATGATAAGCTTACCCGGTTTCATTTTTTGTTTGATTATCCATCCAATAAGTCCTAGCGATAGGATTGTTAAAAGAATCAACAGTATTAACAGATGGCCCGCGGTTAACGGGAAGAAAATACTACTAATTTGGGTCGTGATTAAATGATTGGGACCCAAAATAAAGAGAAACAGCAAAAGGCATAACGAGGCCAATATGATTCCAAGGATTTTACCCACTGTAAACAGCTTTTTTTTCATAACGTTCTACATCCTATTTCAAATTTTTATCTAGCTAGTCCAGATACTACTTGTCCACACATATCGACAGACTTCATCATCAATTCCAATCCAAAGCAGCCAAATGATATCATGATCACCTTTGCAACGAGTAGTCCTAACAGGAACTGCTCTTTCATTACATAAACTCTATGCCGATTCGACTTTACAAGTGTAACATAGCTTGATATGATAACTGTACATTATTGCGCCATAACGACAAAATGAAACAACAGAAGGAGGTTTGTAAAGACATGAATAATACACAAAAACAAACCTTCGCCAAAAACGAACTGACAAAGGCTTTGTTGGTATTGCTGAAGAAAAAGGAGTTAGATCAAATTACAGTCAGTGAGCTGTCTAGAGTTTCACAAATCAGCAGAGTGTCTTTCTACCGAAATTTTCAAGATATGGAAGCTGTTCTAGCCGGTTATTGCAATAAAATTATCATGGATTGGTATCATCAAAACGAAGTCCATTTTGAACATGAACGTCAAGATTTTGGCAGGAATGACGAACTCTTAGCTGGAATATTTCAGCATTTGAAGAGTAACGAGGACTTCTATAAACTGTTAAATCAGCGGGGGTACCTACGTTTAATCGTTCCAGTTCTCAAGAGAATTCTGTTGAACAAACGTGCAGGTAATAATTACGAAGTGTATCTAGAGTCGTTTTATCTGTATGGCATGTATGGATGGATTAAAGAATGGCTGGATAGAGGCTTGGTAGAGTCGCCAAAAGAAATCGAAATTTGGTTAAAAGCAAGAACAATCGAATTGTGAAATTCTTTTTATTGTAATCTTACCCCCGCTACGACCATAAAATTGTATGACCATAGCTGGAGTTAGTTACGATCAGTAATAATTCGAATATTGCTTTGCTGGGAACAACTTAATCTAGTTTATTATCCAATATCGTCATTCGTTAATGCAGATTTGATTTCGTTATCTTGGTATGTTTGTATGGCTTTGATTTCTTGGTAAATATGGTGGATTTCCTTAATTGGTAATTCTCGATATTTAGATTGTTTCGTAATTTGTCGGCCATTCTGATCTGTCTCCGGTTCACCGTCTTCATTAACAGGTGTGTACGGGCGGAAGTATTGCATGATTTGGTCAAGCTGTTCCGATAATCCGTCTAGTTGTCGCGGTGAGAAGTCACCCATCATGTGCATTACTCTACGTATCTCTGTAACCTTTGGCATATATTCATCAATTCGATCAAGAACGGCCGCGGTATCTCCAACCGCGGTCTCTTTTTCTGTCCGCAAAAGCTCTAATAGGGGGGCGATAGTATGACACAATAAACCTGCTAGGTAGAAAAAATCCGCGTCATACCGGCATTTTGCAAGAAATATCGGGCAAACTTGACGCCAAATTAGTTCACATCGAAAGGAATGGTGAGATGAAAAAGGATTTAACGTTAGTTAATCCGCAACAGGAAACATGGCTTAATGATCTGGTCGAGTTCCAAGACGCTTATGGCGTGATACAGCAACAATTAGCCGATACAACGGGATATAGCCGTGAGTATATCAACGCCTTGATTAGAGGCCGAAAACAGCTCACAGCGCAAGCTAGGGCTAAACTGATGACAGCGATGCGGACACTGACCAAACGGAACAACTTAGATTGCTGTATCGACTACTTCCGCGTGACCTTTAAGTCACACGATGCCGAAAACATCATTCGACAGGTATTTCAAATGAACCCAGACCACTTCCGCCATGAAGATTGGGCGTTTTACGGTTACACGCACAAACTGCTATGCGCCGAGCTGACGGTGATGCTTTCACCACAACCAGAACGGCACCACGGTGAATCCGAAGAGGACTGGCTAAAGCGCGATAAAGGCACGATGATTGAGCTTAGCGGCCAAGGCTGTCGCTACCTTGAGAACTACCTGAGAGGACAAAAACGGTCGTGGTACGATGTCTTCTTGGCCTGCCAAGAACTTGGTGCTCATTTCAAGCGCATCGACCTTGCCATCAATGATCGTTACGGCGTTTTGGATATCCCAGAACTGATTGAGAAGTATCGGCGCGGTGAATATCGGTCGCGCTTCAAAGGTGGCAAAATTCACCGGTCAGATCGTGACCATAAAGAAGGCAATACCTTGGAACTGGGTTCGCGTCAAAGCGGTGTGCACATGGTGATTTACGAAAAGGACTTTGAGCAGTGGCAACGGCAAAATGGCTTGCAAGAAGACAAACTCCCGATTGAAGAACAGCCAATCAAGAATCGCTTTGAGGTGCGGTTGACTGATGAGCGTGCCGATTCTGGAATTGATGAGCTGTTGGCAACGCGCGATCCTGAAAAGGTCATCTTCGGCATCATTAACCATTACATCTGCTTCCTGACGCCGACTAAGAGCAAGAGTAAGCAAAGTTGGCCGATTGACCCACGGTGGGCAACGTTTATTGGCGCTAACCGCGACAAACTTTCCCTGACCGTTGACCCCCAACCATTCGATTTTGAAACCACGATTGGCTGGCTCAAAAAGCAAGTGAGCTCCTCGTTGAAACTAATCGTAATTTTAGACGAGATGTTAGGAACGAATACACTCGATGAAATTATTGATGCTGGCAAACTTAGTCCACGACAGGTCGACTTGATTCAACATTATCAAAATAGCAACCGTGGTGTGTACCTAGACGATTTTGAAGCAAAAGAAAAACAAAGCAACGAATGAACGCGATTGCCGCGCTGACCCGAAACTTTGCCCTAGACAAGCTAAGTATATCACGGTCAGTAAATCGCGGCGATCTCCAATTTGAAAAAGGAGAACAGTATGCCAGCATATCTGACCCTGACACGGGCTGATTTAGTGAAGTTGGGATACAGTCCAGCGCAAGCAAGTCGTATCATCAAAATGGCGAAAGAGTTGTTGCTCAAACGTGGTCTTGGATGGTACGGTACGAAAGGCGTAGACCGTGTTCCAGTGGAAGCAGTAGACGCAGTATTAGGCTTGAAACTAAGCCAACTTGAGGGTGCACCAAGTGGCCTTTCCGCAGTTAAGGAGGAACTATCTTGACTACGAAAGACCCGATTACCAAACAAGCGGATGGCACGTTTAGCTTCCGCGTGAGCTTAGGAACTGATAAACGGACTGGCAAACGAATTCAAAAGCGTGCCAGTGGCTTCAAGACGAAAACGGAGGCGAAAAAAGCTAGATTAGCACTGTTGGCGGCTGGGGTCGCCGATCATGAGGATATTAAGAAGACTCGTTTTGGCAACTTCATGGAAGACGTATTCAAGCCTTGGTACAAAACCCAAGTGAAACCACGTACCTACCGCCAGCGACTGGTCTTGATGAACAGCGAGTACCTGACTAGGTTCAATGACATCATCATTGACCAAATTCGGCCGATTGATGTGCAACATTGGCAAGTCAGCGTGCTCAAAGATTGTCAGCAATCCTATGCACGAACTATCAATATTATGTTAGGCCAAGTGCTAGAGCGAGCCAAGGCACTTGGTATCATCACTGAAAATCCTGTGCGGATCGTTGGCCTTATCAAGAAGAAGAAAGCTAAGATCCACTTCTGGACACAAGCCGACTTTCAAAAGGTACTCGAAAAAATGTGCACCGATACGTACACGGGACGCTTTGATTACACGGTATTGTGGTTCATGTTCATGTCCGGCTTGCGTAGCGGTGAGGCACGGGCACTAAAGTGGACAGACATTGATCTCGAAGCTAAGACTGTGAACATCAACAAGACGATGGACTATCACAACCGCAACTGGTTTGAGACACCAGCGCCTAAGACTGCTGCTAGTCATCGCACCGTAGCGCTTGATGATGATACTGTGGCGTGTTTAGGCGCGTGGCAGTCCGCACAAGCAGAAATGGTGCAGTCCGAATGGGTATTCTCACGTGATGGGATTCCGTGTTCCGACCAGCAATTCATTGATGTCGTGGACACGTACAGCGAAGCGGCCAAGGTTCAGCGAATTACCGTGTACGGACTCCGCCACTCGCATGTGTCACTCTTGATCAGCCTCGGCGAAAATCCACTCCAGATCAAAGAACGTCTGGGGCATGAAGACATCGAAACGACGCTCGGTACTTACGGTCATCTCTACCCCAACAGTAACTTTGAAGTCGCAAAAAAGCTCAACGGGATCTTCTCCAAGGAAGTGCCAGATGAGCCAAAATAATTTGAAAAGGGTCAAAACTGTGCCACCGTAAAATCGGTGAGTGCGTAAACCCTGATACCACGGGACAAATGCGAAGTGCGCCATTGTTCCCGGGAAATAATGTGCGTTTGGTCGGATTACGTCTTAACAGATTAGCGCCGACCACTAAATCAGTGGCAATTTAGGATGTATCTGCCTTGAGGTAACTTGACTTTAACCCGAAAGGCTTGTCGTGACTTAACGTTCAGTTTTCGCTGCTGTCCTGGTTTAAGGCTAAAAGATTTTCCCAGCGCTTGACCGTTTCGATCGACCAGGCGCACCCTGACTTGACTGGTGCTGGCGACATGATTAGTTAATGCCGACTTTCTGAAAATCGAACCCTCAACCAGTGAACCTTGGTCCCAGACCACAGTGGTCCACACGTTAGCCTGACGTTTCTTAATAGTCAACCCGGCCGACCAATTAGGTGAGAAAAACCGATTAACAGCATCCACATCCTGATAAACCAGATATGCGGTGAATACTGATAACGCAAAGAAAACAGGAACAATGATCCGTAAGGCAAGCTTTCTTTTCCGATTGTTGTGTTGTTCGCGACTAATTGTTGCCACCATTACAGGCGCCTCCTTGATTAATTGATCAACGGAGATTTGGAGAACGCGACTTAAACTGACCAGCATATCCAGATCTGGGTAGCTTCGGCCAACTTCCCAACTGGAAATAGCTGAACGCGAAATATTTAGTTGGTCAGCAAGTTCCGCTTGGGTCAGGTGGTGTAAGTGCCGGACCTGTTTCAAATTCTCACCAAAAGTAGTCATAATCCTAACCTCCACTATTGTTATCGCAATAATCTCAGGAAAAGTCGAGCTTGAGTCTGAGTCACAGTGGTCTTTAGCAAAATATCCAGTGATACAAATACTGCCATTGTTGATTTCACGGCTTCTATTATCTATTGTACCTCACCAATTTGTTAGGCGCCGACATATCGAAGATGGTTGTGTAATCATTATGAGTTCAAGGGAGATCAGTAAAAAAGTAGCAGAAACGAATTTATAGTTATGTAAACATTTGTTGGGAACAGAACGAATCATCAAAAAATTTCCCTAGTTCATCAGACAGGCTGTGCTAGTATCACCGACCTAATAACCACTAACCACAGTTATTAACTATGGTAGGCCAGATCAACGAGACACGGCTTATTGACCGACGAGATTGCTTAGGCTAGAAAGCGTGATTGACTTCGGCAAGTACTTGACCGTTTATGAATAAGTTGGCGACTACTCCGAAAAAGTGCATATTCAAATTCTGACCCAAATACCTGAATAACAACCATTTCATTCTTCTAGACCCATTCAAGACCACTTGCTGACCAGAAGAATATCAAAAAGAACCGAAACAAGTCGGACTAAATCGTCTGCGCCTGTCTCGGTTCTTTTTTAAACGTGCGGCACACAACTGACTGCTGTGCTTAACTACGCAATTGTTTCGGAAGCGAGGTACGCTTCCAAATCACTTGCTAGGTTAATGCTCATAAGCAACCCGACTCGCTTGCACTCTGTTCTTAAAACGT
>NZ_BROC01000019.1 GCF_024345205.1 Lapidilactobacillus luobeiensis | reverse complement strand
GCTCACCGACCCAGCTCCCTGCGCTTAGCTACGCAATTGTTTCGGAAGTGAAGTGCGCTTCCAAATCACTTGCTAGGTTAATGCTCACAAGCAACCCGACTCGTTCGCACTCTGTTTTTTAAACGTGCTCACCGACCCAGCTCCCTGCGCTTAGCTACGCAATTGTTTCGGAAGTGAAGTGCGCTTCCAAATCACTTGCTAGGCTAATGCTCAGGAGCTGACCGGGTTGGCTCCGCACTCTGTTTTAATATCTCAGGAATCCGGAGTAGTCTTCGTGTTCGATTTCGATTTCGGCACCGGCGTCATTTAGTTTGGCCACGCGGCGAATGCCCCATTCGGACATGGAGACGAGGATTTCTCGTAAGGTTTTTCCCTCGTCGGACAGGGAATATTCAACCTTTGGCGGGACCTGATTATAAACTTTGCGGTTGATGATGCCGTCTTCTTCAAGTTCTCGTAACTGTTGCACCAACATTTTCTGCGTGATATTCGGGATCTTCCGACGCAGTTCGCCGGTGCGCAAGGGGCCGCCGCCTAAATGACAAAGAATCAGTGGTTTCCATTTCCCACCAATTACATCTAAAGTCGCGCTGATCGCGAGCTGATAAACTTTCTTCAAGCAAGCCGCTTCCTTTCAATCTTTTCCAAACAAATTCCGTCAAGCTGACGCTGTCCAATTTTTGAAACGTGCGGCACACAACTGACTTTTCCGCTTAACTACGCTAGGCTTCCGGAAGCGAAGCCCGCTTCCAAAATCCTAGTTAGGTTAATGCTCAAAGTCAACCCGTTGTGTTTCGTACTCTGGCGTTGGTAGTCTGTTTGCTCATTTGGCGGAAGGTCGGGCTGGGGGTGAGTCAGCCGCGATATTATTCTTGGCGGCTTTGCCGCTTAGAATAAGGCTCAGCTTTGAGATTTTCGGTGGTTTTCCGAAAAACTCAAAGTGACGCCCGCAGCGTTCCACCACCCCCAGCCCGACCTGGAGCCCTACCACATCCGCCAACGCCACGCGCAAGCTGCGGACATCTTTGAAACGTGCTGCGAGGTGCAGACCGCTGCGCCTTAAAGTATCTGCTTGCCCAATCCGCTCCGCGGCTTAGTCAATCAGATAAATTAATGCTCACGGCCTAACCGCACCTCTCCACACTCTGTTTTTGAAACGTGCTCCGCGCAACTGATTGTTTGAGTATCGTAGCATGTTCGCCAGCAAAGTACAATCCAACTTTACCGGAAAAAACTGACCTTTTCTCGCCGCCTTTAAAAAAGTTGAAAAAAGTTTAGGTCATTTTACCGCGAGCTGACACAAAAGTTACTTTTGGGATACTAGGTTACTAAAAAGTCGGTACTTCCATTAAGAAAAGTTACATGTAGAATAGCGTCTATGGTTAATTTATTCAGCTTGAACGTTTGTTAGGAAAGGATGATTTAATATTATGAAGTTTCTCTCGCAGTATCAATTCAAGAATGGTTTGTCCGTCAAGAATCGCGTGGTGATGTCGCCGATGACCACCATGGCTAGTTTTTACAATGGAATGGTGACGTCCGACGAGGTGGCTTATTATGCCTTGCGGGCTGGTGGTCCCGGGATGATCGTGACCGGCGTCGCCAATGTCAGCGAAAATGGCAAGGGCTTTGAAGGCGAATTGTCCGTCGCCAGCGATCAGATGATCCCCGGATTGTCCAAATTAGCCACTGCTATTAAAAAAGAAGGCACCCGCGGGATTTTACAAATTTTCCATGCTGGGCGCAAATCGAATCATCAAGTCCTACGCGGCGAACAGCCGGTCAGCGCCAGCGCGATCGCGGCGACCTATCCGCCAAATTCAGAAGAACCCCGCGCTTTGACCCATGAGGAGATCCTGCAGATCATCGCCGATTTCGGTCAGGCCACCAGACGGGCGATCGCGGCAGGCTTTGATGGCGTGGAGCTCCATGGCGCCAACACTTACTTGTTGCAACAATTTTATTCGGAGAATTCAAATCAACGCACCGATCAATGGGGTGGCACCCGGCAGCGGCGGTTGCAATTTCCGCTAGCAGTGATTGCGGAAGTGCAAGCAGTGGTTGCGCGTTACGCCACTCGACCGTTCGTGGTTGGTTATCGTCTTTCCCCAGAAGAGCTGGAAACGCCGGGGATCCGCTTGGCCGACTCGCTGTATTTCGTGGATCAAATCAAGGATAAAGTTGATTATCTCCATCTATCCATGGGCAGTTACCAACGGACCTCCCTCAATGATCCGCAAAATACCGAAACCCTACTGTCGCAATTCGCGGCGCATACCGCTGGCGTCATCCCGTTGATCGGCGTTGGCTCGGTGGAACAACCCGCAGACGCGGAAGCCGTGATCAATGATGGCGCTGACTTTGTGGCGATCGGACGCGAATTGCTCCGCGAACCACAGTGGGTCCAAAAAGCGGCGACCAACACACCAGCAAGTATTCGGACGACTTTCAGCGCGCTGGACATGGACGAACTGGCGATCCCCGGGGCAATGCAAGAATATTTACGCACCGCCTTCCGCAGTGTGATGCACTTTACTGATGATGAAACCGCCCAAGCCTCTTATCAGAACACCCTAGCCCCAATGGAAGGCTTTGAAAAGAAACTCTAGGCGGTTGCTTTAGTCGCTTAGGCGATTGCTGCGGTGGCAACTAGCACGACTGTTTTTGTACCGACCTGAACACCGATTAACGATGGGGACAACAGGTTGATACCATCAACACGATAATCATTACCACAGAAAAAGAATCAGTGACAGTTGTTTTTGGCGACTGCTACTGATTCTTTTGCGTATTTAGTATGATGAAGTAGTCATAATTGTGAAAAACATCAATTCTAACTTTGCTCTTTTGATAGACGATATCTGGAAACCAAAAAATACTTAGTAATAATCTTCTTGAAAACGAAGTCTAAAATATTTTGTTCTCGCATGAATCTTCATGACCACCGCATTAAAAAACCTTTCTGTGCCGAAGCTAATTAATTTTTATTAAATATAAATTGTATGAGTAAATACGTAGTATCTCATTAATAGCTACATTGAATGAACTTCGCTAGTCCTCTACTAATACGTTCAAAACCAGCATTATTTGGATGTAATCCGTCTAACGTATATTCCTTCAATGTCATCATATTCAAACCACTCAACGTATATGCATCCCAGACTGGCAATGCATATAATTCTCCAACTTCAATAATTGCATTTCGATACTGCCTTAATTGATACCCTGTCAGATTGGATGAATAAATCGTGTAACCTACTCGATTGCGTTGTAGTGGCGTAATCAGTATTATTTTTTGTCTAGGCTCAAGCACTAAAATAGCTTCAATTGCGGCTTGTAGTGCGCCAATAGTAGTGTAGCAATCAAACGTTGCTCCAACAGTCTCAATTCTACCTAGCGGAACATTTAACCGATAATCATTTGTACCCGCAGCAATAACTACTAAATCTTTAGGCGTGAATTCTGTTTCAATCAGTGCACCAATACCCCTGTCACCCGTTTTTCTGTTAGCAAAAGGAGCTCCCGATAATCCAAAATTTCTAACTGTTTGGAAATTAAGAAGTTTCTTTAACCAGCTTTCATAACCAATAGCAATTGTACCATCTGGTTGAGGGCGGCCGTCATATTTCACAATAGAATCCCCGAACATATCAACCTGCCAATTCGAATAATCAGTCAATTCTGCCTCCTCCAATTGTTTCAATCTGATTAATCAGTCTTGCTTTTAAATCCTGACTATTTGCGTCAATATAAAACTTACATATTGGTTCAGTGCCACTCGGTCGGCATGTCACCTTGGCCCCTTCGGATAATAACACTTGAAAAACATTTGCTTTTGGTAATCGATCACCATTAAGCGTTAATCCATCGCTATAGTCACGATACTCTGAAACTGTAACTCCCGCATTATGCCAATCAATATGCTGAAACTTACTCAATAATTGTGGCAATTCACGCTGATTCGCTAAATCAACAGATAACAGCTCGGTATATTCATTCCCATACTTCGTTTCAATATTCTTAAGCAAATCGAACAGTGTCATCCCTCTACGTTTTGCATCCAGAGCTATTTCTGCAACCATCAGCGCTGCTTGTACAGCATCTTTATCACGAACGAAACCACTAAATAGATAGCCAAAACTTTCTTCACAACCGAACATAAAATGGGAGTTTTGATTCTCGCGCTTTTGAATTGCATTTCCGATATATTTAAATCCAGTTAAAGTCTCTACGCAAGTAATTCCGTGATCAGCTGCCATTCGCGCAATTAGATCACTAGTAACTACAGTCTTAACAACATAACGTCCCCTTAACATCGAATCGGGGATCTTACGTAACAAATAATCGAAAAAGATCAACGCTAATTGATTCCCATTGAGTGGGCAATATTCTTTGTTCTTCTTGACAAAAACTCCTAGGCGATCAGCATCTGGATCCGTTGCAATTGCAAGATCTGCGTTACGTTGTTTAGCCAAGTCAACAGCCAATTTGAAAGCAGCAGGGTGTTCAGGATTAGGAATCTTTACTGTATTAAAACGTCCATCACATATAGTTTGCTCTTTCACTATGGCAAGATTGGAAAAACCATATCGAGTGTAAGCGGTTTTTAGTAACTTCAACCCAGTACCATGAAGCGGTGTATACACTATACTTAGTTCATTACCATGGCGAATATCAATCGTTGGTTGTTTTAAAATGCCGCCAACATTTTTAAGATAAGCTACACTCAGAGCAGGAGTCCAAGCTGACACCATACCTTTTGCCAATGCAGTACTAAATGACATAGTTTTAATCGATAACTCATCTTCAACATTCGAAATAGACTGTGCAATTTGAGCCGATAGTTCAGGCACCAATTGACAACCATTATTATCATAAATTTTATAACCATTGTAGGTAGCGGGATTATGACTAGCCGTGATCATTATTCCAGCTGTAGCATGATAGTACCGTGTTGCAAATGATAATTCTGGTGTTGGTGCAGGTTCCGTAGCCAAATAAGTACGAATGCCATAGGTAGCCAACAGCGCAACAGCGGCCTCTGCGAATTCCCGAGAATGATTCCGTGTATCATAACTTACTGCAACAATTGGATGTTCAGTTAAACGATTCAAATAACCGGCCAATCCTAGTGTTACGCGCCGAATAATTGGTACATTCAAGCGATTTGTGCCAATTCCCATCAGACCACGAATTCCTCCAGTACCAAAAGTTAAATAACCATCGAAGGCATCAAGGTCCGGCTGAAATGGTAAATTATTTGTAGCATAATATTGGCGCCATTGTTCATATTTTTGAGTAACCATCTTATATTACCAGCTTCCGACTACAATACGAGCTTCAACAAATCATCAAGTTGCGCGGTTGCTAAAGCAACCACAGTATCAGAAGCGCCATAATATATTTTTACTTCACCTGAATTTTCCAAGATCATACTAGTTGGAAAAATAACATTTGTTCGGAACCCATCCTTAATTTCATAAATTGTTTCCGGTGCCAAAAGTGGCTCCTTGGCTAATCCGATTACCTTACTGGGGTCATCTAAGTCTAATAATGCCAACCCAGCACAATATCTTTTTTTCCACGTGTCTTCCCAACCATGTTTTCCACGTGATTTATCAATGTCAACAGCGTGAAAAATCGTCAGCCATCCATATTTTGTCTTGATTGGTGGTGCAGCAGGTCCTATCTTATCATTAGCATAATGTACATCTTCAACACCGAGTACTAAATTATTATTTCCCCAGAATTTTAGATCTGGTGACTGTGCGCTCCAAATATCAAAGCGATCAATGCCCCCACGACCATATACAGTGAACGGGCGTTCCAACCGAGTAAACATTCCATTAATTTTTTCCGGAAATAGGACCATATTGCGATTGTCTGGAGCAGAAAGGGAAATAATATTAAAATGTTCAAAATCATCTGTGCTTGCAATCCCACCACGAATGCCATGTTTTGTATCAACTGCAAAACACATATAAACTTTACCGTCAATAACAGTTAGTCTTGGGTCGTATGCACGCGATATCTCTCCGGTTTTCAACGAAAAAACCGGATTGTCGTGCACTTTCCAACTAATTCCATCATTACTTTCCGCGAGTCCAATATTCGTGCCACCAAAATTTGTTCCACCAAGATAATTATAATCATTTCGGAAAACCATCACATATTTGCCTTGATACTTAATCACACCCGCATTAAATACTAAAGATGATTCATAAGGTACTTGCTGTGCTGTCAATACCGGGTTGTTAGCATATCGATGAACCATCGAACTTGAATGCAATTCCCCAACTACTGCATGCATATTCCCACTTCGCTTTCTTTTTTTATTACACTAAGTTCACTTTGTAACTGATTCATATAGGTATCCAATTCGGGCTGAGACATTTTCTTTTTTGCAACCAAGTATTGAAAGTCATAATATGTTGGAAAGTTAGATAATCCTAGTGTCGTCTTGGCAAACATGTGAGCCCCGATTTCAGAGGCTTTTACAATCGTTGAACGATGGTTAAAAAGCCCTTCTCTATAAGTGATTTGCCCAACTTCTTCATTGATGGCACTCTGCTCGTCATGTTCGAGAAAATGAAAGTACTCATGTGCCAAATGAATGCGAATAATCTTTTCAATCGAGATATCTGGCATCATTGCATGAAAATCTTCAATAGACTGATTATAAATTGTAATCAGGCGCTTCTTATCTGATAGTTCCATTTGTGCACGATACCGCGTTTTAAAAAATAAACCACTTTTATCAGAAAATTCAACGCTAATATTAGCCTTATTGATAACCTCACGAATATCTACCCTTTGAAAGCGTTCGCCGGGTACGGCACCCTTCTCAAGCGCCTGCGCCAATATCTTAGGTATCTCTTTCCTTGAAATTTTTTCAAAAAGCCAATCTTGCTTTAACTCATTATATGCAAGTGTTTGGTCCTCAATACTATAATCACTCAGTTGCATGTAGAACACACTTCCTATCAGATTATCTTTTTCCGTTTTCAATGATAAGCAACAAAAATTAATTGTTCTTCTGACTTAACTAGTTCAAGTTCAGAATTCATCATCGTTTCTAACTGTTCCTCTGTTTGAAACCCTGTCAAATCAAGCATTTTCTCATTAAAAAAAACATACATATTAGGGATAGTCGCATTAGCGTCAGAATAAATGGTGTTATCTTCTAAGAAACTAGGAAAACTTTCATCAATCTGATTTTTCGAGCATTGCAGAAGGTGAGCACGATTCTTCTTTAGACGCACAACTCCTTCACGATCGACTACAGCAAGTGCGCTGTCTTTTTTCTTAATCAAACCAAACAGTGATTTTCGTATCTTACTACCTTGGAATACCGTCCAACGTTTGGTATTTGCAATCTTACTTGTATCATTAATATCAAATGCAATAGCCTTCGCAGCAATTATTTTCTTTTTTTCGTCCGGCAATTCTCTTTGCGTCATATCTTTAGAACGTAGCTCCGTTGATCCAGTAGCAACTGCCCGCAAAATATTTTTTTGAGTATCAACTTCGATCGATATATCAACTGACGCCTCATTAGCACCTGCTTTGACAATAGCCTCCATCGCTTCGTAACGGATTTGTTTGATATCTTCTTTTGATGGATGTATAACGCTTTTCTCAATAGTTTCTTTAACCATCGCCATCCCTACTCCAATCGTCGAAATAAAAGGAGCATTCTTTGCAACATGAGACCGCATTTTTTCTCGTTCACCCAAAGCTGGAACTACGACAGAGCCGGATCCGCCACCACCAACTAAAGTAATCAGATTTGATTCCAGTCCATAGTCATCAATTAATTCTTTGACGATTACCAGAACCTTGTCTAAAGCAATATTTAACACTTGTCTTGCGACTTCCTCGGCCGATTTACCGACTTCTTCACCCAACACTCCCCAAGCATATTTAATTGAATCCATGTTCCCGTGCGCATAATCATTTTCCGGAACGTAACCAAGTAGATTGGCAGCACCATTTAATGTATAAGCGTAACTTTCTCCCTTAGGATTCTCAATTACAGCATACTCGACCGTATCACCTTTAGTCGGTACAAGATAGACCACTTTTCCTCCTCGAAGGTTTGAAATATCGGTAAAGGCCTCATATTCTTTTCCGGCTATATGTGCAGAACGTGGACCAACATCGATAACATCATGTTTATTTGAATCCATCATCACCATTGACCCACCGGCAATTCCCAGGGTTCGTACGTCTAACGACTTTAAATAAGTCTTATTACCGCCAACCTCAGCATTCTTTAACATTACTTTGCCATCTTTGATAACAGAAATATCCGTGCTGGTACCACCAGATTCAAAAAAAATACCGTCAGTAATTTTTTCATACATTAACGCCCCTGCAACGCCAGCAGCTAGGCCAGAAAGCATAGTCAGGATTGGGCGCTTACGCACTTCAGCAATGCTCATAACACCGCCATCTGCTCGCATGATCATCAACTGCGATTGAATGCCGGCCGCTTTGACAGCTTTTTCTGTCATATCGGCGGTTTCCATCATTTTGGGTATCAGACTTGCATTGACAACTGCAGTACGTGTACGCATCTGTAGTCCATACAATTGTGAGATTTCATATCCACCAGTAGCATATACTCCCTTATTGAGTGCACGTTCAATCACACGCTTTTCATTTGTTGGATCATCCACACTATAAGCTTCTGATGCCACGATCACCTCTGCACCTTTTGCTAACAGTTCATCAATTGCCTTATCAATCACCTTGTTTGACAAATCTTTACTATCAATGAAGCAATGATAAGAATAAAGGTACTTACCTTTTGCTAATTCGATGTTTCCAATATCGGTACTCTTATTGGCATTCTTCGCATCAATTCCTGTCCCCATACCAATTACTCCGACTTTTGCCACGTCACCTTCAAGTAGAGCATTAGTTGCTTGAGTCGTTCCATGTGCGATGAACGCAACATCTTGCGGAAGTACATGAGTTTCTTCAAGAATTTGTTTCAGAATCGTAACAATCCCAAACGCAACTCCATCCGGATGTGAATGTGTTGTCGGAATTTTAAGCTTTGCTACAATTTCAAAACTATCATTATCTAACATCGCCGCATCTGTAAAAGTCCCGCCGACGTCGATTCCAATACGATATTTTTTTGTCGCCATTATGTGTTTCCTCCAACATATCTTAACTAAAACAGGTTCCTACACCTGTGGTGGATCAAAAGGCAATAAAGGCCGCCATAATTTGAGAAACAAAAACAACTAAGGTTGCCCATCCAATTGTTTTTTTAGTAATATCATTGACATCAACATCAGCAAAATCAGCAACCCAAACATTATATGTGTTTGTCGGGTCACATAGGCCCTGGGTCTTACCAAGATTCCGCATCGCAAGCATTGTTGCCAGTGGGCTTAATCCTGAGGCAGCCATTAATACACCTACTCCAGATCCCAATCCATATGTGTTTAGTGGTCCACGGTATAATGCTAAGGGGCTCAGAATTGAGAAGAATAAAACATAAGTTATTGGGCTAGTTGGTAAGACCGCCTTAATCAATGGAGTTAATATCGCAGATACAGCAGGTGCAGTTACGGCCGCTAAAAGCATTCCGATCCCGACCATTAACGCTGCCGCACCGGCAACACTTTGGATACCCTCTATCAGAGCCGAGACCATCACTTGAGCTGGATGCTTGGGAGTAGTGAGTAAAATCGTAGCAATCACTGCTAGTAAAATAGAAGAAATAATATCAAGTTTGAATGCGAAGACCATAACTACTGGAAGAATCGGTGCAATCAATGCAATCGTACGAACTTGTGGAGCCTTACGTACTGGACCCGCATCGGGCATAGTCCAACCTTTACGAATCGTTTTATCACGTTTAATGAACCAAATTAGCATAACTTCAAATAAGATAATAGCAGGAATAGTGAATATAATAGTGTACTTGGAAATAACGCTAACTGGCAATTTATATAATTGTGCTGTCATTGACCAACCACTCATTGAAAAGAAACTACCAACTGTTTGCGAAGCCAACAGTACGATACTAGCAGTCAATGCGGAAATACCGGCAGTCAACAGAATTGGTATGATAATAGTGCCGGCTAAGATCGTCATACCCAATCCACCACCAGTAGAGAAGATAACAATACCGATTAAAAAGAATATGGTCGCGATTCGAACCGGTTTATCCCCACCAGCCATTTCTGCAGCTTTTCGTATAATACCTTCACTAATACCGGTTTTTTTCAATAAAAACCCAAACCATGCACCAAAGAATGTTGTAATGATGGTAGTTGCCAGTTTAGCTGAACCATCGCTAAGAATATTAGTAGCAATATTAAATACCTTTGGATTATTCGAATAGAGCGGTATACCCGCAATCAATGCCATAAGTATTGCCATCAAAGGCAATGCTAAGATAGTTGCAAGTTTCTTTGTCATCATTAGACCAACAAAAGCAAAAAAGACGACCAAGATACCAATAATTTGAAATAATTGTAGCGTGTCCAATATAAAGCCCTCCTATAAGTTCGGCCGCTGTGCAACCGTAATTTATTGAATAAATCCACCATTCGCCTTAAGTTTTTGGCGTAATACTTGAATATCAATCTTCTGAACTGGAGTTGAAGATATCGCCGCCATACTTGCAGCTAACCCTGCTGCCTCACCGATTGCTCCAACTGTTGGTGTGGTTCGAATTGCTGATTGTGCTTGAAATGTTGCTGAAATACATCGCCCTGTAACGATTAAATTAGCCACTTCTCTACCCACTAGAGCTCGATATGGAATACCATAGAAACCACCATACGGCAATTTTTTCACATTAGATGTTTTTTCATCATGGATATCAATTGGGTACCCTGAAATTGCAATTGTATCTTCAGGAACGATTTGATGTAAAAGCTCAGAACCAGTTATTGTGTGTAATCCAACAATCTGCCGCGAACTTCGAATACCAATGTTTGGTCCTGTTCCGATTACGTGAGCATTCTCAAATCCCGGAACAACTTTTTTCACAAAGCGTTCAATTTCTAAGCATTGCCGGCGACCAACAAATTCTGCATCACTCAAACTCCAAGGATCTATAGGATTGTAGCCTGATATCCGCGTTGAATTGAATACAAATTCACCCGGATTGTTTGCTTCAAACATCAGTAAATAGTCACGACCATTATCGGCTGAAATTTCACCAGCTGCCTTAGCAGCAGCCCATTCTTTCTTGAATCCAGCAACTGATATTCGTTCTGCACGTTTAAACTTATCACTATCAACCCAAAATTCATCAGGATGCGTCAGTACATACTTACGTAGTTTTTCAACGTTAACATTATCCATCCGCATCGTTAAAGTCATCGCCTGCGTAAACTCATCACCCTCACGACCCAGCCTTGTCTTTAATCCTGCCCGAGTTGCAAGCTCTGCATCACCCGTAGCATCTATATATACTGACGCTGCTAGTACCGATGTACCCGTCCTAGTAAGAACAGATATATTTTTAATTATTTCGTGCTCAACAACCACATCCTGTAACTGTGCATGAAATAAAACTTTACCACCAGCATCACGTAATAGCTTTTCTAAAACGTACTTCATCGCTTCGGGATCAAACGGTGTATATGTAGCAGTGAAGTTTCCAGGATCTTTAACATGTCCGGGGGATTTTCCTATTTTTACTAATTCCTGCACAATTTCATTTGTAATACCAAGAATTACCTGTCTATCGCCAGCATGAAACGTCATCATTGGATTTACACCAGCATTAGTCAAACTACCACCAAGAAATCCCATACTCTCTATAATTAATACTCGACTACCATTACGGGCCGCAGCAATTCCAGCAATACTGCCAGAAACTCCACCGCCAACAATCACCACATCAAATCTTTCCATTCTGTATCCTCCATTTATTGAACACGCAACTCATTAAACGATTGTAATGTTATCGAATTTCTTGTATTCAGCTGGACACCCATCACATAAAATTTCTACATCTTGAATGCTAGAAAAAAAGAAATTGGCCTTCATCCCAAACTTCGAATGATCTACCAGCGCAAATGTTTTTCTTGAGCGCGCAATAGCTTTTTGTTTCAATGAACTTTCCATCAAATTAGCATTGGTCATACCAATATTTTCATCCACACCATTAGCGCCAATAAAGGACTTATCAAAATAAAATTGACCCAAATCATTTTCGGTAATACTTCCTAAGAATGACCCCGTCCGTGGCTTATACTCTCCACCTAATAGCACAATATTTTCTAATCCACTATTAGTTGCTATCTCTAGATTTTTATAGCCATTAGTAACAATCACCAAATTAGACTTATCTTTCAAATAATTAAAAATGGTTTGTGTTGTTGTTCCAGAATCAATAAAAACTACATCACCATTTTTAATAAATGACGCAGCATATTTACCAATTCTCACCTTCTCTTCGCTGTATATCTGCTCACGAAGTGCCATCGCTGTTTCTTCTGTTGTATTTAAATACTGCACTGCCCCACCACGGTGTACTTCCACAACATGATCTTCTTCAAGTGCTTTTAAATCCCGACGAACAGTAACCTCAGAGACATCAAGCTCTTCAGCAAGTTCAGGAATATAGGTAATGCCGTTCTGTGTCTTCTGTACGATAAATTGTTTGCGCTGAAACGGTAACACAAAGAATCGCCTCCTTAGCAATATGAAACGCTTACAAAAAGTTATTTTACACCTTTTAACATATTTTTTCAATAAAAATATTAATTATTGTTAAAATTCGTTAAAAGCAAAACTTCTTCAGATATTTACTAATAATTTTATATATCCAATACTTAGTGACCATTAAAAAACACAATACTCGAAATTTCAGTTGTAAAATATTCCTTTACAAAGTTTTTCATCCACTAACTACGCCCCCACCTGAAAAGGGATTAGAATATACCATCATTATTCGGCATAATTTCCCTCTTAATTGATATGTAATTTCATCACTTTTATCGCTTTTCGATGAATCACTACCATTATTACTTTACACATTTGCTATCTTCCTTTATTCTCCAAGAACAACTCGAAACGTTGAACCCTTAATGCTTTTTTGGAATACCCCCTTAGGCCGGATTGTAAAAATAGGCATATAAAAGGTCCAACTACAGTCACATCACCAAGACTGTAGTTGGACCCAAAAATTTATAGTTATTGCGGAAATACGTTCGCAATCTAAATCATAACCTTATCGAGTGGCTATCTTAAAAATCACATACAAAGTTTTTTCGTAAGATTTCATCATCTTAATCATCCCCTGCTAGATCCGCACGCGGTCAGGCTGTTGGCTGAGGGCGATGATCTCCTTTTTGACTTGGGCCCGTTGGTTGTGGTCGGTCAAGATCACCAGCGTGTCGCCGGCGAGGATCTCGGTGTCACCCTTGGGGATCACTTCCCGGGAACCGCGGTGGATCGACATCAGCAGCGTGTTGGTCGGCCATTCCACATCGCGCACCTGCAAGCCGACGAACCGGGTGCCCTCAAAAACTGGGATCTCGATGCGGTCATTACGCCCGGTCAATTTGGCCAATTTCTGGTCCAGCGTCATTTTCGCCGCTAGGGATTCATAGATCGGCGCGCCACCTAGCAGGTCAACGACCAAATAAGCGGTCAAGGACACCACGGCCAGCGGCATCAAATGGCTCAAATTCCCAACCATTTCGGTGATCAACAGAATCGCGGTGAAGGGTGCCTTCCCGATCCCGGCAAAATAACCGGCCATGGCCACGATCACCAAGTTTAGGATCAATTCTTTGGGCAAAAGGTGTAAGTTGACCATGATCACCGCGTAGAAATCGCCTAAGAGCGCGCCCAAAGTCAGGATTGGTAGGAAGATGCCCCCAGGTAGGCCGGAACCATAAGAAATCATCGAGAAAATAAACCGCAGACTAAAAAGGCCGAAAACCACTAACGCTGCTGGTTGTTGCTGGGCCAAGCTCAAAATCAAACCATTGCCGCCGCCTAGTGTTTGCGGCCAGTAATAACCAACGATCGTCACCAGTAATAAGGGCACGATCCCGTCAGCGTACCGCGGGAGTTTGCCGATTTTTTCATAGAGTTTGGGCATGTACAGCAGGATGCGCTGGTACACGATGCCCATCACCCCAAGGAAAATCCCCAATAAAATCAAGTGCCAGTATAACGCTAAGGGGAAATTATCCGCGTACTCCAAATGCAAAACCGGCGTTAAGCCGAAGAAATTGGAGGACACGAAATTGGCGCCCACTGCCCCGGACAAGGCGGTCATCCAAACCAGCGGCGAGAAATTATGGTAGACCTCTTCCAACACGAACATCGTTCCGGCCATCGGGGCGTTGAACGCCGCCGATAAGCCACTGGCCGCTCCCGCCGCGATCAACACGCGGGCGTCGGTACCCTTTTCCTTGGTCAAGGTCGCGAAACCCTCGCCGATCGAAGAACCCAACTGGATCGAGGGGCCTTCACGCCCGAGAAAGAGGCCGGCGCCGATCGCCAAGACTCCACCGACAAATTTCCGCCACAAAATCGACCACCAGTGAAGTTGTAAACTTCCCTCCAACTGCGCCTCGACTTCGGGGATCCCTGAACCCATAATGTGGGGCTGTTGCTTGATCAGAACTACGTTGATCACGCCGATCAACACCAGTAGCGCCACGATCAGCACCAGCCACCAACCGTTGCCGTGGGCGCGGCCATAGAGGAACCGCCAGCCTCGCAACGATTCTTCGATCAATAAGCGAAAAAGACTGACCCCTAAACCGGCAATCAGTCCTACCAATAATCCTTTAAAAATATAACTTACATGGGTCGTATCTAAAGTCGCCCGTAGTTTTCGCACCGTCAACACCTCAATTCTATTTAAAACCCAAAACGGTGATTGGTCAAGGCGCCCGGGCAATTGCGGCCTGACCCGCTACGGCGTTGTCTAATTAAATCGATGTGAGCTTCTATACTAAAAGTAGATTGGCCGCAGCTTGCGCTGCGCGTGGCGTTGGTGGTGGGCGAGCGTGGTGGGGCTCCAGGTCGGGCTGGGGGTGGTGGAACGCGGCGGGCACGATTTTGAGCTTTTCGGAAGTGCACCGAAAATCTCAAAACTCGGCCTTATTCTAAGCGGCAAAGCCGCCAAGAATAATATCGCGGCTGACTCACCCCCAGCCCGACCTTCCGCCTGACGAACAAACAGAACACCAATACCACGCTCCGCTCCAGCCGCTCAACGTTATAACAGCCGTTTGAGTACTCACGCCAGTTGGCAAGCTATGGTCAATTGATGAGAGCCACGCAAATGACGGTCATGGCTAGTGGTCACCAGCTTTAAATTGGTGACACCAGCATAATTGACCTACTGAACCAAGGCAAGTTCGGGATAAATCGACCGAATAGTATTCGTGGACGATTTTGCGTGAAGCGCCGACAGTATTCGTGCATGACTTAAAATAGTCTGACTGATTACCCCAAATTCCGTTGGTATTGCCGTCCCACAAAAAAGGGCGATCATTTTGACCGCCTTCCTAGCAAATGCACCTCGTTCGATTCTGGTTGGTCCCCACCTGCGCCATTGTTAATTCACTCGCGCGAAGTTGCCCTGGGCTAACGCATAATGTTTGATTTGGTGGTCGTTAATCGCGTCGGCGTCAAAATGATGGGCAACTTCAATCACTGTACACGGTAAGGCGCCAAGGATCTGATTGATTTTCGCGGACATCTCGTTGTCGAGATTGGCGGTGGCTTCATCGATCAAGATGATTTTCTTCTGGTAAAGGAGGGCGCGGGCGATTTCGATTCGTTGCCGTTGGCCGCCTGATAATTTGTCCCCGTTTTCGCCAAAGCGTTGTTCCAATAAATCATCGCCCAGTTCATCAACTAAGCCAACTTGTTGCAAGACCTCTTTACAGTCGTGATCGGTAAATTCGCGTCCGAAAGTCAAATTGAATTTGAGGGTGTCATTGAAGAGAAAAGGTGCTTGCTGAATATAGGCCATGACTTCGTTGGCCTTGACCTTGTCGCCGGCGGCCGTGATTTTGATCGCGCCGCTGGTAGGCTTGAGCAAGCCTTGGATCAGATTGAGGATCGTTGTTTTCCCCGCGCCAGACGGGCCTGTTAGCAGGATCTTATCTAGATAGGGGATCTCAAAGGAGGCGTTTTGGAGAATGACCCCGGCTTTGGGATAGGCGAAAGTGACCTTGTCGAAGGTGATCAGCGGTTGCAGTGAAGCGTCTGCTTTCGCGCTAGCTTCGTCGAAATCAAGGGTTTCTTCCTTGAAAGTCGCCCGAATTTCTTGCGTTGTTTTCATGGTATTCAGATTCTGGATCAGCCCGCGTAAAGGTCCGACCACCCGATCGCTGGCTAAGAAAATACCAATGACGACGCTGGCCTCGATGGCGCCGGAAGTAATAAACAGTAATCCCACGCCCAGGGGTACTAAGAAACTAATGACCGAGAGTGTGGCTGTCAACAATGTCGCCCAGCATTGACGGTCGTTCATTTTCTTATAGGACGTTTCCGAGCGATCCAAATAGTGCAAGGTATCTGTAAAAGTGTTCTTCTCAGCGGAGTAGATCTTGATCGTCTTCAGGCCGCTGAATAAATCATTGACCTTGGTCAGGAAATAGGCGCTATCATTCTGCCAGATCTGCGCGCTATCCATCAGGCCTTTGCCGACCAATTTAGGCACGATCGTTGGTAGTAATGAGAACACAATAAACAGCAGGCCAATGGGAATATTCAAGTACAGAATATAAACAGCGGAAACGACCGCGGTGAGCAGGTACGCCAGTGATTCGAAGATCAATGAGAAATAGTTGGTTTCCACCAATTTGAAATCGTTGAAAATCTTCGAGACTTTCTTCGCGGCATCGCCAGTGGTCGTCGCATCATGCAACTGCGAGTAAATATAATTCTCTTTCAAATCGATATTCATGATTTTAATGGCTTTGTTTTCCAGCAATTTCCGGCCTACCATCGCGCCGTAAACCGTTAACATGGCCAACATGCTGACCCCGATGTAAGCCAGCGCGCTGGTCGTTTTGGTATTCTTGGTGAAATTGGAGACGTTGGAAACAATGGCAGCCAGAACCACGCCGTCAAAGGACGAAATGATCATGACTACCAAGATTAATAAAATCAGCGGTTTGGGTAATATTTTCAGAAGATGCTTACCATTCATTGTTCTGTCCTCTTTCTTAGCACACTGTTGATGTCGGTTTTTAATGTCGTGAGGTCCGGATGGACACTTGGCTCAGTGACGGTTCGATTGGCCAACGTCACCTGTTTATCGATCGCGTAGGAGAAATAGACGCCGCGTTCTTGAAGTTTTCTAATATTCGCCTGAAGTGGTCGCTGCTCCCACAGCGTGATCGCCATCTCCGGATAGAAAATCAGCGGACATTTCGCGGTAGCGATGCTGGCGAGCAACGCGTTATCCGTGATCGCGTTGGCGGCCTTGGTGATGGTGTTCGCCGATGCCGGAATAATCACCATTAGATCGGCCCATTTTGTTAGGTCCACGGGATCAAGATCCTGTTCTAACTCCTGATCGTCCGCCAACTCGACCAGCGCCAGCAACGCTTTTTTATCAAAAAAATGCTCACTTTTCGGCGTAGTGATCAGCTTAATATTCTGACAAATATTTTCTTGGATAGCGTGAATCGTTGCGGCCGCCTGCAACGCGTAGGCGCCAGCGGTAATTCCCAGCAACAATTTCCCGTTATGATAGAAGTCATTCATGACCCTTAGCCTCCTGCGCAAGATCATCTAAGAAGAAATCATGACCTGTATTTTTGACCAGCCGCTGGTAAAAAGCCGCGACGCCCAGTTCCCCCGTTAGAAAATCATTGCTGATCTGTAAGAGCGACCTGCCCGGATAGGCGATCCCATCCTCCTTCTGGATCTTAAAGCGCTGCAAACCCTGATAGATTCGCCAGGCCGCGCGCAGATACTTGTCATCCCCGATGATCTGATAAGCGTCGAGTAGCACCATTCCAATGCCCGCCGCGCCGGCGCCATACCCCACGGTCACGAGGTACTTTCGCGCCAGATCGTCAGCTAGGAAATCCAGCAAATCAGCAAGTTTCTGCTTATTCGCGACCTGCGTGGCCTGCGTAATTCGCGTGACTTGCGCAACTCGCGTGGTCCGTATATTCTGTTTGGTCTGTGTACCCTGCTTGGTCTGTGTAGCATGCGTACTCTGTTTAGTCTGCTCAACTTGATAAAAACGAAGCAACACGGCGACCAATCCCGCCGTGCCGGAGAACAAGTCGGATGCGCCGGTCTTCGCGGTTGCGCTTCGCCGCAACACGACGGCCTGATCCGTGCTGATCACCTTGGTCAATTCGAAATTGAGCGCCTTTTCAGCGATCGCTAATAAGAAAGCATCGTCAGTCAGATCCGCCAGCTTCAATAGAAACAGGGCGATGCCACTTCCGCCTGCCGCTAAACCGCAAGGAATCTGATCCTGACCATCGCGCCAGAAAACAGTTTCCACGGTCATGCTCATTGCCGCAAGTAATTTATCTTTGACCTCGCCGGCATACTGCAAGTATTGTTCCTGCTTGGTTTGGGTGTAGAAATACAGATAGGTCAAGCCGATCCCCGCCAGGCCAGATCTTAGGCTGAAATCATTGGTTTTACGCTTGAGTGTCGCACTGACTCGCTCGAGCACCTGAATACTATCAGCCGTCTGCCCGCATTCAAGCAAGACCCAGGCGATTCCCGCCAGCCCATCATAGAGACCAACTTCCGTGACCTGATCCGCATTCTGCCCAAGTGTGGTGACCGCCCGATCATCGCGCACCAAGCCGTTCTTCGTCTGATAATGGACCAGACCGGCTAGGCCGTTGGCGACATTTAACGAATTGTGCCGCTGACAATCGCCAGGAATCAAGACCGCCAGCGTCTGATAATCAACGTGCTTGCCCAGATAAGCGTTCATTTGCTTGAGCTCAAGTGCAACTGCCGCGGCTTGCGGCTGTAACTCATGATCATGGAACTGCACATCAGCAAAACTCGTCTGACTTAGTTGCGCGGTTAGTTCTGGCAAATTCACCTTTTCGGGATGATCCAGCAACGATTCAATGACTGCCATGAAACTCGCTGGCAGCTGATAATCACGCTGAAGGGCGGCCATGAATTTCTTGACGATCCCCCGATCGATCGAAAGGCCATCATTGATCGGTAGTAAGGAATTGACCAGCACCGCGCCGACAACAAAATAGTCATGATCCACCCGCGCTTGATCACTTTTTTCTGCTTGCCCACCAAATTCTGGGGTGCTATTGCTAACACCGCTAGGCTGATCAAGGTATCCACCGTCTTTAAGATCTAGTAAATAGAGCTCAAACTTGTCATCGATCATCAGATCTGCGGTCGAAAGTTCACCCAGATAAACCTTATTGTGATGCATGACCGCCAACGCGGTAAGCAAATTTATGGCGATCTGCTTGATCTGTTGCAGGTATCGTTTCAATTGTTCAAGCCGTGCTGTTGTATTTGAATACGATCCTGAAAAGGTCAGGGGGTTATTTTCGGTGATAAAAGATTGTAGATCTTGTCCTTCGATCAGACCCTCCACCAGAAAATAGTTTTCCCATTGCTTGAACAGCTCGATCGGCATGGGAATGTTAAGATTTTTCTGTTTGTCCAGGCGCTTGAGCAACTGCCATTCTCGCTGGCGGATCGAAACGGCGTCTTCATCATTCGCGGTATTCATCTGGGTAGCGGGCCGCGCTTCCTTGAGGATGACGGTTCGCGCGGCGAAATTATCAGCGGCGACATAAAGACCACCTGAGTTGGTGTAGTGGAGTACCTTTTTGATGGTATACCGGCCATGATGCAGGGTAATTTCTTCATCGGGGACATCTTTGCGTTCGTTCCTGTGGGTGAAAGGATCTTTGACCCAGTTCGGCTGATAATAATACGCGCGGCGAACATCAATGACTTTCTTGCCGTTCGGATCAAGGATGGCTGGTTGTAATTTTCCTGACGCGTCAAGCATGGTGCGGTGTTTGAAGCCCCCATAGCGATAATATAAGACGCGACAATTTTTTCGATAGCGCCGATCCGATAAGATATACGGTCCTTTGAATGATTTCATGATTGGATAGAGCTCGCGTAAGACCCGCTTGAACTGTTCGGTCGACTTGGGATAAATCGTGATAAACTTACCGGATTCATGCCGCGGCCAGTTTTTGCTGTTTTGCAGGATAAAGAGCTGCGGGTCACAAACAAACTTATAATTGATCTTGTCCCGCGAACAAATTTCTGAACAAATTTCCAACGTTCTCTTGGCGTTTCCCGGAATTGCCGCAACGTGAATCTTCCAACCTTGCTCCGGAAGATCCTCCGTCTGGTAGACCACCTCGTAATAGATCCCATTCTTGACGATCTGACCATCCTTAACGACAGCCAAATAGTCGGAAGTCGGCTGATATTCCGATTCCAAATTAACATCGAACTCCGAAGCAATGAGAGCGGAATTGGCAGATAGCAAATTTTCGCGGCGCAATTTCACATTATCCTGAATCATTCTCTTCCCCTTCTAAAAAAAAGAAGCCAACTCAGAGAATTAGCTTCTTATAGATATGGAACCGATCAGTCGCCAACACCAAGAACACGATCCACGATCTCAATGAGCGCGGGATCGTCAGTGATATCGTCAGCGTCAGCTTGTAAGGCCTGTAAAGCCAAAACATCAGCCATTTTCTCTCCTCCTCGATCTGGATCCTCTAGTTTCTTAACGTTCAGAACTCCCAGCAGCTCATGCCTATCTACCCAGCAGACTTAACTGAATCGGTCGTTTTTAAAACCAACTAAAAGATTAGGATAGTTAAAAAAATCGAACTGGTGATCAAGGATGCGAATCATAAATAATTAGAATCGGACGTAAGCTGTGCATTTCTTTATTCATTATCTTAGAACTTTATTAGGCTTGCGTCAACGCAAAATGAGAACTTTTTTACTTTCATGCCATTTATATGTAATGTTGTCATAAACAGCAGGTTGACTTTGCACGTTAACCTAGCAAAAGTAGCTTGCCCGCAGCTTGCGCTCAACGTTATAACAGTCGTTTGAGCACTCACGCCAACTGGCAGGCTATGGTCAATTGATGGGGGGCCCCGCAAATGACGGACGTGCTTAGTGGTCATCAGCTTTAAATTGGCGACACCAGAATAGTTTGCCGGATAAACCAAGATGAGTACTGGACAAGTCAGCTAAATCAGTTGGCCTTCACCAAAAGATTATCTTAAGAAAGCAGGTAAAACCGGTCACCCTTCGCAAAGTGGCCCAACCAACTAATCCAATTCCGTTAGTGTTGCCGCCCCACAAAAAAGGTGGCGATCGTTTTGACCGCCACCCTTGCAAAAGCACTTCGTCAGATACCTAACTTCGATTGCAGATAGGCTCAATTCTGCCTAGCAACCGCCTCAGAACGTGTGGCTCTATTCAGAGTGAAAGCCGACCTGCATTGCTTCTGAGCATTAGCCTAGCAAGGATTTTGGAAGCTGAACTTTGCTTCCAGAATCCTTGCGTAGCTAAGCGGAAGAAGCTAGGTCGGCGAACACGTTTCAGCGGTGAAATTTTTCTTTGTAGCTGCGGAGCAGATACTTAGAAAAAGGCCTGATTTTGAGACAAGCCGCGCTTTTTGCGGATTGGCTCAAAACAGTGCCCACCGCGTTCGAAACAGAGTGCGCAGCGCAACGGGTTGACTTTGAGCATTAGCCTAGCAACGGCTTTGGAAGCGAGCTTCGCTTCCGAAGCCATTGCGTAGCTAAGCACAGAAGTCAGTTGCGCGGAGCACGTTTCCAGCCACGACAGACGTCCTGAGGTGGTTGCGTCACCACCAACCACACCACACCCACATCTGCAATCAAACGTAGATTTACGATGTAGCAACCATCGTCCGCGCTTGCGGCACCAACTCGCTGGCCTGCTCATAACGATCCGTGATCACCCCGATCACCCCAGGTTGGCTAGCCAAATGTTGCATTTTTAACGGGTCGTTGATCGTCCACAAACGTTGTGGTACCGCTAAATCTGGAAAATAAGTGTCGCTGTGTAGCGCCGTCACCAGCTGACCGACTTGTCCCCACGCTGGGATCGCGTTTCCTTCCACTAATAACGCGCGCTCTTGTTGAGGCGCGATTTTAGCGATCGTTACAATGCTGTCAGGGTTGAAGGAACTATACAGTGTTTGCGCCGCACAATCATGAGCGATCACAGCGGCTTGGGTCGCCGCTTCAATGCCGGGATAGCGGAGATTTCCCGTTTTGAATTCAATGTTCAAGGCGACTTGGCTACCGGCGAAAATCGTCAAAACTTCGGTCAGCGTAGGTACTGGCTCCCCATTAGCCAAATGAAATTGACGTAATTGGGCCAAAGTATAATCATGGATCTGACCATGGCCATTGGTAGTCCGATCCAAGCATTCGTCATGCATCACGATCAACGCGCCGTCGCGGCTGAACTGAACATCGGTCTCCACGCCGGCGAAGTGATGCGCGGCGGCGTAGCGGAAACCCGCCAAACTATTTTCTGGAAAACGCGCTGGATAACCGCGATGGCCAAAAATTTTAAATATCATGACAATTTACCCCCTACTTACTCGGTGTGCCGAGCATTCTAGGTGCAGTATACCGCTTCTGGTTGGAAAAACAATCTTGCCGTCTGACTTATTCACGGGAATTTTCAAGCAGCATGACCCAACGATTTCTCCACTGCTTTCAACGGTAAAGGAACTCTCGCTGATGGTCGCGTCATGACAATTATGAGCCGTCATTTCATGATACTGCTCCAGTTCTGCAATATTTCATGCTTCGATTTTTTTACATTGTTATGATTTTTTTTAGTGATATAATGAATCTAATGATTGATCATTATTTATCAAAAAAGGAGTGTCAACAATGAAAATCTTTTGGAAAAACTTGACGACGCGGAAAAAATTGACGCGAATTCGGCACGTTCTGCCCGTGATGACGGTGATTATTGTGGTGTTATCCATTATTGATCCCGTTGGCACTTGGTCAGACGTCTTCTTCTATGACCTTTTTGTCGTTTCTGATACGATTGCCGTGATCAAACTGTACACACTACGGGTCAAATACGAAGACTTGGAGAACAGTATCACGTCAGCGACGCCCTCTGCCCACGAACCTAATGAATAATCAGTTGACCAAGCAATTGCGGCAGCGATCGCCCAAGTCACGCGACCAACAAGCTTGCTGAATCACCCTTATAAAAAAAGGACCACGACGGGAAATCATGAAGATTTCTAGTTGTGGTCCTTTTCTAATGGGCCTGAGTGCAGACGCATCAACACCCATTCTGGTCAGTTGCTGAATTGTGCCTTACCAAGTAGACGCTGAAACTGGTTGGGTCACGCCAATGCAACGATCGGGGCGCTATTTGGCGACTTTCGCGATCCGGCCTTGCTCAATGTAGACGCTGAGGATCGCCAAGTCGGCGGGATTGACGCCACTGATCCGGGACGCTTGGGCCAAGGTTTCCGGTTGGATCTTGGTCAATTTCTGACGTGCTTCGGTGGCCAGGCCATTGATCGCCGCGTAATCCAAGCGCTCGGGGATTTTTTTCGCTTCCAGACGACGTAGGCGGGCGATTTTTTGTTCTTCTTTGTGGATGTAGCCAGCGTACTTCAACTGGATCTCAACTTGTTCTTGCACGTATCGATCAACGGCTGGCGCGCCGGGACCGATCAAGGCCGCCACGTCTTGATAGCTGATCTGGGGGCGTTTCAAGAATTCGCTGGCCAAAAGACCATCTTTCAACGGCGCCATTCCCTTGGCCGCTAATAGTTCTTGGACCCCGGCCTGACCGGGTTTGATGCGGACATTGGCGAGACGCTGGAGTTCTGTGGTGATCGCGGCTTGCTTAACGCGGAAGGCTTGATAACGGTCAGCGGAGATCAAGCCTAGCTCATGGCCTTTTTCCGTTAGGCGCAGGTCAGCGTTGTCGTGGCGCAGAATCAACCGGTATTCGGCGCGGCTGGTCAAGAGCCGATAGGGTTCGTTGGTGCCTTTGGTGACCAAATCGTCGATCATCACGCCGATATAGGCTTCGTCTCGGCCTAAGGTGAAGTCAGCGGGGCGGCCTGCCGCTCGTAACGCGGCGTTGATCCCGGCGATCAAGCCCTGGCCGCCAGCCTCTTCGTAGCCTGAAGTTCCGTTCATTTGGCCGGCGGTGAAGAGGTTCTTCACGACTTTCGTTTCCAGTGTATGGGTCAATTGCCACGGCTCGATCACGTCATATTCAATGGCGTAACCGGGCCGCATCAACTCGGCGTGCTCCAGACCAGCGACAGAATGCAACATCTTCAGCTGGATCTCCTCCGGCATCGAGGTGGAGAAATCACCCACATAATATTCTTCTGTGTGCCGACCTTCTGGCTCCAAAAATAATTGGTGCCGCGGTTTATCCGCGAAGCGAACGATCTTATCCTCGATCGATGGACAATAACGAGGGCCGACCCCTTCAATGATCCCGGAGAACATTGGCGCGCGGTCCAAGTTATCGCGAATGATCTGATGCGTGGTGCCATTGGTATAAGTCATCCAGCAAGATAATTGATCCTTGACGTAGGCTGAATCCGGCGTCAAATAAGAGAAGTGGTTAGGTTGCTGGTCACCAGGTTGCTCAATGGTCTGGTCGTAGTCGATCGTATTACCATCGACCCGCGGTGGCGTACCAGTTTTGAAACGGCGTAATTTGAAGCCTAAGTGCTCCAAACTTTCGGACAACTTGATCGAGGGCAGCGAATTGTTGGGCCCAGAAGAGTAGGTCAATTCGCCGATAATGATCTTACCCCGAGAGGAGGTGCCCGCGGTCAAAACCACACTTTTCGCTTCGTAACAAGCGCCGGTCGCCGTGATCACGCCGCGACAAACCCCGTCGGTCACGATCAGATCATTGACCAGGCCTTGGCGCAACGTTAGATTCGGTTCATTCTCCAAGGTGTCTTTCATAACGGCGTGATAATCAGCCTTGTCTGCTTGGGCGCGTAAAGCCCGCACCGCTGGACCTTTTCCTGTATTCAACATCCGCATTTGAATATAAGTGGCGTCGATATTTTGCCCCATTTGTCCGCCTAGCGCGTCGATCTCGCGAACCACGGTGCCTTTGGCGGGGCCGCCTAGTGAAGGATTGCACGGCATGAAAGCGACCATATCCAGATTGATCGTCAACAACAAGGTTTTCTGCCCCATGCGGGCGGCGGCTAACGCGGCTTCACAGCCGGCATGGCCAGCGCCGACCACGATCACGTCATATTCTTTGGAACTATACTGCTTGACTTCCATGTTGACTTCCTACTTTCCTAAACAAAACTGGCTGAACAGCTGGGTGATCAATTCGTCCGGCGCGCTTTCGCCGGTGATCTCGCCCAATTTGTCCCAGCAATTGGTCATGTCGATCTGGACCAGATCAACGGGCAAGCCCGAATCTAAGCCAGCCAAAACATCATGTAACGCCTGTTGCGCCTGACGCAACAAGCCGATCTGGCGATTATTGGAGACCAGGATATCCTTTTGTTGATTCTCGATCCCGCCGAAAAACATGGTTTTGATCGTGGTTTCCAGCTGATCCAAGCCGGCTTGATCCTTGACCGAAACCACCAAAGGCGCGCTGGTCACGCCTAGCGCGGTCAATTCGGTTTGTGTGGTGACCGCTTGCAGATCCGCCTTGTTCAAGACGATGATCCGCTTCTGTTGGCTGGTCAGTTGTAATAATTCCCGATCCGCCGCCGTTAAAGGCTCACTGCCATTCAAGACCAAGATGATCAGGTCCGCGCTGGCCAAGGCTTTCTTGCTGCGGGCCACGCCGATCTTCTCGACTTTGTCTTCGGTGTCATGGATCCCGGCGGTGTCGATCAATTTCAGCGGCACCCCTTGGACATTGACATATTCCTCCAACACATCGCGGGTCGTTCCAGCCACATCTGTGACGATCGCCTTGTCCTCATGTAACAAGTAATTTAGCAACGAGGACTTGCCCACGTTGGGCCGACCAATGATCGCCGTCGCCAAGCCTTCACGCAAAATTTTGCCTTGACCAGCGGTGGCCAGCAATTGGCTGATCTCTTGTTGAACGGTCCCGGCCTTCTCCCGCAACATTTGCGCGGTCAGTTGTTCTTCGTCGTATTCCGGATAGTCGATATTGACCTCGACTTGGGCCAACACTTGCAAGATCTCCTGACGCAAATTCTTGATCAAGTGCTCCAGATTGCCATCCAGCTGGTTCAACGCCACTTTCATCGCCGCGTCCGTCTTGGCCCGGATCAGATCCATCACCGACTCCGCCTGAGTCAAATCGATCCGCCCATTAAGGAAAGCTCGCTTGGTGAATTCGCCGGGCTCGGCCATCCGCGCGCCTACAGCCAACAACAGTTGTAAGATCCGATTAGTCGAAACGATGCCCCCATGGCAATTGATCTCGACCACATCTTCGCGAGTGAATGTCTTGGGCGCCCGCATTACCGCGACCATCACCTCATCCAGTTCCTCGTGAGCCGCTGGGTCGATAATGTGCCCATAATGCAAGGTGTGACTGGCCACTTGGGTCAGATCCGCCCCGCGAAAGACCCGATTCGCCAGCGCGACCGCTTGCTCCCCAGACAAACGCACGATCGAGATCGCCCCTTCACCAGGCGGCGTCGAAATCGCCGTGATCGTATCATATTCCGTGACCGTTGCCATGTTAAAACCTCTTTCTTGATTTTTGACCATAAAAAAAGTGCCTAAAATCTACGCGCCGATCAGTCCCGCCGCGTAGATAAAGCACTTTGACTACTTTATCGCTTAACTTGTAGGAATAATATAAACCAAAATGGCCGAAAAGTAAAGCGCCCGGCACGTATGTGTCAAGTTTTTCTCGGTTCTCTTTATTTGAGCTACTCATTGTTAGTTTAGTTTAGGTCGTTCAGCGCCCGTGCGAAGCGACCAAATGATGTTCCAGTGACTCCTTGCGCGTTGATCACACCGGATTTTGCCCCGACGTGGTCGTTATGCTTTCCTACCGCAAACAGTGACCGTAGTTTGAAGTTCGGCGCAATCACGATTTGCCCATTATCTGTTAGCCTCTGGGGCGCATTAAACATGGTTGTTTGGCGTAGCGAACGCTCCAACTCACCATTTTGCTCGGCATCGATTATCATAAGCATGGCCTTAAGGCCAGTAATGCTCCAGCTACGTCCTTGTTTCTTTAAACGATACGTATACGCGCGATGGTTGCTCTCACAACTACCAAGACCGCTATGCCGCCACTGAACGACTGCAAATGGCTTGATGCTATCCCAGTTACGATTCAAATAATCTCGCAAGCGTTTGATATTATCCGCGACGTCGTCGCGATAATCTCCGTTTGTTGCGATTGATTCGGCGGTATCTAGGATCATCTTCACCTGTGGCTTATCCGCTGCGAACACCGCTTGTCTAAGTCGCTTCTTTAGTGGCGTTGGCATCAAACTGAAACGTTCTTTGAGTTTGCGATTCAAGTGGTAGGCATCAAGCACGTGAACATGTTGTTCTTTAGTCGGTGAGAACACTTGAAAAGCACTTGGCTCATAACCACTCCCATTATCACTTCCCGTAATAATTTGTGTGTTCTTGCAGTCGTAATGACTGTCTAAATACTCTGACATCTGTTCGAAAACCAACCGGCGATTCAGCCCACTAATGATGTATCGTTGCTTTAAAATGTGTCGTTTCCCGTTCAAAATAACCCCTTCACTGACTTGAAGTCGATGTACCATGACCCGCAGGCCGTGTTTGATTTTCACTTGAAACGCATCACCTTCGATGAACAGTTGTGTCGTACAGGCTTTCTCATTCTTCTGCTT
>NZ_BROC01000018.1 GCF_024345205.1 Lapidilactobacillus luobeiensis | reverse complement strand
CCTCACTGATCAAGTAAACATCTATGAAAATTTTGGAATAGTGCCACCCAGCTCGTTATGAGTCACGGGAATCCAGGTTGAGGGTGATTTTGAGAAAGACAATATTGTAATCATTGAGTTGACTTCATTCAAGTTGGGAAAATGCCGGCAGATTGCGATTGCATGGATGGATTAAAGCATTTTACTGTTTCTAGTTTTGGAGCACGCAAAAGCATGGATATCAAACATATTGGCAAACTATCTTCTGACACAAATTAAAGTGTTCTATAAACAGTTGTCCACCTCCGATAACACATTTCATATTTACATAACACGAAATATTGAAAACCTCATCCACGTATCTCCTGTTCCTTCGTTACTCGTTTAAACTTAATATCGGTATCAATCGCCTTAAAATGTTTCTCCCCAGAAAGAATCTTGGCTCGTTCGTGCGGTCGTAACTGCTCGTCACTGACATCACCCTTTGTTTCAACAATGAAATAAAGATGTTGATCATCGCCTTCTTCGTACAATATCGCCCAATCAGGATTGTATGGCCCAAGTGGGGTTCGTATCTTAAACCAATCGGGGAGTTTAATGTAGAATTTAACATTATTATCCAACTCAGCCTGTCGAGCAAAGTCTAACTCAACGGTAGAATCAGTTACAACATAATCATAAAGCGTTTTTGCTTTGTCCTCATTCGCCTTCAAGGCGTTCCCGTTGTTACCTAGATATGCATTTAAAGTCTCAGTAGTAAATAATTTCTGTTCATAGTAATCATCGGTCCGCTTGTACTCAATTCCGTCAACAATCAATTGATTTTTGTGAGCATTAATAATGTGTGCCGCTTGATTCATATACGAAAGTGGATTGTTTTTAAACATATCCAGGTTAGTTACAGATTCTAGAATAGCAACAATAGTTTTGCGAGTTAGCTTGGTCTCATTCTGCAAGTAAGTAATAATATCTGGTAGCTGGTAGTGACTAGCATATGAAAAACTAACAGTCGATTCTACGTCATCCTCAGAGACGATTCCAGCATTGGTCAGTTTGATGTTGCTCTTACTATACAGATACGTACCTTTGCGAGTTTCAATATCATTGATCCCACCGAGAAAAGGATTTCCCGATACCGAATCCTTAATTAGTAGTTGTGAATCAAAATTGATGTGATACGTTGTTTTATATTTAATCTTATTCCATAGCTCAAGAAAATCGTCCGGTAATGCTTCCTTAATCATTTTGACTTGAACTTTATTGTTGGCATCTCTAATTTTCAGACTCTTTACTTTTGATTTAGCTATTTTCAGAATTTGTGGTTCCAACTCCTTGAACTCATCACTCACGTCAATTCTGCCATCACTGATTGCAGTCCGTAACCTGTCTGTTGCATGACCTGACTTATTGATGTATTCTTTTTCGCGTAATTCTGAAAATAATTGTGTCGCCTTTTTCTTGCCCAGCACATTAATGTCATCAGTAATTTCATTATGAGAAACAATCAACGTCGCAAAGGTTGTCTTATCGAACAGGCCAAATACAACACCGTCTGCTTCATACTCTTTTTGTAATCCTTCGGCAAATTCCTGATAGCTTTCATTTGCCATTACAGTTAATGTGTTGACATCAAATCCAGGAACTCTTTGTCCGGCCTCATCAACGGCTATACGAAGCCCTCGTCCGATCTTTTGGCGTTTTGTAATCGTATCTTTCGTCTCTATCAAAGTTGCAATTTGAAAGACGTTCGGATTATCCCATCCCTCTTTTAAAGCAGAATGCGAGAAAATAAATCGAATTTTATTTGCCTTAGAAGTATGCCCTTTTGATTTATCATACCTGGTAAGCAAGCCCTCTTTATCCCTCATGATCATTTCATAAGTAGACTCATCCGCTCTAGTATTGCCATTCGTATTCTTTAATGTACCCTTCCGATCCACTGAAAAATAACCATCGTGAATTTCCTCTACGGGAACACCCACGTCCTTAAGCTGCGCATATCTGGGTTGCTTAATTAATCTCTGATATTCCTCTTCAAAGATACGAGCATATTTACCAAGATGCGCATTTCCTTCGCTATCATATATCCGATAGTTTTCGACTTTATCCAAGAAAAATAAACTTAGCACTTTAATCTGTAAGTTACTCTTAGCAAACTGTAACTCTTTATTTAAGTGCTCCTCAATTGTCTTATAAATTTGACTACGTTTTACTTCTTCATCTTCCAAAGTCGCTGATTCAAGGGTGATTTTTTCTAGATTGCCAGAAAAGTAAACGGCCTCATTCCCTGGCGTTGCATCCATATCTTGAATAAAACCAATCTGTTCATAAACCTGAAGCTTCGTTTTAGTATATAAATCGTCTCCAGGTCTGAAATTAAGAATAACCTTGTCTGCGTCCTTCTTAGTTCGTTTATAAACTTCAATCTTTGCTGATAATCCACGTTTTGAAGTAGTGACACTGATTAACTTCAAATGTGCTCGGTTACCATCCTCATCCACATGAATACCCGCAACTTCAATTTGTTTGACCAACTGATTGTCATAAGCATCTACCGCAGTTAATCTATAAATAGTGGGATATGAGGTGTCTCTGTGGGTTGCTGAATATCGGAACCCCACAGATGGCCGCAGACTGGCAATGGCTGATTTTGCTAGATCAGTATTATCAACAGATTGCGGCTCATCAATGATCAAAATTGGTTTCGTCTCCGCAATCAAATCAATCGGGCGTGCTCCTAACAACTGATCCATTTCTCGATTCATCACATTTGTTTCTTTGTTAAAGGCTTGAATTGTTGTCACCATAACATCAATCGAGGTAGACGAAGCAAAATCACTGACCCGCGATAAGTTATTGGAATCAAACGTAAACATGTCATAGATCGTTCCGTGATACTGGCGGCGGAAATAATCCCTAGTGATATGAAAGGTCTTAATAACGCCTTCTCTAATAGCAACGCTAGGGACAACAATAACAAACTTCAAAAAGCCATACTTCGCATATAACTCCAGAATTGTCTTTAGGTAAACAAAAGTTTTTCCTGTGCCAGTCTCCATTTCGATATTAAACTGAGGAAAGTTCTTGTTGTTTCCAAACAAATTATCACTGGGTGCAATTTGGTTTGAACTTTGGACTTGATTAACGTTCTTCAGCATTTGCTCCGCATTGATGATCACGTGGTTTCCCGTCCCGGTCTCATCTTGGCTCAGACCCGCTACGTCACTTGCAAGCGAAAAATTGGACGTTTTAATCATTTGCCCGTTGAAGATATTAACTGCAGCATTCACTGCATCGGTTTGATAATCTAATGTATCGAATTGAATCTTCATTCCTGGAGTTTCCATAATTATGCTCCCTTATTATGAGGAAATTGTGCCATTTCTGAACTAGATACTTAAAATATCATCATAAGCAATCCCATCAGCGTTAAGAATTTCAATTGTGTTAAGCTTCTCGCTATCACTTATGAATTTTTCATCTCGAAATATGACAACGCTTTTTTCAATGCCGACTTCCTTCCGAAAATTATTGATAAACTTAGCTACAGCACTTCCTATTAACTCACCCAACACTACAAACATTGCGCCATCAGCTATAGTATAGATCACTGAATTTTCAACATAATATTCTTTTATTGGATAATTAAGATCTAAACCTTGCTTGATCATCACTTCGTACACAATATCTAGCATTGTTGAATCTGATTCAAAATTATTCTTTAAAAAAGCTAACTGTTTGGTTACCTTTGGTTCCTCTGGATTCCACCGCTTAATGTTCGATTCTGCTAATTCAAAGACCTTGAACCCTACTTTGTCATTTAATCCCAGATCATTAATCGCAAGTCTAATGCGCTCCTCTCCAATCGCCGCCAATGAATGTTCTCTGTTCACAGAATCCAAATATTTTATAGCTTTCTTTATTACCGGCTTAGCATCATTATCCGAATTATAAAATGAGTCGTCCAGATTCTCTGGAAGCTGAACCATAATAAATTTTCTATTACCACCGTCATTTTTGTTCATCTTAATAACAGCTTCTGCAGTAGTGCTGGATCCCGAAAAAAAGTCCAGCACAATCCCATCCCGATCCCCTCCTAACTCAATAATTCGTTCCAATAATTGAACCGGTTTAGGGTTAGAGAAAACAGTATCTCCAAACAACGCCTTTACTCTTGCCGTTCCATTGGTTGTTGTCTCAATATCATCCCATAAAGTCTTCGCAACTTTTCCTCGTTCCATTGCCTCAGATAAAAAGCGTTTCCTTTGTGGTCCACTCTCTCCGGTCTTTCCAAAAACAATTCTATTATCCTTCAATAACTCCTGAAATTTAGAGTAATCATTTTTCCAACTTGAACCCTCATTCGGGAAATAGCCAAATCCAGTTTTGGGGTTCACAATTTCATATAATTGGTTAGGGCGAACACCACCAACTTGAAACGGATCCGCTTTCCATGGTCCCCGAGGATCGTTATCAGGATTCTCAAACCCCTCACCCTCATCGATAATTCGAAATTCATTCCGGTTTTTAATGAAATAGTCCATTGACTTCACGTAAACGAGTGTATGTGTTATCGATCTGGAAATTATCGCCGTATTTGTAACAGATTTTGTTGAGTTCCATATTATATCTGATAAGAAATTCTCTTCTCCAAAAATTTCATCAGCCATTTTCTTCAAATTAAAGGCTTCCACATCACTGATGCTTGTAAAGAATACCCCGTCATTTGTTAGCAGGTTTCTCGCCAGTTTTAACCGTGGGTACATCATATTCAACCAATCGGTATGATAACGGCCATTTATTTCTTTGTTTACTGATAGGCGATTCCCATTTTTGTCGACCTGACCGGTCTGTTCAAAATAACTTTGAAGTGAGTTCTTATAACTATCTTTATAAACAAAATCTTTTCCAGTATTATAAGGTGGATCAATGTAGATGAGTTTCACTTTATTTGAATACGATTTCTGAAGTAACTTTAATATTTCTAAGTTATCTCCCTCTAGATAGAGATTTTGTGTGGTATCCCAATTCTCAGACTTATTTTCATTAAATTTCAATGTCGCTTGAGTCGATCGCTGGGCTAATTTGATTGCATCCTTTTTACCACTCCAAGTGAAATTATAACGCTCAACTGACTTTTCTACTTTATCAGTTAAAATATCATTCAGTTTATCGACATCGATCTTCCCATCTGTCTCGATTTCGGGAACAACAGAAAGTAATCGCTGTATCAAATCATCACGAACATCTAGAGAGAACCTCTCTACG
>NZ_BROC01000017.1 GCF_024345205.1 Lapidilactobacillus luobeiensis | reverse complement strand
TTCGTTCGTTCGTTCGTTCGTTCGTTCGTTCGTTCGTTCGTTCGTTCGTTCGTTCGTTCGTTCGTTCGTTCGTTCGTTCGTCATATTATAGGCCCCGTTTCATTCCTGTCAAGTTGTTCTTCTCTCGTTTCTCTTTAATTGTATACACACCCTCACCGATCCTAAGCATAACAACCAATTCTTGATTGTTCCTGGCCTTTTCCAACTCATCAAACGATAGCTTAGAGATGAGATGATGAGCACCAGGAAGATTATTAACGCCGAATATTTTATAACCCAAAATCCCCAATAATGGGTTCAAAAAGGTTGCACTTGATCCGACATAGATTAATCCGATTACTAAAAACAAGATAGCATTTGTAATAACGGAATTTTTGTCTTCAATTTTCAAGGACAGGAGTGGAGTGATATATGTAATCACATAGTTCATCAATGACTCACTCTCGGGGGAAATTGCCATCTCCTTAGGAAGTTTTTTTGTCTCTGAACCATCGCCCTTTAAAAGAACGAATGAATGAATAATGGAAATTAAAATAAATACTACTAACACAAAAAAATAAGAATAGTTTGATCTTACTTGAAACCAAATATCATTAGAATAATCCAGTTTTCCAAATATCATTAGGCAGTATAACGGAAAGTACGAAGTAATAAAAAACAACCACTTCTGCCAATATCCGTTCATCAACTTACACTACCTCCCTTCATCATAACCAACATGCCCTGATACCTCGGCACGATAATTCCCATCAGAAATAATATTTAGTAACTGCTCTTCTTTGCCAGCTGGAACTGATAACTTCTTCGTCTTTGAATCATATGCTACCGAATCAAATTTCTTGAAATTCTTATAATTCTGGTTTCCAACGATATCATTCACTTTATCAATGTGCACAAAAAAATCATTTAGTCGCGACTCATCATTTCTTAACTTTGTCAGTCTTCTAGCAATTCTTCCGCCATTGGTTACGGTTTTTCCCATATTATCCAAAGACTCTTTTGTGACATGACCAATAAAATTCTCCGATTCTAAAGTTCTTTTTGCTTCTTTTGAGAATAATTTTTTCAGTTCAAACACACGCTCAAATCCTTGGGATCCATGAATCAATATATTTTGTCCACCTATCTCTAGCGTATCAATACGACTGTTTAGACCAACAAATCCGTCCTTCTTTAGTTGCTTAAGCTTGTTATTATTGAAATTGGCAAATATTCCGATTTTTCTCATTTTTGAGATGGAAGAAAAACTACCGATTGCATGATAGATCACACCGTTAATTGAAAACTCTACCATATAATCCGAGAAGCGTTCCTCGGGAACACCTTTACTTGTATGATTTAGTTCCGGTTTATTCGTCAGGGCGCTCACTACTGACCACACACTATCATACTGAGTTGCTAACAACTGCTGATGTGTGTCATTCTTAGTTACTACTGGATCATAATCAGTAATTTCTTTCTCCTGAAAGCGCCGAGAATCATACTGATCCGTAATAATACTAAATATTCTTGTCTTAATATTAGAATCCGCTTCAATTTGATATATTTCTGTCGGATCCGATCGTGTATTTAAAAGATACAGACTAATATTTTGATCAAAAGTATCTTGCTTTACGAACGAATTGAATGTTCGAGACAAATCCTCCAAATTTATCTTCTCAGCAACCACAGTAAACGCCCTTTCTATATGCTTAATATATCATCATAGCCGATACCACCAGCATTTAATATCTCAATCGCATTTAACTTATCCGCGTCACTTTCGAATCCGGTATCCTTAAAGACCACAACAACGTTTTCTAACCCGTCCGCCCTAATAATTTCGATGACTCTTGCAGCTGTTTCTGTTCTGATATTCTCTCCCAGAATAATAAATAATGCGCCAAAAGCTATCTTATAAATTCTGGAAGTTCCACTTACAATCATATTAACGTCTAACGATAAATCGAGCCCCTGTTTCAACATAATCTCATAAACCAAATCAAGGTCCTCTGATCTGTTACTAATGTTATCCAGCTGCATTTCAATCTGTTTATTCAAGTTATCCGAATCTAGATTCCATTCCTTAATATTTGATTCCCCAAGCTCAAACACCTTGAATCCAACATCTATTATTTTCCCACTTTTCGGAGTTGAAGAAAGTATCTTATCACCAGCCAATTTGATTCTATCCTCTGCGATTTGTGGTATTGACCGATAGCCGGCCTCATAGGCTTTGCTGTCTTGCGGCGTCTGCTCTGGCAACTGAACCATAATAAATCTTCTCTCCCCCCCATCATCAGCATTCAACTGCATTGTTGCTTCTGCTGTTGAGGCAGACCCACTAAAGAAATCCAGAATAATCGAATCCTCAGCAGCACCTAATTTAATGATATTCTTCAACAAGGATACTGGCTTAGGAAAGTCGAAGATGCGTTTACCAAATAACGATTCCACTTCCAAACTTGCGCGTTGATTGGAACCGAATTCAAGGCCCCAGAAATCATTAGGTATAGCACCCGTACTTTTTGAAAGGTAAGTTTTACTATATGGTTGTTCATCACCACTAGAAGTCCAATATACTTCATTATTTTTATCCATTTCCTTTAGCTTCTTTTCAGTCACCATCCAAGGCCCGTTTAAAACTTTTCCACCTTTTGTAGTAACCGGGTACAAATGCCGCCCCCTAGTCTTATCCAGCAAAATTCCTCGCCTAAACTTACCCCCAAGACTATCCTCATAACGATATTCCTTAAGCGCTTTATCTGATAGCGGCAAACGTCCAACTTGAACACGTTTATTATTTTTCGCATAAATTAAGATATATTCCTTTACCCTTGCAACCTTACCTATATTTGGTTGATTATCAGTCCTCCGCCATGCAACTTCGAGGATAAAATTATCACCGCCAAATATCTCATCCATAAGCATCCGCAATCTAGAAACCTCAGCGTCATCAATCGAGGCAAAAATAATGCCATCTTCAGTTAGCAAATTCCTCGCTAATCTTAGTCTTGGATACATCATATTTAACCAATCAGTATGATATCGTCCGCTTGTATCAGGATTGACACTAAGACTATTTCCTTCACTATCAACTTGACCAGTTTGCTCCATATAGTTCTTCATTGAGTCATGGAAATTATCTTTGTAGACAAAATCTTTCCCAGTATTATAAGGGGGATCAATGTAAATCATTTTAATGCGATTTGAATATGATTTTTGAAGTGTTTTTAAAACCTCAAGATTATCACCCTCAATATAAATGTTTTGTGTATTATCCCAATCTCTTGACTTATCTTTGTTTGGTCTCAGAGTCGCGGTTGTTGACTGCTGGGCGATTTTTATGGTCTTACGCTTACCATGCCAATTGAAGCTATACTTTTCCGCAGAATCATCGACCGCATCACCCAAAATCAAGCGTAATTTATCGAAATTAATCCTCCCGTCGGCTAAAATCTCTGGAAAAAGATTTTTTAGCTTCTCAATATTTTCCTTCGTTAGGTCGAGGGAGCCTGAGTCCACCTCATTAGTATTCTTTTTCATTATTCTCACTGCCTTCCTTCTCGCTGATTAAATCATTAAATTCATTCTTAACTTTCTGCAACTCTACTTGCATTTCAACTCGGCGATTTATTTGTTTTTCCTTCCCTATCTGTGCTTTCAATCTATCAATCTGAGAACTGAGACTATCCAACAAATCCTTCTTCTCGCTTGTTACCTTACCAAGTTCCTTTCCATATTGATTTTGAGCCAACCGGGTGGTCATTTCATCCCTTAGTCCATCATAAACTGTCTTAAGGCTTTGTTTTGGCATCGACATGAGCGCGGTGCGCTCGATTTCGAACTTAGCCTGTTCATTTGGATACTCAGGAGAAGAGTAAACAGTTATCAACTTTAAATAGTCATCAGCCTGACGTTCAAAACGGCCAGTTATTATTACAAAGCTATCTAGGTTATCAACGATTAAAACGATTGGATATGGGATCAGGCTAGCTAGCAGCTTATAAATCGCATTTGCTTTACCAGTTTCCTTTGTCCTAACATAATAAAACCAAATTTCCGTATAAAGTTCTTGGTCTGATTCATAAGTCGGAATATGGGTGTTACTTGTTTTAAGATTTGCTAACATATAGATACTCTGGACGACATCAGTTAAGAATTGTTTGTCCTTTGCATTTTTCATATGCGCAAATAATTGAGTTTTCGGAAAATTTCGATTAATAATTGTTGCAGAAGGAAAGCCCCACCATCTTATAATGTTCCTCGTCTCTAACATCTGCTTCTGAACTCCTATCTGATAATTAAGAAAGAAATTAACTCGATGTCATCTGGGCTATCTAACACACTTGCGCGGACGTTTGTTCCACCTGGTGTAAACATTGAATCCACACCAATTTCCTCTTGTTCACCCTTAATTGCTTGAATGGCCTGACTTAGAATATCAGAATATACCGACATATCACTACCACCGTTAGTTTCCGCATAAAATTCCTCAACCAACTCCTGATTAACCTCTCTTTTCCCCAAACTTAATTTTTTAAAGAAATCTAAGGTCTGTTTTGCGTACATATAATTAGTCTTAACCGTGCCATCCATTCTCATATAAATAACGATATAAGGTAGAATACTATTCTCTTTTTCTTGACTAGTAACTGATTGCTTCAAAACAAGAATAATTCCGGGATCCGCTTCAGGAAGGTTCACTCTGGATGTAATAGCATACATTCCAAGTGGAGCGGTATTTAGATCCTTCTCGTGATTCTTGAGAGCATTTTGAAGATCGGCTTTAAATTCATTAAAAGTCATATCCGTAATCGAAATAGCGCCATTAAGATCCTCCAGATCAACAACCTCGTTCTGAAGTTGTTGAAGTTGTTTCTTGCGATACTTCAAATCATTCATCTCTTTATTTGTATCTGTATTCAGCATATCTTCTTCACCTGTTGCAGCTGTGTTAAGCATGACCATTCGGCCTTTTACACGCTGTTCCAAGTTTAAATAGGTATCCAGATCCACATTCGGCCAGAAGTTAACGAGTTGAATGTATTTATTGCGTGAGCCAATACGATCAATTCGGCCAAAACGCTGTATCACACGCACCGGATTCCAATGAATATCATAGTTGATTAGGTAGTCAGCATCTTGCAAGTTTTGGCCTTCAGAGATTGTGTCCGTCGCTATTAACAAGTCTATTTCATCGGTTATACCAGAATCTATCTGTGCGCGCCCTTTTGAGATGGGAGAAAAATTAGTTAGAATGTCAGTCATATCATTTATTGAGATGCCCTTCATTGTTGATGCATTTGGAGCTGATCCACCGGTAACCAATGCTGTATTTATGCCATACTCAGCTTTAACGCGCGGTGCAAGATTCTTATACAAATAAGTCGCTGTGTCTGAAAACGCGGAAAAGATAATAACTTTTTGATTGCCAGGATTGATTGGATGATCGTACTTAGCCTTGATCAATTTCTCTAGGTCTTGAAGTTTTGCATCACGGTTCGGTGTTACCTCATGCGTGGCATGTTGTAATGCCTTTAGGATAAATAGATCTTCATCTAAAGCCTGCTTCCACTTGATTAAATCCATATCGCCGATTAGAATTTTTGTCTTTGTGCCAACAGATTGCTCTTCGAGCATCGCGTCCAAATCCTCATCATCCACATCGGTAATGCTGGCCATTTTCACCTGGTTAGTTCTATGCTTTTCAATATCTTGAAGTGCCTCCTCAATCCCATTAGTCATTCGATCTAGTGTTAATCCAAAAGAAGAAATCGAGCTTTCTAACCGCTTAAGAAGGTTAGTCCGAATTAAGCTTGCCAGTGCACGTTCACGATCTACTTGTCTAAATGAAGACTTGCCACCCTTAACTTCGGTATCATACAGCTCTTCGTAATATCGCCTCTTATCAACTCTTACATACTGCAAAGGTTGATACATGGACAGGTTTAAATTCCCAATATCCTCATACACTCGTTGAAGCTCCGGAAAGTTCCCCGCACTATCAATGTCTGATTTAACAGTTATTGGTTTCAGCCGGATTGGGAAGTCTCCAATAGATTTCGTATCATAATATTTTTCAATATGCTTTCTACTTCGGGCAATAGTCAACATATCAAGTAGGCGAAAATAGCCAGGATTAATGCGATCAATAAAGTTTTGAGTAGTGCGTTCTCCTTCCGCAAGTTCCATCCATTCATTAAATGCTCTTTGGGCTAATCTCAATTCAGTATCAATATCGTCAATACCATATTCTGCTAACGCATTCGTGTTCCCCTCAGTAATAAAGCTAATTTGATTACGTAGATCAGCCATCCGATTATTAATCGGCGTTGCTGAAAGCATTAATACTTTTGTTTTCCGCCCTGCCCGAATAATGTCCTCCATTAATCGTTGATAACGGGATTTGGTTCCTCGATTCACACTCGTGTCATTATTGCGGAAGTTGTGCGATTCATCAATTACTACCAAATCAAAGTCAGACCAAAGAAAAGTGTCAAGTTTAATCTCGCCACTCATTCCTTTGTACCTTGAAAGATCGGTATGATTCAGAACGGTATAGTTGAAATAGTCATCAAAGAGAATATTTCTCTTATCTGGGTTTGTATACAACGTCCAGTTCTCTCGCAACCGTTTCGGCGCTAAGACAAGAACTCGCTTTCGCTGCAGCTCATAGTACTTGATCACGGCTAAGGCTGAGAAGGTTTTCCCGAGTCCCACTGAATCCGCAAGAATCGCACCATTGTACTTCTCTAATTTGCGAATGAGACCCATTACGCCATCTTTTTGAAATTGATAAAGTTTGTTCCAGACAACAGAGTCCTTCAGTCCAGATCCTTCTGGCACCGTCTCCTGCTCATCAAGCTCGCTGAGCTTATCATGGAAGATATGGTAAAGCGAAACAAAGTATATCCATTCCGGAGAATTCTCTTGATAGATTGTCTTCACTTTGCCTAATACTTTATCAGTCACTTCCTTAGATCTATGTGGATCCTGCCAAATATCATCAAAATCTTTTTTTAAACCAGCAAGATGATTGGGCTCTCCAATAATACCTGTCATTGAAGAAACATTATTTGAAGAGGTAATGCCCAGCCCATCGGAAGTGAATTTAAACATCGAAGGGACAACAACATTTCTAGAAATATCCCTTGAATTTTCAATCAACAACTCATCTAACGCACTTTGATTATTAGCCAATTGATGAACTTGAACCTTCTCTTCAATCAGCCTTGCAGTTTCTCGCGCAATGAACGCGGCATTCATTTTATTACGCAATTTTATTTCGTATTTATTTCCAGAAATATCTTCATCATCCTGGGCAATCTCATATCGCTTTAGGAACCCAGTTTCTTCCTTTTCAAAGAAAGATTTAGTCAAAATTACTCGCAGCTCTTTTGATTTTCGAATCTCCTTTTGCAAAGCATGAAATGCAAATATCGAAAAGGCCGCGGTTTGAATACTAATTTTAGAGTCTTTAGTAATGGTTTCTTTTAATAAGTTTTCCAGAGTGTTGTCGCCTTTATTATCGATAAGCCTTAGGTCCACGGTATTTTCATCCAACTTTCTACATCATACTATTTTCTTGGTCTTCTCAAGGCTAATAATTTCACTGATGTCTACATCCAATGCCTCTGAGATTCTCACCAACGACTCAAGCGCAACCGGTTCATTCTTACCGAGCTTTGCGATAACATTACTGCTCACACCAGCGCGATTTCTTAGCTGAGTCTTGTTCATTTCTTTGTCGATTAATATCTTCCAAAGTTTCTTATACGTGATGCCCATCCCGCACCTCCTGTCACTCAATAAATAAACGGAGCATATGAGTAGATTATATCACGAAGGGCTGATGGAAAAACGCTATCTATAAACTTATTGTTGAATTGTATCCATCCGAATCGTGTTTAGATACTGATTCGAGGAAGAGCGAGTTCTTAAGAACTTGGTTAACGACATAAATAACGATTCAGCGCTTATCACCACACAGCATTCATCAATATCTAGTTTGTGACAAACAGTCATGCCAAGAGGACTTCTATTCCTAAACCACCCCAAAATCCCACAGCGTCAGAACTCCAGGGATTTGTGCCTGCTAATATTAACCGAGTTTATCTAAGTCGCCTTACTTTTTCTGCCATGAATGTCCGCAAGTGCAGAGCTCATTAATTTGATGTCAGTCTCAATCCCCACTACAACCTACTTTACATAAGTCACCCAATTCTTATCGTGCCGCATATATTCATAAGGCGCATCCACAAAAAAAGAATTATGACAACTAATCCTAAAGACTAATCATCATAATTCTTTCGACTCAAATATTTTCTTAAAAATCACTTATAAAGTTGAAATCTTTAGTATTAAGCAAAAAATTCTAGTCTATCAAGATAATAATCAAACAGTTTCGGATTTCTAATTATTTCTTGGAGAACATATTTTTTTGTCATACCTTTGCCAAGTGGCCTTACCTCTTTTTTCCAAAGCTTCTTTTTCGATATTTTTTCTCCTGCAGCTAACGCTTTAGACTGCAATGATTCAAAAATAACACTTCTAACAAAGGAATCAGCTCTAAAGGGATACGTGTCGACTACACTCTTATTTGGAATGAGAATAATTGGCCTGCCCAGCTCATCAACAGGTAACTCAACCACCTTTGTACACCATTTCTTTGTACTCTCATCAAAATATTCAATTTCTGCTCCTGAAACCATAGGTATATTCTGCTCGGTGCAGATAAACTGTGTGAATTCAACAAGAAAATCACAAATAATATTTGTAATGAGGTCCGACAAACGATCCTCAGCAAAATTAGGCGCGATGATAGTAAAGAATTCAATATGCTTAGACATTGAATCGGTAGAAAGGCCAGCATCCTTAATAACTTTAATTGGGCGAAAAACTGGTTCGAGAATGTCATAGGATGTTCCCTTCCCGTGATAGTCCACTTTACCCCAACCAATTCTTGTGGCATTGACCTCTTTAGGAATACTGAGGAGATCATAGGCACTCGCCAAATCTCCAGATAAATATAATTCAAAGGCATAGGTACAGAAGGATGCAATTCTCTGCTTTGCAGATTGACCGTTAAAGCCAGGAATATTTATCTTACCGATTTTGTTAGGATCGATGAAGTGTTTTTCTTCCTTATCCAAAGACGGATTATAATATTCCTTACCATTGCATCGAAAATACTCATTAAATTTTGCCATTGACAAAATCCTTTCTAAATTTATTAGATTTAAAAAGACATTCAGCCAAAAGTCAATCCTATTTTTCTTACCCAACGTGTGACAAACAATACCGATTTTCTCACTTAAAGTGATATTTTATTATTCAGCGTATTGAAAAGCCACACTTTTAGTGTTAAAGTGAAGACAACGCAGATAGTTTTAACTCTTGGCCGCTGATGATACTGCAATATCATAGTGGTCTTTTTATGTTCTAATTATATCATAAGCAAAACAACTTTGCAACCGCTTTCACTATTTATTTTTTACATAATCGAATATTTTGCCTCGTTCAGAGGTTTCAAGCAGGTCTAATAGGGGGATACTCAGAACGGCTACAGAGTCCTTATATTGGCCCTCAGTTTCCGTTTTGAAGAGTTATTGCTGTATATTGATTCTTTATCGTAAAATTTGCGTGTTTTCTTCGATCGATCTTGCTCATTATTCCGTATATTTTCGCTATTTCCATCTTATCGCTCATTTCCCAAGCGATAAAACCGCACTTATCTCCCGCTTAACCAGTCAATTCCCCGCCCTACCCCGACTCACCTCACACCAGTTCTTGATAAATTTGTCCGGGGATGTCTTCATTGACGGTGAAGTTGGTTTGGATGGGGTTGGCGCCGGTGATGGTGCCGGGTTGGACGGCGCCGAGGTAGTAATAGTTGGTGCTGCGTTTATTTTTGCGAATGAAGAGGAGGATGGCGTCGCGGCTTGCCAGTTCTTGAGCGTATTTATTGCCGCGGTTGTGGGGGCCTTCCCAGTGGAGCTCGTGGCGGTTGATCAGGAAGTCTTGGTACATGGTCAATGGTGAGTAGTCTTGTTCGCTCTTCTCCAGAGTGACGAAGAGGACTTCGCTGTTGCGAGCCTTGATGTTGAGCACGCCGGATGTGTTGACAAAAGTTCGCTCCATCCCGGGCAAATGCGCCATAATTTGGGCGTTGGTATAGGTGCCGTATTTGACGAAGCCGTGCTCATCGACGCCGTCTTCCAAATAATCATGTTGCTGTTTATAGGTAATTAATTCCTGAAGTTCAGCCTGTAAAGCGGCATTCGGTTGTGCAAGAAATTGACGGACTTCCACGAATTTGTCGGTCCCTTTTTTAATTCCTGAGAAAAAAGTGGCATATAAATAGCGATAATCTTGATCCGATAGGCGCGCTGGTTCTGGCTTCAACAACAATTTAAACACATGCTTATTGTTATTGGGCGCGAGGTTCTTGAAGGCGTAGGCATAGTTGGCACTTTGCGCTTGGGGCCCTTGCCGCAGATCAGTTAAGGTGGTGTTCTTGTCCAACAACTCGGTATAAATCTCGGTTGGTGTGACGTCGAGTTTGGCCACCAGATTGGCTAATGTTGGCGCTAGTTCGTAAGAATCCTGAAATTCGCGGACCTCATTTTGGAACCATTTCTTGCCTGTAGCTTGTTGGCGCAAATTTTGGAGGACGGTTTCCTTGGCCACCCGCTCCAATTGCACAACCGATCCGGCAGGAACATAGGGAAAGTCGTTTTCCACCGCTGCCCGCACGGTGCCTTTGCGAATCAGTGCTTTGAACTTGGTCTGGAAATTATACTTTTTATTTTGGCCACCGATAAAGTCGAGGACGGTTAAGAAATCTTTGCCTTCCGCTCGGCGCAAGCCCCGACCTAATTGTTGCAGGAAAATTGTCTTCGACTGGGTTGGCCGCAGGAACAGCACGGTGTTGACCTCAGGGAAATCGACGCCTTCGTTATACATATTCACAGTGAAAACAAAGTTGACCTGCCCACTTTGTAGTGCGCGGCGTACTTCAGCCCGGCGCTCAGATTCGGCGCTGATCAAATAGGTCGCCGGGATGCCGCGCTCTGTAAATTTGGCGGCCATATATTTAGCGTGGTCTTGATCGACACAGAAACCGATCGCTTTAATCTGGTTTGTGGCCAGGCCATAGCGTTCCAGGGCCGCGAAAATCGTGTTTAAGCGATTTTCGTTGGACAGAGCTTGCGAAAGTGCCGGCAAATCATAATCGCCAGCATGAAATTCAATTTGGGCTAAATCGACGCTATCAGAAATTCCGAAATACTGAAACGGCGCCAAATACTCTTGCTCAATCGCGTCAAACAGATTGAGTTCGGCGGAGATTTGTTGGTCGAAATGGCCCAAAATATCGAAGCCATCCATCCGATCTGGTGTCGCAGTCAGACCCAGCAGAATTTGTGGTTGGAGCTGATCCAAGGTTTGCCAATAAGTAGGGGCGCCGGTGTGATGGGCCTCGTCAATAATAATGTAATGATAATAATCCGCCGGAAAATCAGCCACGAGTTTGCGAAAGGTCTGAATCGTCGCGAATACATGGGTCAAACTGGCCGGCTTATTGATGCCATCCAGCAAGCTACCAAAGTTTTGATCCTGCAACACTTGGCGGAAAGTCGCCAAAGCTTGCTGCGTAATTTCAACGGTATGGGCAATAAACAGCAGTTTAGCCTGCGGGTTATCCCGAAAAAACCGCTTGAAGTCCAGCGCCGCGACAATCGTTTTGCCCGTGCCGGTGGCCATTACCACCAGATTGCGGTTCACCCCATTTTTGCGCTTATTCGACAATTCATCGAGAATTTTCTGCTGATAAGGATAGGGCTTAATGTCGAAATAAGCCAGGGGCAAAGCCGTTCCGGGCGTTAGCTGAGCCGTCCCCAATTCCTGATCCAAGCGGGGGAAATCTTGTTGTGGATCATAACGCTCAAAATCCGACGAATTCCAAAACAAGTCAAACTCACTAATGAGTTGCTTGTACAATTCAGGCAAGCGCGCGTTGGTGACTTTAACATTCCATTCTCGGCCGGAAGTCAGCGCCGCATTGGAGATATTAGACGAGCCAATATAAGCCGTGGAAAAGCCGGTCGCCCGTTGGAAAATATAAGTTTTAGCATGTAAACGAATCGCCTTCGTATCGTAGGAAACCTTCACCTGCGTATTGGGCAGTTGCGCCAGGCGCTGAATGGCCTTGGCGTCGGAGGCCCCCATGTAAGTGGTCGTCAAAATCCGGAGTTGTCCCCCGTTTTCCGTAAAGGTCTTCAAGCTTTCATAAATGGTGTTAATTCCGCCAACTTTGATAAACGACACGATCAAATCAATCTCATTACTGGAGCGGATTTCTTTATTAAATTCGCTGGCCAAACTAGGAAAATTCTTCGAGCTCCGACCAGTAAACAGCGTCGGTTCCACTAATTTTGTTTCTGGCACAATTTGCGCCGCAGTCTTTTGCGCGCGAATTTCTGTGAGCAGCAATTCTTCATCCTTTGTAGTGGACAAGGATCCATCTGCCCGCAACAATTCAACCAACCGATTAAAATCGGGAATCTGCTCCGCCGTTTTCTCATCAAGAAAATGGGCCAAAGCCAAGCGTTTCAATTGATCCGCCAAATAAAACGGCAATTCACTGTCGTCTACCTTGGCCCGAGTGACGTCATCCGTTAACGTCTGCAAAATTGTCGCTAAGCGCTGATCAATCAAACGCTCATAAAGCCCTTTTTCCATCTTGCCAACCACCTAAACTTCTTGATCTTAATAGAACCATTATATCATTCTACTCCTTGATAAATGACAACTTCTGCGCGATTAGTCCTTCACACTGCCCTCTTACGCAGGAGGGGCTTTTCTTCCCCAAATTCTCGGGAAAAACAGTCGCTCTCGCGGCAGCGATTTACAGCAAATTTACCTAATGTTTACAATTACTTTACGTTGATTGCTTAATATTATAAACAGTTTTCAGAAAGGAGGGCACGGCTGGCGCGCCAGTCGTTTGAGTTTAGCCACCGGGTGGTTGATTGTGTGACCAAATTCAGTTTTTGTATTGGGGAGGAACTTATGAAGCACCTAAGTCCCAGGCGGATTTTTTATACTTTCGGAAAGAAATACGTGATTGATTCGTTGATTTTCATTGTTTTCTTTCTATTCTTTTTCGGGCCATTGTTGAACACGGCCATGCTGATCTTCGCCGAGCGTTATCAGGCGCCGCATTTGCTGCCGACGCGCTTTGGTTTGCAGTGGTGGCGCTACATTCTGGGTCAGCCGGAATTACTGCAAGTGATGTTGAACTCGTTGTTGATTGCCTTGATCGCCACCTCGATTTCCTTGATGATCTGCCTGCCCGCAGCTTATGCGGTGGCGCGTTTACAATTTAAGGGGAAAAGTTTCTTTCTTTTTTCATTCTTGTTGACCAACGCTTTCCCTAAAATCGGGCTGTATACGGCGATCGGCATTTTGTTTTATCGGTTTCATTTGATGGGAACGTTGACGGGCGTGGTGATCATCCACGTTTTGAACATGTTACTTTTCATGATCTGGATTCCTTCGGGCGCTTTTCAGAAAATCCGGATCCAACAAGAAGAAGCGGCGCGGGATGTGGGCGCGGGGCCGTTACGGACGTTCCTGTCGATCACCATGCCGATCGCGCTCCCGGGAATCGCGGTGGCAGCAATGTTCTCATTTCTGGGGTCGTTGGAAGAGGCGCAGGGCACACTTTTAGTTGGCTTTCCCGAAGTCAAAACCATGGCGACCTCGATGTACGGCATGATTTTAGACTATCCACCGATGGCCGGCGCGGTTTTCTCCGTGTTGTTGCTGATTCCCACGGTGATCATCTTGCTCGTTTGTCGCAAACTATTTGGAAAGGGGATCCTCTCTGGCGGCATCATGATGTAATTTTCAGCTGCCAGTGAACCACGAATATGACAGAAATCAAAGTAAGAATCAATCACATTTCCAAAGTTTATGAAAACGGTGATGGCATCCACGACATTGATTTGGAAATCAGAAATGGCGAGATCTTGACGCTGCTGGGACCATCCGGCTGTGGCAAAAGCACGATCCTCCGCTGTCTGGGCGGCTTTCAAGGCGTTGATTCTGGCCACATTCTGATCGACGGCCAGGACGTGACCGAGTTGCCGGCGAACAAACGGCCGACCAGCATGGTTTTCCAAAGTTACAATTTATGGGACCACATGACTGTTTATGAAAACTTAGCGTTCGGCCTGAAACTGCGGAAAATGGCGAAAAGTAAGATCCGTGAAAAGATCACCGCCATGTTGCAACTTTTGCGGATGCCGGAAGTAGTTAAGAAATATCCCAGCCAACTTTCTGGCGGGCAACAACAGCGGATCGCCATCGGCCGTTCGCTCTTGCTAGAGCCTTCCGTTTTGCTGCTGGACGAACCATATTCCGCTTTGGACGCGAAAATTCGCCAACAAATGCGGGAGGAATTGAAACGGATCCAGCGGGAAACCGGCGTGACCGTGGCCTTTGTCACTCACGACCAAGAAGAGGCGATGGCGTTGTCCGACCGCATCGTGGTCATGGACAAGGGCAGCATCGCCCAGATCGACACACCGCAAAACATCTATGAAAATCCAATCAATCGTTACACGGCTTCTTTCATCGGGGAAATGAATTTTCTCGATCAAGGCATGGATGTGCAGGCATTTCGCCCTGAAGACGCGACGCTATCTGCGGATCAAGGTGATTTCTTGGCCCAGATCGAACACGTCAGCAGCGCCGGTCATTACGGCATCATCACCTTGACCTATCAGGAACAACCGTTGAAAGTTTTCGTCGACAAGGTGGCGCTGGCCCAATATCAGCCGCGCCAACAAGTCTACGTCACCGTTAACAAGGCCAAGACTTATGGCGCGCCGGCCCTAACTGCGGGGAAATAAGCGGCGACGACTACGATGGCCGCCCACACTGTTTTCAGGAAAAGCAGGACTACAACTGACCGTGTTTACAGAAAAAGCTTTGATAATAACAGTTTTTACCAGCCAGCAAATTTGGCAAGCAATCACTTTTAACAACAAAACAGACGGAACATTTTAGCAAACATCAGGGGGAGAATTATTTTGAAAAAGAAATGGTATCAATGGTTAGCCGTAGGTGCGGCCGCGCTTTGCTTGACGGGAGCGTTAACGGGATGCGCCAATAAGGCGTCCGCGGAGAAAACGAAGAAGGCGGCAGGTCCGTCGACGGTAACGTTGTGGGCCGGCGGTTCTGACAACGTGCGAGAAAGCATGGAAGCAATCGTGACAGCTTTCAACAAGAGTGAAAACGGCAAGAAATATAAAATGAAATTGGAATTCATCATGTCCGGCGGTGGCGCGCAAAGCTTGTCCAGTCGCCTGTTGGCCGCGAAGAAAACCAATCAGAAAAACACCAAGTATGATCTGATTTTAATGTCTGACGGGAGCTTTTCATCCTATGTCAAAGAAGGCGGCAAGGACTTTTTCACGGCTTACAAGGAAAGCAACGTGCCTAACGCGAAGAACGTGATCACCAAGGTTTCTGATGGTAAAGGCGTAATCATGCCATACCGGGGCACAACCGTGGTGCTGGCTTACGATTCAAAACGGGTACCCAAGCCACCGAAAACCACCCAAGAACTTTACACTTGGATCAAGTCGCACCCTGGACGTTTCGCTTACAACACTCCAGGTTCTGGCGGTTCTGGTAGTTCTTTCGTGCAATCTTCGCTGTACAACTTTTTGCCGGAGAAGGCGTTGTCTGATTCAGATCCGAAATGGCAGAAAGAATGGAACAAGGGCTTTGATCTGTTGAAAGAATTGCATCCTTACTTGTACAAATCTGGCGGAAAAGTGGTTTATCCGAACAAGAACCAGGGCACCTTGGATCTGTTGGCCAATGGCGAGGTGGACATGATTCCCGCTTGGGCTGACATGACCATCACTAATTTGGCCAACGGCGGCTTGCCTGAAACCGTGAAATTGACCCAGTTGGCGCCTGCTTTCACCGGCGACGTGGACTGCTTGGCGATTCCTAGCGTCGGCTCGAACCCTGAAGGCGCCCAGGCAGTGATGAATTTCATGATCAGCAAGGAAGGCCAACAAATCCTTTTGGACAAAATGGCGGCGATTCCAGTTGTGGATAGTAGCACCTTGAACTCGGAAAACTCCAAACGCTTGGCGGGCTTGGACATTGACCACTTCCGGATCATCAGTATCGGCGACTTAGGTAGCGAACTGACCGCGCAATGGGATCGGCAAATCGGGACGTTGGCCAAATGAACGACGGCCTGAATGACGACCTCAACGATCAAATCAATGGCAGTCTAGCAGACAATCTCAAGACGGAGCTGGAGCAAAATCTGCGCCATGAGAGCCCCATCCTGGCAATCACCGCCAAGGACAGCAGCGATTCTATCAGCGAACCCGATCAAATCAGTCAAACCAGTTCGGCCAGCCAAATTTCGGCCCACCGGCGTTTCTTCAAGCTTTGGGGGCGGCGTTGTCTGCCTTATCTACTGACGCTGCCCGCGTTTTTGCTGGTGATGGGCTTCATTGTTTATCCGATCGGTAACACGTTTTTGCGGAGCTTCCGCGACAGCAAGACCCAACAGTTCACTTGGGACAATTATCGTTACTTCTTCATTGATCCACTGCAACGGGATAATTTCGCCTTCACCTTGCGGATCGTGGTGGCCACGGTGGCGCTGGCGATGGTGCTAGGCTACGGCTTGGCGCTGTATCTGCATTTCAGTCCCAGCTGGGTCAGTCGCTGGTTGCGTTCCTTGACCGTGGTGCCGCGGTTCATTCCCGGCTTGGTGGCGACCTATTCGCTGATCATGGTGATCCGCGACGCCGGCGTGCTCAATCGGCTCAGTCGGCTCTGGGGCGGTAATTTCAAGCCCGGGCTGATGTATCACGAATCGGGGATCATTCTGATGAATCTGTGGTACAACATCCCCTTCGTCACCTTGATCATGTTGGCCAGTTTAAGCGCCTTGAAGCCGGCCAGCATCGAGGCGGCGACAGATATTGGCGCTGGCAAACTACTGATTTTGGTCAAAGTGGTTCTACCCAACACCTTCAAGGAAATCCTGATCGCCACCACGTTTATTTTCATGGGGAATGTGGGCTCGTTCACCACCCCTTTCTTGATTGGCGGCAATCATCCCAAAATGTTGGGCATCGCCTTGTTCGACCAATTCAACAATTATGTTAATTACGAACGGACCGCCGCGTTATCGGTGATCATGTTCCTGATCTGCTCATTATCTGCATCTTTTTATATCGTGAACAATCTGCGGCAACGGCAATAATCCCGCCCACGATCGCGCAAGTCCTGCCCGCAGAAAATGGTCGTGAAGTGCTTGCGGGCCGAACCTGTATCAAAAACCGAGGCACAAATGAAAAGAGGGAAAAAGATGACTTTGATTCTAGCGCAACAATGGCGTTTAAGTCCGCAAGACGAGCGGCGTCAGCTCAAAGTTCCTTTTGTTTTAACCGAATCTTATCAGAAATTGCGCCTTACCTTCAGCTACACCCCCAGCCAAGTGGCCCCCGCCGAAGCTTTGCCGGTGATCACGGCGGCCCTGCCCACGGCGTTTACCGCCACGGAAAGGGCCAAGCTCCAAGCGGCGGATTTCCTGCCCTTGGACAATCTGATCACGGTCTCGCTAGCTTGCGGGGCCGATTATCTCGGCTGTTACCATAACAAAAGCGCCACGCAACAACTGTGGCTAACCTGCGATCAGTCTTCTTGGGGGCTACTTCCCCACGAGATCGCGGCGGGCCCTTGGGAAGTCCAGTTAAGCACCCATTGCCTGCGCTCCCACTTGGTTGAAGTCAACTTGCGGATCGAGGCGATTTAGATGAGTGACTACTATTTGACCGAATTGCACGCCCACACGAAACACAGCGATGGCCACTTCGCCACCGCCGAATTACTGGCTAAGGCTCAAGCGTTCGGTTACGAGATCCTGGCGATCACCGACCACAACACCAGCGCCGCCTTACACGACTGTCAAAAATTAACGGCAACCACTGACCTGGTGATTTTGCCGGGTATGGAATGGACCACTTTTTACGGACATTTATTGGTTTGGGGGGCGCGAGAATTCATCGATTGGCGTCCGGTGACTCCGGCTACGATCGATGCTGCGTTACGTCAGCTCAAGGCGGTCGGCGGAATCACCGGTTGCGCCCATCCTTATGCCGTGGGTAGCCCGCTTTGTACCGGTTGTCGTTGGGATTTTCCCGTCCATGATCAACAATTATTGGATTTCGTTGAAGTTTGGAACGGCGCCGCGCCGGACCAGAGTCGCCGCAGTCAGCAAGCCTACCAACTGTGGCTGACCCGTTTGGCGGCGGGCCAGCGAGTCGCCGCCAGCGCCGGTCGCGATTGGCACGACGATGAGCCCGCCACCAAGAACACGGCGTTGTTATACCTCGGTTGTCAGGAACGCACCACCAGCAACGCCCTGCGTAATTTGGCCCAAGGCAATTTTTACTTGAGCCTGGGTCCACGCTTGACCCTAGCCCTGACCCAGAATGGCCAAACCTACGAAATGGGCGCCACCTTGGCCACCGGTCCCGCCTTGGTCCAGCTGACGTTTCAAGCGACCACCCAAGCCAAAATGCGCCAATTCGGCTTTGTCGCGCAACGGGTCCGGATTTTCCAAAACGAGACCGTTAGCTGTGACATTCCTTGGCCCCCAGATACACCGCTGGAACTGCCTGTCCTCCTAAAAGTCGGCTACCTGCGCGTGGAACTCTGGGGAACCGCCCGGGGGCAAACTCAGCAACAACTGCTGGTGCTGGCCAATCCTTTCTATGTGCGCTGACAACCCGGATACAAATCACCAAGCTATGAAAACAGCTCCGAGTGTAGTCAACTTCGAGTCGTTCGATTCAAACGGTTGGCTTCAAGTAGTCAACTTCAAGCAGGCGGCTTCGAGTAGTCAGCTTTAGTCAGCTCCACGTAGTCAGCTTCGAGCGGCCAACTTCAGACAGTCGGCTCCACACAGACGGCGGTTAACGCGGTCTTGTCCACCAGCTCACGACCAGCGAATTTTTCATCAAGTCTAAGCGAGATGAGAACCTGGCTGCCAACCTATCCAGTCAACTTTTTTCAAAGAGATTTTCGCGGCGTGGCCCTAGTGCCACGCCGTTTCTCTGGAAAGCGCCACGAAAAACGCAAGGCGTTTTTCACGCCATTTTACGTCAGGCGCCCTATAATGAAAGTGAACAAAAATAGGAGGTATTCATGATGGCTGATTACAAACAAACTGAACCAGAAGTTTTAAATCTGCGGATGAATGAGGTATTCGATTGGAGCGAGGACAAAGATGTCATTCGCGACGCCATTTGGGACCATATCATGGAAGCAAATGATCGTGACACAATCAAGACTGAAGAGGCCATGAAGCCAATGCTGGACATGACCGACGCCCAAATCAAAGACTATGTTGAGAAGAATTTGAAAAAATAGTCAGAGTGCTGAGCGCAACGGGTTGCTTTTGAGCACGACTAGCGATTTGTTGCAGATTGGCTCTAGACAATCTGTGACAAATTGCGTATCGGCGCAGAAAGCAGTTGCGCGCAGCACGTTTCAAAATCAGAGTGCGAAGAGGTGCGGTTAGACCGTGAGCATTAATTTATCTGATTGACTAAGCTGCGCAGCAGATTGGGCAAGCAGATACTTTAAGGCGCAGCGGTCTGCACCTCGTAGCACGTTTCAAATCAGAATGCAGAGCGACCCGGGTTGCTTCTGAGCATTAGCCTAGCAATTGTTTTGGAGGCTGGTCTTAGCCTCCGGAACAATCGCGTAGCTAAGCGGAAGAAGCTGGGGCGCTCAGCACGTTTTGATATCACTTTTCACTACTAAAAAACCGCGACTTCTTAAAGAAATGCGGTTTTTTTGTACTATAATATTCAAAAACGATGATGTTAGTGGCCTAGGAAATCAAAGCACCCAATATTTGATTCTATGTAACTATTCATCAAATAACAGACCCTATATTTGCCATTTAACTGGGTATTTATGCGTCAACAACAAGGATAGTCCGAATATTAGGAGATTCTCCGATCTCCTGATGAAAGGGGCTATTTGATTCTGGGACTTAGCCTAATCAATCGAGATCTAGACAATTATTTTGATGATATGGTCTACGATTCCCGTGAAATCAAATTCACGGACAGTATGTCTGAGTCCAATTCTTGATTTTTATTCTTGAGTAATTGAATCAGCTTTTCCATCGCTAACCGTCCCCATTCCGATTTAGAATAATTAATCGTGGTCAATTTTGGTGCGATATATTCACCTAACAAATCGTTATCAAAACCAATTAAGTGAAGTTGTGCATGTGCAAATCGGTCTTTCGAAATACTATCCAAAAAACCTACTGCCATTTCATCATTAAATGAAAAAACACCTAAATTCGGTACTATTGAGGTCGCGTGATCTAAACCAATTCTTTTCCCACTCTCGATCGTAAAGTCGCCTTGAACGATTTGAAATGGCACTGTTTGGTGATCTTCCATAACTTGCAGTGATATTTTCAACCGTTCATTGCTATCAAACGAATCACTTGGTCCCGTTATAAATAGTAAGGACTGAGCCTTCATATTCAACAGATACTCGATCGCCAACTCAGCCCCTCGACCATTATCAATGCGAATGTTACTAATATTGGCTCCCACGATCGTTCGATCCATGCAGATGATTTTAGCGCCGGCTTTAGCATACCGCTCTAATTCACTAGTTGGAAAGGAAACGTCCAAAATAATCGCAGCAGCAACCAAACCACGGGGAATGAAAGAATGTGTGTTTTCCCCAACACAAACGATTACCTCGTAACCATGCTTATTGGCCACTTGCCGAATACCTTCAACAATATCAGCATAAAAATAGCCCCCAAAATCATGGAAATATATACCAATCAGATTATTTTGTTTATGCTTCAACATCTTTCCAGCAATATTAGGCTGGTAGCCCATTTCGCTCGCTTTTTTTTTAATCCTTTGTCGCGTTTTAAGTGGTATTTTGGGATTATCATTCATTGCATATGAAACTGTCGAAATGGAAACCCCTAGTTCTGCTGCTAGATCCTTTATTCCAACCAATTTGGTCACTCCATTTGCTATTCAAAATAAGACTGGTTCAAGACGAAGATGTCTTGTTTCCCAGTCTTATTATTGTCTTTTTCAGAAGAATACTATTATCCATCAATCGCCCTAATTATCGAGTCAACTACCATGGTATTATTATACCAAAGATTTCACTATTTTTTCAAATTCTTAAAAAAATCACATATTAGATTCTTTTCTCACTACTTCATCCCAGAGACATTAAATCCTTGCAAAATATATTTTTGGAACATCATAAAGATTATAATGATCGGGACGACCATAAATGTAGATCCGGCCATTTGTAAGGCATAGTTTGAAGCGTATTGTCCTTTTAATAACGAAAGTCCGACGGAAAGAGTATAGTACTTATCGTCATTTGCCATGATCAATGGCCACAAGAATGAATTCCAACCGGCGATAAAAGTAAGGATCCCCTGAACCGCTAAAATCGGTTTGCAGATTGGAATCACGATATGCCAAAATATAAACCATTCACTGGCGCCGTCTAATCTAGCAGCCTCTAGAATTTCTGTCGAAATGGTACTAATAAACTGTCTGAATAGGAAAATACCAAACGCACCAACTAATCCCGGCAAAATAATCCCGGCCATTGTATTAGTGAGGCCAAGAGAATTCATGATCAAGTAAACGGGGATCATCGTTACTTGCCCAGGAATCATCATCGTCGCAAGTACGATAAAGAACAGAAAGTTTTTTCCTTTAAACTTAAATTTAGCAAAACCATAGGCAGCCATTGCATTCAAAAACATTCCAAAAAAGCTGAACAGGACAATGATCAAAGTATTCTTAAGATATTGTGCAAAGTTAAAACTCGTAAATAATTTATTGAAGTTATCCCAAGTAAAATGCTTGGGGAAAACGGTAGGTGGTATTGTGAATAACTCAGATTCCGTTTTAAACGAAGAAAGGATCATCCAAACCAAAGGTAAGATAAAGATCAATCCTAAAATTGCTAAAATCACGCCAACTATCCATTTTTGACCAACTGTTTTTTCTTTCATTATTCAACACTTCCTCACTTGATTAACGCGATTATAGCTCGGTCTCTTCTTGTTTCCGCTGAATCCTAAATTGTAATAAGGTCACCAAAATAATGATAACAAACAAGACGAATGATCCTGCGGCAGCATAACCAAATTTACTTAGTTGGAAACCATTTCTATAGATAAACAGGGCCAAAGAAGTGGTGCTATCTAATGGTCCGCCCTGCGTCATAACAAATGGCTCTTCAAAGAATTGGATCCAACCGATCAATGTCGTGACTGAAACGAAGAAGGTCGCAAATTTAAGCATTGGGATCGTAATGTGGAATAGTCGCTGACGGGCATTGGCACCGTCCAATTCCGCTGCCTCATAATAGGCTTTGGGAATTCCTTGAAGTGCAGCCAGAAAAATAATCATGTTGACCCCGATCGCCCGCCAAAGCGCCAGCAAAATCAAAGATATTTTAGCCACGATCGGATCTTGTAGCCAAGGGACTGGTTGCAAGCCAATTAACTTCAGTAAATAATTGAATAATCCAAATTGCGGATTATATAGATAGGCCCAAACTACCGCGACCGCCACAACGTTAGTAATTGACGGTGAATAAAAAACTAGACGAAAGAAACTAAAGACTTTATTCTGCCCAAAGTTGATGAGCAGTGCCAAGCCTAACGAACAAACAATAACCAGTGGAACACCAATAATTACATAAAAAACCGTATTTCCTAGTGCTTTAACAAATATTGGATCCTGAAACACCTTAACATAGTTTGCGACACCAACAAATTTAATCAACGAGAAATCTGCTAGTCCATTTAAACTCATATCCGTAAAACTAATAACAAAGGCAATTAGGATCGGGATAATAGAAAACATTAACAACAGAAGGATTGCTGGTGAGACAAACAAGTATGGTGCACGTTTATTAAAAAACTTTGTCATTTCTTGTACCTCCTCAAACAGAAAAAGCGATTGCAGGACATTGCCCACAACCACTTTCTGTCCCTAGTTTGATTGCAAAGTTGTTTTCGCCTCATCATTGAATGTGTTCATTTCTGTTTTTACATCGGCATTACCAACAGCGATACTCTCAAAGTGTTTCAAATATGACTGTGCTAACTCTTCGAACTTTGGTGTTTCTGGCATTGGCATTGCAGTTTTGATTTGTTTACCAACAACGCTCAGATAAGGATCCTTTGCTAATGAATCATCTTTCCAAGCTGACTTAAGCGCAGGTAAATCATTAGAAAGCTTCATAAATTTAAGTTGATTCTTCTTTGTTGACATGAAATCAATAAACTTAGCCGCATTATTCTTATTCTTACCATATTTCCAAATAGTCAAATCTGATCCGCCTAAGCTAGAAATGTTGTTTTTGGAACCCTTTGGTAATTCAGCAACAGCCCATTTACCATCGATCCCTTTAGCTGTATCTTTAACAGCGGTAATCATCCATGGGCCACTAATAAACATTGGCACGATAGGATCATCGCCTGTAAAGGTTTGTGAAACATCCATACCTAAATCAGCTTTAGGTGCGTAGCCCTTCTGGATAAACTCTGACAAGTAGGAAACCGCTTCTGTAAATGGTGCCTTATTGAATTGTGGATCTTTAAAATCGTTAGTGATCAATTTTGAGCCATTTTGACGAGCGAACATGAAGCCCAATGATTGCTCTTTCATATCGATCGTAATTCCATACTTATCCTTACCGCGTGCACTTAATTTCTTCGCGGCATCTTTCAGTTCATTCCAAGTTTGAGGAGCTTGATCGTATCCGACGCTCTTGAGCGTATCGGTCCGATAAAATAATACACGCGTCTCACTGACCCAAGGAGTCCCATAAAATTTGCCATCATATTTGGTTGTACGAACGGCTCCAGGTAGGAAATTTTCAGATTTTAGATTATTGTATTTATCTGTATAGGCACTCATATCTTCAAGTGCGCCAGCTTTTTGAAATTCAGGCATCCAGGTAGTACCAAGTTGAACGACATCAGGACCACCCTTAGAAGCAACTGCGGTTAGTAATTTGTCATGCGCGTTGCTCCAAGGAAGTGCTTGTACTTTAACTTTTATTCCGGTTTCTTTGGTGAAAGCTTTCGCCATTGTTGGCATTACTTTTGCCTCATCACCCATAGCCCATACATTTAACGTTTTTGATTCGGAACCTGATGAGCTTGCTTTCTTGCCACAGCCTGATAGCAAGATCCCTAATACAGCAACACTGACCAGCGATAATAGTACGCTTTTCTTCATGATGAATGCCCTCCACAGAACTTAAATTATTTTATGGTGAAACGTTTCTACAAACATGATTATACACTTTCTGTTAGCGTTTTCAACCCTTTTGACTATTTTTTTATCACCAATGTCTCGCCATCCCTCAAATCCTTGATAAACCAACTCTTCTGCTCGTTATTAGTAGATTCGTCAGTTGTGATCAGGTACTTGATCTTAATCGTTTTTTCGAAAACCTTTAGCGAAACCAGCAAACCAGTCTTCCAAATCTCGTCTGGAATAACTGGATCAATGATTATTTTATCGTCTTGAATACGAATGCCCAATATTTTAGTGAAAATTGTGCTCAAAAAGATTCCTGGTCCACTAGAATAGATTTTCCAACCACCTTTGACAGGTACTTTCCCTGCCTTTATCTTTGCAAAATCTTTACGAGCAGCATAACGATCCATAAAGTCAGCGTCCGAACTACTAAAGTACGCATTGGCCTGCCTAGGTGCGGCATTCTCAACTTCATTTTTAATATTGATTGGAATTATTCTTTGCGCGAAGTCCCAAGCGGATTGATCATGTAGTTCTGATAAAGCCTCAATAAACCTGATGTTTGCATGGATATACGCTAATCCTATTTCGCGCCCAAAATTAGCAGCCTGCTCAGCTCGTTTAAAAATATGGCTGACGCCACCTTGATACTCAGCGGGCGCACTCATCAGTCGGACCGCATCTGGTGCTATTAACTCCTTACGAATGATTTGCAAGTGTTGATTGATTTCTTCCTCATTAAGAAGATGACTAAGGATACCTCGAGTCATCGGTAAAAGACGGTAATTGATTCCTGTTCGTGAATCATCTGGATGAATGATCTTCCGAACAGTCCCATCAGCCTCAAAACTGATAAATCCTGGCAAAATATCTTGAGGCTCAAAATATTTACGAAACTGTCTTTTAAGTTGATCGATCAATTTTGTGGTCAAATGATAGAAATCAGGATCATAATCACTCATATTAGAATTTAATTCTGTCAGCGCTTGATAGGTCAACTCCACGGTCCATGTGCTTGCCATTCTCTTTTTGTCAGCAGCATTGGCCGGTTGTAGGGTGTCATCCCAATCGCCATCACCATATTCTGAGATAACTGTGCCTTTGAAGAAGTGATCACGAATATAGTTGATTTCTTGCTGTAAATGATCAAACAGTGAACCCGATTTCTCGGTCGTACGTTTCTGTTTAGCGGAGAACCACGAGATCTTCTCATCAAGAATGCTGATGTCCCCGGTGGCCTTTAAATATGCGGCTAATGCTTTCATTGGCCAAACGATCACATCACCATGACTTTCATCAGAGAAAATCTCCTCATATTCATCAAACATAAACCACTGTGGCCAATTACCTGTTTCAAGTTGTTGATGTGCATAAACCGTCAAAATAATTTCTCGTGCATAATCGAAATTTCTAGTAGCAATGAAAAATTCCAATGGACCTTGACAGACATCTCGAGTTCCCCAAGCTGCCCCACCATACTGTTCTAATCCATGTGGCGAAAGCAGATGAATCATTGCATCATGTGCATACCAATAGGTAATTAAATTCATTTTTTCAATTTGATCACTTATTCGTGGATCAGCGTTTGATAGCGCACTGAGTTGAATTTCGCCTAATAGGTGGTGATAAGTTTCTTGAAACAGCTGGATAGACTTCGCTTCACTTTCAACTACCGGTAGCTCAGATTCATTAAAAGTAACGGCCATGGTCAACTGAAAAGAATTGACCTGCTTGAATTCAAGGCCAAAGAGCGTTTGATCAGCCGAATCAACATTGAATAACCATTTATCCATCGCTACTGGTCTGGCCGAAGCCACGCTCTGATTCCGAAGTGTATACGAAATGGCCGGGTTATGTTGTGCCATCGGTGTCTCATTCTTAGGACTAAATTCAAACCCCTTGCTGTCTACCGTAACATTGAATGAGTCTTGATACTCAACATCGCCCATCCCAACCTGCGTCGTGACCAAAATGTCATATTTCTTTTGCGCTTGAAATTCTAAAACAACTTGATCTGATAATCCACTCGTATAAGTCGTTACCACTAGTCGATCATCGGACAACTCGTAAACCCATTTATTGAAATTAATACCCATTTCAAAGACCGACGGCAATCCCAAAAGGTTCCATTTGCCTTGTCGTTTAAGATAAATCCGCTGTCCAGAATTTTTTAAAACATTCAATGAATTTCTGGCATTCGTGACGAATTTATTGTTGGAAGTGTTACCAAAAACAATCTGAGAGTTGAACACCCCACTCATATATGCAGTAGTTGCTAACTTACGACTTTTAGGATGATAATTTAAGTTTGATAAAATAATATTTCCTGTAGGGCGCTCGGAAACCATTTCTTTATTCTGTAAAACGACATGATCACCTGCAGGTGTGAAAAATGCCGCTAGATCCCCTGCAATTTTTTCGGATTGACAACGCTCAGGGAAATGTTCCTTAATGAAGTCACTACCTACTTGCTCACCTGATAAATAGCCAAAATCTAAGAAGGCGCCCTCACCGATCAGCTGCCAATCCGTTGACACTGAAATAGCCGCAAACTCCTCGCGCAACTCGTTTTTCTTCAATAGACATTCAGTAATCTGCTCGGGATGATTCGAATCATAGCAAGCATAAAAAGTATAGTCATATTCAGCTGTGCTTGTGATCGGACTCTTTAATGCAGTTAAGGCAAATTCATATTGATAATTTTGACTTAATAAATGTGCCTCTTCTAATGCACGCGGGATATTAGTCCGGCGATAATCTAAACCGTAAAACTGATAGCCATCTGTTGAATAGCTATCTAATGTTGAAAGCGCACCTTCCTGTAGTGCTGGATAGCTACCATCTTGTGCTTGATTCTGTCTAGACAGCACCTGATCATCAACTATTTTATGATCGATATACTGTGAAACATATGCCTCATTACTCATTACCGTTCCTGGCAAGGCTAAACCTAAATCCTGTGTATAGAAAAGATCGCATGTTTTCTGCTCTGGGTTATTTAATGCAATATGCCAAAACCAGCTCTTAGACCCTAACCGTAGCGATAAGGTATAGTCAACACTCATAAAAGAGCCTTGCCACTTAGCCTGGGGTTTATTCTTTGCAACATAAAAGTCACTGCCAGACCGTGGTCCCATTAGTGGTCTGCTATGATAGTTACCTCGCTCGTCAACAATGCGTAAATAAATATTACCAATACTTCCATCAAGATTATTTCCTATGCTCTGATTGATCATAAATGAATCTGCATGAATCGCTCGTACTGCGCCGTTTTTAAGAAAATCAAACGCGATCTTCTCATTTTTTACTTTGATCACTCAACATCCCTCAATTCGAAATTTCCTTTTTTATTTACATTTGAGTCTGAACCGATAAAATACTCAAAATCACCCAGATCACTCTTACTTTGTAAATTGCTGTGAACGTAACGTAGATCCGTTTCGCTGATCGTAAAAATAACTCGCCGTGTTTCATGAGACTCTAACATAATTCTTTTGAAATTTATCAATTGTTTAACTGGACGAACGGTCTCGCCAACAAGTGCGTGAATGTATAGTTGCACTGTTTCAACACCGCTTTGGAGACTTGTGTTTGTCACATCGACCATCAACTCAATTGATTTAGTCTTAGTCAAGACTGCCGAAGATAATTTAGGGATCCCATATTCAAAGTTTGAATAACTAAGTCCAAAACCAAACGGATATCTCGGCTGGTTGCTACTGTCAAGGTACTTTGAAACATATTTATCTTTCTCGTCGGGACTTGTCTCCGGACGACCCGTTGAATAATGATTATAATAAATTGGTATCTGACCAACATTTCTAGGTACGGACATCGGTAGTTTCCCACTAGGATTGTTCTTTCCAAAAATGGTTGTACAGATTGCTTGAGCCACCTCACTACCGCCATACCAAGCTAACAAAACCGCATTGCTTTTTTCATAAATCTCTGAATCGATCAACGGACGTCCACTCATAATGATTGAGATCACTTTTTTACCCGAGCTAGCAGCCAACGATAAGAGCCGCCGTTGTGTCGATGTCAATCGAAGGTCAGTCTTACTGGTGGCCTCACCAGTTTGGCTAGCCGGTTCCCCCAAGAATAGCAAGATACTATCACCCGAAATTTCATCGAGATGGTTAAGCGCCGTGTGATTTTGATCATCAACAAATCTGTATTTGATTTTAGCGTGGTCAAGTGCGGCGATTATTGACTCCGTTTCTTGAGGTTGCCCATGCCAAGACCATCCACCTAACAATTCACCTGTGTTTGCCAACGATCCCAATACAATGACTGATTTTCGTTCATCTAGGGGTAGTGCCTTCTGCTTATTCTCCACAAGAACCAACGATTCTTTAGCGGCAGTTAGCGCTAATTTTGTACCGTTTACTTGGTCTTGTTCTGTTAACGTTGCATCTAATCCTCGAAATGGATCTTCAAAGATACCCAGTTCATTTTTTAGTGTCAATATCTGCAAAACCGCCTCATCGATCAGCGACACTGACAGAATCCCTTTATCAACTAAAGCTTCAAGAAATTTGTTGTAATTAAAACTCATCATTTCAATATCAACACCAGCGCGCAGGGCTTGCTCAGCGGCAGCACTTCCTGTACTCGCCGTACCATGATTAATTATCTCTTCAACCGCATCCCAATCAGAAATTACAGTTCCCTTAAAACCCAATTTATCACGGAGCACCGTTCGTAAAACATACTCATTTGCAGTGACTGGGATTCCTTCAAAAATATTGAAAGATGTCATGACTAACTTTGCACCGGCATCGATCGCCGCTTGATACCCGGTTAAATAGTTCTCAAAAAGTTGCCAGCGCGATAAATCAACAGTGTTATATTCACGTCCTGCTTCGACCGCACCATATGCCGCAAAATGCTTAACAGTGGCGGCGATAGTATTGGGTTGTCTTAAATCGTTTTGATCACCTTGGTAACCTTGGACGTAGGCGCGCGCCATCCTACTGTTCAAATAAGGATCTTCACCATTGTATTCCATCACTCTTCCCCAGCGTGGATCCCGAACGAGATCAACCATGGGCGAGAAAGTTACATGCAATCCATTGACATACGATTCTTTCGCAGCAAATTCAGCCGTTTGTCGTACAAGCTCAGGATTCCATGTTGCTGCCATAGCCAATGGTATCGGGAAGATCTCCTTATAACCATGGATAACATCGGCCATAAATAGTAGCGGTATTTTTAGGCGATTCTTTGCTAAATATTCTGCTTGAATGGCCCGAACCTTCTCTTTATCGGAAACGCCTAGAATAGACCCGGCCTGATAAATCATTTCTGGGCTTAGATTCGCTTCCTTAACCGGTCCAGTAATCTCGGAAGCACCCGAAGTGAAAAAATCCGCAGTAAGTTGTTGTAATTGCCCGATTTTTTCCGAAATTGTCATTTGCTTAAGAAGTTGCTTTAACTCGATGGCTTTCATGTATAAACTCCTCAATAGTTTTTATAGAAACGTTTCACCAAAATTATAGCACACTCTTTTAATAATGATATCGTTTTCTCCAAAAAACATTTCTTTACTCAATTTAAAACCCTTGAAAAAACGGTTGAGCCCCTTTCACTTAGGTAATAGCAATCGGCTTTCTGCTAATTTATTTTTTGAATTTATTTTATTGATACCTGATACCTTTTGAGTCCGCAAACATTGTAACTGTGAAGCAAATGATCGTGACACAATCAAGACTGAAGAGGCCATGAAGCCAATGTTGGACATGACCGACGACCAAATCAAAGACTACGTCGAGAAGAACTTGAAGAAGTAGTCAGAGTGCGGAGCGCAACGGGTTGCTTTTGAGCACGACTAGCGATTTGTTGCAGATTGGCTCTAGACAATCTGTGACAAATTGCGTATCGGCGCAGAAAGCAGTTGCGCGCAGCACGTTTAGATAGAGAGTGCGGAGAGGTGCGGTTAGACCGTGAGCATTAATTTATCTACTTGACTAAGCTGCGCAGCAGATTGGGCAAGCAGATACTTTAAGGCGCAGCGGTCTGCACCTCGCAGCACGTTTCAAGATAGAGTGTGAACCGACCCGGGCAGCTTCTGAGCATTAGCCTAACAATTGTTTTGGAAGCTGCACTTTGCTTCCAGAACAATTGCGTAGCTAAGCGGAAGAAGCTGGGTCGCGCAGCACGTTTCAAGATAGAGTGTGAACCGACCCGGGCAGCTTCTGAGCATTAGCAGCAGTTTAGTACTGCGCGATTCATGGTGAGCTCACTGTGGGCGCTCAACGTTAACTTAGTCGTTCAAGCACCCCCGCCAATCGATAAGCGATGTCCAATTGATGGGATCCACGTTTAAAAAGACGCCTTTCGTTTAAGTGAAAGGTGTCTTTTTGCGTTGGGAAGCGTGCTACGCTAGCCAAAACAGGTGTCCTGTTTAAGTGTCCCCTTGGGCGTTTGTTAAGGGCGGTTTTGAAATGTGGGGTTGGGCGTGCGGACAAAATATTAGTTCGCATTGGCAAAAAGCCTCCCATTGTACTAAAATGAATTTGAGTACAATAGGAGGTTTTTATATGAAAAATGTACTAGATATCTTTTTAAAACAAAATGGTCTGACTAGATATGATTTATCAAAAAAAGTTGGAATATCAGAGCAAACCTTATCAAAAGCATCAAAACGAGACCCAGAAACTTATTCAGGAAAAACTCTGATCGCTATCTCTAAAGGAACTAACCATTCTCCCGGAGAAGTATTAGACCAATTATTGACTATTAGAGATAGTGATTTGCTGTATACTGCATCTAATTTAAAAGAAATTCGACAAAAAGTAAAAGAACAAGAGGATGAATTTATTATCCAAGGAGAATTTAATTCAATTCTTAAAGATATTAAAAAGAGTACACTTTCAGAGAACGAGCAGTTAGGTTTTAACTTGGGAACTGCTGGTCTGGGTACATCAGTTGTTTGGATAATTAACAGAATTTTTAATTCTATTGATAGTAATAAAGAAGAAGAAAATTTAAAAACTGATATTGCTATGTTATATCAGATCAAACTACTGAACTCAAATGAAGCAAAGTTAAGATTAAAACAATCAAAATAAAAATTTATTAGTGGAAACGATTCAAAACGAACCGAACAATTTAAGTGGGACAGCCCCCGTCGTATATTGAAGAACCACCCAATGAGATAGTCGTCCAATTAATGACATACCTATCCTTGGACACTTTCGCATTTTACAAGTCTATTTTGTCGGGCTGACCATCCGATACAGTATCCGACACAAAAATAGGCCATAGACTTTCGCCCATGACCTACTAACTATTCGATATTCAACACATCTCGATGTGAACCCGTGGCCAGTAACCATAAAACCACTGTATCGTCTATAATTCTGTACCGCAACAACCAGTCACCGCGACCAGCAATATGTAGTCCACGGTCACGCTTCAAAGCATGGTCACTCAACTCATCAAGGCGTTTCTGATTTTTAGTGACGATTGCCACAATCGCTTCGCGTAATTCATCCAGGTTAGCGCCGCGCTTCTGCATCATCCGAGCCTGCTTCTTGAATAGCTTTACTTGCTTAATCTCCATTGGTCAAATCCTTAAACCAAGCGTCCACACTATCGAAACTGTCATACTCACCACGTTGAATCTCATCATGTGCTCGAAGTGTTGCTTCATCCAAAGGATCAATTGCTGTGACTGAAAATGGTACGCCATTCACCGCAATCGCTTTCTTCAAGTAAATATTTATTGCTGTTGTCATATCCAACCCAGCATTTTCAAATACCTTGCGAGCGCGTTCTTTTGTGTCCAAATCTACGCGAGCAGTAATCACTGCTTTCTTTTTTGTGTCCATCGTATCGCCTCCTGCACGTATACAATAATACAACAGCTATACAAATAGCCGGACACAGAAACCATTTCAAATCAACCAAATTTCTGGCAGTTTTTGGAAATAAATGATTTTTGTCGCTGGCGGTACTAACTTAGTTTTACCAACCATTATCACTGGTAAAATCAGCCAATTTCTGTAAAATCAAGGGTGTAAGTTCCTCAAAAGATCAAAAGCGGAAGTTCTCCAAATTTTCACTGGTGAGGTGGCCTGTTTGTCAAAATTGAATGTTGGTTTTATTTGTGTGCACAATGCTTGTCGGAGTCAAATAGCCGAAGCGCTGGGGCGTCACTTGGCCGGCGCGACGTTCAACAGTTTCTCCGCCGGAACCACGGCGGCGGCGCGGATCGACCCGCAAGCGGCGCGCACCATGGCTGATTTGTATCAGCTGGATCTGTCCGCCCAATTCTCCAAACCTTTGGCGCAATTGCCGGCGCTGGACATCGTCATCACCATGGGCTGTGAAGTTGATTGCCCCATGGTTCCCAGCCGTTACCGCGAAGACTGGGGCCTAGCCGATCCCACTGGCCAAACGCCCGCGGTCTATCGCGCCTGCGCCGAAACCATCGCCGCCAAGATCCTCGATTTACAAAAGCGGATCCAGCAAGACCAGCTTCCGTTGACGCCGCTGACCCCGCAGACGGATCAAGCGCCGGACGCAATTGATTGAAACGTGCTACACGCAACTGTCTTTTCCGCTTAACTACGCTAGGCTTCCGGAAGCAAAGTGCGCTTCCAAAATCCTAGCTAGGTTAATGCTCAAAGTCAAACCGTTGCGTTCCGCACTCTGGTGTTGGTGGGCTGTTTACCCGTCTGGCGGAAGGTCGGGCTGGGGGTGAGTCAGCCGCGATATTATTCTTGGCGGCTTTGCCGCCTAGAATAAGGCTCAGCTTTGAGATTCGCGCGGGTTTCGCGAAGCTCAAAGTGACGCCCGCCGCGTTCCACCACCCCCAGCCCGACCTGGAGCCCCACCACACCTGCCATCCACCAACGGTTCACACTCTATCGAAACGTGTTCACCGACCTAGCTTCTTCCGCTTAGCTACGCAACGATTCCGGAGGCAAAGTTCAGCCTCCAAAATCGTTGCTAGGCTAATGCTCGGAAGCTGACCAGGTCGGCTCACACTCTGTTTTCAAATAAGGAGGAAACAAGATGCCCATCAGCAACAAAATCGTACCTAGTCTGTGGTTTGCTCACAATGATTGTGAGGAGGCCGTGCGCTACTACGTTAGTGTCTTCCCCGATTCTCACATCGACAGCATCACCTATTACCCCGATGAAAATTTGGACGTCCATTTTCAGGGCATGACCAACAAGGTGTTGACCGCAGTTTTCAGCTTGAACGGCCAAGACTTCATCGCCTTGGATGGCGGCCCGGAATTTCAATTCAATGAAGCAATCTCCTTCACGATCAATTGCGCCGATCAGGCCGAGCTCGACTATTATTGGGGCAAACTTTCTCACGTGGCCGCCGCTGAACAATGTGGCTGGGCCAAGGATCGTTACGGTCTGTCGTGGCAGATCGTCCCCGAAAACATCGCCGCGCTAACGCAAACGCCCGCCCAGATCCAAGCGCTAATGCAGATGAAGAAAATCGACATCGCCACACTGGCAGCTTTAGCGTAACAGAAAAAAGGCCGTCAAAAGTTAGCCTGATCAGCTAGCTTTTGATGGTCTTTTTGTTTTATTTATCGCACTATTTGCAACTAGGCGAATCCTTTTCGCGATCTAGCGCATTGTTCACGCTAGGCACATTATTCACGTAAACGGGTAAATAAATTTCATGGTGCTTTTCAGAAAATCACATTGATTAGCTTTTGTGACTACCGAAATCTTCATATTCGAACGCGAATCCTAGACTGCCGCCGCTTTGTGCCCAATCGCCATTTTCAGAAACAGCGGCGCCAACAAGGTTGTCAGAATAATCGCCGCGATCACCGCAGAATAATGGGCGGTGGACATGAGGTGGTTGGTCAAGCCGATCTGGGCGATGATCAGCGCCATTTCCCCTCGCGAAACCATCCCCGAGCCGACGATCAGCGCGCTATTCCAGTCGAAGCCCAACAATTTCACGGCGCCACCGCAACCGATCAGCTTCGTGACGATCGCCACCACGGTCAGCACCAGAATGAAGCCGATTTGCGGAACGAAGCTGTCGAAAGTCATGCTCAGGCCAATATTAACGAAAAAGATCGGCATGAACAGACTGTTACCCAAAGTGTCGACAGAACGACTGATCTCCTCGCGAAAGTCGGTGCGACTGACCGCGACCCCAGCAAAAAAGGCGCCGACCACATCGCTCAAGCCAACAACTTCCGCGAGATAGGCCAAGCCAAAGGCGATGATCAACGAAACCACGGTGCTGGCGTATTGGATCTGTAACCGCCGCGCCACGCTGAAGACGATCGGCGTGACCCATTTGATCACCACGAAGATCCCGACGAAATAGCCGATCTGCAAGGCGAAATGCCCGAACATCGCCGGCGTCGACATTTTCTCCTCGCCGAGAAATGACATCATCAAGCTTAAAATAATCACCGCTAAAATATCGTCAACCACCGCCGCGCCTAAGATCGTGCTGGCCTCGCGATTCTTGGTGAAGTTCAGCTCCTGCATTACCACCACCGAGATCGACACCGACGTCGCCGCAAACACCACTCCCAGAAACAGGGCATGCTGGCTGGACATCCCAAATAATTGCGCCAAGGGCCAGATCGTCACGATCGGCAAAACCGCGCCCAAAATAGCGGCCAACATGCTGGGCTTGAAGTATTTCCGCAACAAGACGAGATCGCTTTCGCATCCCGCCGCAAACATCAGTAAAATCACGCCGATCTCGGCCATTTGGTGAAGAAAGCTGGTCGGTTTGACCCAACTCAAAACCGCCGGGCCGACCAAAACGCCGGCGATCAACTCGCCGAGTACGGCGGGAATGCCAATCCGATTGCACAAATAGCCTACCAATAATGTTGTTACCAAAATAATCGTGATCTGTCCTAAAAATTCCACAACCTAGCCCCTTTTTCTCGCTGTTCCCGCTGTCTTCTACCCTTGATTATAGCAAAAATCACCGTCTTTTGCTGGGATTGCTGGTGCTGGTGCTGGCAAAAGTAGCTTGGTCGCAGCTTGCGCTGCGAAATTCGGGGTGAGCTCGCTGTGGGCGTCACTTTGAGCTTCGCAAAACCCGCGAATCTCAAAGCTGAGCCTTATTCTAAGCGGCAAAGCCGCTAAGAATAACGACACGGCGACCTCACCCCGAATTTCTCCGCTCCAGCCGCTCAACGTTAACTTAGTCATTGAAGCACTCACGCCGACTGGAAAGCTATGTCCAACTGATGAGAACCCACGCAATTGACGACCTTGGTTAGTGGTCACCAGCCTTAAATTGGTGACACCAGTGCAATCTGCTTGATGAACTGGGCAAGATCTTGATTAATTAGCTAATTCGGTTGGCTTCCATCCATGGATTGTTAAGAAAACGGGTAGCGATGTTCGTTCTACGCAAAGTGTTCCGACCCCCTAATCCAAACCAGTTGGCATCGTCGTACCACTTCAAAAAGGGCGATTGGTTGACCTCTAGCTTGCAAAAGCACTTCGTCAAATCCTTCGCTTCGATTGCAGATAGGCTCAATTCTGCCTAGCAACCGGCTGGGACTGCGCGGCTCAGTGGTGAAATTGTCCTTGGCGGCTTTGCCGCTTAGGACAAGGCTCGATTTGAAGACAAGCCGCGCACTTTGCGGATTGGCTCCAAACGACGCCCACCACGTTCCAGTCCGCATCAGCAGTCCCAGCCGGTTGCGCTTACGCGCAACACCCTACCACACCTGCAATCAAGTGAAGCTAAGAAACAGAAACTGTACTTTCCAAAAAAATCCGTTCAAACCGGTTGCCCGCCGCAATCAAGCCCCTAATTACCAACCCAAGGCCATTTGGTCGTATAATGAAAACGGAAACGTTGTTATCGCAAGTTTTTTTGCACACAGGGGGAAACATATCATGGAACTGATTCAACAAACATTGACCACACCACTGTCGGACACAGCCACGCTGACCGGCTACGTGCTGGACAATTCACCGGAGATCGATCCGCAGCGACAACGGCCTGCGGTGATCATCTGTCCTGGTGGTGGTTACGAATTTCTATCTGCTCGGGAGGCTGAGCCGGTGGCGATCCATTTCGCGGCCGCCGGCGTTCAAGCGTTTATTTTGCGGTATTCAGTGGCGCCGGCACGTTTTCCAGTGGCTTTATTGGAAATGGCGCAAGCGCTGGCGACAGTGCGGGCCAACGCCGCAGCTTGGCACGTTGATCCCCAGCGGATCATCGCCGCTGGTTTTTCGGCGGGAGCTCATGTCGCCGCTAGTTTAGGCGTTTATTGGGATCAGAAGCTGTTGGCCGACTTTGGCTTCACGGCGGCGCAGATCCAACCCAACGGCCTACTGCTGTCCTATCCCGTGATCACGGCTGGCAAATATTGCCACGAAGGCTCGATCGCGGCGTTGTTGGGCGAGCGCAAGCATGAAGCAGAAGCGCGGGCGGAAGTTTCGCTGGAACATCACGTTGGCGCTAACACGCCGAAGACGTTCTTGTGGTCCACGTTTACCGACGATGTAGTCCCGATGGAAAACGCCTTATTGTTCGCGAAAGCTTTACGAGCCAACCAGGTACCTTTTGAATTACACATTTTTCCAGAAGGTCACCATGGCTTGAGTTTGGCCACAGTGGAAACGGAAAGTTCCCACCGCAACACCAGTGTTCAGCCGGAAGTCACCGTCTGGCCTGATCTCTTCATGACTTGGTTGCACCACCAGTTGCCGGCCACCACGACAGCTGCCGCCAAAGCGCCAACAGATCAAAATCAAGTCTGATATCAGTGCACCGACTAGTTAAGCAGTCCTCTAATTTTCGTCCATTTTCAATCGGATCGGAAAATTGGGGGACTTTTTTCATGGTTTATTCATTTGCTTGTCTTCTAACATCTTATGATTTCAAAAAACAAGCGATTTCTGTTAGGAAAATGATAAAGCAGCCTTCTGAACTTGTCATTTTCGGCGCGTCAGCTCAGCGAGAAAACAGCGGTTTTAGGCCACGCGCCAGCAAGATAAGCGCCCTAGACGCCGCTTTTGCGCCTGCTAGTCGGTCATTGCGTCAGTGGCAACACCAATTTTTTTACCAAAAAGTTCCGCAACACAGCGGCGATATGCTATGGTGAAATCAGTAAATAAAACGCTTGCTTGATCAAGCGTTTTTGGTAAAGGAGCGATCAGAAATGGCGCGGGAACAACGAGAATTGCATTTGATGGGGACGGTGATCACCTTGGATATTCAGGTGGACGCCGATCCTGAGCCGATTTTGGCGGAGTGCGCCACTTTGTTGCAGGTGGCGGAGCATCGCTTTAGCGCTAACGCCGCCGATTCGGAGTTGATGGCGGTCAACCACGCCGCCGGTCGGCATCCGGTCAAGGTCCACCCTCAATTGTTCGCGCTGATCGAACTTGGTAAAACTCACAGTTGCGCGCCGGCCAGTCATTTGAATATCGCCATTGGTCCGTTGGTGCAAACTTGGCGGATCGGTTTTAGTGACGCCCGAGTGCCCAGCGCCGCCGAAATCGCCGCCTGTCTGCCGTTGATCGATCCGCGCCAGATTCAGCTGAACCCAACGACGCAGGAAGTTTATTTACCGCAAGCTGGCATGGCTATTGATTTAGGCGCACTGGCCAAGGGCTACAGCGCTGATTTGGTGATTGCCCATCTGCAAGCGCGCCACGTCCAGTCCGCCTTGGTCAACTTAGGTGGCAACCTGGTCACTTGGGGCCCCGCCTTGGCCCACGCCGACCATTTGTGGCGCCTCGGCATCCAAAATCCCCACAGCCCCCGCGGTGATTACCTGACCGCTTTGAAATTGCCGGCGGGTTCGGTGGTGACTTCAGGCATCTACGAGCGCCATTTGGAGCGCGACGGTCACAGTTATCATCATATTTTCGACTCGCGCACCGGCTATCCCTTGGTCACCGACCTGGCCAGCCTGACGATTTTTTCTGAAAAATCGGTCACGGGCGAGATTTGGACCTCCCGTTTATTTGGTCATGACGCCAACGAGATTCTCGCGCAGATCGCCGCCGAATCGCGGATCGAAGGGATCCTGGTCTTTCAAGATGGGCATTGGCAAGCCTCCGCCGGTTTACAGGGACATTTTCTCTAAAAAAGGTTGTGCACGACTGAGACAGATATGTTAAACTATACGCATGAAAGCGGTCACACTGCGTTCAAACTGAAAAGAAGGGACGTTTTTGAATGGATAAGTTTATTGGTTTAGTGGGGACCAACTCCAGTCATTCCACGAATCGTCAACTGTTACAATTTATGCAAAAGCATTTCGCCGATCAGGCCACGATCGAGCTGGTCGAAATCAAAGGATTGCCCATGTTCAACAAGCCCGATCCCGATCACAAGCAGATCCCGGCGGCAGCCCAAGTCATCGTTGACAAGATCAACGCGGCCGATGGCGTGATCATCAGCACCCCAGAATATGACCATTCGGTACCAGCAGCCTTGATGAACGCGCTCCAATGGCTGTCTTACGGCGTGCACCCATTCGTCGACAAACCGGTGATGATCACCGGCGCTTCTTACGGCGCGCTAGGTTCTTCCCGCGCCCAGGCCCATTTGCGCCAGATCCTCGACTCGCCAGAACTGAAGGCGCGGATCATGCCGAGTTCCGAGTTCTTGCTTGGTCACTCGCTGGCTGGTTTCTCGCCAGATGGTGAGCTCCTGGATCGCGAGCAATGTAACCAATTGGAAGGCCTTTTCAAAGACTTTTTGACTTTTGTAAAAATCACCAAACAACTGAACCACGCCCATGAAAGCAACGCCAAAGAAGCAGCAAACTTTTCTTGGGAAGATAAATAGAGTGCGGAGCGCAACGGGTTGACTTCGAGCATTAGCCTAGCAAGGATTTTGGAAGCTGAACTTTGCTTCCGGAAGCCTTGCGTAGCTAAGCACAGAAGTCAGTTGCGCGCAGCACGTTTCAAACGACAGTGCGAACCATCCCGAATAACGCTTGCGCATGAGCCTAGCAATTGTTTTGAAAGTCGCACCATGCTTCCAGAACAATTGCGTCGCTACGCGGAGAGTACTGGGGTGGCGAACACATCTATAAGGAGCGAAAAAAAGATGAAAATAGTTGGTATTGTTGGTTCAAGCGCTGATTTTTCCTACAATCGGCTGTTATTGCAATTTATCGGTCGCCACTTTGGCGCGGATTTCGACTTTAACTTAGCTGAAATCAAAGATTTACCCATGTTCAATCAGGATGACGACCAAACCAATAGCGCGCCTGTCCAAGAATTGGTCCAAGTGATCGAGGAAGCGGACGGCGTGATCATCGCCACACCGGAGCACAATCACACGATCAACGCCAGTCTGAAAAGCGCGCTAGAATGGCTTTCCTATAAGATCCATCCCCTAGACGGCAAGCCGGTGATGATCATTGGCGCCTCTTATTTCACCCAAGGTTCCTCCCGCGCGCAACTGCATTTGCGTCAGATTTTGGATGCGCCCGGCGTTAACGCCTTGGCCTTTCCTGGCAACGAATTTCTCCTAGGAAACGTTAAGGAGGCTTTCGACGATCATGGTGATTTGAAAGATCCGAAAACAATTTCATTCTTGGGCACCTGCTTACAAAAGTTTCAACGCTTCATTAAAATGACTGAATTCTTGAATCAACCAGAGGCCGAAGTATTGCCACCCGAGGACTTGAAGGCTACCGGCACGATCGACACAACCATTCAAGGCGTCGATAAATCCGCGCCAGATTGGGTCGAACAAGCCGCGGAAGTTGCCCACGCTGTTGATGGCAAGACTTATGTTCGCTTGAATCGGGGAATCTTGACCGTCGACCAATTGAATTATTTCTTGGCCTCAATGCCCATGGAACTCACTTTTGCCGACAGCAACAACCAATTTCTCTACTACAATCAACAACCCGACACCGGCGAAAAAATGTTGGCCAGCCGCAATCCCACTCAACCTGGTAATCCCTTGATCAATTGCCACCCAGAACGAGCGCGGAAAAACGTGGAATGGGTCATCCAACAACTGCGCCACGGCAAACAAGACGTGATTCGGATGCACGTGCCCACCCACGGACCGGACAAGTTCGTCGTCCATAATTACCAAGCACTCCATGATGAAACCGGTGCTTACAAAGGACTCAACGAATATGTTCTGGATATTCAACCGATCATCGACTGGTATTTGCAACAAACCGGCCAGAAACTTGTTGGCGATGTGGATGCGGTCAGTGGCGCTTCGGAGAAATCTGGGCCAGCTAAACCGGCGGTCGACGGCGTTTCAGGCGCTTCGGAAAAGGCTGCCGCACCTGCTAAGCCGGCTGTTGATGGTGTTTCGGGCGCTTCGGAAAAACACTGAACCAGCTTGCGCTCTTGATTGCTGATGTGGTGGGGTGTTGCGCGTGAGCGCAACCGGCTGGGACTGCTGATGCGGACTGGAACGTGGTGGGCATCGTTTGAAGCCAATTCCAAAAGCGGGAATTGTCTTCAAATCGAGCCTTGTCCTAAGCGGCAAAGCCGCCAAGGACAATTTCACCACTGAGCCGCGCAGTCCCAGCCGGTTGCTGAACAGAATTGAGCCGATCTGCAATCTAAGTTGAGTATCAGACAAAGAGATTTTGCGAGTGTGGTGGTCAAAACCCATCACACTTTTTTGGTACGGCAATGCCAACGGATTAGACAGTCGGGACATTTTATGTAAGCTGAACATCTCTGCTTGTTTTCTTAACAATCACTGGTTGGAAACCGACCGATTCAGTTGATTCACGGAGAACTAGGTCTGTCCATCAGACGGATTGTACTGGAGTCACCAATTTAAAAATTGTATCCACTAGCCACGGTTATCGATTGCGTGATCCCTCATAAATTGGCCATAGCTTGCCAATTGGCGTGACTACTCAAACGACTATGATAACGTTGAGCGGCTGGAGCGGAGAAATTCGGGGTGAGATCGCCGTGAAATTGGTCTTAGTGGATATGCCACTTAGACCAAGGCTCAGCTTTGAGATTTTCGGTGGTTTTCCGAAAATCTCAAAGTGACGCCCACAGCGAGCTCACCCCGAATTTCGCAGCGCAAGCTGCGGCCAAGCTACTTTTAACAAAAAAACGATGGAAAACCGACTGATTCAGTTGATTCACAGAGAACTAGTCTGGTTTATCAAGCAGACTATACCGGTGTCACCAATTTAAAGCTGGTGACTACTAGCCATGGTCGTCAATTGCGTGGCTCCCCATCAATTGGTCATAGCTTGCCAATTGGCGTGACTACTCAAATGACTGTTATAACGTTGAGCGGCTGGAGCGGAGAAATTCGGGGTGAGATCAACCTGTCGTTATTCTTAGCGGCTTTGCCGCTTAGAATAAGGCTCAGCTTTGAGCTTTTCGGCGCCCTTCCGAAAAGCTCAAAGTGACGCCCACAGCGAGCTCACCCCGAATTTCGCAGCGCAAGCTGCGGCCAATCTACTTTTAACAAAAAAAGCGATGGAAAACCAACATTACCCATGTCAGTTCGCCATCGCTTTTACTTGTACCCCAGTGCGAAACTCATTAGTCGATCTTGATTTGGTGATCGCTACTGATTTCCTTGTTTTCCTTAGGCAATGTGATCTTCAAAACACCATTTTCATAATGCCCTGAAATCGCGTCCGCCTTGACCTTAGGCAAGCGATATTGCCGTGAGAAACTGCCGTAACTGCGCTCGCTCATCAAGGTGTTGCCATCCTTGTCGGCATCATCCGTGAAACTGTCCTTCTTGCCATTGATCGTCAAAATATCGTTGTCATAACGTACTTCGATATCTTTCTTATCCAAACCAGGAAGATCAACAGTCACTTGATAGTCATGCTTGGTTTCCTTGATATCAGTTTTCAAATCGTTCGGTTCGGACATGCCATAGAACGCACGACCGAGATTGTTAAAGAAACGGTCATCATTAAACCAATCATTGAAACCTCCAAATAAATCATTACGACGATTATTCATTAAGTCATTTGCCATAATTCTTTACTTCCTTTCTTCAACCTTCAAAACCCATTATAATCACTTTCGGATCGGTTTCAAGAATTTAGCACTCTAAATATCTGAGTGCTAAAAAGTAAGCGGAAACGCCCCTGTCTAGGCATTTCCACTTTAGGCAAAACTTATTTTTTCTCGCGCCTTGAACAAACTCACTGTTCATCAGAATTGAATTTCTCCAACACTTCGGAACGTTTCTCGCTGGGGATCTGGGTCAAATATTGATCGCCATTGTTCCAGATCCCTCCTCGGGCCTCGGCGGCGTTCATCACCAGCACAAAAGCGCTCGGATCGATCTCATGGACCAAGCCAAGTAATTGATGATAATCGGGGTTTTCCACGATCACCATCAGCATTTCTTTGTCATGCCCCGTATATCCACCTGTGACGTTAAAAATCGTCAACGCTTTGCCCAGCAAGCCAAGCTTTTCCTTGATTTTATTCAAGTCGCTGTCACTCATAATGTAAATAACTTTCTTGCGATCAAGACCAGTTTCAATAAAATTCATAACGATCGTGGTCAAGATCTGGGAAGTCACGGCTAAAACCATCACCTCAAAGCCAGCAACGAACACGTTTAAGAGACAGATCACGCCATCGATCATTAATAATGACGTTGATGTTTTCATACCCCAGTATTTCTTGATGATCAACGGTGGGACAGTGGTGCCACCACTAGAAGCATCGATCTGATACAGCATCGAGATCCCCACGGCAAAGATCGAAGCGCCAACGATCACCGTCAATAATGGGTCTTCGATCAATTTGATCTGCGGCGTCACGGCCAAACAAATCGGTAAAATGAAACTACCCAGCGCAATTTTCAAAACGGTTTGCTTATTTAAGAAAATCCCTGCCAGGATCAACATGAAAATATTAATGACCAAAACCACTAATGATAAATTAAACCCAAACGCGGCCTCCAGCAGGATCCCGATCCCGGTCGCCCCACCAGAAGCGATATCATGAGGCGCATAAAACATATTGATACTAACGGCGATGATCTCTAAGGCCACCAACATCACCAAAAATTGGGCCCATTTTGTTCGCACGAACCTTGTCATCACAGCACTTCCTTTTCCGAAAAAATATGTAATCCCATTACGGATACTAAAAAACGCCTAGGACTGATCTGGCAGTGGCCAGTCCAGTAACGAGCAACAACCGAATTTACTGACTGTTACGCAACTAAGTCTAAATAATTATAACACAGCTCGCCTGGATCCCACCTGTTCAGACGATTTGGCCAAATAACGCCTGATTTTAGCGTAACGCAAATGTCGATCTTTTATGGAGGAAATTTGTCTTTTTTGAAACAGATAAAAAAATCTGTATCATTTCCTTGAGACTGGTTTAACCTAGAAACGACAAGCTTTCTGAATCCATTTGATAATTTTTAGCCCATTTTCGTCACTTTCATTCAATCTTTTCATTGATTTTTCCACTAGAAATACGTTACAATGTAAAAATCTGAAAATTATCAAAGGAGCGAGTAAGAAAATGAATCTTCTCATCGGGCTGATCCCAGCATTGGGTTGGGGTATCATGCCATTGATCGCGACCAAAGCCGGCGGCGATCACATCAACCAAATCGTTGGTACGACTTACGCCACGCTGATCACCGCGATCGTGATCTATTTGATCAGCCAACCACAGATCTCTTGGCAGTTACTGCTGATGGGCATGCTGTCCGGCGCTTGCTGGGCTACCGGTCAAATGCTGCAATACCAATTGTTCCAAAAGATGACCGTTTCCAAAGCGATGCCGATCTCAACTGGGCTCCAGATCATTGGGACGGCGTTGATCGGTGTCTTAGTTTTCGGTGAGTGGGCGGAAACTTCCGTGAAAATCATTGGCACATTGGCGATCATTGGCATTATTTTCGGCATGTATTTCACGACGATCCGTTCTAAAAGTCAGGCCGCTGGTGAGCAACGTTTCAGTACCGCTTCCTTGATCATTACTTTCATCGTTTCCACTTTGGGCTATCTTGGTTACAATATTTTTCCCCAATTAGTCGGTGCTGATCCTTGGGCTGGTTTTCTGCCTCAAGGTATCGGCATGGCCTTGATGTCGACTATTTTTGCGCTGTATCGCGCCCATAAAACACCTGCTGCCAAAAACTATTTTACTGAAAGCGCGACTTGGCGCAACTTAGCCTCCGGATTTTTCTTCGCTCTGGCCGCCCTTTTCTACATCGTTTCCGCGCGTCGGAATGGCGTTGCCACCGGCTTTGCCCTAACACAAATGAGCGTCGTCATCTCCACGATCGGCGGGATCTTATTGCTCCATGAGCACAAAACTAAAAAAGAACTGACCTTCACCATAATTGGTCTAGCCCTCGTCATGGTCGGTGGTATCACCATCGGGATCATGTAATTTCTTGAAAAACTGATAGCCTTTTCTCAGCTATTTTCAATCGCAACAAAATAAAGAACGTGTTTCCCACCGATTGCTGTGGCGAAACACGTTCTTTTAACTGTAGTTGCTGATCATGATCGATACTTTTTATGCTAAGAATTTGTTTTCAATAACCCAATCTCATAGATAGCTCATAATAAAGAAATCACTACCAAACAGTAAAACTATTTAAAAAATTATTATATGATAACTAAACTGAGTTGACCCAAAATATAATAACCGCTACAATTTCATTGAATGGAATTGATTTAAAAAAATTAAAATTTAATGTATTTAATTAAAGATAATCTATGAAAGTAAATATCATAAGAGGAGATATTGAAAATGAACCCTAAAAAAAATCACGAACGCCAATCATATGATAAAAAATGGGGCGACTATAGTGAGTATCAAATTTTATCATTGGTTAATGAAGAAATTAAGCGTATTGGAATACAGGATCATGCACGCGCTAAAGAATACAATCGAAAAAGGGACAAGGAAAATGCTCCAAGTACCAACTGGCTATTAACCTATAAAAAGCTAACATGGGCAGAAATTGTTTTTAAACTTGGGTATAAAAGTTATAGTAATGAATTAAAATGGGACAATATGACGGATGAAGAGTTAATAGTAGCGGCGGTTAAATTTATGCACAAGAAGAAAATTTTCAAATCAGGCGACTACAATAGATTGGTTCATTCTGAGGAAACTCCAACACTACTAAAAATTATGGATAGAATGGGCACCTTCACATTTGTCCAATTAGCTTATATAAAGAAATATGGTGCACCAAAAGATGCTACAAAACTTAACTGGAACGTTTTTTCAAACGATCAGCTGCTTGATTTATTTAGAGCAGAGATAAAAAGAATACATGCAACGGGTCAAGGTGACTATATTAAGAGGTACGACAACATGAGGGCGCCTGGGTTCGTAAGATTGAAAGATAATATTGGACAAGGGAAAACAAAAACACTTAGATCAGTATATGAAAACAAATATAATGAACCTATGTTTGAGCCAAGGCCTAAGCTAACCTAGATATAGAAGAAAGAGGTAGATAGTAATGAACAGGATCGAACAAACGTATAGATATTGGTTAGACTCACGCAAATCAGAAGGTACAAAAAAAGTGTATGAGAATAGTGTTGTTCTGTTTTTCAAAATGGTTTACTCTAAAAAAATCTCCGAATTAGTTAATGATGACTTTTTAATTAATAATTTTTATCGCGATAAAACTTTTAAAAAATTTGTTGAGCCAATGCGCCGTAATGGGGTTAAGGACGAAACGATCAAAAACTATTTGAGTGGTGTGTCAAGTTTTATAACAGCCCTTGAAAAAAATATGATTCTAAATAACGTTGATTATAACTATATTAGACGGTTCGGTCTTGCTGGAGATACTTTGATAAAAGATGGTGGTGAAGTTCCCAGTATGTCTGTCGGGGAATTTGATGAGTTGATCGAATTTTTAAAAGAGTACAAATTTAAATCAACGGCTAATCGTATCAATGAAAAATATATGGCAGCGGCCAAGTTGATGTTTTGTATCGCTAGTCATATCAGTGCAACATTCCGTCTTAAATGGAGCGATATTGTACATGATCGCGATTTTGATGATAATGAGTTTTGGGTTATCTATGTACACGACAAAGGTAATAAGGTCAACAAGAAACCTATTGCAGATAAAATGTATTATGAACTTAAGGAACTTTTATATGAAGGCAATCAGGACGACACCTTATTCCATGATGTTTCACAAAGAAATTTTGCCAAGATAATGGAGTTATGTAGTGAAAAAACTGGCCACAAAATTACACCGCAAAGTCTCAAGGTTGGTGCAGGAACGCGATTGTATAACTTAACAAAAGATCCAGATATGGTGAGACGCTTCTTAGACCATGAAAGTTTAGACATGACAACGAAATATATTCGCTCAGGAACAAAAGTAACTGATTTCGGTTCCTATATACTCACCGCAGAAATCGAACCTGATAGATTGGACGAGATTCCTGTTGATGTGTTAAGGGCAATTATTAAAGAGAGTCCTAACATGGTGTTAAATATCACTAAGCGATATGATAATATTAGGAAGTATGCTAGTAAGACGAGCCAAATATAATAAAGTAAGAGAGGTGTCTGTATTTATGCAAATTGCAAAAATTGAGGAAGGTCAAGCAGGTGGTTACGAAAAAAGTTTTCAAAATAATAAAGAAAAAGCAGTTGATGCGTTATCAGCTTACGGATTCACCAAAAGCGCAGCGGAGCGTTCAATTGCCGATTATCGAAATTTTAATAAGCTACCCTCACTTAATAAAATAAATTTCCTAATTGCGCTTAACCCTAGAGCCTATCCAGATTTTGAAGAAAACGTTAGGTTGGGATTGCCAAAAGCTATCCAGTCGGAATCAACTATTCCAATGGGCAGAGATATTATTAGTTTTGACTGGGATAATAATATTAAACAGGCGTTTATAATTGATCAGAGCATAAAGTACAGTCAGGATGTTGTTTATAACGATCAAATGGTTCTAAGAAATACAGAAGAGCTTGAAAATAAACATGGCAAATCATTGTTAAATTTTAACAATGAAGATATGCGCGAACTAATTGTTAAAGAAGTTAATGCGGCCTCAACCATGGAAGCTTTTAATCGGTTGACTTTAGTATATCGAAGTCTAAAAGATTTTTGGGACGAAAAAATGCCAGTTGAACGAAAAAATGATTTTTGGCCAAATTATGCTGAGTTTAGAAATCCGATAGCAAAATTCTACACAAAAGATATGCTTACCGTGATGGGAATAAAGAATATTAAAAATCCAGAGTTAATAACTAGAGAACAGCTGCAAAGCATTTGTGATATGCACGAGTCGTCACAATCGGCAGCAGGAGCATTATTGATATTCTTTGGTATTTCTACAGAGGAGTTTAATGGGGTTCCAGAAGTTGCTTTAGTCAGGAGTGATGGAGTCAAGATGGGCCCTGACGGAGTGCCTTATATAGAAACACCATGGCGCGAAACCGTGAAAAGGGTTACAATTGATTTTGATGCATATCAAACGTTTCTACAAGCAAAAGAACAAAAGGAAGTGATAAATAACGATAGGCTTATTGATCGAGTCTTTTTGTTGGACAACACTCAACAGCTGTTAAGAGCCTACGATTCCGATAGCGTCTATATCAAGTTGGGGACGGTACGGCGACGTATCCTGACCATGTCCGAGATGGATGGACGGAAAGAAGTCTTTGCTGGCGGATTTAATACGCGAAGTTTATTAAATGCGGGTCGGTTCTATTTCATGCAGCAAGAGGTGGATAAAGGAAAAACAGCAAGAGGGGCAGCAAAAGTTGTTACAAAAAGATTCAATATGAATAGCACGTCGGCAGAAGATAGATTAGCCCGTTTTTATTTACAGAACACAAGTAGTATAGGGAAATAGTATTATCAAAGATATAAGGTTAAAACTATAAAAAACCCCAAGTCAAAATACCTGGGGTTTTTTATAGTAACATGATAAATAATACTCCTATTAACAATTCTTCAAAAATCAAATATATTAACTAAAAAGTCAATAACTAATTGTCAGTTGTATCAATTCAACTTTACAAGTGATCCAACCCCGCTACTCTTGACCGCCAGTCAACTGCCCTTGCAAAATATCCAGTTGCTCGAGCATGATGTGGTTGCGATTGATGCGCGCAAAGGCACGAGAATCGTGGATATGTTCCATTGTTTCCCTCGGTGACTGTTTCAGCTCGATGCTGTTCAGCGCTAACTGATATTCGACCTTCGCCACATAATAAGTCACATGATTATTGGCGCAGATCGTCAGCGCATAGTTCAACAACTCGTTGCCGATCTCATAGTTATGCCCGCTCTGACTGTAAAAGCGGCCAGTATTATAAACAATGTTCAAAACGCGCCAAACATCTTTGGTGGTCTCGATCGTACATTGATAGATCTGATCGAAAACTTTATTGAAATAAAATTCGGCCTTATCCAATTGCCCGTGGCGAGCATAGGCGATTCCACAGCCTGTATAAGCCAAAAGATTGTAGATCAGTGGCGCCTGACTTTTAGCCATCAAAATCTGGTTGAAGTCAAAAATCGAATCTGTGATCGGGTGATCCAACAAGGTGGCTAAATAACCACGCAGATAAAGATAGCGCCAACGCTGCCGTTCATCAGTCAGGTCAGCTGAATTGATTTTTTCAAGTAAGGTCTGCGCCTCATGATATTCACTGGTCACCAGTTTGAATTCAGTGGCGTCCATTTGCTGATTGAGCTGACTTTCTGGTACCCCAAATTTTGGAAACAGATCATCTAAACTAAGGTGGAGACGGCGGCACAATTGGATCAAGATCTTGATCGTCGGGACCTGGCCATTACTCTCCAATCGACTCAGCGTTGCTTGCGTGCAAACGCCGTCACAAAGCTCCTGCTGCGAAAAACCCATTGCTTTACGGGTCGCAACAAATTTATCAATATTCATCTTATCACGTTCCTAGTTTCATTAATTCTTATTATACCATATACATTTCTTATATAAAGCCAAGGTGGTGATCATTCCGATACATTTTGAACATTGCTGGCGAAAAATAAACGCAAATCATAACCACCCGTAAAACGGGTGGTTTGCTCCAGGGCTATAAGCCCTATGTACTGGCCAGCGTCTCAAGGCGCTG
>NZ_BROC01000016.1 GCF_024345205.1 Lapidilactobacillus luobeiensis | reverse complement strand
TTAGCCTAGCTCTTATTTTGGAAGCGTTCCTTGCTTCCAGAATAAGAGCGTAGCTAAGCGGAAGAAGCTAGGCCGGCGAACACGTTTCAGCAGTGAAATTTGTCTTAGTGATTTATCACTTAGACAAAGGCTCGATTTGAAGACAAGCCGCTGCTTTTGCGGATTGGCTTCAAACGATGCCCACTGCGTTCCAGCCACCATAAACGCCCTGAGGCGGTTGCGTCAACACCAATCCCAGCACACCCGCAAGCAAGCGGAGAAATAAATACAGAAACGGCACTTTTCAAATCGGCTCCAAAACGATGTCCACTGCGTTCCAATCACTAAAAACGTCCTGAAACGGTTGCGTCCCCATCCCAGCACACCCGCAATCAAGCAAGTCAGCAAATATAGAACCGATACTTTTCAAACAGGTTTAAAAAAGATGACTGGCAAAGCCAACGCGGCTGCCAGTCATCTTCCTATTCTTATCATGACGATCAAAACATTGATCCGCTTAGTCCTCGATCTGCACCAGCGTGTATTTCTTCTTGCCCTTGCGAACGATCACGAATTTACCATCAAAAGCAGCGCTGGGATCCACTAAGAAGGCAACATCCTGTTGTCGTTGCCCATTAATGTAGATCGCGCCATTGTTGATGTCTTCCCGCGCTTGGCGCCGACTAGGTTCGATCTTGGTAACATCGACTAAGAATTCGACCAAGTCGTGAACTTCATTGGCAATGGTCACCCCAGGCATCCCATGGAAACATTGGGCAACTTCCGCGGCACTCAAGCTCAAGAGGTCACCTGAGAAAAAGGCTGCGGAAATATGTTGCGCTTGATGGCAGGCTGCTTCACCGTGAACAAAAGTCGTGACTTCTTCAGCCAAGCGTCGTTGCGCCTCGCGTTTTTCCGGCTGATCGGCTACTTTTTCTGCTAAAGCGTCGATTTCATCATGAGTCAGGAACGTGAAATATTTCAGATATTTGATCACATCACGATCATCTTGATTCAACCAGAATTGATAAAACTCGTAAGGCGTTGTTTTTTCTGGATCAAGCCAAACTGCGCCGCCAGCGGTTTTGCCAAATTTAGTTCCATCGGCTTTAAGCATCAAAGGAATCGTTAGGCCATAAACTTTTGCGTCGGCGCCTAATTTTTTGTGGATCAGATCAGTCCCGGCAGTAATATTGCCCCACTGATCGGCGCCACCGATCTGCACTTGGACATCATGTTCCTTATACAAGGTTAGAAAATCAACGGATTGTAGGATTTGATACGTAAATTCAGTGAAAGAGATCCCCGTCGCCAAACGAGACGCGACGACTTCCTTATTCAGCATCACATTGATCGGGAATTCCTTGCCATAGATCCGCAAGAAATCCAGCAAACTGAGCTTGGACAACCAATCATAGTTATTGACGATCGAGAAATTCTCAGTGCCAAAAAGTTTCGTCATTTGCTTGGTGATTGCGTCTTCATTATGCTTGACCTGTTCCATGGTCTGCAACGTCCGCTCGGTTTTGCGCCCAGAGGGATCCCCGATCGAACCCGTCCCACCACCGATCACGATATAAGGATGGTGCCCAGCGTTTTGGAACCGTTTCAGGATCATGAAGGGAATCAAGTGCCCGATATGTAGCGAATCCCCAGTCGGATCGACGCCACAATAAAGTGACACTTGTTTTTCTGCCGTTAACGCAGTCAGCCCCTCAAGATCGGTGACCTGATTGATCGCGTCACGCCATTCCAGATCCGCTAAAATTTCATTTCTTTCCATCATAAAACCTCCATTATTTTTCATAAATCTACGCCTATTTTCGCCACCGGTCATCTTGGCAAAATAAAAAGTCCCTGATCAATTAAGATCAGGGACGATGATTTACCGCGGTACCACCCAATTACCTGCGTGTGCAGACAACTTTACGTTCGTAAAGAGAACGACGCTCGTGCTCACTTTAGTGTAATTCATGTTAGAGGTCCGACTGATTCGCAGCAACCATCAGCTTCCTGAACAAACTCCCCTAACACTACTGGGCTAAATTCGACCTATTGGATTGCGTCAAATGTACCAAACTTCCAGTTCAATGTCAAGCCACAAAAAATCAGAGTGCGAACCACCCCGGTCAGTGCTTGAGCATTAGCCTAGTACCTGTTTGGGGAGCCGGTTTTAGCTCCCGGAACAGGTACGTAGCTAAGCGGAAAGCACTGGGGTGGTGAGCACGTTTCAGCCAGAGTGCGGAACGAGCCGGGTTGCTTGTGAGCATTAACCTAGCAATTGTTTTGGGAGCGCATTTGCTCCCGGAACAATCGCGTAGTTAAGCACAACAAGCAGGCTCGCGCAGCACGTTTTCTGAACAAAGTCCGTACCTCATCAGTCGCTAAAAATTACCGTTTATTTTTTATCAGTTGGTTTTGTAGCAGCTTGATCGGATTTCGTGGTCGCTGCAGTTGACTGTGCATTTGTTTGTTTTGACGCTGACGTTGTGACAGCACTAGGTTGTCGCTTGAATCGTTGTAACAGATCAACCTTTTTTGAACGTCCATGGATCAGGTCGGCCAAATCGTGCCGGAAGCGAAAGGCGGAGAGCAACATCAGAAACCCGAAACCTGCCGCAGCCTCCCAACCAAAGAGAAAGGCGCTGACGATCGTAAAACTCAGCAAGATCACGATCCCTGGCAAGGCTAAATTCTTGGTCACTAGCAGGACCGCTAAGGCGATCAATAGACAGATCAGGCCCCAACGCCAATCATAAGCCACTAGTAACAAAGCCGAAACGGCCACGCCTTTACCGCCTTTAAAATGTAACCAAACCGGGTAATTGTGACCTAAAGTAGCGCCGATCCCAGCATACATGATCGCAGCTCGTCCTAACTCCGGAAATAACCAGCAACAGATCAAAATAGCAGCCAGTGTTTTAAGCAGATCCCCCAGCAGAACTAAGATGCCAAATTTTTTGCCTAGGACGGCACCGATATTTGCGGTCCCGGGATTACCAGAACCCAATTCGTGGGGACTTTTCCCCGTGCGCCACAAACTAACGAAATATGCGGTAATAAAATTCCCCAGTCCGTAACCAATCAATAAACTGTAAATGCGTGCCATGATCATGCCGCCTGACCTCCAAGTCCAAGTTAATCCAATTATATCATCTTTGCCCCTGGGCTTGACAACAGATCGTTCGCGATCTGCGCTGTTGCTGCACACCGAGCTAAGCGACTGATACCTGATAGCTGTTGCAATTTCTTTTTTATATTTGATAATTTAAAATTTTAGCCAGACTTTTGCGTAATTGAGCTCGGCGTGACCGTAGAGTACGCGGACTTAACTGATGTTCGCGGGCGATCTGAGTCAATGGCTGTTCGCCAATAAAGTGATGCCAGATGATCAAGCGATCCATTTTACTGGCGGTTTTGACAAATTCACGCACGGTCAAAGCGGTCACGTTATCTGCTTCGGCGTCGATCCGGTAATTAGCGACAAATTGTTCTGCTAGATCATCACACTGGTGGCGCGCCCGATAGCGTAAGAGATCTGTCATTCGCCAAATGATCGCCTGATAGGCAAATTTTAAAAAAGTCGGATCCGTTTCCGGATCACCTGGAAATTCTTGATAAGCATTGGCAAACGCGAAATAAGCCTCTTGAACGAAATCATCGTGATCTTGATGGGCATAAGGAATACCTGCGTGTTTGACCGCTCCTTGGATCAAACTGGGATGTGCCAAAGCCAGCGTCAACCCGCGATTAAGTCGCCGCAAGTTCGGAGCATGGTCAACGTCGCCGTCAGCGCCCGCGGGCTCAGTTGCGGTCAAAGCTGACCAAGCGTGTACGATAGCAGCCTGACTACGAGCTTGCGCTAGCGCTGGATCTAGCACTGGATCAGTTGGCACCGTACATTTCGGACACTTTTTTACTCGCTGGTGCTCCCATTCATTTTTTTGATCTTGGGTCGATTCATTGTTTTTCATGTGGAAAACCTCGCTTTATTTTTCCACAAGCGCCTGTGGTACCTTTAAAATACCGCAAACATAAGGCGGCGACAGCTCGGAGCAAGAAATCAAGCAGACTGCGATCCTTCAGTGTTATTTCGCTTTCCTTGAACCGATCCGCCGCCAGCTATTGGGCTTCTTTGTCTTGCTCCGACCAAAAAGAATTTAAAAAAACAAGGCGCGTCAACGCCCAGAAACGGACCCAGCCAGTTTCGCCACTGCTTAATTGAAGGTGTGTTTTCTTAGTAATTGACGCCGAAAATAACGTTTGAAATCAATAAACATCATGCTAAGGAAACCTAATTCGGGATGGTGTACCACGGCGTCCAGCGAGGTCTCTTGAAAAGATAACAGAAAGCGACCAATGCTTTCACAACTAACCGTGGCACAACTAGCACGAAAACACGGATCGGCCTCGCGAAGGATATTTTCTTCTAAAAGGTTCAGATCCAGGGGGACGCCAACTTCCGCGGCCAAATAGCGGAAAGCTTCCAATTCCAGAGCGCTCATCCATTGGACATTGCGCAAACGACCATCAAAGTTGCGCTGAACGGGTAACTGAACTTGAAATCGTTTCTCAAAAGTAAATACCCGCGTCGCCATGCCACTACTGACCGTGATCGCAGTCGTGTGATGCAAGGCGACCCAGTCCGCCTTCTTTGAACTGGAGACACCAGAAAGATGCATCGCCACCCAATTGACAAAACACAAGGAAGGTTCACAGTTTGCCGGCAGATCCAAATGCGTTCGCAAAGCCCGCGTCGCCGAAATATCTAGAATACTATGGGCCATGTGATAACTTAATAATTCTTTGGTCGATTTGCAGGTAAAGTAAACACCGCTAGGAGCAATAACTAAAGTTTTGATCTGCTGCCGATTGGTGACCGAATAATTCAACAGCACATAAAAATCTTTGATCAGTCCAGGGTCGGGGATCACCGGTAAGATCCGCCGGAGATCAGGCTGCAATAAACGCTCTTTCGTCAGCACTCCCTGTTCATTCGCAACCAATTTGATAAACACCGCTAAGCTGAACTGATCCGTATTTCTCATCCAAAAACTTCCTTTCAATTCAAGTGAATTCAGTTTATCAAGATTGAGAAAAAAGTTCAATACCTTTTGCAAAAACTATGTATATTTTTTGATTACGTTAATTTAATACTCTAGGAATCAAAAGAGTTACAAAACCATTTATAGCAATCTAAACAAATAAAGATACGTGAACTTGTATATTATTAGAGCGGGCACGACGCCACAATGCCTGATTTTGTTAACTGTCCGTCAACGCATAGCGCCACTGATCTGAGCGACCACAGTGGCAGAGAACGGATCGCGCTCTACGCTAAGTCCACAGAGCCAGCAAAAATAGCGGTAGCCTCACCCACCGCCAAGGATCAAGAAATGTTAACGCGTCATACTTTCAACCCATATAATCAGACCAAAAAAAGCCAGCTGGCAACAGCTGACTTTAAACGATTCTTAAAATGAAGGAAGACTTGACTAGTAAACACCAGGAACGCTCATCGCGAAGCTCGGCGCAAACCACTGAGTCGATCCGATCGTCACGGTTTGACCTGGTTGTGGCGCATGGATATACTGGCCGTTACCTAAGGAGATCGCGACGTGATAAGTGCTACCCCGGCTACCGAAGAAGAGCAGATCACCTGCTTGAGCGGCACTGGCCGCCTTGATCGGACCGTTGTATTCTTGTGCGTAAGTGACCCGAGATAACTTGATTCCAAAATGAGCGTAAACATACTGAACTAGGCCAGAGCAATCAAAACCTGCTGGCGAAGTACCGCCCCAAACATAAGGGACCCCTAAAAAGTTCTTAGCATAACTCACGATTTGAGCGCGACTAGCGCGAGCAGTCGTCGAACTCGTATTACCGCTGTTATTATTGGTGTTGGTTGTTGACGAAGAATTATTGGTATTGTTCGTGTTAGTCGTTGCGCCACCAGTACTAACGTAAGCGCTCAGGACCCAACCACCATTGGCCAATTGATACCAAGTTCCGCCATTGGCAGTCTTGGCGCTAAGATACTTGACTTGTTGGCCCTTGGTCAAGTAACCCTTGACCCCGCCAAAACCAGCATTTTGCCAAACAGTCGTCGCGCCACCTGAATAAGTGACGGTCAATGTGCCCGCTGGTGTTGCCGCGTTATTCGAATTATTAGTTGTATTTGAAGTGTTGGGTGCACTCGGCGTACTTGGTGCCGTAGTGCTCGCACCGCCAGCAGAAACATAAGCGCCATAGACCCAACCGCCATTAGCTAATTGATACCAAGTCCCGCCATTAGCGGTCCTGCTCGCAACATAGCTGACAGTCTGCCCTTTAACAAGGTAAGTCTTCACTTGGCTAAAACTAGCGCTTTGCCAAATTGTGGTCGCGCCACCAGCGTAAGTCACTGTCAATGAACCGGCAGCGGTTGCGGTATTGGCGCCCGGATTACTGGTACTAGTTGAATTCGAGGTGCTGGCCGAACCAGCGATCTCACCGGAAAGATAGGTCTCAGGGACCCAGCCACCGTCAGTCGTTTCCAACCATTTCGTCCCACCGACTTGTTTTGCTGAAACGAATTCAACAGTTTGGTTCGGTGTTAGATAACGTTTAACGGTTTGACCAGTTGTTGGACTAGTCCAAACTGTGGTCGCCCCTTCTGTATAGGTTACTTTACGTGTTGCGGCTTGTGTTTCATCAGTCTTCTGAGCTGCTAAAGCGGCTGTGGTCAAAACCCCAACGCCCAGCAGTAGAGATGCCATTTTCTTATTTTGCGTCATTAATCCTTTACCCCTTTTCGAAAAAGCAGACATGAAGCACTCGACTAGATATAGATTATCATAACGCTTTAATGTTACATTCGTGTAACATTGGCAAAACACTTCCATGACACGACTGTCACCTTGTGCAGTGATTCTCCGAACGGTCTATCATTAGGTAGTTCCGTTTGTGAAATAAGCCGATAAAATCTTTAAAAAGTTTTAAGGATTATGCTTCTTTTTCTGGAACAGGGGCCTTAAAGATCGGAGTGACGATCCGTTCCACATATTGCGCGCTGATCGGGTGTTGATAGAGCACTTCGTCACCATTGGCAAACAAGTTCGCGGCCGCGATCGCCCGCATTTGTGGCTCGATCTGAGCCGCAGTCAATTCTAAGTCGATGTCACTAAGTGTTAAATGATGCTTCTTTTCCAAGTTACTTTGAAAATCCAACTGTAATTGTTTCATTATTCACTACCTCCGCTTATGCCAGATTCAATTCTTGTTTTGTCGTGATCTCGGCGTCGAGAACTTCCTCGTTGACGCCCAAAGCTGCGATGGCTTTGCCAAACGCTTGGAGCTGTTCAATAGTTGGTTGTTCGACCACCTTTGAATAACGACGGATCTTACCTTCTTCGGGCAGTTGCTCGCCACTGAAGCCTAATGCGATACTGGTTGATTTCCAGACTTTTTCCATGATGATACCTCCAAATAGTTTGTGGTGAAGTCAATTTACTTGCCGGCGTTAAATTGCCTTACACTATTACTAACGTTTGAGCGAAGCAAAAACGGCAAGAAAAATCACCAAAATTTTAAAAAGTTTTCTGAGAACTATTAAATTATTCCTTATAATGTCATTACTGTTACGATTTTAGACGAGCCTTCTACCCCTTTTCAGCGCTGATCTGGCGCTGATGATCGTGGAAATGGCCGGCATTTTCGCTCGAGTTGAAAAATCCGGTCAAATAAGAGAGTGTGGCGCGCAACGGTTTGACTTTGAGCATTAACCTAGTCAGGATTTTGGAAGCGGGTTTCGCTTCCGGAAGCCTGACGTAGTTAAGCAGAAAAGTCAGTTGCACGCAACACGTTTCAAATCAGAGTGCGAGCCACCCCGGGTAGCTCCCGAGCATTAGCCTAGCAATTGCTTTGGAAGCTGAACTTTGCTTCCGAAGCAATTGTGTAGCTAAGCACAGGGAGCTGGGACGGTGAGCACGTTTCAAAAAAACTGCCGCTCCCAAAAAAGAGCAGCAGTCGCTGAGATTTGATCAATGGTTTAGCTGATCAGTCGTTGGCCTTCAACGCGGCGATCATGTCGATCTCCGTGAGATGGCGATGGGTCACCAGCATCACGATCAAGGTGAAGATCAAGGTCATCGCGATCGCGACCAAGTAACCCCAAACGCTGATCGTCAGGGGGAAGACCACTTGGCTAGTCTCCGCTTGATGCAAAATGAATAGGGTCAAGAGGTTGCCGAAACCCAATCCCAACAAGATCCCCAGCCCGGTCAGGATCAAGTTTTCCCGCACGATGTACATCGTCACTTCGCGATCAAAGAAGCCTAAGACTTTGATCGTCGATAATTCGCGGATCCGTTCCGACACATTGATATTGGTCAAATTGTAAAGAACGATAAAAGTCAGCAATCCAGATAATAAGATAAAAATAACCACGATCAACTGTAACATCGCCGTTTGCTTATCGACTGCCGCCTTCTGGGTCGAAAGATAAGTCACATTGACGACTTGCTTACTGGCCAGTAGCCGCTGGGCAAATTTATCCTCTTGTTGATGTGTCATCGCTTTGGTCCGCACCAACCAAGTATTGGCCTGATAACTTTCCGAGCTAACTTGATCAAAATACGCCTTGGTCAGATAAATAAAATGCCCAGCATAATTCGTCGTGACCCCCTTGACCTTGACCGCCATTTTCTGACCATTACTGGTGCGGATCGTTAGCGTCTGTCCACTTTTCACCTTCAATAAGCGCGCTGTTTTCTCACTGAGGATCACGCCGTCATTTGTCGGCAGTGGACCGCTGAGCCGAATATAGCGCTGTAATCGTTGCGGCGCACTCGTGGCATAAAGCGTGACCGTGTCGACTTTAGCCGCATTCGTCAGCAGATCGACCTGCTCCGCGTGGACCGCGAGCTTGCTTAGGATCTGTTGATCCGCGTCTAAAACACGCTCAACCTTTTTGACGGTCGGGCTTTTAGTGTCGGTCAACGTGGCTGCGGCCTGATAGCGCAATACTTGGCTGAATTGATGGTTGCCTGAAGCGGCGATCGAATCGCGAATACCAAAGCCAGCCAAGATCAGCCCAGTGCCACCGGCGATGCCTAAGATTCCCATCCACATCCGTGATTTAAAGCGGAATAAATTCCGATAACTGACCTTCTGATTAAAGCTGAGCCGACGCCATAAAGGTTTGAACCGCTCTAACAAGATCGTTTTCCCAGCTTTAGGTGCCCGTGGCAACAAGAGTTCAGCCGGTCGTTCGCGCAATTCGCGCAAAACGGCGATCCCCACTGCTCCTAACGTCGCGAACCCTGCTAAGAGCACCGCGATCAGGATCGTCAGAGGAATATAGCGGACGCCATGATCTGGCAAACTGAATTGATTCTGCATCATTTTAAAAATGATCCGCGGTAATGTTTCCGTTCCGATCACGATCCCGGCGAAACTGCCACACAACGCCGCTAATAGCGCATAAGTCAAGTAGCCTTGACCGATCTCGCCACGAGTATAACCCAGGGCTTTCATTGTACCGATCTGGATTCGATCCTCTTCGATCATCCGCGTCATTGTGGTAAAGGTGACCAAAATCGCGATCAAAAAGAAGATCAGCGGAAAAACATTGGCGATCGCTTGGATCCGTTCGGCCAATTCGCCGTAACTACTATAACCAGGCAGATCTTGACGATCATTGAAGTAATAATGACTGGCCACCGCCGCAGTCGCTTGTGTTTTCGCCTTGGTCAACTTCTTCTGAGCGGCGATCAACGCCGCGTTTTGCGCTGTCAAAGTCGCTTGTTGACGACTCGCTTCAGCCTGCTGTGCCTGGCTCAAAGACGCGCCGGCATCCGCTGCTTGCTGGGTCAATCGACTCTGAGCCGCACTAAGTTGACGTTTTTGGTTGGTCAGTTCTGTTTGTTGCGCCGCGATCTGCGCCAAAGTCGGCGCTAGGATCTCCGCGTTACGCTGACTAGCGCGACCTTTGAAATAGCCTTTGAGCTGCTTGATTGCTTGGTCGACCTGGCGCTGATACTGGGCTTGAAAGGGATTAGCGTCCGTTGTCTTTTTTAAGCGGAGATAGATCGTGCTGGCCACATTATCGGTAAAAACCGGCGCCGGTAAATACGCGAAATAATCGACCGTGCCATCACCGATCGTCGTGGTCCCGCGGGCCGTTTGATCGATCATCAAAGGCGACCGAGCAAAACCTACGACCTGAAAAGTCCGCCGGCTCAGACCGCGAGTCTTTTGTACGCGATAAGTGCTCCCGACCCGATAACCGTCGTCACGGGCCAATTCATCTAAAATGATCTCATTCTTCGCTTGAGGGAGTCGCCCCTGCAAGACTTGCAGTCGATTGAGTTTTTTGGGTAGTGATAATAACTGAACGGTTTGATTGTCCTGCGCAGTCAACGCGTAGACAGTCTTGGCTGACTCAACGGTCGCGCCGGTCAATTGCCGCGCCCGCCGCAGGTCCTCCTTGGTCAAGCCAGTGGTACTGACGATTTGGATATCACTGGCCTTTTGGCTTTTGAAATAAGTTTGCGCATTATTATAAAGCACGGGGCCACTGGATTTGATGCCAACATAGAGCAATACTCCCAGCATAATGATCAAAATGATCGCGATAAAGCGACCTAAATTAGTTTGGATCCGCCGGCGTAAAAGCTGCCGCTGCAACCGTTTTTTAGACGCGCGCTGTTTATTCTGACGTTTCTGGACATCAGAGGGTCTCACTTTTTCCATCATACTCACCACTCGATCGCGCTGATCGGCGTTGGTCGTGGATTGGTCGTGATCTGCCGGACTTGGGCGTCATTGATTTGGATCACCCGATCGGCCATGGGCGCCAAGGCCGCGTTATGAGTGATGATCACCACCGTTTGCTCGTTTTGATGGCTGACATCTTGCAAGAGCTGCAGCACTTGTTTGCCCGTTTGGTAATCCAAGGCGCCGGTCGGCTCGTCCGCCAATAAAAGTTTGGGATTCTTAGCTAAGGCCCGGGCGATCGCGACGCGTTGCTGCTCGCCGCCGGATAATTGCGCCGGAAAGTTGTCTAAGCGCTGACCCAGTCCAACATTGGCCAAAACCTCAGCAGGCGCCAACGCGTCCGGCGCCACAGCTGTTGCCAATTCAACGTTTTCTAATGCGGTCAGATTGGGGATCAAGTTATAAAATTGAAAGACAAAACCAACATCCGTCCGCCGATAAGCCGTTAATTGCCGATCACTAAAAGCGGCGATGTCCACCCCATCGATCAGAACTTGACCAGAACTAGGTTTGTCCATCCCGCCTAAAATGTTCAAGACCGTTGATTTGCCAGCGCCACTGGGGCCTAAGATCACCGCCAGTTCCCCACGCTGGATCGAAAAGTTTAGCCGGTCGTTCGCGATGATCGTGGTTTCACCCATTTGATATTTTTTCGTTTCATCGACCACTTGAATGTATGCTGTCATGTTGCTTCCCTCATCTCTGGATTTGCGGATCACGATCCACTCACTTCAATTATAGTCTAGTTCCACTAAAATTGTGAGCGCTTGCCTAACAACGGCTAGAATTTTTCACCACGCTTGTCAGCGCCTCACGCCCACATCCCCAAACATCGCTCAGGTCCAACACAAACAAAAAACGAGCGAACCTTTACCGAGAAAGCGGAAAGTTCGCTCGTTTGAGATTTGTTCGGCGCGGCAATTAAAACCGAGCCGCCAAAAACCAGTTTGTTCTATTCGGTCAACGAGCCAAGCGACGACGATACCAAACGATTCCTGCGCCAATTGCTACCAGCGCCAATAACGCGCTGCCGATCACCGTTAACAATGACGTGGATCGTTCATTGGCCTGCGGTAATTTTTGTCGAGCTGTTGCCGCCGCGCTTAGATAACGCGGGGTCGGTCTGCTGTCGTTGGGAGTGACAGTCTGATTATTTGACTCAGTCAAACTCACCCCTGGCTGTCCTGTATCAGAATCAGTTTGATCACCCCCACCGGTTTCAGGGAGGATCGGTTGTGCTAATTTGGCGATCGTCACCGTTTGATCATCATCGAAACGTTCACGATGTGCGGCGATCAATTGGTCTTCACGATACAATTCCTCATAGATCACGATCTGGCGTTCCGGGATCTGGCTGGCATCAAAATCGAAATGCAAACTGACCGTCCCCGCCGCTGTTTCTGGTACAAAATCCTTGACCGCTTGCACTGGCCGTCCGGCGATCAAGATCGGTTGGCCCGTTTTCCGGTCGATCAAGCTACCCTTGATCGTATAAGTCACACCTACTTCCAGATCTTGATAACTGATCCGGTCAATGATCGTTGCGGCAATCGTTGGCTGGACCACTTCCCCGCCAGCGAGGTTCGTCGCCAAAGTCTGGATCCGCGGACGTAATTTAGTCGGCCACGTCAGGTTATTGGTGGTACTGAGATGCTGGCCCGTGACTGCCTCACCCAGCACTAGCGACGGTTGCTGACCAGTAACGGGTGGTGCATAACGGGTGAAATCGTGACTATCAAAACCACCCTGCGCTTTGATCGTGAGCGTCCCCGCCGGCAAATGATCAGGTATGCTAATCGTGAAACTCGCGCCCAGCGGCAGATCAACTCCTTGCGCTGCGCTGACTGGGTAACTTTGTCCGGAATATTCGATCCGCGCGTCTGGGATATCCTCGCTCAAAGTGATCGTCGCTGTGCCCGCTAAATGATAGTCGTGAGCTTCAGCCAAATGATAAGTGCGCTGATAACGTGTTCCAACTGCAGTGACCGCCCCATCCGCAACCAAACTCAATTGGATCCCCCTTTGCAACATTGCTCGGAAGTCGGCCACGGCCTTGGCGATCCGATCACTATGAAAAACAAAATCCTTTTTGTCTTCTGGCTGAACGATGTCCTGCACCAACCATTGTGTGACCACGTAAGCGTCAAGGTTGCCTAGGCTGGCTACTGCTGGCCCTTTGATCGGCGTAGTACCGATCTCACGATAGCCCAACAATAAAACGATCTCTAACGCCTGACGCTGGGTATCAGTCAAAACAAGCGGGTCGGGATCAGCCTCGCCCTCAGGGGTTGGCGCAATGTAATTCAAACAGTAAGCCAAATTCCCCATTATCAAAGCCGCTCCCGGATCCGTTGAACGAAACTTCTGCCCGATCGCTTCCTGACCACTTGGCGTACTAGCGATACCAAAAATATAGCCTTGGTTATTATTAATGATGGTCGCATTGTCCTCGCCAAAAGGAATGCCGTCATCCCAAACCTTGTTTTCCCAGTTGACCGCGGTCACCGGACCAAATTTTTTAGTGCCAAAATCGGTCGCGGCACTGGCCGTCCTGCCAGAGAACACGAATAATGTCAACAAAGGTAATAGGCCTATTAACACTAATAAACGCTTCTTCATCTTCTTTTCTCCTCATTTACCTGATCGATTGCTTGATCCATTTACTCGTAACATTTGTTTGTTCAGAATATCCGCCATTGATCGGCCCCTTTCCCACGCTGCCCAAAACTGCCCGACACGCAACCGCTGATCAGCCTATTAACGCTAATCCAATCAGCAAAGATCTAGCTTTTTCCCACAGCAAATAAACTCACGACATTTATTGTTTTTCGTTGAAAAAAGCTGTTCCAATAGGTTTCATAGAAGACACGATCTTCATAACAGTAATCTATCACATAACTAATATTTAATGATATAAATAGGCTTGTGATTATCAAACAAACTTTTTTATTGCTGGATCCGTCTGTCTTTTTGTAACGATCACTCGACCTACTTTCGCCGATCCACTCGCAAATCTGCCAAATCGACCAGCTCTAATCACCAGCCAAGATCCGCGCTTATTATTGGTGAGCTGATTGCTGCCAGATTTTTAACGAAACAGCTATACTAAAACAAAAGGAGGTTTTGCCCATGTCAATCTATGATTTCGAAGTCACACGGGAAGATGGCACCGCTTATTCGCTAGATCGTTATCGTGGTCAGGTTTTGGTCATCGTCAATACTGCGACTAAATGTGGTTACGCGCCCCAATTTGCGGCTCTGGAACAGCTTTACAAACAGTATCACGCGGCTGGACTCACTGTTCTTGGGTTTCCCTCGAATCAGTTTAAACAAGAACTAAAATCTAGCGCTGAAGCAGCCACAGCCTGTCGAACCACCTATGGCGTGACTTTTCCCATGCACCAGATCGCACCTGTCAACGGCAAAGAGGCGCAACCGCTCTTTCATTATTTGACTCAAGAAACAGAACCTGATTTTGCTGGACGGATCCGCTGGAACTTCACAAAATTCTTGATCGATCGTCACGGTCATGTCCGCCAACGTTATGACACTCGGATCAAACCGGAAGCCATGATCCCGGATATCGAAGCGGCCTTAGCCGAAAAAGTCTAGCCCATCCGCTTTCAGTCAAGAACGGATCACACCAAAATAAAACAGCAAGGAAAGTCATGCGGCGCGACTTTCCTTGCTGTTTTTTAGGCTCCTAAATAAAAAAAGGCCACAATCAAGCCGTTGAACACGCTTGATGTAGCCAACGCAACTCAGAACACCGGGGGGCGGTACTTAAGTTGCCTCGGGGGACAGCTGGAATATAAAACGACAAATATTTCTTTGGCATAGCAAAGATCGAGTATCGCAACAAATAAGCGGACCGACGCGTTCAAATAATAGTGACGCTACGATCCGCTCATGTTTGGGTGAGCCATTTGATTTTTCCTAAACTGCCCCACCTACTTGTTTGCTTCGACTCAGCTAACCATTTGCCCTCACTTGACTCTGACAAGAATGTATAAACAACCTTTCTCCAAGTCAACGCTACTCTAACAGTTAGTTCAATCGAAGCAAACGACGAATTGGTTGATATGGCAACATCCTTCCGTCATTTCATCGACTTAGAACAATCGATCTATTGGGCACCGGGCCGCGCTGATTTGCAGCACATCGCATACTTCCCCTGAAGGCAAACCGATCATGACGAGCGCCGACCCCCATCGTCGCCTCAGAATCGCATCCCCCGATTTGATCCTACCGTCACTGCGCGGCACCGTATGTCTCCGAACAGATAGATTTAAATTTTAAAGAATTGACCAACTAACACTGACGAATTTGAAAATGATCGCAATCTTGTGAATTGACGCGAATTATGCAACATTGATTTATTTGACTGAAAACTTGCGCAGAAACACTTGTCCTTCCCCCGTATCTTGAAGTCAGTTTCTGTTGACCAGTGATCAGTCTCAGCATCAAAAGCGTACTCACTGAAGATTCCCCCGAATTATTCAGTCGAGCTTGACGTTCCCCAAAACGTCCACTTCTGATTCCCCGCAGCCGATGTCACGTATTAACGTTACTCCGCGAAAATAATGAGCTTGCTAAAACGCTTTATCTTAACCACAAATTGATTATATCATACTTTTTTCATAATTGGTTGCAATTTCTTCAATATTTTTGCCTCTCGTTGGACAACACAGATTTTATCCATTATCGTAATTATATAGATATAAAATAATCATTATTTGGTGGTTAATATTCAATCTGTATGTTGATGATCGTTCCTCAATAAGACTGATCTAGTAGACGATAATTTGATATAACTACTGCAATCAGTGATTTGTTAGTCCGTTACCAGCAAATCACTATTTGTTTCAAAAGAGAAATGATTTTTGTGTGATTATATCTAGTGTTATGCATGATTTTATTCTTAGTTTTCCGTGAAAACGTAATTTTCTTTTTTGACATGCCCTTTCGACGCTGATAACAGTAAAATTGGTCTATTTTAAAAATGAAGTGTGCTCATAACTTTTTTCAATAAAACTTCACATTATCGGTGAGGCCCTGACGCGACTTTGTTGACGCGTTGACAAAGCTTGCTGCTGATTTAAGTTGATCCAATCAACTTCTTACGGATCGCAGTGCGGTCGGATCGGTCATTACCAGCAAAATTCGCAAGGCCAGCAGTTTTGATTTTGGCCGGTTCCTATTCATTTTTTATATAATAGCGGTCTGCTAGCAACCGTTATTTCGCAAAATCACGCCCACAAAAAAGCCAGCTCGCTCAGCGTTGATCGCAAGAGTTAGCTGGCTGATCCAAAGTTGATTTTAGCGTTCGTCAGCGGCAAATTTTCGAATGATCGGTAATAATTTAAAACTATCCACCACGTAACTACTGTGGGTCTCCTTCGGCAAGATCATCAAACGACTATTGGGGATCTGATCAGCGATATACCGCGTGTGGCTGATCTTGACCGCGTCTTTCTCACCGGCCATTACTAGCGTCGGGATCTGGATCCGTTGTAGATCGGCTTTGGTCATATTTGGCTCCGTGTTCAGTAACCGGACTTCTGGTCGCCGTGACCAAAGATGGACGTTCCAAGCGTAAAAACGATCCAAACTATGCAGTCCATTGGGGTTCAAATTCGCCCCACTGATCATCAGTTTCCCTAACAAGTCGGGATGTTGACTGGCGATCAACAGACCAATGATCCCGCCATCGCTGAACCCATAAAGTAAAGGTTTATCTAGATCCAACTGTTTGATAAAATCGACCACGTCATTGGCCATATCCTGATAATGTAGCTCCTTGGCCTGCGCGCTTTTGCCATGACCACGGTTATCCAGCGCAAACACGCGGAAATAAGCGCTGAGTGTTGGCAAAAGTTTATCAAAGATCTGATGGCTCTCACCATTACCGTGTAATAAAATCAGGGGACGACCCTGACCGCTTTGGACATAATACAAGGTGGTGTGATTTACTTTGATTTCCATATTTAACCCTCTATTTCTGAGCCCGAATAAATGCTTTTCCTATCGCTTTACTGCGATTATCGCTATAATTTAAGTAAAGGAGTGAACGTTATGTCAGAAGATGTTTTCTTTAACCCTGGCGATGCGATCGCCAATGCTCACGATTTCAACTCGGCGATGCAAAGCGCCGAGATCTTCAAGCAAAAAGCGCCCTTGCAATCACCACTGATCATTGTTGAGGCCGCTGATAAAAAAGATGCTTTTGCGGTTTATTTTGAAAAGGATGCCCATGTGGCCAGTAAACATGACGTGCCTGTGATCCAATATCACGTGCGCCACCGCCTGGAGCCGTAGCGGGCTACTCCCGCGTGGCGGCTTACAGCGTCAACGATCAAATAATGAGAGCGAGGCTGTCTTTTTACTAGTTGTGGGACGTCGTTTCGTTTTCTTGTTTTGATGCGCTGGTCGCGACGCGTTTTTTTTGCGTGGGGTCGAGTTTCGTTGCTCAGAGCGATTCAATTCCCGAAAAATACGATAATTCGCGATAAAATTATCTGGCACTTTTTGTAGATCGAAGCCATGGATAATACTGTCTGCTCGCTGCACATAATGGTATAACGGCTTGGTATCGAAGTAAAAGCGTGTACATAGATTGGTGTAGCGAATATTAAAAAGTTGATCTTCCATCAAACCAAGGTCCGTATCGAAAGTCAGCTGGTTTTGGCGAATGATCGCAACCCGATAGGCCTTGTTCCAAGTATAACCACGAACACTGCCGCCAAGCTTCAAGATCCGATTTTGGATTTCCTTACGGGTCAAAATGCCAGATTCCACTTTATTAGCGGCATTACGTCCAGGCGGATCAATGAAGAACCCACAACTGACCAATTCCGCCTCGTAATACTGGAGGTTCTTGACCATGAAAGTTACAAAATCACGTTCAAGCCAATCATCGCCATCAACAAACGTCAGAAACTCACCCCGGACCCGAGCTAACCCCACATTGCGTGCCGTAGAAATACCAAGATTCTCTTGATGGATCGCTTCGATCCGCCGATCGCTGGCCGCCCAATAATCAACGCGTTCACTAGTCCCATCAGTGGAACCATCATCGACTAAAATAATTTGTAAATGTGGATAAGATTGATTCAAAATCGTACGCAGCGCCCGATCAAGATAGGAACAGACATTGTAGAGGGGCATCACGATGCTAAATAAGGGATTAAGCGACATGGACAACCAGCCTTTCGTTTCATGATTACAATTATATACGACATAAAAAGAAACACAAGCAGAGTGCGGAGCGCAACGGTTTGACTTCGAGCATTAGCCTAGTTCTGGATTTGGAAGTGCACTTACTTCCGAAGCCAGAACGTAGCTAAGCACAGAAGTCAGTTGCGCGCAGCACGTTTCAAGCCAGAGTGCGAACTGACCTGCATTGCTCCTGAGCATTAACCTAGCTAGGATTTTGGAGGCAGATCTTTGCCTCCGGAAGCCTAGCGTAGTTAAGCACAAGGAGCTAGGTCAGTGAGCACGTTTCAAAATCAAAGTGCGAGCCGGCCCGGTTAGCTTCTGAGCATTAACCTAGCAATTGTTTTGGGAGCGCATTTTGCTCCCGGAACAATTGCGTAGTTAAGCGCAACAAGCAGGCTCGCGCAGCACGTCTCAAGCAGAGTGCGGAGCGCAACGGTTTGACTTCGAGCATTAGCCTAGTTCTGAATTTGGAAGTGCACTTACTTCCGAAGCCAGAACGTAGCTAAGCACAGAAGTCAGTTGCGCGCAGCACGTTTCAAGCCAGAGTGCGAACCACCCCGGTCAGTGCTTGAGCACTAGCCTAGTAACTGTTTTGGGAGCTGATTTTTGCTCCCGGAACAGTTACGTAGCTAAGCGGAAAGCACTGGGGTGGTGAGCACGACTCAGCCATACATAGCCAACCTTTTTTAAAAGCAAGTGCGCCGATCAATATTGGAGGGATCATTGTGGCAAACATCGAAGAACCAAAACGCGTGATCGACCTACACGGGAGTGTTAATTTTCGTGATCTAGGCGGCTATCACAATCGAAAAGCGCAGCGGATCCAGTGGCGGCGGATCTATCGGGCCGCTTCATTGGGTGGACTCAGTCCGGAAGACCAGACTCAGTTAGCAGCTTTGCGGATCACCCGCGACCTTGATTTGCGCTCACCCTCTGAACAGACAGGTTATCCTGATCGTTCCTGGCCTGAGGTCCAACTGATCCACGATCCCGTTTATCCAACCACAGATTTTGGTCGGATCATGAATCATCGTAAATTAGCTTGGCTCCGGCTTACCCCGCATCGCCAGCCACATCTCGCGGATCCGGTGGCGCAGATCTATCAAAATGTTATTTTGAATAAACATAGTCAACAAGCCTTCGCGCTGGTTTTCCAAAGTCTACTGACCCTGCCGCCTGATGAAGCCTTGGTGTTCCACTGCGCCGCAGGTAAAGATCGGACTGGGATGACCGCGGCACTGATTTTGCTGGCGCTGGAGATCCCCGATGCCACGATCGTCCAAGATTATCTATTGACCAACGATTTATTCGATTTTCCTGATGGCGTTACTATCAGCGATGACGCCGTGCAAAACGCCGTTGCCCAAATGAACACGCAAACTGGCGATGCGCTTTTCATTCAAGGGGTACTCAAAACGATCGCCATTGGTTATGGTGGGATCGCCAATTACTGGCGTCAAGGACTCGGTTTAGCCCCTAGTGACCTACAAGAATTTCGGCAGCAGTTTTTAATCTCATCTAAATGACCGATTTTTTTAAAAAATCCACCGTAAAAAGCGTAACGGGCAAAACAGCTGACCTTGTGACCGTAATACTCTGATAATTCAAGGCAGATCGTCAATTTCATCTCCGATCTTGGCGATCACGAACAAGCAGGCTACTCGCAAAAAAGCACGATTTCGGCTAGGATAAGTGAGTAATCAGTGCTGGCGGATCGCCAGCCATCAACGAGGTGATGACAAAATGAAATGGCAAAAAATTGCCGGGATCGCAGTTCCCAGCGCTACATTTCTTGGTGTGACCGCAGCTAGCGCGGCACTTTATCGCTATGGCTTTGGTCGTATGAGGAAAAAAGAGGCCGCGCAACAATTGGCGACCTTCAATCGTAAGAAGCACACTTGGCGACATTGGTACGACCAGCAACCCCGAGAAGATTGGTGGCTGTATGATGACGACCCTCAAAATCGTTTACACGCGTTGTACCTGCCCCACCCACAGCCAACTAAAAAAGTCGTTTTGATCGCCCACGGTTATCATGGTAGTGCCTTGACCATGGCCAGTTACGCGCAAATGTTCCAAGAATTGGGCTACAACGTTTTGATGCCTGATAATCGCGCCCATGGTGAGAGCGCTGGCGAGTGGGTCAATTTCGGTTGGCTCGATCGACTCGATTATCGTGACTGGTGTCTAGATCTCGTAGACCATTTAGGTCCAGATTGTGAGATCATTTTGTTTGGCGTCAGCATGGGCGGCGCGATCGTCATGATGATGAGTGGCGAGATCTTGCCACCACAAGTCAAAGCGATCATTGAAGATTGTGGTTATAGCTCATTGACCGCCGAATTGGCCTATCAAATGAAAGCACAATTTCATTTACCTGAGTTTCCTTTTGTACCCGTGGCCAATTTCTTCAATCATTTAACACTCGGTTTTGATCTGAAAGATGTCGATTCATTAGCAGCGTTGCGCCACAACCAACGCCCGATCTTCTTCATTCATGGTGAGCGAGATGATTTCGTACCTACAGAAATGGTTTTGAAAAATTACGCCGCTACCAGCGCGCCCAAAGAACTATGGGTCGTCCCGAACGCCGATCACGCTCAAGCTTTTGGTGTGGATCCCAGCGCCTACAAACAGCATGTGCAAACTTTTCTTAATCGCTATGTCAACTGAATTTCTATTTTCTGATCAAGCTGAAAACCCCACTTACTAGCGCACATCATTTTACTCCAACCTTGATTGACAGCAAACAAAGTAAATGCTATCGTTATTTCAGATAGGTTTCACAAGCCAGTCGTTCTTTAGACACATCACGACTGGCTAGCGGTGAAATCAACGGGCGTAGTGAGCAATTTGTGAGTAGAGGGTGGCAAAATGAAATCAGGGCGTTGGATCTTTGCGGCGATCGGGTTGTTAGGCGTTGGCGCAACTGTGATCTTAGTCAATTTAAAAATCGGGCTCTTTGTCGCGCTGCTTTTGGCCGTTGGCGCGGCGATCTACTATACGGCGCTGGTCTCCAGCGGTGACGCACCGGCAGTGACTTCACGCTTAGGCAATGTGCTGAGTCAATGGTGGTTGTATGTCTTGATCCTAGCACCATTGTTACTCTTCATGACCCAGACGCACACCACACCAGCAGACGCCAGCAAAACAACAGTCAGTACCACGGAACAAGATCGCGGTACAAGTTCCAGCTCGAAAAAAGCTAAGAAATCTAGTAAAAAATCATCCAGCAGTAGCTCAAGTAGCTCAAGCGTTTCATCCAGTAGTAGTTCAAACGAAGTAGATGACGCCGATAACACCGCTGTGACGAATTTTGATGACACCGCGACTAACTCAACTGATACCGGTGATACCCAAACGGATTATTATGGCAACAGCAATACCAATACTGGTTATTACGACCAATCAGGCAATTCAGGTAATTCAAATGATTGGACCAACACTAATACTAATACCAATACTAACGATCAATCTTCCAGTAGCACCACGACCACACCGACAGATAACACCACAAGTTCGGAAACAACGGCGCCTAACAATGGTAGTGACACGCCAAGCGATACTGATACCAGTTCTACAACAGAAACCACGCCTGACCCTGGCACTATTGTGGAGCCGCCCGTAACGGTTGAATGACCTTCAACTATCAAGCAGCTAGTAAAAAAAATCCCGATGAACGCAGATAAATATTGGCAATAACTTAGAAAGGCCACATACTCGCATCTAAAATTATTTGCCACTTTATCGTTGAATCAGGCTGGTATAAGTCGCGCGTCAACTTTGCGAATCAAATTTATTTACGCCACGACTATTATTTATTCACCACTTTGCACATTCTGAAAATTATCTTTCTTTAGAAAAACCGCGATACTCGCTGTCTCCAGAGTATCGCGGTTTTTGACTAAACGGTCATCGTTATTGCCTGACGATATTCGGCTGGCTATCTCTGATACAGATAGTAAAAATCAGTGTCCCACTCGTTCATCGGATTAGTAATAGATCTGTATGGGCCTGGCTACCTCGATCGTATCACCGATATTGAAAGCCGATATTGACAATTTGGAAAACAATTACATAATAAAGGTAAACTGTGATGGAGTGAACTTGATGATAAGAATGCAACGTCTAATACTAATGCCTATTATTTTATTAATCTTTTCACTTGGGCTTTTCGTCCCTCTAACTTTTATGAACTTTAATCAGAATGATTCTCCAGAACGATCGGCAAATAATTTTATTCTAAAACTACCCGATCCGTATTTCATTAAATCAGATCAATTGGGTGTCCAATTATTGCACTTGACGAAGCAAGAAGATGATGGCGACAATTCATACCCGCCTCAAAATGTCTTAGTTTCAAAAGTAACTGGTGTCGGCTTTGATAAAGATGAAATAATATTTTCTGCCAATTTTGAACTGACCGATCGATTTACAAATAAGCGCCCGACTGGGAAAAAATATGGCTATATAAATTCGCAAACTAACCAATATCAGATATTTGAGAATCGAAATGAATTGAATAAAAAGCACGAAAACCTTTCAGCAGTTGTAATACATGACCCACTTCATATGTCAAAAGAATGGCGAACATCATTTTATCAATGAAATCAACATATTTATCAGATGGCGTATTAAATGTTGCCTTTTTTGGAGCTTCACTCCTTTTTTACTGGTTAATAGCAATTATCGATAAAATAGCAACAATTAAATTGTAGCGCTTACACCATTAAATTCAACCAATTATTTCAGCTATTTGTTAAATATCTAATCTAATAGATAGTATTCACATTAAGTAAGCTCTATTGCATTTTTAAAATCGTAGTTTCGGAATCATAGGTTTTTGATCTATAGACGAAATCGATCTGGACATCCACCGTCGCTGGGTGTTTCTTTTTTAATTCATTGTATGAATCATATTCAAATTTTAAACCATGTTTTTTTAAATAGATGACACCAAAATATTTTTTGTTTTCTTCACCAATAGACTGGGATCGATACACGATAACCTCTTTATTAAAACCTATTTTTTCGACTCGTGGCATAATCTCGACCATGCCTCCCGACTTATCACTTTTCACAACGTTGACATAGTTACCAAATCCTTGCCCCATATAAGGTCTTGGTAAATAGATATATTTATCTTTCATAACATTGTCCTCGTCTGTTGGCCGAAAATATTGAGCGTTTCTGTATTCCCAAGGATATTGTTGACAAGAAGCCAATAATATAATAAATAGTGTAGAAACAAGCATGAGAAATAATGTTTTTGTTCTTTTCATTAGTTGCCCTTCTATACATGAATCGGTAGTTGAATAGCCGTTATTTAAATATTCGAAATATTTAATTATATTATATGACAAACCATTGAGAAAAGAAATGAAAACGCTATAATTACATTTGCTAGTGAATTTATCGCACTCATAATTCTCGCAACTTAAAATCTGTTTTTTGTGAACGACTTTTCACATTATTATATAACGCTTTATCATCAATCATTTAGTATAGAAGATAAATTAATTATTTCGTACCTAATGGCGTACCTATACTAATATCTTCAATAACTTGAAATTAATAAAATCGGTAGAGACAATTTTTCCACTTCAAATGAGACTCTAATATCAGATGCACGCGAACATATAACTTAACGAGCTGGCCTTGAATATGAAACTGGAATATCAGTAAAATCTGGGGAGAACCAAACATCAACTGCCTGGTTAGGATCAACTGGTTCGTCAATCTCGACAATAATTGTAAATTCACTTTTCTGATCGACAGGTATCTTTGTCTTCTCTGGTGAAAATAATAGCTTTATATCATCGTCCTCTTTTGAGGACTTTTTTTGTGTATACAGATAGACACTCCACCATTCTCGCTTCTGAGGAACTAGTGCTGGCTTTATATTAAGATTATTAATCGAGACATTGATAGCAATTAAATGACTCAAATTCGTAGTTTCAAGAGTAATATTTGAGGCCTGCAAGTCTGATGCCGAAATCTCAGTACCAATTTTGATATCCTCGACCACTAATGAACAGGCCAGTGGATTGCTAGATTTCTTTGAACTAGAGAAATCAACGAATGTTTCCGCACCTATTTGAGCTGTGGGTCGGGCCAGAGGATTGATTGACCTAATATTACTACTAGACTTCACCTCAGAGCTACGCATGCTCGAAGCTGACTGATGATTAACATTCTTTACACGACAAGCGGTCAACAAAAAAATAGCCAAAAAAGAAAGCATAATCCGGAAATATTTCATTTGAATCCCCTTTCATTTTCTGTTTTCTTACATTTGTTAGTGTGGAAGACTTTAATATATTGCGCTTTGAAATTTAATTTTCATCGCAAACAATTCCTACCTCGCTCACTCAGACAGAAAATTTTCGATTGTGACAAGAGCATACAATTGATGGGAGAATAAACCTTTTGCGAAGTAGGAATAGCGATAATACCAAAGAAACACAAGAAAACATTTTCACATTCTTATTGATTTCACGGATTGTGAGGGTTAGTATAAAATAATGATAATGCATCCATGGAGGGGTGTCCAAAAACAAATAGGTTATGCGCTCGCAACAGGTCCTATTCTTTCTGGCGTGCACTTTTTTTGCAAAAGGTAGTTCTTGGAATGCGGTGACCGCTGAGATAGCAAATTCGGCAAGCACCATAACTACTCGTGAAATCTGGCATTGTAAAGTACAGACAGTAAGCAATTAAAAACACGTGGAAAGGTAAGGTATTTTCATGGTTAAATATTTGGCGATCCTTTTCTTGGTTGAACTTGTGATGATGTACATTGGCTTCAAGAAACAAAACAAAGTAATGTTATGGCTATCGATATTCGTCTTGATATTATTGATCCTATTTGCCATCTGGCTAGTATTCGTACTTATTCCATCGATGTAGGCTCAGAGATACTTTTTAACAGATCACAATCCTGTGAGGTAGCAAAAATACCATAAATACTTGTTGCATTATAATAAATCTTAGCTCGAATTTACTCACAAATATAAACAATTACTTGCTTCAATTTTTTTGATATGTGTGCCTTTGGTTCACTTCTTTTACAAAAAAGAGCAAGGTGTTTGCGCCACATAGCTCTTAGTTGTTGATCGGTGACTATCACCAAACGTTAAAATGAATTCGGTTTAAAAATCCCGATGAACGCGGGATTTTTTTATTGGTTGACCACAGTCACCCAGGCAGCGCCGGTCAGGATCAAGACTCCTCCGAAGACGCCGTTAGTCGTTGCCGGCGCTTCGCCTGATAAATAAATAAACGGCGCCAAAGACCGATGACTTGGCCAACTAGTAAAGCGCTGAGAATAGTGCCGTAACCATAATGAGCGCCAAACAAGATGCCTAAGACGATGAAGATCAGATCCATCGCATTACGCGTCCACCGAACTTGCCAATGGAGCCGCTGACTACCAAACATCATCAAACCTTCTAGCGCGCCATAGCCCAGCTCGCCTTCCATATAGACCGCCGAACCGGTCCCCAAGAAAAAAATCCCTAACAAGCTCAGCACTAAAGTCGGCCAGTTCTGCGCGGTGATAAAAGTATTGAAATCGGCCAGCAGATCAACGGTCAGTCCAACACAAGTGGCATTGATCACGCTACCGATCCCCAGCAAATGGCGATCAAGAAAGAAAAGCACGATCAACATCACCACATTGAAGGCGACGATCAAATTTCCTAATGACCAAGGTACTAGCGTCTGCACCCCCGCCAAAAAGGTGCTCAAGGGATCGATCCCCACCCCGGAATCTACTAAAAAGGCGATCCCCAATCCGATCAAAAAAGTACCGGCAAAAGTGATCATTAACCGTCGTAACATTTTCATCATCCAACTGACCCTTCCTGAATCGTTCCAATTAAAAAAGCGGTTACATTGCTCTTATTTTAACACATTCCCGCTCTTGGTTTCTTGCGAAGATCGCTGAGATATGGATTATTTTATTGGACCCGATCACCCGGCTCCATCGCAAGACTGATTTTTGCTTAAGGGATGGTTAAGATAGTGGCAATGATTGGGCGCTCCTAGCCAGTCTTGTTATAATAAGGTCAGTAATCATCAAATGAAAAACGAGGGTCGATCATGAAATCATTCTTGAAGAAAATCACCGCAACACTAGCGATCACATTACTAGTCGGTGGCGCTTACGTGTTTAGTCAAACCACGGGTCAACAGACTGTGCAAGCTGCCGACGACAGTAGCAGCGCCACTTGGACGGAACCGGTTTTGACCTTAGGCACTTCGCTGACGGCGGCGCAAAAACAAGGTACCATTAATACCTTGACCGCCAAGATCAGTGGCAATTACCAAACGATCACTGTTGATGGCGCGACTTTAGTTAAATACCTCAATCCATCCGGATCGACTTTCACGACCAGCTCTGGTGTTTGGTCTAGCGCGTTGATCGAAAAAACGTCATTCGGTTCAGGAATCAATGTCCAGATCCTTAATTACAATGGTCGCAACAATATCACCACGATCACCGCCGATCAATACAAAAACGCGGCGCTGACCGCTGGTGTCACTGACGCCAATATCTACGTCACCTCAGCCACCCCGATCGACGGTTCAGGCGCACTAGCTGGCGTTTACGCCGCCTACGCTTCCACTGGCAATACGCTCAATCAAAGCCAAGTCACCGCCGCACAAGAAGAAATGTCCACTTTAAGCGATATCAATAGCGCCAATAAAGATAAAGACGGCTACTCCGACGCCCAATTAAACAACGCTGTCACCGCCGCCAAAAAGGAAATGGCCGAAAAAGGCAGCAATATTTCCACCGGCGACATCACCACGATCGTCAATAACGAATTGACCAACAATGGCATCATCAACATCATCACCGACAACCAGAAGACCCAGATCATCAACATGCTGGTCAAGATCCGCGATTCCGGCGCGCTGGATTCTGCCGGGTTCAAGGAGCAAGCCAGCAAACTGATCAATAATATCCAAACCAACGCCAAGTCGATTTTCAGTAAGCTGGATACCGAAGAGAATCGCAACTTCCTCCAAAAGATTGGCGATCAACTCGGCAAGTTCTTTCAAAGTCTCTGGCAAACGATCAGCGGTTGGTTTAAATAGGCAACGGGCTGATCCCCAGCTGGAGTTGTCAGAACACGACTTGATTTTAGGGAGCGGCGGCGCGAACTGATTTTCATTCCAAAATGATCTTCAAAAAGCGCCGTCAAAAACACAACGAAATTAAAAATCTATTGCTATCAAAAACGATCGTCTTCGGTATTTTTCAGATGACGATCATTTTTTGTCATATTCATACTAATGATGTGGCGACGCAAATCATGAAGCCAAACGCTGCGACTTGTGGTCGGATCACCAGCAAGCAACCTAAATGCGTGACCAACACGATGACTCTCAGTCATGCTAGTGTGCCTGCTCCCACAGATTTTGCGACTGGCAGTCAGATTTTCGATGTTTATCAAATCTCTAGGAACCAAGTTTACTTCAGGGTGATCACCTGATCGAATTCGGCAATGTTTTCTTCATGCAATTGGTGGCTGACGAAAATCACGCTGAGGTCCTGTTGTTTCAAAATATTATCCTCCACGCGCAAGGCGCTGGCTTGGGACAGATTGCTGGTGGATTCATCGAACAGGAAGAGTTGTTGGCGGCGCAATAAGCCTCGGGCCAAAGCCAAACGTTGCCGCTGCCCACCGGATAAACTTTGCCCGCCCTCACCGACCTCAGTGGCCAAACCGGCGGCCATTTTCGCCACGTCTTGAGCCAAATCGGCGCCAACTAGCGCGGCTTGCAGCTCGTCATCGCTAAACGACTCGCCTAATTCCAAATTATAGCGGATCGTGTCGTTGAACAAATACGGCGTTTGATCGACGTACAAGACTTGTTGATGCAAGCTGGCCAAACAGCTGTCGCGCAATTCCACGCCATTGACTTGGATCGAGCCTTGATACTGCCGCAACTGGCCGGCTAAAATCTTCAGGATCGTACTTTTCCCTGTCCCGGATTCACCGGTCAGCGCTACCTTATCTCCCGGCCGCAATGTTAAACTAAAGGGCTGGAAAACAGCGCGCTGCTGGTGCGGATATTTGAAGGTCAGCTCGTTGACCTTCAAGGTAAGTTTGGGACGTTCTGGAATCGTCATTGCGCCCAACTGAGCTTGGCCGCTTTCATCGTGCAAATGATATTTTTCAAAAACAGGAGTCAGCGCTCGCATCTGCGTCAAAACTGGGGCAAAAACCGCGATCGAATTGAACACGTTGTAAGACAGATTTGCCGAGGAGGCGATGGCACCAATGGGAATGATTTTTTGAATGGCGAGAAACCCGGTCCAGCCTTCGACCAATAATTGACCGATAATGTTGCTCAACCCGGCGACATTATTCGCGACGGCTTCATAGCAAACTTGGTGCAACTTGCGGGCGATCAATTTGTTGGTGGCTGCGGTGATCCGCAAACTTAATTGCTTCTCCACGCCAAAAATCGAAAAGATGGAAAAGCCGTGCAAGGCGTCATTGATCACACTCAACAGATTCTCGTTGCTTTTGGTGGTGAAAAGATTGGCCTTCGCCAGTTGTTTATGGACAAACTGGGGCAACAGCACGGTGAAGAAGGAGAGCGCGAACACCACTGGCAGAAAAGACCAGTGAAAATGCCACAACGCGATCAGCGAAAACAGCGGATCGGTGATGATCTGAACCAAATCGAACAAGTTGTCGAAGCCATTCTGCTCGATCAGCGTGATATCGTTGGTCAGCCAAGACGCGTAAGTCCCCGTGTTCTTGGCGCTGAAATGTTCCACCGGCGTTGCTTCGATCTGAGCCGCGATATCCTGACGCAGATCCAGACTGAATCGTTGCACCGCAGCGGCACGGACGTACTGGGTCATGCCCAATGTCAGCGACAAGACCGCAAAGACGACCACATCGATCAACAGAAATTTGAAAAAGCCAGTCATATTCAAGGCAATCAAATTATTAAAAGTATATGTATTGATCAAAGCATGTAAAACCCGAAGGACCGAACACAACGTGATCAATAAACTGGTCAGGAAGAACCGCTTCTTTTCCCGACCGATGTAAGATAATAGTGGTTTCATGCCAGTAGCTCCTTCAGACTGATGGAACCGATCAGTCTGACTCTTTTTTCTTAGATTAGCACTTCACAATGATAAAATCAACGATTTATTAAACGAAAACTAATTTGATGAGATCATGGCTAATTTTCTGTTTTAACGGTGGCTTCCACCCCACTATCATCGGAATTTTCGCAAAACTTGATCGAGATCAATTATTTACCGATCGAGCTGAAGTAGACTAGAATAGTAATAGAAAGTAGGCAATCAGTATGGCGAAATTAACGATCATTTTGGAACCGCTGGCCTGTCCAGTATGTTTTGAGCACATTCAAGCGCAGCTAGCAGACCAACCTGGCGTTGGCGAAGTCGGCGCTCTTTTTGAAAAAAACGAACTGGAGCTCCAGTTCAACATTCAGGAGACCACTGCGGCCAAATTGGCTCAGGTGGTCAGCGATCTCGGCTATAATATTGCCAAGACCAAGATCGACTGAGCAACAAGTTTGGTAAAATAAGCAACTAATGGTTTCGGTTTTGAATCGGATCTCGTAGTGCTCAGCGCCAGAGATTCAAAATCAAGTTGAACGCAGTGTTTCATTCGACGCTAAATTATCAGTGAGGTGACATCATGACAGAACACGTTTGCGCGGAGATCGTGCCGATTTTTACCCAGCTGGACCATGAGGAATTGGTGCGGGTCTCGGCGTTGGTCAAGCATCATCATCTGACCAAGGGCGAGATCGCGCTGGGGCCGAACACGCCTAAACAGCTGGTGATCTTGGCCCAAGGCGCGGCCAAAGTCTACCAACTGGCCGCTAATGGCAAAGAACAATTATTGCGGGTCCTCGAGGCTGGTGATTTCGAAGGCGAGAAGAACCTGTTTGGGATCACCAATCAGGATCTGTATGTTGAGACGTTGAAAAACGCCAATTTTTGCGTACTACAAGCGCAAGATTTCCAGCCCCTTTTGGAACGCTACCCCAGCATCGCTTGGAAATTATTACAAAGCAACGCCAATAAAATTGACGCGCTGGAGCGGCAAAATCAGTTATTGAACCATGATTTGATCGAGCAACGGCTAGCGACTTATTTATTGGATCTGGCGAAGGTCGCTGAGACAGACCAGGTCACATTGCCGATGAAATTGAAGGAGTTGGCCAGTTTCTTGGGCACGACGCCGGAGACGATCTCTCGGAAGTTCAAGATCTTTGAAGACGAGCATTTGTTGCGGCGGCAGGGCAAAACTGTCAACTTATTGGATGTGGACGGACTGGCCGCTGTGCGCGATGCCTAACACTTTGCACATGGCGTGGTGGCATTAAGGTACTTTCCAAAGTAGGTTGGTCGCAGCTTGCGCTGCGAAATTCGGGGTGAGCCCGCTGTGGGCGTCACTTTGAGCTTTTCGGAAGGACGCCAAAAATCTCAAAGCTGAGCCTTATTCTAAGCGGCAAAGCCGCTAAGAATAACGACACGGCGATCTCACCCCGAATTTCTCCGCTCCAGCCGCTCAACGGTATAACAGTTGTTTGAGCACTCACGCCAACGGGCAAGCTATGGTCAATGGACGGGGCCACGTAACTGACGAACGTGGTTAGTGGTCACGATTTCTTGAATTGGCGACACCGGTACAGTCTGCCTGAGAAATGAAAGTATGGTTATGATGAAATAGCTGAAGCGGCCGACAGGTCCAACCAAAGTTGGCTTGGAATCGGAGCAAAGTTGGCAAAGCTTCTCAAATCGGTTGGCATAATCATCCCCGCCGATTGATGTTGATTTACACCTATAAAGTAGCAAATTATTTGACCAACACACTTGCCAAAGCACTTCATCAGTGACATAACTTCAATGGCAGATCAGCGCAACGCTGTTCACCACCCATCTCTGACGCAATCAAATTAAAAAATTTCAAACAGAAAACTTTCAATAACAATCACATCATCTTGACGCAAAAACAAACGCGGACACCGCCCTCATTTGTCTTTGCGATTTTTGTTTACCCAGATTTTACCTGACCACGCCTGCCAACCGCTCTCATTTTATGCCTTTTTCGCGAAAATCCCTCATAAATATTCACAAAAGATTACCATTTGACCAGTCGAACTGCGTTAAGATAAACAAGGAGGTATCTCACAGTGTTTTGAAACGTGGTGGGCATCGTTTGGGATTGGTTGGAAATGACTGGTTGCTATTCTTGATCTTGCACTTGATTGCAGATGTGCTGGGTTTGGGTAGTGATGCAACCGCCTCAAGACGTTTGTCGTGTCCGCACAACTGACTTCTGTGCTTAGCTACGCAACTATTCCGGAGGCAAAGACCAGCCTCCAAAATAGTTACTAGGCTAATGCTCAGAAGCTACCCAGGCCGGCTCACACTCTGGCGTTGGTGGGCAGTTTATCCGTCAGGCGGAAGGTCGGGCTGGGGGTGAGTCAGCCGCGATATTATTCTTGGCGGCTTTGCCGCCTAGAATAAGGCCGAGTTTTGAGATTTTCGGCGTACTTCCGAAACGCTCAAAATCGTGCCCGCAGCGTTCCACCACCCCCAGCCCGACCTGGAGCCCACCACATCTGCCATCCACCAACGCCACGCGCAGCGCAAGCCGCGGCCAATCTATCAGTGCTTGGTACTTTTTGTAAGCAAAACATAGGCATTCTTAGGAATTTTAGCGTATGATGGGTAGTATCGGTATTTTTTTATTTCAGTATTACATAGGAGGTTGATATCTTGCTGAAAACACTCTCCCGCTCGATCCGCCAGTACAAAGGTTTGACGATTCTGTCGCCGATCCTGGTGGCGGTGGAAGTTGCCGTAGAAACATTCATTCCCTTTTTAATGGGTAATATCATTGATGATGGGATCCAAAAAAGTGACATGAGTTACATTACCAAATATGGTCTGATCTTGTTGGCCATGGCGATTTTCTCGCTGATCTGTGGGGCGGCGGCTAGTTGGGTCGCGCCGCACGCGGCCGCTGGTTACGCGACCAATCTGCGCCACGATCTGTTCTATCATATTCAGGATTTCTCGTTCGCCAATATCGATCATTTCTCCGGATCCAGTTTAGTGACGCGGCTGACCACCGATATTTCCAACGTCCAAATGGGTTATCAGATGATGATCCGGATGACGGTGCGTGCGCCGCTGTTGTTCCTATTCTCCATTATGATGGCTTTCCGCGTCAACAGTCAATTGGCGCTAGTTTTCGTGGTGATGATCCCGATCCTGGCGATTTTCCTAGTGCTGATTTTGCACTCAGCGCGGCCCTTGTTCCGGATCGTCTTCCGGCGTTATGACACCTTGAACCGGGTCGTTCGGGAAAATATTCGCGGCGTGCAGGTGGTCAAGACTTATGTGCGCGCTGACGAAGAAAACGATAAATTCAAACAAGCGTCGAAAGGCATCGCCGATGTTTTCACCAAGGCGCAACGGATCATGTCGTTGAACGGCCCGGCGATGATGCTGATCTTGAACTTGTCTTTACTGCTCTTATCTTGGTTCGGCGCGAAATTGATCGTTGGCGGTTCCTTACAAACCGGCGAACTGGTCAGTATGTACGCTTATTCTAATTCAATTTTGTTCAGCTTAAATATGTTGGCCATGGTCTTCACCCAACTATCCATCGCCCAAGCCAGTGGCGAGCGGATCACGGCGGTGTTGCAAGATCGGCCGACGATCAACGACCCTAAGGATCCAATCAAGACGGTGGCCAATGGGGCGATTGAGTTCCAACATGTTAATTTCACTTTCAACGATTCACCTCGGGAGATCTTGCAGGACATCAATTTGCAGATCAAGTCCGGTGAAGTCATCGGGATCATCGGTGAAACCGGCGCTGGTAAAAGTAGCCTGGTTCAGCTGATCCCCCGGCTTTACGATGTGTCCCACGGGCGTTTGCGGATCGGCGGGCATAACGTGCGCCACTACGACCTGCGCACACTGCGGGATAATGTGGCGATGGTGTTACAAAACAACGTGCTGTTCTCCGGCACGATCGCCGAGAATTTACGCTGGGGCAATGAGGACGCTAGCGATGAGGAATTGATCGCCGCGGCTAAAATCGCTCAAGCGGATGGCTTCATCAATGAATTCCCCGATGGTTACCAGACCCACATCGAACAAGGTGGGAGCAACGTTTCCGGTGGTCAGTTACAACGTTTGACCATTGCCCGGGCGCTGTTGAAGAAGCCGAAGATCTTGATCCTCGATGACTCGACCTCTGCCGTGGACACCACCACCGAGCGGATGATCCGCGAAGGTCTAGCTGCAGATCTACCAGACACCACCAAAATCATTATTTCCCAACGGATCGTCTCGATCAAAGATGCCGATCAGATCATCGTCATGGACCGCGGCCAGATCCAAGCCGTCGGTACCCATGACGAGCTGGTCAAGAGCAACGCCTTGTACCGTGACATCTACCAATATCAAGAAAAGAAAGCAGGTGATGAAGCCAATGGCTAAAGTTAAACAGCAAAAAGAACCGTTTCGTAAAGATACCTTGAAGCGGCTGTTGAAATATATTGTCCAAACTTACCCGGCACCTTTCATCATCGCCATGGTCGCCATTATTGTCTCCGCGGCGGCGACGGTTTACGGCTCGCTTTTCTTACAACGGCTGATCGATGATTATATCGTCCCGTTGACGCAACAAGCCTACCCTAATTTCACCCCGCTGTTCCACGCGATCCTGGTCATGGGCGCGATTTACCTGTTAGGCGTGATCGCCACCTTCATTACCACACAAACCATGGCGGTTCTGGGCCAGCGGTTACAAAAGAAGATCCGCGACGACATGTTCGCTCATATGCAGTCCTTGCCGATCATTTACTTCGACCAAAACGATTACGGCGATATCATGAGCCGCTACACCAACGATGTGGATACCTTGATGCAAATGATTTCCCAGAGTATCCCCCAATTTGTTAACTCAGCCTTCAACTTGATTTTCGTGCTGTTCGGAATGTTGGCACTCAGCCCGTTGTTGACCCTGATCACTTTGGCGATTTTCGGCTTGAGTATTGGCGTGGTCCGCTATTTGACCAGTCGTTCTGGTTATTATTTCAAGCAACAGCAGAAACACTTAGGCATCGTGAACGGCTATGTGGAAGAAGTGCTCAACGGTCTGAAAGTCGTTAAAGTTTTCTCCCACGAACCGCAGATCAAAGAAGAATTTGACGTTTATAACGACCAATATCGCGTCGACGCGGCTCGGGCCAACTCCTTTGCGGTCATGTTGTTCCCGATCATGGGCAACATTGGAAACGCCTTGTACGTCTTGATCGCGATTTTCGGCGGGATGATCGCCATCAATCATTGGGCGCCGTTGACTCTAGGCGCGATTGCGGCCTTTTTGCAGTTAAGCAAGTCCTTCAGCCAACCGATTTCCCAGATCTCCCAACAATTGAATTCCATCGTCCTGGCGTTGGCTGGGGCGGAGCGGATTTTCCAATTGGAAGACAGTCCGGTGGAAGTCGATGATGGCCAAGTCACCTTGAAACAAGACATGACCGACACCGCCGCCGGTTCGCGCCGCTGGTTCTGGGAAGTTCCCAACGCAGATGGCACGATCAAGCAAGTGCCGGTGCTGGGGCGGATCGTTTTTGACCATGTTAATTTCGGTTACCTTCCTGGCAAAACTGTCCTCCACGACATCAATGTGACCGTGGAGCCTGGCGAGAAGGTCGCTTTAGTCGGCGAAACTGGCGCCGGGAAAACCACCTTCAGTAGTATGTTGAACCGCTTCTACGAAATCGATTCCGGCACGATCACCTATGATGGCATCGACATCAAGCAAATCAAGAAAGCCGATCTACGGCACTCGATGGCGATCGTCCTACAGGCCACCAACCTGTTCAGCACTTCGATCCGTGAAAATATCCGCTTCGGGCGATTGAACGCCACTGATAGCGAAGTTGAGGCTGCCGGTGAGTTGGCCCAAGCCGATGAGTTCATCGACGATCTGCCGCGGGGCTACGATACCCCGATCGACGGTGATGGTTCGGATCTGTCGCAAGGGCAACGGCAATTATTGTCGATCGCCCGGGCCAGCGTGGCGGACACGCCGCTGATGATTTTGGATGAAGCGACTTCCAGTATCGATACGCGGACGGAGCGGCAGGTTCAGGCGGGGATGGATAACTTGATGGCCGGGCGGACGACCTTTGTGATCGCCCACCGGTTGTCGACGATCGCCAACTCTGATCTGATCTTGGTGCTTGATCATGGGCGGATCATCGAGCACGGCAATCACGATGAGCTGATGGCCTTGCAGGGTTACTACTACGAACTCTATACTGGTAAAAAAGATTTAGATTAATCGACCAGATCTATTATTCAGTTACATCACAAAAAGCAGTAACACGTGTATTTTGCTCGTGTTGCTGCTTTTTATTATTCCCGGGCCAATAATATACCCAATAAATCGCGTCACCGCTAGTCTCGCAAATCATTCTATCCTGATCAACAAAATACAAAAACCGCTAATTATTTCTTTGCTTTAGATATTGATGCGGAGTGACACGATAATATTTTTTAAATTGTTGGCCAAAGTAATCTGGATTATTACCAAACCCAACTGCATCGGCAACTTCATAAACCTTATACCCTTGTTGTAACAACCGAATCGATTCTTTCATTCGTTTCTCTGTTAATGCAACTGAGAATTTCCTCCCTGTAACAGCCAAATAACGTTTTCCAACGTAATCTTGGTTTAAGAACAGTACATTATTAGCAATCCATTTTAGCGATAGATCACTACTCCCATATTGCTGATCAATCAGTTCGTTTACCTTTTTAACCACTTTGTCTAAGGGTTCTTTTAGTTTTTGGTTTTCTCTTAATATTTCGATGATTTCTTCTAGTCTCGAACGGGTGTCATCCAGATGGCTTGATAATAAATGGTCCTTCTCAAAATGTTGACTGATGTTTGCACTCACACCAGTACTTCTCATAACTTCTTGGACCATCTGCATAAACAAATATTTGAATCGTGCCGGCGCAATCAGCGTTTGGCAACACTTACTCGCGAGTTCATCAAAGTTAGCAAGAACTGAGTCAAGCTCACCCGACATTAAGATACTTTTTAATTGGTTGAGCCATGATGTCAGAATCTTATCTTGCTCCTGGGCAGAAAACGGGATGCGATCAATAAAAATCTGATACCTGTCGCCTAAATAATAATCCATTTCAATAACCTGCTGACTAATCCGTGTTTTCTCTAAAAGGTCCTTCATCATAAAACTCGATTCAATTGCAATAACGATCGGCGGTATATCCACTTTCTTAATTGATTCAATCAACAGCTGAAATTGTGAGGCCGAAAATGTGTAGTAGATCATGCAGCCGGAATTATTAATACGATTATAGAGTGGCTCTTGCTGGTCAAAAAAGGTTTCCATTAACTCACGAAGCTGATCGAAATACTCTTCCCTAAATGTTACAGAAGCCATTTCAAGTTCCTCTACTTGAAAATCTTGATCACCAGCCAAGATATTTTCAATCAATTGCTTATTGTTCAAACGTTTCTCTTGGCGATGATGACGCCAGTCCTTAATTGAATTCTGAATACTGGTATATAATTTATCAGGCAAAACCGGCTTTTCTAAAAAATATTTGATTCCATATTGCATCGCCTCTTGAGCGTATGCCAGACTTCCATAACCAGTAAAAATGATGATCTCGGCATCATTATTTTCCTGTCTGATCTGACTAACCAATTCCAAGCCACTGATCTGTGGCATTTTGATATCGGTTAAGATAATATCGACTTTATTTAAGACTAGGTACGCAAGAGCTTGGCTACTTGAATAGAAAACTGCACAAATCTCGATCGGCATTTTGCCATACTCGATCAGCTTCTTAATGCCATCAGCGTTCAGGCGCTCGTCATCAATGATAATCGCTTTAGGTAAACCCATCTCTATTCCTCCATTTTCTCTAAAGGCAGCCGAATCGTTACTGTAGTGGTGTCTGTTGGGGCCGATTGAATGTTGATCGTACCCTCGTCTCCGTACAAAAGTTTTAATCTTGAAGTGATATTATGGATCCCGACACCAGTCGATTCAGAACGAACACTTTGCGGATCAAACCCATCACCATCATTAAAAATAACGATCTGAAGCTTTCCTTCAGTAATGGTGATCAATACTTCGATCAACACTTGACGATTCGTTCTTTCTACGCCGTATTTCACCGCATTTTCGACGATCGGTTGAATAATCAACTTAGGTAACTTTATCTCATCTAGTGTAACTTCATCTGGAACGACCAATCTGAATCGCAATCGATCACCGAAACGAACACTTTGGATCTTGATATAGGCCTGGACGATACTTAACGCATCAGATAAACTGTCATACTGCTTTTGGGGATTCGTTTTATCACGCAATAATAATGCTAGTGAGGTCACCATTTCAGAAGCCTCAAAATCATTGTGATTCAATGCGATCCAGTTGATCGAATTAAGTGTATTGTAAAGAAAATGTGGATCGATCTGTGCCATCAGATACTTAGTTTCCATGGTCTGAGTTAGCAACTGTGATTGATAATCCTTAATAACAAGACGATCGATCTCATCTAATAATTTCTGAAAACTAGTATACAAAATACCGATTTCATCATGGGCATGTATCCCATCAACTTGGGTCGTTTTATTGTGTAGTAACGTTAAATCTTTCGAATCACTAAATTGACGCATATTGTCGGCCAGGATATTGATTGGTGTAATCAAACGTTTTAAAAAATAGTTTGCTCCATGAACGCATAATAGGATCACAAATAAAATAACGATGAAGAGAATGACCGTGACCGCAATAATTTTTTCCATGATTTGACGATTTAAAATAAAATAACTAGCACGAAAGGTCGTATTATCAATGGTGATCGGATCTGACATTACATAATACTTTTCTGAACCGATCGTCGCGAATTGATAACTTTGTTTTTGATGATCTTCTAAAAACCGCATGGCTGAGGGCAATTTTGATGGTGTCGTTGCATAACTTTGTTGGGCGTGTGTCAAAACAACAAAATCCTGATTTGAAAAAATCCCAGTATCACTCATATAATCACGAATAAACGCCAAATCAACCGTAAAAATAACTGTCCCAAGTTGTCGCATGATCATTTTTCGGGTATCAAAAACATTATGGATATAAACGGCCTTGCTTCCAGTCTTATCAAAAAACCAAACACCTCGCTGCATATCTTTTTTAACACTCTTTAAATAATCAGCGGTCTGATAGCCATCAATATAATGATCCAACTCATTTCGATTACCCAGAATAACTTGTTGGTTTTTGTCAAATAGGATCCACGAGTTAACACGAGAATTTGCAATCAACCAGCCAAGTTCTCGATCAACATTTATGAGGGTTTTATCTCTTTCCATCGAGTCTATTCCCAATTCATTGATTGATTCTATTTGCTGCTGGATATGAGTATTTTGATGAAAGTCAGTGATCAATTGATCAATTTGGGAAAAGCTGTTTTTTAAATCACTTGACAGTATTGATAGTTGGTTACGGTTACTTGTATATGTTTCTTCAGCAACCATCGAGATGAACACACCACACACACCTACTAAAAGAATTGAAATGATAACGATCAAGGAATAAAGCAATACTCGCAATTTATTCTGGAAAGACAGCCCTCTAAGCGTATCCATCATTTTAAAATGTCGTAGCCTCATTTGTTTTGCCCCATCTTTTAAAGTATAAAACGCTCATTTTATTGTTTAAAGTCTGACTTCTTCATAATGGCCGAAATCATATTATAACCATCTAATTCAATCCCCTTGCAGACGAGCAAACTCGTGTCAACTGATCTTGAGTGTATTTTAAAATAATTATAGCTGTTAGTAACAGATTTTTAACTTTGAAACTTTTAATTAAAAAAGCCGTTTAGAATCATATCTTACTGATCCCACGGCTTTTTCAATCAATACAGGTTTGTCAATTTACCACTATGACTGCCTATTTATCTATGCTATTTTCAATATAGGCGTCATGATAAAGACTATTGATTGCTTTGATTTTCTCCACCGGGACTTTTGGAAGTCGGTTATATCGAAGCAAGCCGTTAGTTTCTTGTTCTACATCAAACAACTGAGTATAGCAAAATCCCCAAATAGCCTTCGATTGATAAATAGAGCGGATCAATCGCTCGTACTCCTGCAAATACTGCTGATCATCTGCAACTTCAGTATAGCCCCAATCCTTATCTTTATTTGTTTGATAACTGATTCCTCCAAACTCAGTCAACATGATCGGCACCCCATTCCAGTGAAAATCATCTGCATAAACCTGTTTGCCCGCTGGTGAAGATGCTAGGAGGTGTTCACGATCATGCAATTGTTGCTCATATGCCCTTTGCTGCTCCGGCTCATCGACGCGACCATGCGCATAGTTATGGATCGTGCAGATATCAGTTTCAGTTTGACTCCAACCATCATTTGAGACGACTAGTCGGGTCGTGTCCAGACTATGGATATAATGATAGAGCGCTTGGGAAAAATGTTGCTGTTGTCGATCGAATTGAATATTCGGGACTCCCCAACTTTCATTCAAGGGTACCCAAGCAACAATACAAGGATGATTATAATCTCGATCAATAATATCCCCCCACTCTTTCATGAGCCTTTGGACAGAGAGGTCATGGTAGATAGGTGCGGAAGAACACTCACCCCATACTAAGAAACCGAGACGATCAGCCCAATATAAAAAGCGTGGATCTTCAACTTTTTGATGAAGCCGACACCCATTGAAACCCATCTTCTTAGCAAGTTCAATGTCTTGGATAAAGTCATGATCGCTAGGAGCAGTCAATAATCCCTGCTCCCAATAGCCTTGATCAAGAACCAATTTTTGATAATAAGGTCGATTATTTAAATAGATCATCCCATTTTTTTGCGATATCTTTCTCATGCCAAAATAGCTGGAAACTCGGTCTATTTCTTGATCATCAAAAATTAATTTGACCTCAACATCAAACAGGTTAGGATCCTCTGGTGACCAAGAATACCCTGCTCGATGATAATTGGTACGAAAAATTTGATTATGGATCAAATCCACCGAAAAATCAATTTGACTAGTGGTCGGATAGAACTCTCCTGAAACGATCAGCTCATCCTTAAAACAAATCGTGTAACTCAATTTCAATTGTTTCTGAAAGCGATTAAGCTTAGCATTTACAGCAACTTGGCCAGCATCAAATCTTGGTGTAAAGTTAAGCGACTCAATATAAGTTTGGCCAGTATCCTCTAGCCAGACAGTTTGCCAGATCCCGGTAGTTCCAGTATACCAAATCGCAGTCGGTTCACTTTCCCAACTCTGCTTTCCTCGTAAAATCGTTTCATCTTTCCGTGGATCAACGACTCGAACTACTAGGAGGTTATCTTTATCCTTCAGCACAGATGTGACATTGGCTGAGAAGCAGGTCTCCCCGCCTTCGTGATGTGCGACCAACTGACCATTAAGAAAAACATCGGCCTGATAATCGACAGCGCCAAAATGTAGTTGATAGACACGTTGAGGATTTTTATTGATTGAAAAATGCCGCTGATACCAAACAATATCATGAGGCTCTAGCCTAAAGATCCCACTGAGTTCAGTTTGATAAGCAAAAGGAACATTGATCTTATAACCAAACTTATTTGTGCCGCTCTCCCAATGATCTAATTGACCACGATCATCATCATCAAAATCAAAATCCCATTCGCCATTTAAATTCAGCCATGAGTGCCGTTCAAGCTGTGGGCGTGGATATTCGCTTCTTTTCAATTGTATTTCCACCTTATCCTTCAATAGTTTGCCAAGAATCAGTCTTACTCGATCGATAAATACCCTTAACCAACATTAAGGAGTCGATTGCATTCTCACTGGCTAGGCAATCAACCAATATATCAGGGCGATGTTTGATTTTGGCAACAACAGTTTGAAACAATCGTTGGTGACCATTTCCCCAATAGGCTTTTCCTATCACATCGGTAGAACTATCAACAACTAATTCTTCACCATTTATCTTTAATGTATCACTACCCAGCTCTATCGTTGCCTTTTCATAATCAAGCGTAATGAGCGGTGTGGGATCAGAAGAATAATCATTGCTAGCAAAAATTAGGACTGGCGTTTTATCAGCCAATTGGCATGTCGCCATCGCAGAATCTTCAACTTCAATAACACCATCTAAAATGCTGGTCATTATTTTCCCCTTGACGCTAACAGGTCTACCAACAAGCCAACAGATCGCATCTAGAGTATGGATGGCCTGATTGATCAGCACCCCGCCACCCTCAGTTCGCCAATAGCCTTTCCATGGTGCCCTTTGATAATAATCGAGATCGCGATGCCAGGTAACGATCCCCTTCACTCCTTGTAATTTCCCAAATTTATTGGTCTGCAATATTTCTTTTAATTTGACCATCGTTGGGTTAAAACGATTTTGATAGCAAACCACATAGATCCTATTGACCTGTCGTGAGACTGCTAAGACTTGCTTGGCCTCTTCAACAGACAATGCCATTGGCTTTTCGCAAATAACGTGTTTACCCGCACGCAAGGCAGCAATCGCCATCTGTCCATGCAGATAGTGTGGCGTCGCGATCGTGATCACATCGATGTCAGAGCGTTTGATCAGGCTGTCTGCATCAAGATAAAACTGGCATTCAAACCGTCGAGCAAATTCACGTCCCTTAACTGCATCAATATCACAACAGGCCACTAAATGGGCATCCGGGATATTGTTGATTACCGTTGCATGAACATTTGCTATCGACCCACAACCAATGATTCCAAAATTAACCATACTAACTCTACTCTCCACCCTAATAAGTATGCGCCGTATCTAAAAGCTGATCATCATTTGTTTTTATTTTTGAGTGAGCGATCTGTGCTTCGAGATGGGTCAAGAATAAGTCCTCATCGATTGGTAAATCGACCCAACGATGTTCCCACGCAGATAGATAGATGGCATTTGAGATTGAAAGACCATAGACCCCATCACTTGCTGGACTGACCAGCACTTCATCAAATAAGATATGGTCAACAAAATTCTGAACTACTTTTGCGTGTCCTGTCTCACCATCAAAGTCGACTGGGATATCGATTTTCCATACCTCTGGACTGCCAAAACCACCTGTGAAGTTTTTGTTCCAATCGCGTTCGTCGACTGTATTCTGCCAAAAGCTGAGTTTGCGATCTTCAATAACGATTTTTCCTCTTGATCCTACGATCTCAAACCGGTTAGTTCCTGGTGTTTCGGTTGTGGTCGTTACAAATACACCAGTGGCACCATTAGCATATTCCGCATAAGCGGTCACTTCTGTCTCAACTTCAACCTCACGCCGTTTACCAAAATAAGCAAAGCCCATGATTCGCTGGGGCATTCCGCAGATCCACTGCCAAAGATCTAATTGATGGGGATCCTGATTGAGCAATACACCGCCACCCTCACCGGCCCATGTTGCCCGCCAACTACCCGAATCATAATAACTTTGAGAACGATACCAATCTGTAATGATCCAATTGGTTCTTCGGAGCTCACCGATCATTCCTGTACTGACTAGTTCCTTAGCCTTTTGATAGACCGGATTCATTCTTTGATTATACATCAGTGCATAAACAAGATCTGGATGAGCCTTAGCAGTTTCCAAAGCTTCATTGACTTTTTTGGTATAAACACCGGCTGGTTTTTCACTTAAGACATGCTTATGTGCATTCAAAGCTTGGATCGCGATCGTCGGATGCGCATAGTGTGGGGTCGCAATAATAACCGCATCCACATCTGGATCAGCCAAAACGTCCTCATCGCTGCCATAGAAGTGGTAGTGTTCCCCATATTTTGCTTTTGCTAAAGCTAATTTCTGCGGATTCGTATCGCAAAAAGCAACTAATTCAGCATGCTTAATTTCCCCTGTCGCCAAATAGCCAGCATGTAGATTGCCAATATTACCAACGCCGATAATTGCAATTCGTAATTTTTTCATGTTTCACTCCCACTTTTGACCCAGCTGTTCAACTAGTAGCTCTTTCAAAGCATTGCTAGCAATCGTAAAAGTACGCGCGCCATTTGACTTCTTATGATTAATTGAAACTGCCTTGCTTTCTAGCCGTTCATAGCCTTCAAAGGTTGACAAATGTGGTTCTAACGATAAATAGCCTTGATAATTATCTTTCGCCAATTGTTCCAATACTTGCGCAACCTGTCCATCGCCAAGACCTGCAGGTGTGACCTCACCATTCTTAAAATAGGCATCTTTGATATGGACATATGCGATATAAGGCCGCAAGAGCTCATAGGCATGTGGATATACTTGAACACCACATTGAACAAAATTAGCTGGGTCGAAAGCCGCCCTTAATTGCGGCGAATTTATTCGTTGCAACAATAAAGCGCAACGCTCAGGGGTATCACCAAAAATTTCTTTTTCATTCTCATGAAGTAGCGTGATTCTTGGATAATTCGCAGCGATCGTCATAAATGCTTGCCAACGTCTGAAGACTTCATCTTGATAACGGTCTGCAACGGCATCACTTTCCAAATAGAAACTAAAAACACGAACGAAAGGACTTTGAAAAATCTCAGCAAGCTGCAACACATGTTCAAATAGCTGTTTTTGCTGTTCAAAATCATCAGTTATTTTTATTTTACCAATCGGAGAAGCAATACTTGATACGTTGATTTCGTGTCTAGTCAATTCTGCCTTGTAGGCTTTGGCCTCATCAAGTGTGAATTCACTAACATTTTTGCCATTGATTCCTCTGATTTCAATATTGTGGATATTGTTCTCTTTTAGAACTTGGATCTGCTCTGCTAATTTTGGTGAGATCTCATCAGCGAAGCCAGTGATCGTAAAAGCAGTCATAATCTTTTCTCCCTTGATTTAAATTTTATAATATAGTTTGAGCGCATGTCGAACAGAACGATAACTTAATTTATATAACAACCAAAAAGTAACCACATTTCCAAGTAAGATATTTAGTATTGGTGTCGAATAGCCTGCGCTAAGCCAGAGCGCTAACACACCCGTGATCAGGATCGTCAAAATAACTTTGCGCCAGCTTAAATAACAGGCAAGATATACTTGCTTACGAAAACTCATCGAAGGACCCCTAAAGGAGTCAATAAACAAGTAATTAACGATCATCCCGCCAAAAAAAGTACCAAGAATAATAAAGGGAATGATCATAAACCGTAATTCATTGTGTTGCATGATCAAATAAAATTCGCTTACATAAACCATCAGGCCAAGAACGATCACAGAACTACCAAGCCAGGTTTTTTTAGTCTGGTCACGCCAACAGCCGATGAATAGTTGAAAATATTGTTTTAATTTTTGTTGTTCATCCTGTGCATATAACCCATCAATTCCCAAAATCAGCGCTTGCAGATTAGGAAACAATAAAACGCCAGTGATCGCGTAAATGAATCCAGTCAAGGGTGTATATTTTAAGAACATATTTGTTAATATCCAAGGTAGACTAAAAATAATGAAGATCAGGCAAAGTTGTGCTATTCCATAAAAATGATAGACGATTTTACTGATCGATTGCGTTCCGAAAGGACGTTTCATTTTATCAAACATCTGATTACCCCTTGATCCCGCCGGCGGACATACCGTCAACAAAACTCCTTGAAGCGGAGAAAAAGAGAACGAGTGACGGTATCAACGCAATCAACGACATTGCGATCGTTTGATTCCATGGCACAAATCCTGAGGAAGCATCTGTCGCCATTTTCAGAGCGATCGCGACAGGAAACTTAGAGACACTTGACAAATAGATTAGTGGCTGCAGGAAGTCATTCATAGACCAAATAAACTGAAATAATACCACAGTAATAAGGGCCGGTTTCATCATTGGTAAAAGAATTTTGATCAAAATTTGAAATGAGTTACACCCATCGATAATAGCCGCTTCATCATATTCTCTAGGAATACCACGCATAAACTGGACGAGCATAAAAACAAAAAATGATTCTTGCGCAAAAAGGGTTGGTAAAATCAATGGAACGTAGGTATCCAGCAAGTGGAAATCACGCCACATGAGGTAAAGTGGAATCCGTGTAACTACAGCTGGTAAGAATAAAGTCGCAATCACGATACCAAAGAAAAAGTTCTTTCCAGGAAATTCAAAACGAGTAAATGCATACGCCGTTAGCGAACAACTAACTACAGTAAATATTACTTTAGGAATTACGATTTTGAACGAGTTCAAAAAATAAGTTGCAAATGTATATTCGGTTCCGGTCTTCCACCCCTTAACATAAGAACTCCAATCAAAATGCTTCGGTAAAAAGCCGATTGATCCAAAAATCTCAGCATTTGTTTTAAAAGACGCTCCTAATAGCCAGATAATCGGGTAAATCATAATGATTGCTGTCACGATCAGCAAGATATAACGCCAAGTCGCGTTTATAAGGTGATTACGTCTTACTTTATTATTAATTGTTTCCGCATCCATTAGTTATTACCCCCATCTGAATAATAGACCCAGCGATCGGACGTCTTAAAGATCACTAGTGCCAAGATCGCAATGATCGTAAAGAGGATCCATGACATCGCACTGGCATAGCCCATTCTAAAATTTTTAAACGCATTATCATAAATAATAAGTGATGTGAAATAAGTTGATTTGGTTGGCCCTCCATTTGTAATCAAAAATGGGCCATTGAACTCCTGTAACTTATTTACTAATTGCATCACCAAATTAAAGAAAATGGTCGGCGTAATCAATGGAATCGTGATTTTAAAGAAAATAGTCCATTTCTTGGCGCCATCTACCTGTGCTGCTTCATACAGATCTAAGGGAATCTGTTGTAGCGCCGACAAAAAGATAACCATTGAAGATCCAAATTGCCAAACCCCTAAAATCACTAGAACAAACATTGCGTTTGAAGGTGAAGACAACCAGCCCACTTGCTTACCGCCAAGCGATGTGATCATTTGATTGACCAAACCTTCCTTAGTGAACAGAAACTTCCAGAGAATCGCAACCGCAACATTACCACCCAAAATCGAAGGCACATAGTAGGCGGTTCTAAAGAAGTTGATTCCTTTTAACTTAAAATTCAAAATAAATGCTAAAAACAATGCAAAAGTTAACTGAATAGGTACTGTTAATATTGTATATTCAATCGTAACTTTCAAAGAATTTAGAAAATCAGGATCACTTGTAAACATTTCAACATAATTAGCGATACCAATAAATTTAGGCTTGGAGATCAGATCATAATCCGTAAAACTATAAAAAAGGGAACTGACGAATGGATAGATCGTAAACACTAAAGTCCCAATCAACCATGGTGTGAGGTATAACAATCCTGTATAACGTTTTCGACTCTTCAATATATTCGCCTCCAAAATAAAAGAGAATTCATTTCCCAACACTTAACAAAAGTGAGCGAGCCGAATTCTCTTTTTCAGACTATCAACTTCTGACAAGCTGTGCTCTTTTTCTACAAATCAACCGCACTTCTCACTTATCATTTGGCCTTACTTTTGACTTGTTTTACCGCTGCGTTGACTTTAGTGATGATTTGCTTAGCAGCTTCTTTTGAATTGATTTTACCAACACCAAAACTATCCGTGATATCATTGTATGCTGTAGCAATTTGACTCAATTCCATATAGCGGCTTTCCATCACACCCTTTGTCGCATTGCTGTAGCTAATGGCCTTTTTGGTAATATCATCGATCTGATCATTTTCTTCGAGGATCTTCTGTGCGTTTGTGTTAACGGGCAACCCACGAGAAGTTCCCATTGCTTTTACACCTTCAGGATCATTTAGGATAAAGTTTAAGAACTTGGCCGCTTCCTTAGGGTGCTCTGAATGCTTAGACATGGAGAAAAGCATTGTCGGTTTCTTGATAGCGCCATCGCTCTTTGCGCCTTCTACTTCTGGGAATGGTGGAATGTCTAACGTCATCCCTGTTTGCTTCAAGTTGGTACTGAAGCTATTAAGCACCGCAGTCCAATCAAAGAATCCTGTTAATTTGCCATTCAAAAATTCCTTAGTCGTTGCAATGGAATCATGGCCAACCGTATCCATGACCCATTTTCGGGATGGGGAAACGCCACTGTCTACCATTTGTTGATACCAATCAAACCCATCTTTCAATTCACTCTGGCTATAATTAATATTGCCTTCTTCATCTAAAAACGATTTACCAGTCTTTTGGGTGATATAACAAATAATGTCTAGGAATGTTGAAAATTCTACAGGGTAGTAACCATCAGGCAGTTTCTTGGCAACTTCTTCCCAACCCGTCCAAGTTTTTGGATATTCAGTAATGCCATATTTATTCAAAATATCTTTATTAACTGCAATGACTCGTGTATTCTCACCATGAGGAATCCCATTCAACTTGCCATTGATTTCACCGGCTTTAAGAATATCGTCAGAATATCCGGAAAGATCGATGATTTTTTTATACTTATTTAAATCAGCAAAACCTTCGCCTTTTGGTGAGAAATTCAGATACCAATCATAGTTGATCTGCATAACATCCGCTTCAGTGCCCCCAGATATTTGCGTAGCCATTTTTTGGTCAAAGCCATCCCAACCACTATACTCAGCCTTGACCTTGATTTTTGGATTTGCTTTTTCAAAGGCCTTGATTGCTTTCAGCGTATCCTTGTGCCGATCATCATTACCCCACCAAGAAAAACGAATCGTCACCTTACCGTCTTTAGTGTCAGCACTTTTATTGCCACTACACGCGGTCAGACCCAAGCAAGCTAATACGGTCATTGAGGCAATCAATAACTTTTTTGTCAAACGCTTCATTATATTTACTCCTCCTAAATTTATGATCATGATATTTTAAGCAAGTTGTGATAGTGCCAGGATCGATAATGCTTGCCCATATGGCATATCTGTAATTGCAATATTATTGTAGAAATCCCGATCTTGGCCTACTGGCGTACCCGAAGAAACACTTCTCACATGTCCCACAGAATCGATTTCCTTTAGCACACCGACTGTTGCACCAGCAATCGCTTGATCTACCTTATCTCCATTTATTATCTTCAACTCTTTTGCACGGATCATTCCATAGAGAAATCCTGCTGTTGCGGATGTTTCATCGTAAGAAGTTGGATCATCCAAAACTGTTTTCCACAACCCAGTTTTGGATTGCAATGGTAATAATGCCTCAATTTGATATTTGAGCGTGTTCCGTAAATAATCGATTTCAAAGCGATTTAACTGAGCCGAACAAATTTCTAGAAATTCAGGAATAAAGATCGAGATCCACGCATTACCTCGGCCCCAAAAAACTGGTGAAAATTTACCTTTTGTGTCAAAATTCCAGCCATGATACCAAAGGCCATTTTCGCGTTCCATCAAGAACTTACTGTGAACAACAAACTGGTTCATACTGGCGGCCACATATTCCGAACGATTTAGAACTATTCCGATTTTTGCTAATGGCAGCACCGCCATCACCAAAGTATCATCCCATAACTGATGCCGATTGATCGAGCCAAACGTATCATGCTCAAAGCCGCCAAATGGTGTTTTATTTAAATCCTTTAAAACCCACTCTGCCCACTCCAGCAAATAGTTCTCAGTATCAATATTTTTTAAAACCAATTCATCTTTCAGCGTTGCTAAGGTCAGGATTGGGATGACCCCATTCACATTTAGTTCACGTTCCGGAATCGGATAGTGAAGATTCTTCGTAAACCAAGTCTGAATAATTTCTAACAATTCCGGATCTTGATTCTTTTGATACATTTTCGCTAGCCCATAAAGTGCAACACCTTGGGGCCAGTTCCATGAATCCCAACTCTTATCATCAACCAAACCAACCGAAGTTTTATAAGTGAATTCACCGCTTGTGTCATGTAAATCTATTAAATAATTCAACATTGCTACTGTCTTGTCCTTAATTTCGGCAGACAGTTGTGGATTAGATAGAATTATAACCAGCTCCTCCAAAAATGATATAAGCGCTTACAATAACAGTGTACTCGATTCGCTTACTCACCTGAACCCAAAAAATAGTATAAAATCCTAAGAAAACAGTGCTCATTAGTAAAAAGGTCAAAAAAACCTGAAATTTCCTAAATAACAGGAATTTCAGGTAGATCAGATAGTATTTATGTCGATCGGCTTCATGCTACATGCGATCCATCGCCTCATTCAGCAGCCGATCGACATGATTATTACCGGCATTGTCGGCGTGGCCTTTAGTCCATGCTAAGGTCAAATCAGAGAAGGTTGGCAACAGTTGTTGGATCTGTTGCCACAATTCCAGATTGGCGATAATGCCGCCGGAGGCTTTACGCCAACCTCTCTGGGACCAACCACGTAACCATTTCTTTTTGATCGGGTCCAAAACATAGTGAGAATCGCTAGTCAAAAGGATCGTCTGTGTTTGGAGATTTTTGCTTTGAAGGGCCTGTAATGCGTTGATCAGCGCCAATAATTCCATTCGATTATTGGTGGCGCCCCATTCGCTACCGCTGTCGCTAAAAATAGTGCCATCGGGTAATTGGATCGAATAGGCCCAAGCGGCGCGATCAGCCGCATTGACATGTTGTCCCAATTTATTGCCCGTATTGCGCGAGCCACCGTCAGTGTAGACTTGGATCCCTTTTGGCGCTGTTGAGTCCGCAGCGGTCTTTACCGGGATCGTGGCGTGGGGCTGAAGAGGAGAACGTTGCTGGTCGCCAGTCTGTTGCTCAAGCCACATCTGGGCCTCCTGGTCACTAGCAAATCCGTGATAGCGGGCGTTGGCGAACCCGCTGACTTCGGCTTTGGCCGTTTCCCAATCGGTATAGATCCCGGGGTGCCGCCCGCGAGCAACTGCATAATAACGCTGTGCCATAAAAATTCCTCCATTAAAGTTGTTAATTTTTCTTTTGATTTATATAATGTTACTTGAGAAGTAAGAAGTAGAATGGATGGGTAGTTTTTGAAAACGAGTAAAAACACGACTAAAACTTGGGCAAATTTCGCCTGTGGGGTCGCGCTGGGGTTCGTTGGCGTTGGAGGCGCACTGCGACAACATCAGCGCGCCCGCCAGCGCTATCAAAAGGAACAGTATACTAATGCGCAGCGGGCAGATCACGGTTTGACCGCCGCAGAACGCGCCCGCCCGGATCAGATCCCGACGATTTATGTTCATGGGTTTCGCGGCGGTGATTATACCACGAATAAAATGGTGCTGAGCGCTCAAAACGCGACACGATCCGATACTTTTCTTAAAGTGATCGTCAATTGGCGCGGCGAACTCAGCTACGAGGGGCAATGGTCGACTGGTCCTTATCCTTTGATCCAAATCGTTTTTAAGGATAAATGGATGCCAGTTTTGCAGATCGTCAATTGGCTCAATATCGTTTTACCACAATTGAAAAAGGATTTCGGCTTTACCGAATACAACGCTGTGGGCCATTCCATTGGCGCGACGGCTTTGGTACGCGTGGAAATGCGCAATTACGCCAATGATGCCTTCCCAAAATTAAACAAATTAGTACTGGTCGCCGGGGTCTTCGATGGCGTTGTTGCGCTAGGCGACTGGCCCAATGTCAATCGACTCAATCACGAGGGGCGCCCTGTGATCATGAACCCACACTATTTACAGCTATTATTGGGACGGCACCGTTTCCCCGCCAATGTTAGTGTCTTGAATATCTATGGCAATATCGGCGACGCCAGTAATACCGACAAGTATATCAGTGTGATCTCCGCTAAGTCGATCCGTTACATCCTTGCGCCGATCGCAAAAACTTTCAAAGAGGTCGAAGTGTTGGGCAAGGACGCTGAGCATTCGAAACTCCACGATGACGACAAGGTCTTGAATCTGATCAACCGTTTCCTTTTCAATCATCATCCCAATTGATCAAGCTTTGATCTTAAACGAGTCTGGGCCGGCTCTTGAGTTCGGTCGAGGCTCGTTTTGACTATCTGAGTGGTCGCGTTTAAAAATACCAGAGTGGCGACTTTAGACAGGCCTACTGACTTTATAGTCAAGGAGGCAATCCGTAAACTTCGCGTGAGCAGAACGATAGCGTCGCCCTATTATCTCACACTCACTTACAAACACAATCTTCAAGGAGGTCGCCGATGACAAAATTTGAAAAATATCACCCAATTTTAACCGAGCATTATACCTTAGATTGGTTGACCACCGCGTCACTTAAAGACGCGCAACACTTATTGGTCCAATTGCCACTGACGGCAACAGTCAATCGTGATTACACCCAAACGGCTCATTTCCTACAACAGAATATGTTAGCAATCATGAGGAATCAACGGCTGCTCTGGGGGATCACTGCTCGCGTAGCAGCGCGTTTACAAGGGATCGCTCAAATCGAACCCCAGCAACAACAAGCGCGCTTACTGATCAGTCCCACGCCACAACTCAGCGTGCCTGATCAGGCACGACTTTTTCAAGAGATCCTCTTGCGACTCAGCGCCTTTAGCTTTGTCGAATTGGCCTTGACGTCAGTCGTTTTGAATACAGCTGAATTAACGCAAGTTCAAGCAACGATTTTGGCTGAGCAAGGATTCGTCTTGGCTCCTGATCAACAAACTTGGCGTTTGGATCGCCAAGTCACTCTGTCTGGCAATGTTGGTAAAACTGATTGAAACTTGCACTTGAGCGCAACGATCTCAGGTTGAATGGCTGTTTAAGCCAGCTCCAGTTGCGCCCCGCTCTTGACCGTCGTCGCTCACCAGTGGGCACACTTAATTAAAATGATATTTGCCCGGCATCGCCAGCACTTCAGCAAAAATTTTACAAGCACACTTTAGACTTGTGCCAAGTAAAAGTCTTCCAACCGGTTAGTTTTTTATAGGCGGCGTGGTAGAATGGTGACAAGTAGTCTGCCCCTAATCTCGTGTTCTAGGAAAGGATGTTGACCCATGTTCTTTTTTGACCCAACTTATATTCTGGTGATCCTTGGCTTAGTGATCACAGGGATCGCCGCCGCGCGTGTTAACAGCACTTTTCGTCATTTTGACCAGATCCACAGCAGTCAAAACCTAACTGGCGCCGAAGCGGCCGCGCAGATCCTCGCCTCTGAGGGGATCACTGATGTTACGATCCAGCAAATCAATGGGAATCTGACCGATAATTATAATTCAGGTAATCGCACGTTGAGTCTGTCGCAATCAACTTATAATTCTACTTCGGTCGCAGCGATCGGCGTTGCCGCCCATGAAGTCGGTCACGCTTTGCAGCACCATCAAAATTATCTCCCGCTCAAGATCCGTTCAGGGATTTTCCCCTTGGTCAATATTGGATCAACGATCTCACTACCGTTGATCATCATTGGGGTGTTGTTCAGTTGGAACCAGACCTTGATCAACATTGGGATCTGGGCCTTTGCCTTGGTTTTGATTTTTCAAGTCGTAACTTTGCCAGTGGAGTTCAATGCCTCCGCACGGGCCTTGAAGATCTTAAGCACGGATGGCTTATTAACGTCTGAAGAAGTGCCAATGGTGCGCCAAGTCCTGACTGCGGCAGCACTAACTTATGTCGCCGCCGTTCTTTCCAGTCTGCTACAACTTTTACGACTGGTGCTCCTTTTTGGTGGGCGCAATGATCGCGATTGAGTCAAGCTGGAACAGAACAAAAGGTGAGTACGAGCTACCAGCTGATAAAAGAGTCAACCTGATCAGCGTCTCGGATTTCGGTCCCAGTCTCACGTCCAAGCAGCGGAACAACGGTTGCGTGGGATCGACAAAATCGTTAAACTGATATCATTAGGTTTTTTGTATGGGGATCGATTAGGGGAGTAACATGAATTTACGGATTGTTTTATTGATTATTATCGGTTTACTATTGGTCAACACGCTAGGCGCGATCATTACCGTCTTTCACCGGCCACGAAGCATTCCCGCAACTTTAGCTTGGTTGCTGGTCTTGGTGCTTTTGCCCGGAGTAGGCTTTTTGATTTACGCCTTTTTAGGCCGGGGGATCGCCCGGGAGAATATTTTTGCCTTGAATCACCAGGATCATATTGGGTTGGCTCATCTAAAAGATTTGATCGCCCATGACCTCCCTGCCAATAATGACAATCACGATCAAGCAGACACCACGAAACAAGCGGCTGGTCTGATCGAATATTTTGACCGCGCCGAGGATTCACCGGTCACCCATCATAACGATGTGCAGATCTATACAGATGGTGAAGCTAAGTTCGCCGCGGTCTTTAAAGATATCGAAGCGGCCCAACGTTTTGTCCACGTGGAATATTATTCCTTTTATAATGATCAGATCGGCAATGATTTCTTGGATCTGTTGGTCCGTAAAGCCAAACAAGGCCTAGAAGTTCGCCTGATCTATGATCCATGGGGGTCACCGGGCACTAGTCGCAAATGGTTCAAGCCGCTACGCGCAGCAGGTGGCGAGGTCGTTCCGTTTATCACATCTCGCGACTTGATCCGTAAAACACGACTCAACTACCATTTGCACCGTAAAGTCGTCGTTATTGATGGTCAAGTCGGTTGGACTGGCGGCTTCAATGTCGGCGACCAATATTTAGGCCGCAGTAAAAAATTTGGTTATTGGCGCGATACTCATGTGCGGATCATTGGTACCAGCGTGTTGGCCTTGCAAGAACGCTTCATCATGGATTGGAACGCCTCGATCGAACATTATCGCCAACGGATTTGGTTCCGCGAAGAATACTTCCCGCAAACCGTGGCGATCGCCATGGGGCACACACCGATCCAGATCGTTTCTGATGGCCCTGATACGGAGGAGGACATCCTCAAAGGCGGCATGATGAAAATATTGCTGACGGCGAAGAAATCGGTTTGGATCCAGACACCCTACTTGGTCCCCGATGATTCAATGATCAGCGCGCTTTCCGTCGCCGCGCGTTCTGGGATCGATGTACGCGTGATGGTCCCTTGCATGCCCGACCATCCCTTCATTTATCGAGCCACACAATATTATGCCAACTTACTGACCAGTTTCGGGGTCAAGATCTATATTTACACCAATGGTTTTCTTCACGCGAAAACAACTGTCATTGATGATCAATATTGTTTTATTGGTTCGATGAATCAGGACTATCGTAGCTATTCACTGAATTTCGAGTGTAACGCCTACATTTATGACGCCAATGTCAGCCAACAAGTCAGCGCGATTTTCCGCGAAGATATGAAAAACACCTACTTGTTGACACCGGAGATCATTGCCCGCCAATCCCATTGGCTGCGCTTCAAACAGTATTTCTCGCGATTATTGTCACCGATCTTGTAACTTATTCTGATACACCACAGTGTTCTTCCCAATCCAAAAAAGCAGTAGCGCTAAAAATGCGTTACTGCTTTTTAATGGCTATTCTATTTTATTAGGTCAAGAACTGCCAATAGCTGATATCAAAGTAGCCATTGGCAAAATCGGTCATGCTCAGGTCAAATGATCGACTTCGATTTTGACTGTTTCTGGCAATAACTGGGCCAGCGCTTTTAGTAAAACTTCCATATGCTGATTGAAATTCAATTGGATCTGTTGTTGATCATTCACAACGAAAACCATGATCACACGCGTTTTCCCATTAGGTAAGGTCACCGGCAAAACTTTCAACGCGGTGATCGTTGAATAGTCGATCACACGAGAGAAGAGTCCGCTAGAAACTAAACGCTTGGAACCGATCCCTCCGACCCCATCCATGAAATTCATAGTGAAAAAAGCGGCCAAAAGAATGACGAATGAGAAATTGGTGATCGGCATACTTAAAGCCCACCCACCAATCAAGAGGCTAAAAATCAGCGGTGTATACTTATAGCGAGCCCGGATCACGATCTGAGACTGCCAATAGATACCAAAAGCCATGCTAGCCAGCAAGGCGGCAATTAATAGATAGATCATCATCGGCGCAACACCTCCGTTACTTTTCTATATATCAATTCTACACTTATCCCCGAGAAATAACAGCAATTCTGTTCAATCTCCAGCGATATCAGACTAAAGACGGATTTTACGAGCAGCGACTTCGATCAAGGCTGATAATAATCGAATCTCCAGCAATTACCTGATTTTAATGATATACTGGGCCTGTAGATATAAGTCCCTTTTAAATGAATTTGTAAAAATTTCTAATTGACTCGCATGATTTCTGCGCTTCCGCTTTTTTGGAGATAATTAATAAAAAGATCGTGCAAAATCTAAATCAGTTCCATTAAAATTAAACGTCACCGCCAATAAACATTGATATATCAAGCATTTAACCTTCGTGGTTTCACTTATTTATAACAAGCTCTTTTTTAGACTCATTCTAATTTACATCACAATTCTTCTATGCTATACTGACGATGAACAGGTCAGGATGGCTTTTTTTAGTTGGACTGACTTCGAAGGAGGAAATTTTTATGGCACATCAAAAAAAATTTCTGACGGTTTTGGCAGTCGGATGTGTGGCTTTGATCACACAATTTCTGTTTCATCAGCCAATTGCAGCACAAGTTATCGTCACCGTGATGGGGGCGATTTTAGCCTTGTCCATGTTTGTGGAAATGGTCAAGACTTTGAAATCAGGTAAGTACGGCGTGGATCTGCTGGCGATCATGTCGATCGCGGCCACGTTGAGCGTCGGTGAATATTGGGCCAGCTTGATGATATTGGTCATGTTGACCGGTGGCGATTCATTGGAGGATTACGCCGCCAACAAAGCCGGCTCCGATCTGAAAAATCTTCTCGACAACTCGCCGTCCATCGCCCACGTTCAGGAAAATGGCGGTTTAGTTGATAAATCCATTGACGACGTGCAATTGAACGATGTCGTCGTGGTCAAACCCGGTGAAGCCGTGCCAGTAGATGGGATCGTCACCGCCGGCTCAGGGAGCTTTGACGAGTCATCGATGACTGGTGAATCCGTTTTGATTCCCAAGAAAGTCGGCAGCGACTTGTTATCAGGGACCGTTAACGGCGACACCGCGGTTACCATGCGGGTCACGCATTTGGCCGCCGATTCGCAGTATCAGACGATCGTCAAATTGGTCAAAGAGTCCGCGGACAAACCGGCGCATTTCGTCCGGATGGCCGACCGTTACGCCGTGCCCTTCACGATCATTTCCTTGGTGATCGCCGTTGTGGCCTGGATCATTTCCGGCGATCCCCATCGGCTCGCCGAAGTTCTCGTAGTGGCCTCACCTTGTCCGTTGATTTTAGCGGCGCCGGTGGCTTTGGTTTCTGGGATGAGCCGCTCCAGCCGCAACAGCATCATTATTAAATCAGGCACCAGCATCGAGAAGCTGGCCAAAGCTAAAACAGCCTTCTTTGATAAAACGGGGACGATCACCACAGGCCGTTTGAACGTGATCGCCGTTCACCCGGAAGCTTGGTTATCTGAGGCCGAATTTATCAGCGCTTTAGGTAATTTGGAGATCCAATCGAATCATATTTTCGCTCGGGCCATCGTCCGTTATGCCAACGACCAACCTGATTTCGCCGCGGCGCAAGTCGATGATTTCAGCGAAGTCGCTGGTGAAGGTGTCCAGGGGCGGTTCGCGGAACACGAGATCAAAGCGGGCCGCGCGACCTTCATCGCCGCGGCGCCAGCGGAAGTTCAATTAAATGAAGGCGAATCCGTAATCTTCATGTCGATCAACGACCGCTTCGCCGGCTATGTCACCTTGGCCGATCGCATCCGCACGGAAGCGCCCCAAACCATCAAAACATTGCGGCAACAAGGTTTGTCACGGCTGGCCATGTTGACCGGCGACAAGCAGGAAACGGCGGAGCACATTGCTGCCCAAGTGGCGCTGACCGAAGTCCACGCGGAATGTTTGCCCCAAGAGAAAATCAGCCTGATCACCGAAGCACCCGCCAGCGACCGACCAGTGATCATGGTCGGTGATGGCGTCAACGACGCGCCGGCCTTAGCCGCCGCTGATGTGGGCATCGCCATGGGCGCGAATGGCGCCAGCGCCGCCAGCGAATCCGCCGACGCCGTGATTTTGAAAGATGACATTTCCAAAGTCGCCACCGCCGTCGAACTGGCCCGTGACACCATGAAAGTGGCGCGGCAATCCGTGATGATCGGGATCATTATTTGTACCGTCCTCATGTTGATCGCCGCCACTGGTGTGATCCCAGCCTTGTTTGGCGCCATGCTCCAAGAAGTCGTCGATACCACGTCGATCCTCTGGGCGCTGCGGGCGCGGATGTCCCACGAGAAGTTGAACAAGCAAACGCCACCGGCACAACACAAGACGGAAACGGCTTAACTCAACTGTAACCTCATGAAAATCGGACGATCTTAAAAACTGAAGCGCGCATATTAAAAAGCAATCGCATGAAAAATGCGATTGCTTTTTTGAAACGTGCTGTGCTCAACTGATTTCTGTGCTTAGCTACGTTCTGGCTTTGGTTGATTCATCCAGAACTTGTCTTAGTTTATCAGACAGACTGCGGTGGTGTCACCAATTCAAAAGCTGGTGACCACCAGCCACGGTCGTCAATTGCGTGGCTACTCATCAATTGGCCATAGCCTGCCAAATGGCGTGAGTGCTCAAACGGCTGTTAAAACGTTGAGCGGCTGGAGCGGAGAAATTCGGGGTGAGATCGCCGTGAAATTGGTCTTAGTGGCTTTGCCACTTAGACCAAGACTCAGCTTTGAGATTTTCGGTGGTTTTCCGAAAAGCTCAAAGTGACGCCCACAGCGAGCTCACCCCGAATTTTGCAGCGCAAGCTGCGGCCATCATCAAAACGTGCTCACCACCTCAGTGCTTGAATATTAGCCGGAGTGGTGAGCACTCTTTTCACTTACTTCTATTTCGTCCGTTTATGGCGAATCAGGCTAACGATGCCCCAGATCACTAGTGCTAATAACACCACGCCCGAAACCAACAGATTGGCGGGCATCTGACTTTCGCCAGCTTGCGGTAACTTGCCCGCTTGGTCGGGGCGCTTGTCATCATTGGTCAGTCCTTGATCATCATCTGGGTCTTGACCATCCTGGTCAGTGTTAGTGTCCGTATCTGGATCTTGCTCGTCTAGTGTGTTGGTCAAGGTGATCGTATTCCCCTTGGTCTGCACGCTGGTCTGGTAATCAGGTAGCTTGGTCGCTTCCGTCATCGAATAAATAAAATCTTCGCCTTGGTTATTGAACTTCGGCAGATAAACGTCAGTGCCATCGGTCAGGCTAACTTGACTGATGGTCTTTTGCCATTGGTCTGCCGCCGATAAAGTCAAGGGTGCCGAAGTCGTCCAAGCCGTCTCATCAGTGGTTTTGCCGCGGGTCAAATTGACTTGGACCTGATCAGGGCGCTGACCCAAATGATTATTTTGATCTTGCCACAACTTGATCAGACTTAACTCGACACCGGGCGCTTTGACTGATGGGATCGGGAAGTCGAACGCTTCCTGACCTTCACTAGTTGGATCCAAGGTCGTCCGGCCGTTGGTCAAAAGCCAAGTTTCCGGTTTGAAATTGTTGGCTTCTGTATCGATCCGCACTTGGTAGGTCAGAATCAGCTGTTGATTAGCACCTAGCTCGATCCCGGTCATCTTGATCTGACCATTTTCTGCGCTGACCCGAACACTATTCGTTAACTGCGCATCGGTCTCTGGTTGCCATTCACTTTGTTGATCAGCCCGCTCCTGCCCAACGAGTGTCCAACTAGGATCATTCGCTTGAAAACTGCTTGCCAACAGTAGCCCACTTCCTAACGGATCAATGACGGTCCCGTTTGGAATCGTGTCGTCGATCTGAGCCGCGATACTACCCAACGCCTCACTCAGATCGGCCATTTCTCCATCAATCTCACGATAATAGCTAGGCTTGTCAGCAATATTTCGAGCCAAAAAATCACCATGTTTTTCAGGTGCCACACCAACCGAAAAAGTAATAATATCTGGATTTGAACGTAGATCTAAAATCGTACCCATTGTATTCTTGACAACGGTATCGACGGCAGTTTTGTCATAAGTCAAATCAGCATTCGATGTTTCTTTATCACTAATATAAGTCGCAATGATCGGTGTGCCTGTCACAGTTTGATATGTGTCCAAGCCCGCAGGCGTTTGATAAACTCCACTGGGCACGATTGAACCTTGAGGAGTAGTCTTTTCTACCCCACTCATCGAATAAGCCCGGTTCGCCTCACCATCACCAACATGGACTAAAATTCTTGATTGGGCTGTTGAATCAGCCATCAACATGTTTTGAGCACGCAATAGGCCTTCTTGGACAAAGGTTCCCGAACTCGTATCTAGCTTGACCTCTTTCAAGAACGCTTTAAGCTTAGTAGCGTCTGTTAAAAAACCGCCTGTATCTTTTAAGGTCCGATTATAAGCTACAATCGCGATCCTAACCTCATCCTTATTCAAAGAATCTGATAACTCATCAACAAATTCATTGACACCAGCAATCGCATTGGCTAGCTTTTGCGGATTCTTATCCATCGTACTGGAGTAGTCCATCACGATGGCGATATCCACTGGTGTATTCACAACCTGCGAATTACCCCGAATCGCTAAAGACACGTCAAATAACCCTTGGGTACTGGTTTCCTTAACAGATTTCTTCACTGAAGCTGCCGGTTGGACTGTGACACCATCGCGATTATAAGCGGTGAAATGTTCCGTATCGCCGCCATTATAATTCCAAGTGTCCGCGCCACTACCAGCCAGATCCGCTTCACCGTCATTCAGCGTCGTGCCATTATTTTGGTCATAGCCGAATGTGCCGATCGTCGTCGCTGCCGCTGCCTGTTGAACCTGGGTGCCACTGGCTAGCCCGACCAGCAACAGTCCGACCAACAATAAGTTCCGTACTATTTTCTTCAAAAAAATCCACTCCCTTACAACCTAATTTACCTAAATGCCACACTAACACAAAATTGACCCCTGCCAACAAAAAAAAGCGTTCTCCAGATCGAGAACGCCGCGATTTTCCAAAATCTGTCGATCGCATTTTTCACAGCGAGACCGCTGTTTATCAGCGTTAACGATGGTACTTCTGATCATTGAACTGACTGCGGACTGATCAAAAAAGTTATTGAACCAATCAGTCAATCAATGCAACCCAAGTTTACCAAATCGGCTCGTAAACAACAAGGGGCTTGCTGATTTCCTACATCTCGGTTATTACTTCCACTGCGCGGTTCGGAGGTAAGATGCTATGGGCGGCTGTGCTGTTTCAATCTTGGCCGCGGGCTACGTTGCGTATGGCGGGCAAGCTCGCTGTGCTTTACTCCTGTATCTTGGCCGTAACTTCCACTGCGTGGTTCGGGGTGAGCTCGCTGTGGGCATCTGTCTCCTTTCAATCTTGGCCGCGGTCTGCGTTGCGTATGGCGGGTAAGCTCGCTGTGGGCATCACTTTGAGCTTTTCGGAAGTGCACCGAAAATCTCAAAGCTGAGCCTTGGTCTAAGTGGCAAAGCCACTAAGACCAATTTCACGGTGATCTTACCCACCACACTCCACTCCGCCCGCTCAACCGTTTTAAGCAAATCAAGCTGACACGCCATAGTGCCTGCTCGTGTGAATTGACAAATCTCACCGCATTTGACGACCATGGCTAGTGGTCGCAAGTTCGCACAGATAGTGACATCGTAACAATCGCCTTGATAATCACCGGCAACTCTAGCCAAGCAGTTGAAACTGCCAGAGAGGGCTTTCTCACTAAATGAAGTGGTACTATTTTGTCCGCCACACTAGCAAAAGCACTTCGCAAACTGCTTCGCCAAGATTGCAGATATGCTCGATACTGCCCAGCAACCGCCTCAGGGCGTGTGGCTCAGCAGTGAAATTTGTCTTTGTAGGTGCGCCAGCAGCTACTTAGACAAAGGC
>NZ_BROC01000015.1 GCF_024345205.1 Lapidilactobacillus luobeiensis | reverse complement strand
CTGCACATTTATCGAAACTTTGTTCAGTTTTCAAAGGTCTACTTTGTCGCAACAGCAACTTTAATATCTTAGCACGCAGCCAATTCCTTGTCAACAACTTTTTCAGAAAAGGTTGTTAGAACAACGAATGAAGCGCTTCGATAATTGCTATTTCGCAACAGAAACTATCTTATCAATTTCAAAGACATTCGTCAATAAGAAATTACAAAAACTACGGATTTTTTTGAACTAGTCAATCATGAGCAAACTGATCGAACTTTAAAGAGGCCCGCTCTGACGCCGATCGTTGCGCTTTTCAAAATAAGTCAGCGCCTCTTGGATCCATTTGTTTTCACGAGCAGCGATCGGACGAAATCCTGAATTAAGCCGATGATTGGTCCAAAAATGCGTCTTGCGCCGATATTTCACTAAATAAGGATCTGTCTTTAACGCTCGTAAAGACAGACTGATTTTCTGCGAATATTCATCGACATCCAGCACTAACACGTTGATCACATCACCGATGCGCACGATATGATGAAGATCCGTCACATAACTATGGGTACATTCTGATATATGGACCAACCCTTGTGTTTGATCATCAAGTAATACAAAGACGCCATAAGGCTGGATCCCAGTTACTCGCCCTGTTAAAATATCACCGATCCGATAACTCATCGAACTCACTTCCTTTTTTCCAAAATCGCCTAATTACTATATTAACAGGGAAAAAAAGATTCGCAAAGTATTTCGACGTAATGCCGTACATCGACCTGTGATTTTCCCGGCCGAGAGACCCCACTTATCATCAAATTGTGGTAAAGTAGATGCACAAGTATGAATCTCAATCTAGTTTCGACTTAATTAGATATAGTAAGGATGCGTGAAAAAATTGGATCACAAATATGATCTCCTCATTATCGGTGGTGGACCGGTGGGGCTCTTCGCTGCTTATTTTGCTGGGATGCGCAACGCCAATGTCGCGATCATCGAAAGTCTCCCACAATTAGGCGGTCAGGCAGCGGCACTTTTCCCTGAGAAAATAGTTTATGATGTTGGTGGGATCCCTGCCATCAAGGCTAAAGATCTGATCAAGCAACAACAACAGCAATTGAGTTTATTTCCGCCCAAGATTTTTTTACAAACATCTGCGCAAGATATCCAGCAAGATGAGGATGGCGATTACACAGTTACCACGGATCAAGGGGTCCTTCACGCTCGTGCGATCATCGTGGCGATCGGCACTGGCGCTTTTTCACCGCGCCGGCTGGCATTTGCTTATGATCCTCAACTTGAGTCTGCTGGTTATCTCAACTATTTCGTTCAGGATCTCGAATCTTATCGTGATCAGGATGTAGTCGTTGCCGGCGGCGGCGATTCAGCGATCGATTGGGCTTTAGCACTGGAGCCGATCGCCCATCAGGTCACGATCGTTCATCGCCGCGATCAATTTCGTGGTTTAGAGTCAAGCGTAAGTAAACTTGAACAGTCCACGATCCAGATCAAAACACCTTTTTTGATCACCCAGGCAGATCAGGCAGTCGGCAAGATCCAACTAGATCTTAAGAGAGTCAAAACCAACGAGCATGAGATTCTGACCACCGATAAGCTCTTAGTCAATTACGGATTTACCGCCGACAGTCGGGTCTTGCGAAAATGGGGCCTGACCTTGTCAGGGCCGAAGATCAAGGTCGATACAAAAATGGCGACCAATCGTCCCAAGATCTACGCGATCGGGGACGCGATCACCTATCCAGGTAAATTAGATTTGCTCGCTGTCGGCTACGCTGAGGCGCCGATCGCGGTCACCACCGCGCTACAAACGATCTATCCTGACAAGATACAACCTGTCCATAGCACTAGTCTATTTGAACATTGATCATTTGCTAAAATCAAAAAGAAGGTCAGCCTAATGGAAACTGAACACACGATCCTTTATCGCCATGTTTTAGACTTATTACATTCACGCGGCGTCACTGTCGATGACATCGCTGATTTAGTTATTTTTCTTCAACGGGATTATATTCGCGACTTGACGCATGCTGAAGCGGTCAAAAGCGTTGAATTAGTTTTAAAAAAGCGGGAAGTTCAAAACGCGATGATCACTGGGATCCAGCTCGATGTTCTCGCGGAAAACCACGGTTTAGAGGAACCCTTGCAAACGATCCTCAGCAATGACGAAGGTCTGTACGGTGTCGATGAGATCATGGCCTTGAGTATCGTTAACGTTTATGGTTCGATCGGTTTCACCAACTACGGTTACATCGACAAGGTAAAGCCTGGTATATTGGCGAAATTGAATGCCCACGAACCAGGGATCATCCATACTTTTCTTGATGATCTCGTCGGCGCGACAGCTGCGGCTGCAGCCAGTCGACTTGCCCACGCGCACCCTGAGTTGGAAGATGATGTTGATATCTTCAAAACAGAATAACCTTCGCCCGCAGTCCGACCTCATTTAATCATAGTGCGAGCCGATCTGGTCAGCTCCTGAGCATAGCCTAGTAACTATTTTGGAGGCCGGGGTTTGCCTCCGGAATAGTTGCGTAGCTAAGCGCAAGGAGCTAGGTCGGCGAACACGTTTAAATCAGAGTGCGGAGCACAACGATTTGACTTTGAGCATTAACCTAGCAAAGATTATGGAAGCGTCCCTTGCTTCCGGAATCTTTGCGTAGTTAAGCGCAGAAGTCAGTTGTGCGCAGCACGTTTCAAAATCATAGTGCGGAGCGAGGATGGGTGGCTGCGAGCATTAGCCTAGTCATGGTTTTGAAAGCCGGTCTTTGCTTTCGGAACCATGACTAGGCTAAGCACAACAGCCAATCCTCGCGCAGCAGGTTTCAAATCAAAGTGTGAACCGACCTGGTCAGCTTCTAAGCATTTGCCTAACAACAGTTTTAGTGGCGTAGTTTGCCACAGGAACCGTTGCGTATTAAGCACAAAAAACTAGGATGGTGAGCACGTTTCAATCCAGTTCTTTCATGAAATAACGACCTGTCGCTTCGCGCAGGTCGTCATGGAGGAACTTTTTTTATTGTTGTCATGATTTGATCCTGATCAGACCGCTGCTAAAAGCTTTTTCCGTGAACGCCTGGCCACCACGATGCCACAGAGCATCAATATTTCAAAAATAATAAATGCCAGGGCAAAACACTGTGCAAAGAACGTCTCTGGCAACACCATGATCACGGGGTCGGTTTGTGGGTCAAACAGCCAATTGCTATTGCGGAAGAACAAATGATGAAACATCACGAAAAACCGATCGAAATCAAGTGCTGCCAGGCCTAAGAGCACTAGAGGCACGATCGCACCTAGCCACGCAGGCTCTCGTAAAAGATAACCTGAGCGTCGCCGCCGCAAAACAAATAGAAACCGTAATGCGATCGGCGTGCTGATCAATAATAATAGCCATGCCAATAAGAACAATTGCTTAACATCCGCGAAATGTTGAGTCCCTGCAACTGAGCTGGCAAAGTCCGCCATTTGCAGGCGGTTGACCCAAGGAAAATTCAGGTAGGCCATCAATTGACGATAATCCGTCATCAATTGTCCAGTGGTAAATCCAAATTCAGTCAGTTTTAACCAGTGGATATTGGCCAGATATAAAGGAAAACTGCCCAATAGTGTTAAACAGACAGTTAGACTGATCGTCCAGAGTCCCAGTCCGAGCCAAGCTAGGACTCTTTTTAACGTTACCCAGATCATAATGGCCACTCATCCAAGGAGTTGATCTGATAAGTCGGCTGTTGTGCTTTGGTTGCAATGACCTCGGGTTTACTAACACCGGTGTACACCAACAACTGATCAACTTTTGCATTGATCCCCGCGCGAATATCAGTTTCATAATTATCGCCCACTAATAAAACCTCGTCGGCTTGCCGTCCCAGCACACTTAAAGCAGCCTGAACAATGATTGGCTCTGGCTTGCCGATATAAGTGGCGCGTTGTTGCGTTGCGCGCTCGACCATTGCGATCACCGAACCAGCCCCAGGGACCAGCCCCCGTTCATTGGGCAGATTCGTATCCGCGTTCGTACCAATAAAAATTGAACCTTGGCGGATCGCCAAAGTTGCCAGCTCGAACTTATGATAGGTCACATCATAATCCAAACCAACAACAACGTAATCGGGATCAGTCTCGTTCAAACTTAGACCTGCATCCAATAAAGCCGAAACCAGACCAAGTTCCCCGATGACGTAAACTGATTTACCGCGGAGATCACCATGGTTCTTTGCTTTTAGATAACTAGCAGTCGCCAACGAAGGGGTATAGATCTGGTGCGGTTCAACATAGATCTGATGATTATCGGCTAGATTACGAACAACTGCCGCAGGTGTCTTCGTGGTATTGTTCGTTAAAAATAGAAAAGGAATCTGGGCCTTTTGCAATCTTTCAATAAAACGGCGCGCGGCCGGGATTTTTTCGGAACCACGATAAATAGTACCATCAAGGTCGATCATATAAGCTGCATATCGTTTCAAAAGTAAGAACTCCATTTTTTTAGTTTAAAAATCAAAACATATTGACGATCAGCTGACCGTCATGAGCGCATTTCTGCCCGACTGGTTTTGCTCAAAAATGGTCAGTAACCATTGTTTCCAAAGCAAATTCGTCGTTGTTTATTTGATAAATTTTTTCACCACCGCGATCATTTTTGGTCGAGCGCGCGAATGTGAAAACGTTTCTTACCATTTGGTTCTGTCGTTTGTGCCGCGGTCGCACGCACTGGCACTGATGGTGTCGCGGCCGGGCTTGATTTCGCGGTAGTATCAGCCTGACGCCGGATCCGGCCAGGATTACGTTGTGAACGCTCCGCCTTTTCCGGCTTAGCTACCACACTGTTTTTGGTCTGCTTCCCTTTGTTCGGACGATTCGCACGCGAATTAGTTCGCTGAGCCCGCTCGCCAGTTGTTGTGGTTGGCTCCGTTCGCGGTTTCTGATCATGATTGCCCCGGCGGCGTTCACCGTGACGATTTCGCTCGTTTGCGCTGGTACTGGCGGCGTTATTATTGCCGCGGCGACCATTGCCACGATTCGATTCTTGACCGCTACGATTTCGCGGCCGTCGACTTGGCGTTCGATTACTGGTCGCAGAATTAGGTCCACTTTTTTCAAGCACAAAAAAAGCACAGCCAAAATTACAAAACTCGATCAAATAATCTTCTAAACTTGAAATAACTTGGTCACGATTAGCGTTGCGATTTTCATCAACATAGAATCCTCTTAATCGCAATTGATCAAAGCCCCAATCCCCAACGATATAATCGTATTTACTAAGGATCGGCTCAAAACGTTCGCCTAAACGTTCCGGTTCAAAGCCATGATGATAATTCGTCACCAATCGATAGGCGCGGGTCCCGATCTCCAAATGATCTGGATCAAGAACTTTCACCACCGTCCCCTGATAATCAGGGTCTTGATCATGCTTCATATTAAAAATCTGAGGTTGACTTGTCAACGATGCCAAGTCAAGTTCATCTGTACTCACAAATAACGCTCCTTTGTTATCATCGCCGCACGATCGGTAGCCATGACTTGATCCAACTGTGATCTGCCCTTGAGTGGTCCACCATTTGGTCCAACGCCCACAAACAGGTATAATACTAGCAGATGTTATCTTTACTGATTTAACGGCTACGATCAGCCGATATGATTGGCTCGCAAAATCTCTGCGACTGTCTCTTGGATCTTACCGCTAGGCTTGGTCCATTCATCCCAAACTGTAAAATCTTCGGCAGGCATTTGAAAAGTGTCATTGATATAGTGTTCATAAACATCGACCGCAGTGGAATGTGGGATGTTCAACTGCAAAATGCGCACCTCTTTGATCAATCCCCGAGTGGCCGCCAATTCGGCGCGACCGTTCATAAACATGTTCGAGATCTCGTAATATTTACTACCATCATTCCGGGTGATCTGTTCGATCAGATCCAGCGTTTGATATTTCTCAGCCATTTAAGTCCCTCCAGCAATAGTTTAAGTGTATCATGTTTTGCAACGAACGGGTATCATCTCGCGATAAATCCCCAGTTGGTAACCGTGCTATCAAACAGATCATTCTAAATAAAGTTAGGTGTTTATTATTTTTCGAAAAATCATTTTTTCAAGTTTACTCTTATTTCTTTGGTCCGTGCTCAGCGCATTCGTTGTCGTAGGTCACCGGGGCGATCCCATCAACGCGCCTGAAGAAACGCTAGCCAGTTTCGACCTTGCTTTCAAAAACGGCGCTGACTATGTCGAACTAGACCTGCATGTGGCGCAAGATAATGTCTTAGTCGTCTCTCACGACCGAAATCTGGCAAGGATCACTGGCCAAAACGCGATCGTCTCGCAAACACCTTGGGCCACGATCAAAACTTTTCATCAGGCTAATGGCGAACCGATGCATTCTTTGGATGAGATCTTCGCCTACTACCAAAACCGTCCCGAAACCAAATTTTTGATTGAAACCAAAAAGACCAAAAAAGGGAATCCCAAAAATATGGAAGCCCTGATCGCCGCCAGTGTCCATCGCTATCACATGGAGAAACGAGTCATGTTTCATTCTTTCTCATTGCTGAGTTTACAGAATTTAAAAACACTTTTACCCGAAGCACCGCGGATCTTTATCGCGGGAACGCTTAAAAAAATCAATTTTGAAGTTTTACAAACCGCCACTGGCATCAATATTTCTTCAACGTTAGTCAATGCTAAACTGATCCAACAATTGCATCGCCTCGATCAGAAAGTCTTCGTTTGGGCGCAAATGACGGAGAACGCGGCCCAATGGAATTGGTTGGTCAATTTGCCGATCGATGGTGTGGTGACCAATTATCCCCGGACAGGCAACCAATACCGCAATCAAAAAATGGACGCTAAAATCAAAACGATCGACTTGGACGGCGCCTTGATCACCAATGAAAGTCAACCTAGTTATGAGAACCCCTACAACCTTACACTGATCAAAACCGCAGCACAGCCCTTGCTGGAATATCATGCGCAGAGCTTTGTCGTCAGTCATGGCGTGCCCTACTATCAAATCGGTGATAATCGTTTTATCGCAGCGGCAGGTTTCAATTCGTTAGCAGATGTGCCTTTGACGCGACCCTACCTTGACCAATATTTCCGACTGGCCACAGGAATGGATCGCGAACAACGTCAGCTTTACGATCGCCCCTTCGCGCCTAAAGCCAATGGGAATCATTTAGCGACTGCCACCAACTATCAGATCACAGCCGTCCAATTGAATGGTGCGACCCTTTGGTTTCAAGTTCAACAAGGCTGGATCCGGGCGCAACCCGGGACCGTTTCTTTTGTTGAACATAGTCAGGCCTGGCGGGATTATCAAAAATTACCGCCACAAAGCAAACTGGCGCACCCGACGTTGACCTGGCCACTAGCGCGGCGACGCCCAGCCACAGAAATCAGCGGTGACCTACCTCCTCTGGCTACCGATAATTTGAGCGTGGCTTTAGCCCCAGCAAATCAAACCTGACCCATCTTCGTAGCGCTGATCAAAACCAGCAGAGCAACGGAAACAAGTTTTTCGGCGAAATCAGTAGCCGAATCGGGGTCTGATTCGTTATAATCAAGAGATGGTGTCAACACTTAAGGAGTCTGTCAATGAATGTAACCGATCGGGAATCAGAAAATGAAACAGCCGCGATCGACCATCAAGCTTTGGTCCATGAGGTCACGGCAACTTTACCGCCAACAGAAACAATGACGCAAATCAGCGAATTGTTCAAAATCCTAGGTGATCCCACGCGGGCCAAGATTTTGTATGCCCTATTTGAATCGGAGCTACGCGTTTATGATATCGTGGCGGTTTTAGCGTTGTCGCAATCAAGCGTCTCGCACCAATTGCGTCTGCTAAAACAGGCCAAATTGGTCAAATTCCGCAAAAGTGGGAAAGAAATCTATTATTCATTAGCAGACGCCCACGTGATGACGATCTTCAAGCAAGTCATTGAACACATCAATGAATAATTTTTAGAAAAGAGGCAGATTTACATGGTTGATTGGTTAAAGGAAGCAACAGCACGGCAGGACGATCTTTTAAAAGATCTAATCAGTATTTTGGAGATCCCCAGTGAACGTGATATCGAGCACGCAACGGCGGATCAACCGCTAGGGCCCGGTCCGGCAAAGGCGCTGGCTCAAATGTTAGCGATTGCTGAACGCGATGGCTTTGTAACAAAAAATGTGGAAAATGTGGCCGGTCGGGTCCAATATGGCGCTGGTCAAGAGATTTTCGGCCTCTTGGGCCATATGGATGTCGTCCCGGCTGGTCCTGGTTGGCAAACAAATCCTTACCAACCTGTGATCAAGGACGGAAATCTGATCGCTCGTGGTAGTTCCGATGATAAAGGACCAGCGATGGCCGCGTATTACGCCCTAAAAATCATCAAGGAGCTGGGTCTCCCGGTCGCTAAACAGATCCATTATATTTTTGGGACTGATGAAGAAAGTGAATGGGTCGGGATCGATCGTTATCTCGAAGTTGAACCGACCCCTGACTTCGGGTTTTCTCCAGACGCTGAGTTCCCGATCATTAATGGTGAAAAGGGGATTGCCTCATTCAAATTGACCTTTGCGCCAGGATTGACGACCACTGGTGCAACGTCATTATGCCGATTCTCAAGTGGCATTCGCGCCAATATGGTGCCCCAAACAGCAACTGCGATCGTGAAGGGCCATGACCTTGATCAACTGGGCACTGCCTTGACTAACTTTGCTGCTGAAAATGATCTAGTAGCTGACGCCGAGATTCAAGATGAGCAAGTCATCCTCACCTTGACCGGCAAAGGCGCTCACGCCCAAGAACCACGCGATGGCGTTAACGCCGGGACTTACTTGGCACTTTTTCTAAGCCAACAAACTTTAGATGAGGCTGGACAGCAATATGTCAATACGATCAGTAACTGGCTACACTTAGATTCTCGCGGCAAAAAGTTAGGGATCGCCCACCACGACGAATTGATGGGTGAATTGACGGCCAGTCCGGATATCTTCACCTATACCGCAGGCCAACACAATTCGGTACTGATCAATGTCCGTTATCCGCAAGGCACTGATGCTGAACGGATCCGTCAACAGATCGCGACAACGATCGCTGCGGCCAATGTCACTTGCCAAATCGACGGACACGCGCAAGAACCGCACTATGTCTCTGGCGATGATCCTCTAGTCAAAACATTGCTGGCTGTTTATGAACGACAAACTGGACTTCCCGGTCATGAGCAGGTGATCGGTGGTGGCACTTATGGTCGGATCCTTGAACGTGGCGTCGCCTTCGGTGCCCAATTCCCCGGTCAACCTAATGTTATGCATCAAGCCAATGAATTTATGCCGATCGCAGATATCATTAAAGCGACCGCGATCTATGCCGAAGCGATCTATGAATTAGTTCGGCCTTAAACTACTGGTTATAATCCGATCCTAAAAATAGCGCCGCCTACTCTGAATGCTCAGCGTAAGCGACGCTATTTATTTTTGCTCAGATGACGCGTATTATGGTCGGCTCCTTTGCGTTTGGCCTAAAACCACTCATCGCGATCACTTTTCCATCATTGTGCCGGCCGGCTGGGTGGACTCCTTTTTGGGTGAGATCACCAGAGGAGTCGGTTCAGAAAAATCTATTTTCTGCCACGAAAATAGCCGCTGCCACTGTGCCAAAGCGGTTGGTCCCAGTAAAGGGATCAATAACAAGAAGATCGGCAAAAATTGAATCAAATAACGGCTACGACCACCTTCAAAAATCAGCAGGAACAAACAGCCGCCAATGAAAGTCAAGCGCAAAATTTGGGTGATCAAATCGCGCCGGCGCCATCCCAAAAAGATCACGGTCAATCCGCTGATCCAGATCAGTTGCGCCCAAAAACGAAAATCGCCTAGATAGCGCCCATTCAAATAAAATAGATTTCGCAATTGACCAATGGCCCCTTTTTGCTCAGGAACACCTTCCTCAGCAAAGAAATGGCCCTCCTTGACCCAAGCAAAGGTCCCATCTGCTGTGTTAGCGCGCTGTTTATTGAATAAGAAACGTAGATAGCCAATAAAGCCATGCTTTTTCAATCGTTGGCGAATCAATTTCTGTGAATAGGCCGTGCGCGCTTTTTTGCTGGGCAAGCGATTTAAAGCAAGCACGTCCTGACCATTGTAGCCACCAACGCCACTTAGACCCATACTGAAATAATTCCAAGCTGTCATTTCACGTCCCGGTTGTAAAGTTAGATACGTTTGTTGCTGCAACGTTCGCTGGATCGTGAAATAGCTGCCTGCAAATCCACTCCACAATGCCAGTATGATCAAACAATGGGACCAAAATTTCTGGCCAAGCAATGATTGGTCTGATTTTGTTGAGAAACGCCGGGCTAGCTGAACAAGTTCTCCGATCAAGATCGCGACAACAGGGATCAGCGCCGAAGGTTTAAGAAAATAAGCGTTGACGACCAATATGCCACTGCATCCGGCCGCGATGATCTTCACCAAATTGGGCAATTGGCTGTGCCGCCAGATAACGTAGGTCAACAAATAGCCCGAGACCAAAGGAAGTACCCAAGTATCTGAATAAGGTACCACGATCCAAGGGAAACAGCCCAGCCAAAGCGCGTGGCAATAGACTGCTGTGGGAACTTGCCGCGGCGCCAATACCTTGACCGTGAAAAGATTGAAGACCATGCTTAGATCAACTAAAAATAAAGTGACGTAATCAAAAAATAACCAGGCCGTTGTCCCCGATCGCTCCGCCAAGAAATTTTGAACTAAAAGCAACCAAAGATTATTAGGATAAATGCTGAAATAGGCCCGAAGCTCCGCCTGATCAGGATCAATCAGGCCTTGATGGATCGCGCCCACATCAAAGCCGACCGCGGGATGAAAAATCGTTACAAACCAGATCTGCAAAAGCACCACGAAGCCCAAACAGACCCAAGCAGTGATCTGCCGCTTTTCAATAAATATTTTTTTCAAAAAATGTCGCAAGGCGGCAAACGCCCATAAAGCCAGTGCTACGCTTCCCAGAATCAATAGACCCACCGTTGTGATCATTGTTGTTCCGGTCCCGAGTACCTTATTATCGCCCAGTATCAGATTAGGTGATGTCAACGCGAAATAAAACGTCAGCCCCAAAAAGAGATAAAAAATCCGACTGATCGCACGCCAAGACCAATTCGCAAATCGTTTGATGATCTTCACTCCTTCAATTGAACCATTGTTTATGATCGATGACCTTTTCAAATTGACTGCGCCATCCGCTCAGCTACGTGTTAAACAACAAAAACGTGTCGGCGATTCACCGACTTCAAGTGGAATAAGCAACGCTTGCTTTTCAGTCAGGGTTTGATCCAGTTGTTGCCAAAGCAACGCCGAAAAATTCTCCAGTGTTGGATTCGTCTCAGAAAAAGCCGCCAACTCATTTAGAAATTTTCCAGAATATTGATCAAAAATAACCTGTGAGGCTCGTTCCAAAACATTGAAGGGGACCAGCTCATTGTCAACCACGCTGAATTCAGTCACGATCTCCCAAGTATGGTTATGCACTTGTCCTTGACCTTGAGCCCATCTAACGGCGTGACTAGCATTTAGATAAGATTTTATTTTATAAGTGTGTTGTATCATCATCTTCTTGTTGCTCCTTCATCAATAGTCGTTTAAAGTCATCGTGGATCACTTGCCCGATCGCCCGACCCTCATCACCAAATTTTTTAGTATTCCAACGCGCGGGGATCGCCATACCATTGATGATCCCCACATAACGGATCCAAGCCAAGACAAAATTGTAGAGCGGCAATAAAAAAATCGTCCACCAAGTCGACCAGTAAAATCGCCGTTCTTCTGGAAAATCCCGTAACAATAAGGCCACACTAATAAAGTTAAACAGCGAGATCAGCACGTACAAACAATAGATCAAAAGAAAGGAAAGCAACAAGATCTTTAAAGAATAACCGAAATATAGTAAAACTATTCCTGCGAACAACCAGATCATCCGTGGGAAAAGCGTGGTATGATCCACCATCATGCGCCGAATCAAAAAATTCTTGAAAAAGTGGTGGACTGCTGACTTTTGCTCACCATAGGCTTCAGTGACTTCTGACTCACCTCGTTGCCAACGTTGGCGCTGCAAATATAAGGAACTCCAATCGGCGCTTGGCTCAACATAAAAAATAGCATCAGCGCATAATTGAACTTTCTTTTGCAACACATCCCGAATCTGAAAGGTCATATCAGTGTCTTCACCGACAGTTTCAGTATTGTATAAAAAGGTCTGCATCAAGGTCTCTTTGCGAAAGGCCGAGAAGGCGCCGGACATTGTAAAAAGTTGATTATGCCGGGACTCGATCGTCCGCCCGGAGAGGAAGGCCTGCGCGTATTCAAAATATTCCGTCTTTTGGAAAATCCGCCGCCAGAGCCGATCACTATTTTTGATCAATTGCCGGTTAGGCAAAACTGTTCCTGTTTGCGCCGCTAGATCCAGATCGTTTTCAAAACGCTGGATCATGTTCATCAATGCGTGGGGCTCCAAGGTGCCATCACTGTCGATATTGATAATATAGTTGCCGATACACTGATAGATCGCCGCATTCAGTGCCTTAGCCTTGCCCTGCTCAGTCTCGATCAACTGTAACCGCAGATCAAATTTCTGTTGTGCTTGGGCATAGATCGAAAAACTATTGTCGGTACTCTGATTATTCGCCAAGATAACTTGGATCAACTCACGCGGATAAGTAGACTCAGCGATCGATTGTAAACAAGCAAACAGCGTCGTTGCTGAATTGTGTACCGGAATGATCACCGAGATCATCGGCAATTTTTCTGGTTCGGGTAAAGGTTGACGTTGCCAGCGTTGCGCTAAAGTTTTAACGATCAAACGTAAGGCGCTATATAACGCCGGAATGATCTCAAAAATCAGTGGGATCAAGGCCCAAGTCAACCAAAATCCCATTTGCGTCAAAGTCAGACCCATAAAATATGTCATGATCTACCTCCCGCTAGAAAACGTTGTGCAGCTTGGTAGGCTCCTTGAGACACCTGCGAATAGGTGAAGACGTGATAGTAAAGAACGATCACCAGCAAATAAAAGACTAATCGGCCGATAATAGCATGGGCTGCGAAAAACCAAGCATCACCGCCGAAAAAGACCAAGGTCACGACCAATAATAAGCGGATGACGTTTGCGCAATAGATCCACAGCGCCCCGCCAAGACCATAAAAAACTTTCTCTTGACTGGAGAAACTTGGATAAAAGGCAACCAGCCCCCAAAAGGCGGTCATTTCAATAATACCGGAACACTCATAATCAATACTCAAAAAATTGATCGTCGGACCATGAACGACTTCGATCAGCATCAATCGTGGCAATACTTGAGCCATTTTTAAAGTCTGACCTAGACCGCCTGCCCCGCGGACCACCAATTGTTTTTGGAACCAGATCCAGTAAGGATCAGCCAATGCGATCAAAATAAAAAATAAACCAACGCTACCCCAAATAAAATAAAACGCGGGCAAATGCGCGCGTTTAAGTAGAGATAGCCCGTAAAGCCAAGCCAGTACGCCAAATAACAACCAGCCACTCATTATGACAACCTCTTTTGATGGTGGTTTGGACGGACCTGATAAATGCCAAGTAATGCAATAACGAAGCCGATCCCCGCCAATAGGACTGGGCCTGAACTAGTTCCTTGGTACGTCACTTTTTCCTCACCGATCGCAGTATTGTTTTCAAAGCTGATCGGGGCACTGGGATTTAATTTCAGACCGGCGTTAAGGTCAGTTACCTTGATCTTGACCTCGACTTGTTCCGACGAATGACCTTGACCATCGCCTAACCGAAGCACTGTCGCCTGAGAATTTGCATAATGAACGCCACCTTCACTCTGAACGCGCAGATCATGTTGTTCCCCGACCTTAGAGGTAAACGGTGATCGGAATTCCGGATCCTTCAGTGAGATCGAATACCGCCGACCCTCGACCTCCAAATGATAGCCATCACTGGGCAAATGTGACACCGTTCCTTGAAAATCAGGATTCATGTTCACATAAAAATAAATATAGGTACCATCACTAAATAAGCCAATATGACGAACATTACTATGGCCATTCGTATAACTTAGTTCACCCTGGGAATGCGCTCCCCAATCATCGACCCGACCATCGATCGTGATCGGTGAGGTTACTGTACTTGCCCGCGCAGTAACTGTTGCTTGTGCCAGCAATGCCAAACTTACTAACAATATCCCTAATAGCGCCCGTGATCCGACGCCGATCTTTCGAAACGTCTTCATTTTGCCCTCCTAGTTAAATAACAAACAACCATTTAACCGAAGCATAACATAATAACGGCCTGAGATGAACCCCAAATTAGGAATATTGTGATTTTTATTTCAATTGTGAACCGAACCAGATTCATATGAACATTGACTTTTAAAATTGGTCTATGCCATAATTGTACAATTAATGAACTAAAATAAAAAAGTGGTCCAGACCGAATTATCGGTAGACCACTTTGAACTCTTCACAAACTACTAAATCATCTTCGCCAAAATGATGATGGGCCGCAGCGGCCTCATGACTAAAATATTGCCAATGAACTTCGCGCCAATATTCAAGGCTTAAATCGCCTTCCCCTTCCAAACGAGCATGCTCCGGTGTGACCTGCGCAAACGGGACCACCGTGACTGCCGTAGTTTCGATGATACAGCTCGGTGTCTGCGCACCGTCTTGAATAATACTATGGTCACCAACTTGTGGTAAAGGTTCATTGGTCCAACGATAAAGTTGATAAAGTGAGGCCGTCGCGCGCTTTTCGCCACTTAAGACCAGCGCCAGTAACTCATCAGCCATCGCCGCGCTATTGCCGAAAGACCAAGTCTGATAGGCCTGATAATCGGCCGACAGTTGCGGATTCTCTGCTTGAAACATCCGCCAATAATTAGCGGCGGTTAATTTTGTCATTGATCTCACTTCCTAACTTCTTTAAGTCTAGCTGATTTCATCTGAAAAAACAATTGCCGTCCCAAGCCAGAACTTCGTAACCTACTACGGCACAATTGCAGATTGGCTCAAACTTGCCCAGCAACCGCCTCAGGGCGTGTGGCTCTATTCAGAGTGTGAGCCGACCTGGGCAGCTTCTGAGCATTAGCCTAGCTCTTATTTTGGAAGCGTTCCTTGCTTCCAGAATAAGAGCGTAGCTAAGCGGAAGAAGCTTGGTCGGCGAACACGTTTCAGCAGTGAGATTTGTCTTTGTAGGTGCGCCAGTAGCTACTTAGACAAAGGCTCGCTTTGAAGACAAGCCGCCGTATTTGCGGATTGGCTTCAAACGATGCCCACTGCGTTCCAGCCACAACAAACGCCCTGAGGCGGTTGCGTCACCACCTAAACCCAACTACATCTGTAATCAGGCAATGCAGCAAAAACATCGACCAACTTAACAATCTAATGACAGTTTCACCCATTTCCCCCTTTTAGGGCTGGAAATGTTATATAATTTTGAAGAGTATCTAATAAAGGTGGCGCTACACTTGAACGAGCCTCAAAATTGGTGGCAGGATCTTATTCAAAAATTACAACGAAGCGGTCGGCGGCTGGGTGCATTTCTTAAAACGAAATGGCAGACGCTGAGCGCCTTTTGTCGACGCAAATTCACACGAGAGAACTTCGACCCTGACTGGCGTTTCGGCCTCAATGTCGGTCTCCAAACGATCAGGAAACTATTTCTTTATTTTGTTTCCTTTGTTTTGATTGCCGGTGCCCTAGTCTTGGGCCTTGGGTTGGGTTATTTTGGCGGCTTGATGAGCCACGAGAAAGTTCCCTCATACAGTAGCATGAAACGGCAAATCGAGAACGTAAACCAATCCTCAGAACTTTATTTCGCAAAAAATGTCAAACTGGCCAGTGTCAAAAGTGATCTGCTACGGACTAAAACGACTTCCGCCCAGATCTCACCTTATCTAAAAAAGGCCATCGTCGCAACTGAGGATGAGGACTATTATAACCATGCCGGCGTCGTTCCCAAGTCATTGGTTCGAGCCGTTCTGGCCGATGTTACCGGACTAGGCACCCAAACTGGTGGTTCGACATTGACGCAGCAATTGGTCAAAATGCAACTTCTTTCCTCGGAAACGACTTGGCGACGCAAAGCAGTCGAGATCATGTTGGCGCTGCGGATCGATAAATATTTTTCCAAAGATCAGATCTTAGAATCGTACCTAAACGTTGCCACTTTTGGTCGAAATAACGCAGGTCAAAATATCGCTGGTGTTGAAACGGCAGCTCAGGGCCTGTTTGGTAAGTCTGCTAAAGATTTGACCTTGGCTCAGTCCGCTTTTATCGCCGGGTTACCGCAAAGTCCGTCGATCTATACGCCCTATCAACAGGATGGAACGGTCAAAAAGGATCTGACTTACAGCATGAAACGTAAGGATATCGTCCTTTTCCGGATGTACCGTCATGGTGATATCACGAAGAAGCAATATCAAGAAGCTGAAAAAGTCGATCTCCGCGCTGAATTCCAGCAGCCTACTACGGCGATCACCTCAACGACTAAATATGGTTATATGTATAACTTATTGATGGAAGAGGCTCGCGAGATCTTGATCCAGCAATTGATCGTTCAAAATGGTCGTAAAGTCGCGGATGTGGAAAAAGACGCCCAGCTGTACAACCGTTACTGGGAATCCGCTGACGAATTATTGAAGCAAAAGGGTTACCGGGTTTATAGCACCGTCAATAAAGACCTTTATGATCGTCTTGAAAATGTGACCCAATCGGCCAGTGGCAATTTTGGTCAAAGTTATACTGAGACTGCTTACGATGATAATTTGAAAAAGCAAGTCACGATCACTGAAAACGTTCAACCGGGAAGTATCGTTTTAGATAATAATACTGGTGCCGTTCTGGCCTTTGTCGGTGGCCGTGATTTCAATGATAATCAGATCAACCACGCTTTTTCGACCAAGCGTTCACCGGGGTCCTCGATCAAGCCGCTGATGATCTATGGGCCTGCAGTCGAAAATCAGGTCATCAATAGTCAGACCGCTTTAGCTGATTTCCCGCGAGCTTTTGGTGACTATAAACCAACTGACTACGGTTCAACGGTTCAAAACCGTTTCGTCCCAGCAACTGAAGCGCTGGAATGGTCTTATAACTTACCGGCAGTCAATCTCTACTATTATTTGCGAAACAATACCCGAGTCGATGTCAGCACCTATATGAAAAAAATGGGGATCGAGCTGACGAATGAAGAATACTCACAGTTGGGACTAGCTTTAGGAGGGACTGACCAAGGGTTCACGGTCGAACAGAATACTGCCGCCTTTGCTACTTTCGCCAACCAAGGTAACTATATCAAGCCTTATGTGATTTCTAAGATCACAGCCCCCAATGGTAGTGTGATCTATCAGCATAAAACCCAAAAAACTAAGGTATTCAGCGACTCGACTTCTTACATCATGCAAGAAATGTTGAAGAAGGTCGTCTCGAGTGGTACCGCGGCCAATCTATCTTGGCAATTGGAATTCAATACCAACAATGTTTATGGTAAAACAGGGACGACCAACGATTATCGCGATAATTGGTTCGTTGGTTCCACACCGGGGATCACGATGGCGACTTGGCTGGGTTATGACAATTTCTATGGCAATGTCCATAACCTGAGTTCAAACGCCAGTACCATCAATACCACCTATTGGGCCGCGCTTGCTAATGCGATCTATCAACAAGATTCCAGTCTATTGGAGCTTGACCAGACCACGACCCGACCTGCTGGCGTTCAAGGCCACTCAGTCTTGGCCAATACAGGAACAAATCCTGGGACCGTTTCATATCAAGGCAAATCGATCGCGATCGCTGGTAATCGCGTGACTGCCTTGTTCAATAATTCGTCACCAAAGAGTATCGGAACAGAGTTTGGTATTGGCGGTACTGCAGCGGACTACAAACTATTCTTTGATTATTTACAAGGCGTCAAGAATAAATATGGCGTCGTTCTGACTCTGGATGCTAATGGCAATGTGATCGGTGGAGATAGCACCGAAGAGGAAAAGAAAGAGGAAGAAGAAAAGAAAAAAGAGGAAGAAGCAGAAAAAGAAGCCACCGAGGAAGAAAACACAGAAACAACAGTCGATCCACCAGCTACCAGCAGCTCCAGTAGCAGTGCTTCCAGTGTTTCAAGCGCCAGTTCTTCTAGTTCGGCCACAAGCTCAAGTACCACGGAAACAACACCGCCAGCTCAATGATCGGCTGCTCGATCAGAATGATTGATGAATGGCTCATTGATCCATAAATATCGGCTCCGCCTGATCATGGTCAGCGAAGTCGATATTTTTTTATCTGAATCAGAAATAGCAAAAAAGCCTGACAAAACCCGTGAATAACGAGTCTAGTCAGGCTTTATTAATAATGATCAAGAACTTATTTGGTCGAGTTACGAGTAATAATACTGTGCGGTAAGAGTACTGTCTTTTGCTCGATCTCTTCTTTGTTCATCATCTTAGTCAATAACCGCATCGCGACTGCGCCAATATCATAAAGCGGTTGCGCGATCGACGTCAACTTAGGCCGTACGATCTCTGTCAACATCGTATTATTGCTGGTGATGATCTCAAAGTCTTCAGGGATATTAGTATGACCGTCATTGGCCCCATTTAGAAAACCAACTGCCAATTCATCGTCAGTGATCACGGCTGCCGTTGCGCCAGAACGTTTGACCGCATCCCAGATCGCCTCACCAGCGCGATAACTATATTCCGTTTCAAAGACCAAGCTTTCATCATAAGCGACCTTAGCTTCGCTCAACGCCGCTTGATAGCCTTTCAGGCGATATTGACCATTGATCGGGTCGCTCAAAGCGCCAGTCACGAACGCAACATGCTCATTACCTGTTGACAGTAAGCGTTGAGTCGCTTCTTTGACCGCAGCCACATAATCAATATTAACGCTACCTAATTTATCCAAAGGATCAACCGTCCCGGCCAAAACGACTGGTGTCTTGCTACGCTCTAATTCCTTACGCGTAGAATCAGACAAATGGGTCCCCATAAAGATCAGACCATCGACTTGTTTAGCTAGAATACTTTCCAAGACACTATCGACTTTATTCTTAGCCGCGTCCGCACTAGCCAAAATAATATTATATTTGTACATCGTCGCGACGTCATCGATTCCACGAGCCAACGAAGCATAGAAAATATTAGTAAGATCAGGGATCAAGACGCCAACGGTTGTTGTCCGGTGACTAGCCAAACCACGAGCGACCGCATTAGGACGGTAATCCAATTTCTCAATAACTTTCAAAACTTTTTCGCGCGTATCCGGTCGCACATTCGGATTGCCATTGACAACCCGTGAAACCGTTGCCATGGAGACACTAGCTTCCCGAGCAACATCATAAATCGTAATTGTTTGTTTTTCCATTAGTAGATCTCCCTGTGATTTTCATATTCCTAGTTATTAATTTAGCACTGTATAATCATAAATGCAAACGTTTTTACAATTTTCTTCTGAAAATAAACCGTTTTCACGTTTTTGACTTTCATATTCTTTTCATTTGAGCTGGTAGGAATTATGGTATACTGAAAGCGAAGTCTTATTGAAAGGAAGCCCTATCATGACAAAACTGGAATTACTGCAACAATGGCTCCAACAACAGCAACTAGATATCGTTTACATCAGTGACCCTAATAGTGTCGCCTACTTTACAAATTTCGTATCTGATCCTCACGAACGTATTTTAGGACTTTTTGTTTTTGCGGATGCCGAACCGTTCCTATTCGCGCCAGAACTCGAAGTCAACTCAGCTAAAAAGGCTGGCTGGACTGGCGATACCTATGGCTATCTCGATCATCAACATCCTTTCGCCATGATCGCTGATCTGATCAAACAGCGGACTAAAAAAATAACGAATTGGGGCTTGGAAAAAGACAGTTTGCCGGTCCAGCGTTTTGAGGCCGTTCGCGAACAATTCCCTGAGGCAAATTTCCCCGGCAATGTTTCACGTTTCGTCGAACATTTGAAATTGTTCAAAACGCCTGATGAGATCCGGCTGATGGAAGAAGCAGGCGAAGAAGCTGATCTGGCCTTTTCTATTGGTTTTAACGCGATCCAAGCAGGACGCACTGAGCAAGAGGTCGTAGCCGAGATCGAATATGGTCTAATGAAACAAGGTATCATGGAAATGAGTTTTGATACGATCGTCCAAGCAGGCGCGAATGCTGCTAACCCACATGGTGGTCCTGAAAAGGATCCGATCGTAGGCAACGAGCTGATCCTCTTTGATTTGGGCACGAATCATAAAGGCTATATGAGTGACGCCAGCCGAACTGTTGCTTTTGGTCAATTGACAGAAAAGCAACGAGAGATCTACGATGTCTGTCTAGAAGCACAACTGACGGCCCAAGAAGCAGTCAAGCCAGGGCTGACTGCTGCAGAGTTAGATAAGATCGCCCGCGATATTATTACCAAAGCAGGTTATGGCGAATATTTCATCCATCGTCTTGGCCACGGGATCGGCACTTCGACCCACGAATTCCCTTCGATCATGGCGGGCAATGACTTGGTACTCGAACCCGGCATGTGTTTCTCGATCGAGCCTGGTATTTATATTCCCGGTTTTGCTGGTGTGCGGATCGAAGATTGCGTCCATGTCACTGAAAATGGTGCTAAGGCCTTTACCCATACCTCAAAAGAATTGAACCATATCCCTTTCCATTGAAAAAATGAGTGATCTCGCTCGCTCTGATATAAAAAAGGCTTAAGCAATTTGACTTGCTTAAGCCTTTTTTGTATTCGTTTTTAGATATACTTATTTTTCAGTCGGATTAGCGTCCAATTTAGGTGCTGTTTTGTCAAAGTCAAAACCCTTTGCGCCAGCTTCAGGCGTCGCTTCAGCCTCTGGTGCTGACTGTGGCTTTTCTTCGGGCTCAGCATCTACCTGCTCAGGATCTACTGCCGCGGTTGCCGATTTAACTGCTTCGGCCACGTCTGGATCCTGCTCAGCTGGCGCATCAGCATCGGAAGCGACCTCGTGATCATCCTTAGCTTCTTGGAATGCTGATTGACTATCTAAGACGATGTCATCAAAATCCGCCGCTGAATTCTTCTCGCTGACCTCATTAAGGTTGGTTTTCAATTGCTGTGACACATCGCTCAATTGCGCTTTCAAGGAATCTGTCGCGTCTTGAAAATTGCTGACCAATTGCTGAAACTTTTCGTTTGAGCTGCTCACTGCTGACTGTAAGCCCTCATGTTCATGCAAAACTTGATCAACTTTCGCCGCGGCGTCTTCACGCCAATTGGCTGTGGCATCGCCAGCGACTTCGTAGAAATCAACAGCCCGGTCCCGTGCCCGACCACATTTTTCTGCAGCCTTTTTCCGCAGATCTGCGGCAGCCTCCGGTGTGAACAATAAAGCTGCGCTGGCTGCTGCTACGCCACCAACGACCAACCCTAATAGAAAATGTCCTTTTTTTGCCATGATAACGACTCCTTTGTTGTTAGTCTTCTTTTTTGTGTGATAACAGTGAGCTTAGTACCCGCCGGCCAACACTGACCTTGGCGACGGTGCCACCAGCATTGGTGATCTTAACGACCAATTGTCGTGATGCCGCATTCAAATCAGAAACGGATTCACCTAGATCACCCATCGCCTGAAAAACAGGATCCATGGTCGCGACTTTTTGATTAACATCGCCTAATAAGGTATTGCTCTTAACCAGTAATCCCTCGACCTCACTTGATAATGTGTTTACATCTTTAGTCACAGTTTTTAAGGATTGATCGACACTATCAACTGTTTTCTCAACATTCTTCATGACTTTACTCAAACGATTCAAGAAAACAGCCGTGAAAATAACTAGAATCAAAAAAGCACCTGCCGCGATCAACCCAGCAATTTCTCCACCAGACATCATTAACCTCCTCTAAGGTATCAATTCATGTATGTTAAGCATAACACCAATAACATTCATCGGCAATTAGAAAACATGCAATCGCTTTTAATAAAAAGTACCTGCCGTTAGAATACGATCCTGCCAACCAGCAGGCTACTAATTGTTGCGGATTTGTTGCAGATGCCCACGCAATCTTCACTATTTTTTGGTAAAATAATTGGTAGGCTCGTCAGTAAGTTTACCATGAAGGAGGAAACGATCGTACCGTGTCCAAACTAAATCTATTTTCTAAATTCGATTGGAGCGAGATCGGCGCTGATATCCTATCAAAAGGATTGCAACTGATTTTAGTCTCAGCGCTCTTTTATTTGATCAATTTCTTTGGTCAGAAGCTGATCAGTAAGGGGATGGATCGCTATGCCAAACTAGAGCAGACCTCGACAAATCGCAGCTATACTTTGAAATCTTTACTAAAGAATATTCTCCGCTATACTCTGATGCTTTTCTATATCTACACCATCTTAAGCATGATCGGGATCCCCGTGGGAACATTGGTCGCCAGCGCTGGTGTTGCCAGCTTGGCGATCGGCTTAGGCGCGCAAGGATTCGTTAATGATGTTGTCACCGGATTCTTCATCTTATTTGAGCAACAATTCCAAGTCGATGATTTCGTTAAGATTGCTGAAGTCAGTGGCACAGTAGTTGCAGTTGGCTTACGGACTACTGAATTGCGAAGCGCAGATGGTACCCTACACTACATCCCTAATCGTAATATTACGATCGTCTCAAATTTCTCCCGGGGTCATCGACAACAGATCTTGAATCTTAATATCACCGGAGCGACAGATCTTCATAAACTGGCCACCACTTTGAAGGCAGTCAATGCCCAACTTTATCCCCAAACACCTGAACTACTGGCCGAACCGCAATTATTGGGGACCAACACGACGGCAAACGGTAATCTGATCTATCAGGTCCTGATCACGCCTCAACAAGGCGCCGAATTACCGATGCAGCGATTACTTTTAGACCATTACCTACCTGCTCTAAAAGCGGCTGGCGTCGAATTACCGCAAAACATCATTCAACTTGGTTGATACTGACCAGAAACAAAAAACGCCAATGATGGCGTTTTTTTAAATTAAATTCGTAAGCTCCTGCGCTTGATCAGCGGTCTTGCTCCACTTCAGCTTCCGTGGTACTTTTAGCCACGACTTCGTATTCTTGTTCAATGTTATGAGCCACATAGTTAAAGGCCTTCATCATTTCTCGCCGGGTCAGGATACCTTGAAAAACGTTGTCACTATCAACGACTGGCAAGAAAGGATTATCCACTAACAGATGCAATGTCAGGTCCATATCAGCATCAGTTTGGATCGTATCGAACTTGGTCTGCATCACATCTGCCACAGTCATCTCCGCGATCGGATCGAAACTCAATTCCTCTAGTCCGATCATGGCGTCCGTGATCATCGGCATGGTCAGTAGGCCAATGATATGGGACTCTGCGTCTAAAACTGGGATCTTAGAATAACGGACCTTGGTCAAAACGAGAAAGGCATGGGTCAACGGGTTATTCGCCTGCACTTGTGCGACCCGATCAGCCGGGATCAAAAACCCGGTTTGTTTCTTTAATAACATCTTATCAATCGACTTTGCAATCATTATCTAAAAAATCCTTTCTGACTTCCCCACTTTTATTATGACACAGATTGCTTGTTCTGCCATTACCAAGTATAATATTTATTTGTATTTTAATTTTGGAGGATGAAAATGATATATTCACTAATGACGCGTTTAGCGGCAGAATTCATTGGTACAGCAATTATGGTGATTTTGGGTAATGGTGCGGTCGCAAACGTTGACTTAGCTGGCACCAAGGGCGAGCATGGCGGTTGGGTCCTGATCTCGCTTGGCTATGGTGCTGGTGTGATGATCCCCGCCTTGATCTTTGGCGGGATCTCCGGCAACCATATCAACCCTGCCTTTACCTTAGGTTTAGCAACATCAGGACTTTTCCCTTGGGCCGAAGTTCTCCCCTATTTAACGGCGCAAATGTTGGGCGCATTTTGCGGACAGGCGATCGTTGTTTTGATCTACAAGCCTCATTATGACATGACTACAAATCCGGAACACATCCTGGGCACCTTCTCAACGATCGATGCGACCTCCAGTCGACTGAATGGCTTCTTCAACGAGTTCGTGGGGACCTTCATTCTGATTTTTTCGGCTCTAGGTATCACCAAAGCACCTTTCTTCAAGGATAATCTTGGAACGGCGCATTTGGCCCTCGGCTTTCTGGTCATGACCTTAGTGGCCTCCTTGGGCGGTCCCACTGGCCCGGCACTGAACCCTGCGCGGGACTTGTCACCCCGAATCTTGCACGCTCTCTTACCTTTAAAAAATAAAGGAAAATCTGACTGGCGCTATTCTTGGATCCCCGTTGTTGCGCCGATTATAGCCGGGATCTGTGCCGTCTTCACCTACAAACATATTTTCATGTAACCCCGTGACTTATTCACGAAAAAGCTGACTTGCAGATTGCAGGTCAGCTTTTTTTGATCAACGGTCAAAAGTCCATTGCAACTCAGGGACCGGCTGAAAGGCGCGATCGTAATATTGGACGGTGAAACGTTCGGGCGTTGCTGTAACCAAGGCATAAGTACCACCTAAACGGGTCCACTTTCCTCGCGGCTGACTGATCGAACCAGGATTTAGGATCAACATCCCTGCGGTCAACACGCACCCTAGCTGATGCGTGTGCCCATAAAAGGCCATTGTCGCTTGTTGTGCTTGCGCTGCCAACTGAAATTGTAATAGGTCATAATTAACGCCTAAACGATGCCCATGGGCGACAAAGATCCGCTCTGAGCCCAGCGTTGCACTAGCCGTCGCCGGAAAGTCTGGATCAAAGTCCATATTGCCGCCAACGATCAAAAATTGCGATCGCAGTCGATCTTGAAAAGATAATTCTGAATCGCCACAATGGACCATCAGCGCGACTTGATCCCGATAATGGGCAACTAGTTTCGCAAGGATCGCATCATCACCGTGACTATCACTCACTACTAAGATCTGTGTCATTATTTTTGCTCCTGTTCTTGCCACCATGTCTGCCACAATGGCATCAAATTACGGATCGCCAAGCCGCGATGACTGAACTTGTTTTTCTCAGTTGGGGTCAGCTGGGCAAATGTTTTCGCCAATTCAGGCAAAAAGAAAAGCGGATCATAGCCAAAGCCATCCTCACCGCGAGGTACGGCCAGGATCTCTCCTGGAACATCGCCGGCAACGACTAGATCAGTTGCCGGACGACCAGGCCAAGCCAAGACTAACGTCGAGTGGAAATTTGCTTGGCGCTGACTGGGGTCGACCCCACCGAGTTCAGCCAATAGCCGGGCATTATTCGCCGCGTCATCATGATCACGACCTGCATAACGCGCAGAGAAAATACCTGGCTGGCCGTGTAAATATTGGACTTGCAGACCTGAATCATCAGCCAAAACGACCTGTCCCAGTTCTTGAGCAAAATGATCGGCCTTCAAGCGGGCATTATCCTCAAACGTTCGCCCGGTTTCAGCAACTTGGCTCAGGCCAGAAAAATCGGCCAATGTTTTGACTTGCCAGCCAGCCGGGGTAAAAATAGCTTTGAATTCCCGGGCCTTACCTGGGTTATTGGTCGCGATCACTAGTTCATGCTGCATGTTGGTCCCTCCTCCGTAACATTGACTTGTTGCGCCTTTAGATCAGTCAGATCAAGCCAATCCGCGGCGATCTGATCAAACATTTTTGGTGAAGCGGTGGTGTAAAAACGCGCCTTGCCGCGATGTTCAGTATTGCCTGCAGCAATTTCAAAATAATCCAATAACACAGAAACTTCAGAGACCGCCTCAGCGCCAGAATCGATCAATTGCACTTCTGGCCCCATAAACTCTTGGATCAAGGGCCGTAATAAAGGATAGTGGGTGCACCCCATGATCAAAGTATCGATGCCACTACCTACAAGGGGCTGCAACATCTCAGCCACGATCTTGCGCGCGATCGGCGTCGCATATTGGCCACTTTCAACTAGGGTCACAAACTTAGGAACGGCCAAACTGATGACTTCCAGTTGTGGATCCCGAGCGTTGATGGCTTGTTGATAGGCACCTGAATTGATCGTCCCTTCAGTGGCGATCACCCCGATCCGGCGATTTTTGGTCGCTTTGATCGCCGCGCGAGTTCCCGGCAAGATCACCCCGACTACGGGGATCTGTAATTGTGGTTTGATCACCTCTAGGGCATCAGCAGTTGCGGTATTACACGCGAAGACCAACATTTTTATATTTTGCTTAAGTAAAAAACGCGTCAATTGCCAAGTAAACGCTTGGACCTGATCAACTGGGCGAGGGCCATAAGGCAACCGCGCTTGATCGCCAATAAAAACGATATCCTCGTGCGGAAGCTGGCGCAGGGCTTCTTTCACAACGGTCAGACCACCGACACCAGAGTCTAAAAAACCAATTGGTTGATTATTCATTGACTATCCCTTCAATTTTGACTTAGCCTATATTGTCGCTTTTTTTCACTGATTTTTCAAGTGGCAGACTCAAAAAGGCGCCGACGATCGGCCGGCCTCTTCCGATGTGAGCACACCTGTTTAGGTCCACCTGACAGCAAGTTCTAAATGGTTTTATCCGTCAAGTAAAACGCTGACCTCAGGCCAACGCTAATATTTCATTAAAATCAGCTTTTCCTAACGATTATCCTGATAAATCAGGTATAATTGAATCAGCTTGGAGGATGAAAAATGAACTGGCAATCAATTCAAGAGAGACTACAGCAACAACCTGAAAATTTTCAGGACTACTTAGATCGTGATATCCTACTTCCTTTGTTATTAGGCGATGATACGGCTGATCTATCCTACTGGTTGGGCAAGGCTTTGGCCCGCAAACTGCCCTTAGCCGATTGGGATGATCTGGTCGCTTTCTTCAAAACCGCCAACTGGGGTGATCTGACTTTGATCAACCAAAAAAAGGACGCTGTCGAACTCCGATTACAAGGAGACGCAATAACAAGTCGGTTGGCCTTACCAGCTGTCGTTGACTTCAGTCTGGAGGCGGGTTTTCTCGCACAGTCTTGGGAACAGCAGATCGGTTTCTTAACAGAAGCAAGTTTTGACGTTGGGAAACGTCAACAACGGGTCAGTTTACATTTACGAACGGATCTGAAAGATGCGATCGAGCGTGAACGTCCCCACTTTATCTCCCTAACTTCAACAACCGCTACAGAATAACGCCGTTATCCAAAAACCCCGCTGGTCGAACTGACCGGCGGGGTTTTCGTGTTCTGAGCACTGATATCGTTTTTAAAATCATTACTGCAAGCCACTGCTGAAAAGCATTGTTGTGGATCTAGTTGGTATACTTCGCCAATGTTTCTTCCAGTTGCTCTTTACTGTGATAGCCGACAACTTTTTCCACGACTTGGCCATCTTTTTTGATGATCAAGGTTGGGATCGCCATAATGCCGAATTGTTGCGGTGTATTCGGATTCTCATCCACATCCATTTTGGTGAATTTGACGGTCTTATTCTCTTCTTCTAACTTTTCGATCACTGGCGATTGCATCCGGCAAGGGCCACACCAAGTCGCCCAAAAGTCAGTCAAAACAACGCCATGATCAGTTTCAGCCGCAAAATTCTTATCTGTGATCGGTTTTACCATTTTTCTTACCTCCAATTAACATAGTCTAATCATAAGCGCTTCGTTCTAATTGCGCAACGATTTTGCTTACAAAAAATAACCTAATTGCTTTATTTGAAAAAGACGATCGTGGCACCATTTCCCCCAGCAGAGGCCGGCGCATATTCAAAGCGTTTAACGCGACGATTCTGTTTCAAATAGTCTTGAACACCTTGGCGGATCGCACCGGTCCCTTTGCCGTGGACGATCGTCACGGACTCATAACCAGCCAATAAAGCCGCGTCGATATAACGATCGAGGTTCGCCAAAGCTTCCTCATAACGTTGACCGCGAAGATCAAGTTGCGTTGAAACATGATGATCACTACCGCCGCGAACTGTAACGATCTGGCGCTGGGCTTGTTGCTCTGGTGCCTTGATCTTCTCCAACTCACGCTCCGCGATCTTCATTTTGATGATCCCCATTTGCACTTCAAATTGATGCGCACTCAACTTCTGCGTCACGACCCCGACCTGACCATAGGAAAGGACCCGAACATCATCGCCGACATTGATCGCCTGTTGGCGCTTGACACGCTGTAAGACCTTATTTTGCTTTAGATCCCGTTCTTGGTGTAGTTGATTGAGTTTGCCCTTAGCCGCGATCAATTGATCTTCCTTGACGCCCTGAGCGCCATTCAACCGCATCTGCCGCAACTCGTCAATGATCTCTGACGCTTCTTCTTGGGCCTGAGCGACTAACTCGTTGGCCTTCTCTTGGGCAGTCGCTTGTAGTTGCTCTTTTTGCTTTTGAAAATCTTGCCAAGCGGATTCTAATTCATCATGTAGTTCAGTGGCATCTTGTAATTGTTGCGCCAGTGCCTGACCTCGGGATTCCGTCTCTTTACGTTGCGCTTCCAAGTCACTGATCATATCATTGAGATCCTGACTGGCGCCATTCATCAATTCCTTAGCCGCAGCGACGATCGCCTCGGGCATCCCTAATCGCCGCGAAATATCGAAAGCATTCGATCGTCCGGGCATCCCGATCAATAACCGATAAGTTGGTTTCAAGGTTTTAACATCAAACTCCATACTGGCATTGATCGTTTCAGGTCGCTCATAGCCATAAACTTTCAATTCAGGATAATGAGTCGAGGCCATAACTTCTGCCCCAGTGCCACCCAAATAATCCAAGATCGCGATTGCTAGACTTGCCCCCTCTTGTGGATCAGTGCCAGCGCCTAATTCGTCAAGAAGCACGAGGTCATGATCACCGACCGTGTCCAAGAAGTGAATGATATTATCCATATGACTGGAAAAAGTGCTTAGATTTTGTTCGATCGATTGCTCATCACCAATGTCTGCATAGATCTCACGGAAGATGGCGACCTGGCTTTCCTCACGAGCGGGAATAAACAAGCCAGCCTGGGCCATTAATTGGATCAAACCCAGCGTTTTCAAGGTGATCGTTTTCCCGCCGGTATTAGGACCAGTCACCACAATAGTTTTGTACTCAGCACCGATCGTGATATCATTGCTGATCACTTGACGCGGATCCAAAAGTGGATGGCGCGCTTGCAACAAACGAACCACATTATTGGTCGCCACCAATGGTTCAGTCGCCCGGATCTTAGCCGCATACTTGGCTTTACCGTTGATAAAATCAAATTGACCCAGTAAGTACTCATTGCTCCGCAACTCATTAGTGTAAGGTGCTAACGCAGTTGACAATTCAGCCAAGATCCGCTCGATCTCTTGCTTTTCCGCCAATTGAACTTGGCGTAATTTATTATTCATTTCCAAAATACTTTGCGGCTCAACGTAAACCGTTTGCCCACTAGCGCTTTGATCGTGAATGATCCCCCCAAATTGATGGCGATATTCCGCACGAACAGGGATCACATAGCGATCATTCCGAATCGTAACGATGGGCTCGCTCAAGTATTTGGCTTGACTACCCCGAGTATAACCATCCATACGACTTCTGATCTCAGTCTCTTGACTATGGATCGTTTTCCGCAAACTTTGTAATTGGCTAGACGCGGTATCCAAAACTGAGCCATCACTTTCGATCGAACGCCGTAATAGCTGACTTTGTTCCGGTAAACTGACCAAATTTGCTGCCAACGCTGGTAAAGCGCGCAGTGCCACCGTTTCATCTAGATCTCGAAAGAAATTCGTGATCTGATTGGCGACGCGTAAACTACGCCCGATCGCTGCTAATTCCGCACCATTCAAATTCGCACCGATCTCTAAACGATGCAAAGGTGCGTCCATACTGACTAATTGCGCTAAAGGCAAGCCACCTTTAAGTCGTAAAAGATCAGCGCCATCTTTCGTTTGATCCAACCACAATTGAACCGTGTCCGCATCCGCACTCGGCGTTAAACCGGTTAAAGTCGCTTGGCCCATTTCAGTAACCAAGTATGGTTGGATCTGTTGTTTGATTTTATTAAACTCCAATAAACGTAAAACTCTTGAATTCATTGATTATCACCATTTTCTAAAAACCGCTGTCCAAGAAAAGAAGACCGAGCTGAAATGCCCGATCTCACTTCAACAACTCTATTAAGCCACCCATAAAGCGGTCACCCATTTTGTTAAGATCGGGGTATACCGCACGATCAAGGTTGCCAGCCAAGATTTCTGTAACGCATTCTGGATCCCAGGGATCGGGATCACTGCTAGTAGATAGCACAAGCAAAACAAGCCAAAATATGTGACAACAAAGGCCAAAAAAAGACTTCCCGCCAAACTGGCCCAGTGATCGATCAGCGGCAATTCCAAATAAGCCAGGTCACTGAAAAACAACATGAGTAAATGGGTCAGTAGCCAACCTACCACGAGAATCAAAATAAAAGCAACCCCACGATAAAAAGCTTGATCTAGACCCAGACCCACTTCACTGGAAAAGAAAGCAAAATGACTGTCCAATGTCGCTGATGGATAAGGGATCAGAAGATCTAGTTTTGACGCCAAGCTAACATAAAAGATACGGGCGAACAACAAACTGATCAAATACCCGATCGTATACGCACCTTGTAAATAAAGGCCGCGCCGCGCGCCAATATAGAGGTTGTAAGCAAAGATAAGAATAATCACAAAACTTAGCATAAGTTCCTCAACAATCTAAATACTTATTTTTTTCGGCGTTTTAATTGCAGATCTTCTCGCGCCATTTGCTGGGCAACCAAATTGAATGCCAACAAAACAGCCGCATCCTCTGAACTCAAAAAAGGATCCTGCTGCTTCAGGGCTTGCAATTGCTCATTGACCCGCTGTGTGATCCGCGCCATCTGTTCAGGTGTGCGTGGACCAATGATTTGGTACTCCCGATGATTGATCACTGCCTTGTAAGGTCGATTTTGTTTCACCATACCTGAAAATATTCACCACGCTCATAAAACTAATTAATAGTTTATCACTAAACCCAAAGATGAGCCAGCCCCAGATTTTCATAACAAAGTGCGAAGCACAACGGGTTGACTTTGAGCATTAACCTAACGATGATCATGGAAGCCTGCCCTTTATCACCTTTGTCCTGCCGCACCATTTTGCAAACGCTATGAAACAGACACCGATTCCCACAAGCAAGGACCGGGACTGGCAATTAAAGATCGAGACCAGCCTAATCGCTGATTTTGTCTTCGGAGTGACTTTTAAAATCCCTGCTAAAAAGGATTGCTTTTAGAAAATTCTTCTAAAAGTTCAGCAAAAACCGTATCCGTTGGCTGTTTTTCGATTAATCAACCACGTTTTTAGATAACTTGATAAACTCAAATACGCCACCGTTAGATTCTTCATTTTCCACACCGACCCGTTCAAAACCCGCGCGTTGGTAGACTTTGAGCGCCCGCTGGTTAAAACTAGCCACGGACAATATGATGGTTTTAAAATCAGTGTGGCGTTTGACATATTCCTCAATAACACTTATAAGTTCTGATCCCAAACCTTTCCCCGTTAAAGCTGGCGTCATTCCCAACCCGATCTCGGCTCGCATTGTATCTTCTGGTTCGATGCAAAAAAAAGCGACCAAATCCCCAGCTGTATTTAAAATTTGAAAGTATTTATCGCGACGTTGCTTTGGCGAAATGATTTCCTCATAATCTTCGCGATCATTTTCCATATCATAAAACGAATATTCGCCGTCGTAATGCCAATGATCGGCTACTTCCTCAGCATTTTGCTGGGTCAACGATTCAATGTTTACAAAAATCCCACTCACAAGCTTACCCCTTTACTTTGCCAAAAATATTGTTAAATCAGCATTTGTGCTACCAAACAAGGTATTTACTTTATGCAAACTTTTCATATAAATTCTATTTCCTATCAAAAATAAGATAATTCAGTCGATATCTTGACGAATATCGTATTTCTTGATTTGCTTTTTATAAAACCACTTCAAAGGCACTTAAAAAGGCTCAGCTATGCCGAACCTTTTTGGAAAATATCAATCTTGATTTTGATCGTTCAAATTCTCGTCGTTCATGAAAACATCAAGGACACCTTGCACCATTTCCCATTCAGCGTCATCTTCGATCGGCATCAGATCACCTGAGGTCGCGTCACCATTCTCATCCGGTGTATAGGCAAATGGATAGATATCAACAGTTTCACCCTCAGCCGAATTAGCTGGAACTAGCAAAACATAGGACCGATCATAGTCTTCCGAGTCAAAAGTGAACAACACTTCATAAAGCTCCTCGTTGCCATTCTCATCAACGAGTGTGATCTGACGATCGTCCGCACTCAAATCGCTGAAATCATCAATTTTTTTATCAGTCATAGTTCCTCCTATTGTTGGGTCAACCGCCCATGGGCATCCAGATAATTCTGTAAAATAACCACGCTAGCCAGCTTATCGATGACCGCCTTGCGTTTCTTACGCGACACATTGCCTTCCTCAACTAACATTCGCTCAGCCTGGACCGTCGTTAACCGTTCATCCTGATAATCAACAGGTAATCCGAATTTATGGATCAGTCGATCACCATAGGCTTTAGTCTTAACGACTCGTGGCCCGCTGGTGTTGTTCATGTTTTTGGGCAGACCTAAAACAAAGCCGGTGACTTGATAATCAGCCACCAACTTCTTCAATCGTTTCATTCCGAAATTCTCATTTGCCTCATCGATTTGAATGATCTCAACACCTTGAGCCGTCCAACCAAGTTCGTCACTGACGGCGACCCCAACTGTGCGGGAGCCCACATCTAATCCCATCAAACGCATCCGTTAACGATCCTTATTTAGATATTTACGAACCAATTCTTCAATGATCTCGTCACGTTGATGCTTCAGAATCAGATTACGGGCATCATTATGCCGAGGAATGTATGCTGGATCACCAGAGAGTAAATAACCAACGATTTGGTTGATCGGGTTATAACCTTTCTCTTCCAAAGACTGATAAACACTCTCTAATGTATCTTTGACATTCTTTGATTCATTTTCATTAAAAGAAAAGGACATTGTCTTATCCAATTCACTCATGACCGTCACCTCACTCTAACTGAATCATACAGGAAAATTAGGTAAAAAACAATCATTGTTACCATTACTTAACCTGTTTTTTGAAGCTAATCCTGTTGCGCGATAAACGTTTGGGCCGCTTCTAACGCTGCGGTTAGACCTGCCGGCTTTTTCCCACCAGCTTGAGCAAGATCTGGACGACCACCGCCACCGCCATTGATGGCTGGTGCGATCGCTTTAATGATCGCACCAGCTTTCAGACCTTTAGCGACAGCCAACGCAGTGACCGCGACCAAAAGATTAGCTTTCTCGCCTTGCGCGGTCCCCAAGACTAGCACATCACTGGTTGGTTTATCGCGCCAATTATCGGCAAGTTGCCGCAATTCGTTGATCGAAACATTAGGGATCACAGCACTGGCCAATTTGTACTGACCAGCTGACGCCACTTGAACTTGATCTTGGGCTGTTGATTGCGCCATCTTTGCTTTTAGATTCTGACGATCACGTTGACTATCTTTCAGGTCCTGTTGTAAAGCACTAACTTTATGCGGTAATTCTTTTAGCTGATTGACCTTTAATGTTGCGGCGATCTGGCCCAACATCTGCGCCTGAGCTTCCAAATATTCAAAGGCCTCAGTAGCGGTGACCGCTTCGATCCGGCGGACCCCAGCGCCGATCGCCGACTCTGAGGTGATCTTGAATAACCCGATTTCAGCGGTATTATCGACATGAGTGCCTCCGCAAAGCTCCATTGAGTAATCGCCAGCTTTGACTACCCGCACACGATCACCATATTTTTCGCTGAATAACGCGATCGCGCCAAGTTTTTTCGCGGATTCTAAGTCCGTTTCAATGGTCTCAACAGGTAATTCGGCCCAGATTTTATCATTGACGATCTGTTCGACCTGTTTCAGTTCTTCAGGCGTCACTTGGCCCAAGTTGGTGAAATCAAACCGTAAATAAGTTGGCTCTACTAAAGATCCCGCCTGATGTGTGTGTTCACCTAAAACATCTCGCAAGGCTTGATCTAGTAAATGAGTCGCCGTATGATTACGCCGTACTTTCAAGCGCCATTGGCGATCAACCGCCAATGTATAAGTCTGCCCGACTGTCAATGGCGCTAGAACGTCGACTGTATGCAGATTTTGACCATTAGGCGCATGTTGCACATCAACGACTTTAGCCACGACCTGATCTGCGGCATTTTTGATCACACCGTGGTCAGCGACCTGCCCACCCATTTCCGCATAGAACGGTGTGCGCTGGAAGATCAACTGAGCTTGACCACTCGTAACTGTTGCGACTTCAGTATCGGCCTGTAACGCCACTACCAATTTAGCTGCGGGGATCGTCAAATGCTGATAGCCATCAAAAATACTTTCGGCCTTGATCGCCATCAACGTCTCGTTTTGTGAACCCATTGATTGTAAATCACCACGGGCAGCACGTGCCCGTTCTTTTTGTTCCTTCATCGCTTCGTCGAATTCGCTCTCATTGACCGTCAGGCCTTCGTCCGCCGCGTATTCCACGGTCAACTCGATGGGGAAGCCGAAGGTATCAAATAATTTGAACGCCTCACGACCACTGATCACCGTGGCATCAGCGGCCTTTTGTTTGCTGATCACCTCGTTGAGTAAAGCTAAGCCATCAGTCAACGTCTCACTGAAGCGATCTTCTTCGGATTTGATGACCTTAGCAATGAACACCTGCTGCGCTGATACTTCAGGATAATAACTTGCCATGATCTTGCCGACCACCGGTACTAACTCATACAAGAATGGCTTATTGATCTGTAAACGCCGACCATTCAACACTGCCCGGCGGATCAAGCGCCGCAAAACGTAGCCGCGACCCTCATTTGAAGGTAAGGCACCATCGCCGATCGCAAAACTAACAGTACGCGCATGGTCCGCAATGATTTTGAAAGCAATATCAGTCTTGGGGTCAACGCCATATTTAGCCTGACCACTGATCTCTTCTGTTTTATGGATCAAAGGCAGAAATAAATCAGTCTCAAAATTTGTCGGCGCATCTTGTAACACAGAAACGACTCGCTCCAAGCCCATCCCTGTATCAATATTTTTATGTGGTTGTTCAACGAAGCGACCATCAGGTAAGTGATTGAATTCTGAGAACACGATATTCCAAAGCTCTAAATAACGTTCGTTCTCGCCGCCAGGATAATTTTCGGGATCATCCGCAGCCACATTGTTGAACTTCTGACCGCGGTCATAAAAAATCTCAGAATCAGGACCACTAGGACCTTCGCCGATATCCCAGAAGTTATCTTCGACCTTAATGATATGGTTCTCCGGTAGACCGACGACCTCATGCCAGATCCGGTAAGCTTCTGTATCTTTTGGATACACCGTTACATAGAGTTTGGCCGGATCCATCGCCAACCATTGGTTTGAGGTCAAAAATTCCCAAGCCCACGGGATCGCATCTTCTTTAAAGTAATCTCCAACTGAGAAATTTCCCAACATTTCAAAAAAGGTATGATGGCGTGCGGTCTTACCAACATTTTCAATATCATTGGTCCGAATACTCTTTTGCGCGTTGGTGATCCGAGGATTCTTGGGGACCACGGTTCCATCAAAGTATTTTTTTAAAGTGGCGACACCGGAATTGATCCACAATAAGGTTGGATCGTCATGTGGGATCAATGACGCGCTAGGTTCAACATCATGGCCTTTTGACTTGAAAAAGTCCAAAAACATTTGCCGGAACTCACTACTCGATAATTTTTTCATACAAACACCCTTTCTCACAAAAGCAAATAAAAACACCGCTGCTTACAAGGACGCTTGTGCGCGGTACCACCTTGTTTGCAACGATGTTTGATCGTTAACCTCTTTATCGTATTACTATTCGATTACCACTCAAGGAGCATCCAACCTGATCTCGCGAAGACTTTGCACCAAACAGTCTCTCTCTAAACGCTGATCACGCTAACATATCTCAAGTCAAAAATCATTATAGTGAAAATCAACGCCGCTGTCAATTACCGCAGCTAAAAACTGTCAGCTTAAACCTAACGATCAACGGATCAATCTAACTGAATATTAAAAACAGAACGATAGGCCGCCCAAAGCGGCAATTTACCGGAAAAGCCATTCTCTTTAACGGCAAACAAACGCTCAGCCAATACATCTGCAGTCAACGGCGCTGGCTCAACGCCATTGAGTAAGGCCGCAGTTGCCATGAACGGATTGCCTTTACTGTAGATTGGATCATCCAATAATTCCACAGTGGGTAGATCATCGAACATCATTCCCAAACCCAATTGGTGATCCGCGGCAGTTGGCTGATAATTAGCGAAACTAGCCGGCAAATTGGCGCTAGCCGCGTACTCCCATTGATTTCGAGTCGGCAAATTCGCACCATCGCGCCGTAATTCTTGGCGCAAACTATCAAAAGTAAAGTCTTTCAACAAGAACACTTTGGTCGCATGATCATCAACCGGCGCAAAAAATAGATCGCCCGTATCCGCCAGCTCATCATCAACAGCAAAAGGATCTAACGTTGCCTGACGTTGGTCAAGATAAGCTTTGATCTCTGTTTGGTATTTTTTCAATAGTCGTTGATCACCCTGTGAAGCGCCAGTGACCTGATCCAACTCACCGATCAATTTCAAACCTGCGGGGATCGCCTGAACGCTCATCAGAAAAGGAGCCACATTAGTGCTGTGCGCGACCAGCTCGCCAGCCTCTTGTCCCGGCATAAAGAAGAAAGATTGGCCATTGAGATCAACAGTGAACGTCCGCCAGGTTTGATCAGCACTGGGTGTTTCCACATACTGGATCCGTTCCACAGTCCATAACGGATTGACAAAATAACGTAGCACTTGTTCAAAAATTTTCTGTTGTACCTCCGCCGTAAGGTCACGCCAACTTGACCAATACAGCATATTCTCCGAGATCATCGCGATGTCTTCCTTTTCTGCTTTTGTTGATTACGTTCTGCCCGTTGCTCGATTTTCCGCTTACGACGCCGGTCATCACTGATCGCTTGTTTGATCTTCTTACGATAGCCAGGTTTTCCTTTGCCCCGCGCCTTCTTAACATAACCGACCAAAGTAGGATCTAATTTATGTTGTGTCGCCCGCCGTTGATCCCGCCGTTGTCGATCATAACTATCAATGATCTGACCTTTTGACAAAGCTTTCGGTAAGAATTTCACGCCTAAATGTTCCAATTGCGCGACCAAATTTTCTTCAGCCGGACGATACAAAGTGATCGCGGTCCCAGACAAGCCATTGCGACCAGTCCGACCAACCCGATGGATAAAGAATTCTTGATCTTGCGGCAACTCATAGTTGATCACCAGTGAGACTCCAGGAATATCGATACCACGCGCCGCCAGATCCGTTGCGACCACATATTGATATTCAAGGTTCTCGATCTGCTTCATCACTCGTTTCCGTTCGCGCGGTTGGAGCCCGCCATGGATCTTGGCAACCCGCAGACCTTTTTTCTTGAGATAATCGGTCAGTTCATCAACGGTTTGTTTCGTATTAGCGAAAACTAAGGCTAAATAAGGTTGACCGAGCGTTAACAATTGTGCTACTAATTCAGCCTTATTTTTCCCGCCAGTCGCAAACAACCAATTCTCTACTTGCGGATTGATCACTGACTTCGGCGCTAACTTGATTTGTTCAGGCGCGTGTAGATATTTACGCAGGAACGGTTGTAATTTATCGGGGATCGTCGCCGAGAAAACAGCAGTCTGCAAGTTTGCAGGCATTTTACTGGCGATCGCGTCGACTTGGTTGAGAAAACCCATATCCAAAGTCATATCTGCTTCATCGATCACCAAAAAACGAACTTGATCGACTCGTAAGGCGGCGCTAGAAACCAAGTCTAAGATTCGACCAGGTGTCCCGATCACGATATCCGGTTGTTGCCGCTGCAATTTCTCGATCTGACGCTCCTTGTCACTGCCACCTACATATAAATGAGTCGACCAGTGCTCATTGCTGGCCGTTAGCAGCGCTTTGGTCATTTCATAAGTCTGGGTAGCCAATTCTCGACTTGGCGCAGTGATCACCAACTGAGCCAGTTCTTCGTGCTTTTCTAAGCGGCTCAATAATGGCAACAAAAAGGCATGAGTCTTGCCACTCCCTGTTTGTGATTCCACAATAGCGTCTTTACCCGCTAATAAAACAGGAATGACCGCGTTTTGGACCGGGGTCGGTTGACGAAATCCGATTTCTGTCAACCCGGTCAAGATACTAGGCTTTAAGCCGTAATCAGCAAATTCATTTGGCATTGCATTTCTCCTTAATCAACATCTTGTACGATTCTAGTTTGCTTGGTGGTGCTATTGCGGCGTGACTTGATAAGCCGCGCCAGCCGCTACCATTGCTTGGATGATCGTCTGGACTTCTTCAAGATCACGAGCGCTGGCACCACTTGCAAGCGGATGGCCACCACCATTGTGGGCTTTAGCGATACCATTGATGATCGGTCCTTTTGAACGGAAATGAACGCGATAAGTCCCGTCAGGTTTTTCAACATAAAGTGACCAAAGCAGGACCCCTTTAAGTCGACCAGGTGTGGAAACGATCGAATTGACCTGATCATCTCGTAAGCCCAGCTTCTTGATCAATGCTTGACTGATCACGACGTGGGCCGCGCCTTGACCATCGAATTGGATTTGATCGAACACAGTGGACTGCAAGCGTGCCTGACCCAAAGTCATTTCGTAAAGATTCTCACTGACCGCCGTATGATCAAAACCAGTACTGACTAATTGTGCCGCCACATTGAAGGTATGGGCTGTTGTAGCGTTATACATAAACCGCCCCGTATCGCCAACGATCCCCGCATAAAGTACCCGCGCCGCCTCCTGAGTCAGGACCAACTGCCCCGCACTAGCATTGATCAGATCAGTGATGATCTCTGAAGAACTGGACGCGCTTGTTTGCACATAATAATAATCACCATAGGCATCATCATTGGGATGATGGTCGATCTTGATCAAAAACGCACCTTGATCAAAACGAGGATCACTGATCCGTGGTGTATTGGCAGTATCGGTCACGATCACCAAAGCCCCTTGGTAGAAATCATCACTAACTTCTTCAGGTTGATTCAGCCAATCAAGATCGCCGACAGCGCCACCAACAGTCCTGACTTGTTTTTCAGGATAACCGGCCCGGATCGCTGTGGCAAGACCACCTTGAGATCCTAACGCGTCAGGATCAGGATTTTGATGGCGGTGGATCACGATTTTATCATAAGCTTGGATTTTTTCAAGGATCTGCGCAAAATTTGCTTCCATTTTTTATATCTCCTCAATAACCTGACAAGTTACCATGGCCTTGGCCACGATCAAATGATCGGATAGAATATCAACGTCAAAATAAGTTCGCCGACGACTAGCATTGACCACACGTAATTTGATCGTCAACTCGTGATCGATCTGCACCAACCGTAAATAATACAGATTCAATTGGTCGACCATACTGACCTTTTGCTGGTAAAGGCGCAAAGAACGCGTTGCTGCTAACGTCAACAATTCAGTCAAGACCCCGATCGCCAAAGTGCCATCATCATTGGCCATTTGTGGCGTAACTAGAGCGTGCCAATCAGGAAAATCATCACCGTTATCCAGCGGCGTTTCCTCGACTGCCAAAGCCTCACCGATCTGCGCTTCCAGCGTCCAAGTACCCATTTTTGAAAGTGGCCGTTCATGAGCTTGGACATCACTGCGATTGACCAACCCGATCAGATTGAAGCCAGTATCGACAACAGGCAACAGATCGATCGAATTAGACATCAATAAATGGGTCGCGTTAGCCAAAGACGTATGCAAGGTCACTGTGATCGGATTCTTGACCATGACTTTGTCCAAACTCGTGCCACCGCTAAACCCTTGGATATCATGATACGTGATCACTCCGACCAAACGGCCCTTATCGGTCACAACAGCAAAACGCGATTTATTCGTGCTATTGCGCAGCGCCAGATAATCGCTGACTTTCTGGGTCTGACGTAACACTTGGATCTGTTCAATTGGTTCATAAACATCATTGACCGTCAAAATATCTTGCTTGATATTTTTGTTGGAGATCTCGCGATTGATCAAACTCGCAACTGTATACGTGTCATAGTTGGTACTGATCAAAGGCAATTCTTCATCGTCCGCCAAACGAATATTCTCAGTAGTCGTATCAAAACCACCAGTGATCAGTACGGCTGCCCCGTGCTCCAAAGCAATCCTCTGGGCACCAGAACGATTGCCGACGATCACCAAGGACATTGGCGTGATATAGGGAATCATCGCTTCTTCAGTCATGGCGCCGATCACGAATTTATTTAAAGTTTTAGCCAAACCAGCAGCGCCGCCAAGTAAACGGCCATTGATCAGATCTAGGATATCTGAAAAAGAAAGTTCCTCGATCTTCTTAGGTCGCTCTTTTTCGATCCGCACCGTCCCGACTCGCTCGATCGTTGCGACCAAGCCATTGGTCTCGGCTGATTTGATGGCACGATAAGCCGTACCTTCACTGACTTGAAGTTCATGCGCGATCGAGCGCACCGAAACTTTCTGACCGATCGGCAAAGTCTCCAAATAACGAATGATCTCTTCATGTTTTGTTGCCACTAACTCACCCACTTTTATTACAGTCTCTACTGTCTTAGTATATCTGTTTCTTAGGCTAAACACAAAGTTAATCTAGGCAAAAAGCCCGTAAATAATAACAGCTGGTCCAGAAAGGACTAACACAGAAAAAAGAGATCAAGTCATTTCGACTCGATCTCTAAAATCAGTGGATCCTACTCGTTTTTATTAAGAAAATAACGACTACATCATACCGCCCATACCAGCGCCAGGGCCAGCAGGAGCTTCAGGTTTTTCAGGTTCTGGCTTATCAGCCACAACTGCCTCAGTCGTCAACATCAAAGCAGCAACACTGGCCGCATTTTGTAACGCTGAACGAGTGACCTTAGTTGGATCCAAGATCCCAGCCTCGATCATATTCTCCCACTTATCAGTGGCAGCGTTATAACCAACCTCGTTTGCTTGGCCCTTCATGTGTTCCACAATGACAGAACCTTCCATGCCAGCATTTTCAGCGATCTGACGAACTGGTTCTTCCAAAGCCCGGACCACGATGTTGATCCCAGTTTGAACATCACCAGTTTCTTGCAATTCTTTGACAGCAGAGATCACGTTGACAAAGGCAGTACCACCACCAGCGACGTAACCTTCTTCAACTGCGGCCCGAGTCGCGTTCAAAGCGTCTTCGATCCGATATTTGCGTTCTTTCAATTCAGTTTCAGTTGCGGCACCAACATTGATCACGGCAACACCGCCAGCTAATTTAGCCAAACGTTCTTGCAACTTCTCCCGATCGAAATCAGAAGTCGTATCAGCGATCTGACCCTTGATCAAGTCGACCCGTTCTTGGATTGCTTCTTTGGCACCAGCACCTTCAACGATCGTTGTATTATCTTTAGTGACTGTGACTTTACCAGCCTGGCCTAATTGTTCCAGTTTGGTATCTTTCAATTCAAGCCCAAGGTCGCTAGTGATCACAGTCCCGCCAGTCAAAACAGCGATGTCTTCCAATTGTGCTTTACGGCGATCGCCAAAGCCAGGAGCCTTGACTGCAACAACGTTGAACGTTCCCCGGATCTTATTCAAAACTAGGGTCGGTAATGCTTCGCCTTCAACATCATCAGCAATGATCAAAAGTGCCTTGCCTTGTTGAACGATTTCTTGCAACATTGGCAAGATTTCTTGGATATTACTGATCTTCTTGTCGGTGATCAAGATATAAGGATTGTCCAGATCGGCTTCCATTTTATCATTATCGGTGACCATGTACTGTGACAAGTAACCGCGATCGAATTGCATCCCTTCGACCACACTCAAGTCAGTTTCGATCCCTTTAGATTCTTCGATCGTGATAACACCATCATGACCAACTTTTTCCATGGCATCAGCAATCAGTTTACCGACTTCATCACTTGATGAAGAAACTGAAGCAACTTGGGCGATCTGGCTCTTATTTTCAACTTTATGAGCGATCTTGTGTAATTCAGCGACTGCAGTACTTGTTGCTAATTCGATCCCACGGCGGATACCAACTGGGTTCGCGCCAGCAGTAACGTTCTTCATCCCTTCACGAATGATCGCTTGCGCCAAAACAGTTGCTGTTGTGGTCCCATCACCAGCGATATCGTTGGTCTTAGACGCAACTTCAGAAACTAACTTTGCGCCCATATTTTCGAAATGGTCTTCCAATTCGATATCTTTGGCGATCGTCACACCATCATTGGTGATCTCTGGTGAACCATATGATTTCTCCAAAACAACATTGCGGCCTTTAGGTCCTAAAGTTGTTTTAACTGTATTTGCTAATTGATCAACACCGCGAAGCATTGCCGCGCGCGCGTCTTCAGAAAATCTGATTTCCTTCGTCATTAAAAATTACCACCTTATCAAAAAATTTATTTAAAACGTTGTTCGCGACTGACTTGGGATCAGTCAACGATCGCCATGATATCTTTTTCATGAAGGACCAAGTATGACTCGCCTTCATACTTAACTTCAGAACCGGCGTACTTATCAAACAAAACTGTTTGACCTTCTTTGACAGTCAAAGGTACTTGCTTGCCATCTTCGGTAAAGCGACCAGCGCTGATGGCAACGATCTTGCCTGTTTGTGGCTTCTCTTTAGCATTGCTAGCTAAAACGATCCCACCTACCGTTTGTTCCTCTGGTTCTTCGACAGTTACGATAACACGATCTCCTAAAGGTTTTAACACAGAAAATCCCTCCGTTAACATTTATTCTTTTTAGCACTCAATTGCATCAAGTGCTAACCACAAGATTCATAATAGCATTTTTCAGGGTGATTGCAAGTTTTTTCAACCTTGTTTTCTGATTTTCATTCAAAAAATAAAACGATTCCCCTGAGAAAGTGATTCCCCCACGGTCAAGATTTTCTCGATTTTTATCGGCCACAACGCGCTTTCGTGATAACCGAATCAGATTCCTCTTCAAGTTAGGCTTTTTTTGCATCCTAAAAATTGTTATGATTGAGCTAGTTTGTTTCACTTTGACACCGTCTAGCCCGCTGGCGCGCCACTGCTTGATCACAGCAAAATCACAGTAACCTCGATTGCTTCCTTGAATCCAAGTTAGTGCGATGATCAGGCCAGTTCCCAGTGACCACGTTGATCAGAGTTAAGAAAGGATGCTCACATGACTAATCGTAAAATTTGGACTAAAATCATTTGGATCGTGCTCGCTTACTTATTGATCCTTGCTGTGCCCGGGCAACTGCTATTAGCCCTTGGCATCAAGGGCGCCACTGGTGTCAGTTGGCAGATGGGGTTCAGTATCTTGCTCACCGTTTTATTTGTTTGGTATGATCATCGCTCTGATCAGAAGATCGGTATCGAACCAGAACCGAAACGATCCCTGGCCGATATTCTTCTCTATGGTGTCTTCGGTTTGATTTTATTTTTTGGTGTCAATTTTGTCGGTACCTTACTGATTTCTTTGTTCTTCGGAGTGCCACAAAGTTCAACCAATACGCAAGAAATCATCACAAACATTCACAAAGCGCCATTATTTGCGGTTTATGCTGCTTTGATCGCGCCCGTCCTAGAAGAGATCGTTTTCCGCAAAACACTTTACGGGCTCGGTCGACGCTTAATGAATCCAGTAGGGGCCGCCTTGATCTCAAGTCTACTCTTTGGCCTGGCGCACAATGACAATCGCTTTCTGATCGTCTACGCCGGCATCGGGGTCGTACAATGCTGGTTGTACCATAAGACCAAATCGATCAAGGTGACAATGGCCGCTCATATTATCTACAACAGTTTCGCCTTAGCAGTAGCACTGCTTTTGCCAAGGTGAGCGTAGGCGTTCTTGACCATCCAAGCCTGCTTTTGCTCAAAATCAGGCAGAGTAAGCCGGAGCGATGGCGACTTGCATAATTATGTAAGTGCAAAGAAGCACATTTTTCGGATCAGCCCATAAAAAAACTACCTGATCGTAATCAGGTAGTTCTAACGACAAGTTGATCAGCGCCTAATTTAATAGCGGATCATTCGCCAACGGATTGATCAAAGTACCATCTTCATTGAAGTTATCCAAGAAATAGATCAAGGTTTGTAGTTCGTTGGCCAGATCAACGTTGTGGACCCGGACATCATCAGGGACATTGACCCGCAATGGGGTGAAGTTTAAAATACCCTTGATACCGACTTTAACCAATTCATCTGTAATTTCTTGAGCCTGTTCGATCGGCACGGTCAAAATCACGATATCGATCTGTTGGGCCCGCAACTGTTCTTTCAGTTGCGCCATTGGATAGATCGGGACTCCGCTTTGGATCGTACCCGTCAAATCCGGATCAACATCAAAAGCCGCACTGATCCGAATATTATTCGTTTGGCGGAAATTGTAGTTGAGCAACGCATGACCAAGATTACCTACCCCGACCAAAGCGACATTCGTCAAATGGTCCTGATTAAGTAGGCGCTTGAAGAATGTCAATAATGAATCGACATCATAACCATAGCCACGCTTTCCTAAAGCGCCAAAGTAGGAAAAGTCACGACGGATCGTCGCGCTGTCGACTTTGACCGCTTCAGATAACTCAGCGGATGAGACCTTCTTCTTCTCTCCATCGTGGAGAAATTGTAAGTAACGATAGTATAAAGGTAAACGGCGCGCCGTTGCCTTTGGAATTTTTATTTCAGCCATTGCTGAAACACCTCAGTCTTTCAAACATTATTTTGTGGAGCATGTCAATTATCCAAAATGATTATTCCACAAATTAAGTAAATAAACAACTTAATTTCTAATTTGCATAATACCTGATTAGTGAAAAAGATGCAATAAAAATGCTTGAACCCTTTAGAATCAACGTTTGAACATTATAATGTTCTCACATCAATATTTTTTAAACTTTTATTAATTTTCGATTATTATGGAGGAACCTCACAATGATTATTTTGCAAGCTCAACAAGTCGCTCGTTTCTTTGGTGCTGAAACCCTATTTTCCGCTGTTAACCTGGAGATCCAAAATCAAGGTCGCGTGGGCTTGGTCGGCGTCAATGGTTCCGGCAAATCGACCTTGCTCAAGATCATCGCAGGTATCGATGCCCCTGATGAAGGACAAGTCGTTAAGAATAAGGGGCTGACCGTCGGCTATCTCGCGCAGAATAGCGGTCTAGATTCCGGCAAGACGATCATTGCCGAAATGATGGCCGTCTTCACTTATCTCAAGAATATGGAGAGCCAGCTTCGGCAACTCGAGCGTCAATTAGGGGAACACCCTACTGATCAAAACCTTTTGAATCAATACGATCAATTGCAAAACCGTTTTAAAGCAGAAAATGGTTACGGCTACGAGGCTGAGGTCAAAGCAGTGCTTCAAGGGTTTCAATTCCCTGCAGAGACCTATCAGCAGCCGATCAGTTCCTTATCTGGTGGGGAACGTTCACGCCTAGCGCTAGCCAAGATCTTGCTCCAACGACCTGATTTACTGATTCTTGATGAACCGACCAACCACTTGGATATCGAGACCCTCAACTGGTTAGAAAACTATTTGCAAAGTTATCGTGGCGCGTTATTGATCGTTTCCCATGACCAGTATTTTCTTGATCATGTGACTAAAGAGATCTTCGCGTTAGAACAACACACTTTGAAACATTATCACGGCAATTACAGTGCCTACTTGCAACAACGTCAAGAAAACTTCCAACAAGCCTTGAAAGCCTACGATCAGCAGCAAACTGAGATCAAGAAATTAGAAACTTTCGTTGAGAAGAATATCACCCGCGCTTCGACAACCAAACGCGCTCAAGCACGCCGGAAACAATTAGAAAAAATGGTGCGTCTAGCCAAGCCGATCGACGCTGATCAGAGTCTTCATTTCCATTTCGAGCTCACTAAAGAAACCGGTAAGGAAGTCCTATTTGTCCGTGACTTGGCCATTGGCTACGAGGACCATGTCATGTCGCGTCCGATCAATTTCGAAGTGATGAAACACCAACGAGTGGCGATCATTGGGCCAAATGGTGTTGGTAAATCCACTTTAGTCAAGACTCTCTTAAAACAGATCCCAGCTCTTGCCGGTAGTTTTAGATTTGGCGCTAACGTCGAGATCGGTTACTACGACCAGGATCAACGACAACTCGATCCCCAGCAAACGGTCTTAGAAACGATCTGGAGCGAGCATCCATTATTACCAGAACAAGAGATCCGGACAGTGCTAGGTAGTTTTCTGTTCAGCGGTGATGACGTCCAAAAAGTCGTTCATCAACTCTCTGGCGGTGAGAAAGCGCGGCTACTTTTAACAAAACTGGCCATGGAAAAACGGAACGTGCTCCTAATGGATGAGCCGACCAATCACCTAGACATTCAATCCAAGGAAGTCCTCGAACAAGCATTGGCACAGTTCACCGGCACTTTGATTTTTGTCTCCCATGACCGTTATTTTATCAATAGTCTGGCAGACCGGATCATAGATCTCACCCCGACTGGCAGTCAGGTCTATGAGGGCAATTACGACTTCTATCTGGAGAAACGTCAACCTGAACTCGCTACGACCACTGTCGCCACAGAGATCTCAACCAATCAAGCACAGTTTATCGCAGACAAGGCGCAACAACGCGAGCGACGCAAACTAGAACGTGCTGTCAGTGCCGCCGAAGAAAAAATGACCCAATTGCAACAGCAGGCCGAAGAGTTGCAGTTGCAAATGGCCCAACCGGCGATCCAAGCAGATTTTGTAAAATTGGGCGATCTGCAAAAACAACTTGATCAGATCCAAAACGCGGAATCTAAGGCCGAAAATGACTGGCTCCAAGCTACCGATGAATTGGAACAAAACTAGCTCGCTACTGGCGGCTGGTGCGATCTGCACGTCTACTCATGCGCACACCGCTACCTACTCCGCCCTAAAAAAGACGACAAAAAGACGCCTGTTCCCATGAACAGGGCGCCTTTTTTTAGTGGTCTAGAGCCAAATCCCAAGTTAAAGGGGCTTATTAGCCCATCAACTCTTCAGCGCGCGCCAAAACTGCATCGCCATCCATCATGCCATAACTACGCATGTCGATAACTTCAACAGGGATATTCTTACCGGCAACTTTATCTTGGAATTGCTTAAGCATATAACGAACTTGAGGTCCTAATAACAAAACGTCAACATCATTAGATGCCAAAGCGTTGTCAGCATCGCCTGCAGCTGTTGCGAAGATATTAGCATCGATACCCTTTGCTGCCGCAGCCTTTTGCATTTTTGAAACTAATAAACTGGTTGACATACCAGCACTACATACTAACATGATTGTTTTTTCGGCCATGATAAAACGCTCCTTAAAAAATGTTAATGAAAACTTCTAAACCGTTTTCAATACATTATCGATAATAGTCTAAAAAAGCTGATGTGTCAATGATTAATATCTAACGAGATCTAAGCTAGGGTCTGCGTTCAAGCTAAGATCAGCAGCAGGCGCGCCGGTTGCTAAGTAAACTTGGGCCGCGGCCCCGATCATCGCCGCATTATCACCACAAAGGCGTAGCGGCGGAATGATCAACTCGACCTGTGGAAAATTATTATGCAAGTTGGCACGCATCATTTCCCGAAGGCCTTGATTGGCAGCAACACCACCTGCGATCACCAATTGGTCGACGGGATGGGCACTTAAAGCCCGCAACGTTTTATTCACAAGGACCTCCCCTACACTAGCCTGAAAACTAGCGGCAAGGTCTTCACGAGAAAGTGTCTCCCCGATCTGGCTCGCATGATGGACGCGATTGATAAAGGCGCTTTTTAGCCCGCTGAAACTAAAATAAAGATTATCTTCATCGATCATCGCCCGCGGAAACTTAAAGGTATCATTACCAAGGTGCGCTAACCGATCAACTTCCTTGCCGGCAGGATAATTGATCCCTAGGACCCGACCGATCTTATCATAGGCTTCGCCAGCCGCATCATCACGTGTCTCACCTAATAATTCAAACTGATTGGGTGCGGAGACTAATACAAGTTCAGTATGCCCACCTGAGACCACTAACGCCATAAAAGGGTAGTGTAACGGTTTGACTAATTGGGCAGCATAGATATGGCCGGCAAGATGATTGATCGGCAACAGCGGCAACTGATGCGCATAAGCCAAGGCCTTAGCTGCACTGATCCCGATCAATAGGGAACCAACTAATCCTGGCCCATAAGTCACTGCGACAGCCGTCAGGTCCGCATAAGTCACTTGCGCCTCTGCCAATGCTAATTCAGTGCAATGAAGGATCTGTTCAACATGATGACGACTAGCAACTTCCGGAACAACACCACCAAAACGTTGGTGACTTTTGATCTGGGTCGCAATAATATTGCTAAGGATCTCGTGACCATCGGCGATCACTGCAACACTGGTCTCATCGCAACTAGTCTCAAAAGCGAGGATCAGTTGCCGTTTATTACTTTTCAAAACATTCACCGCTCATTTCTTGCTTGATCAAGCATTCTTTTTGGTTATTGAATTTAGTTCGAGACGCATTGAAACCGCGTCCGCTTGTTCTTGTTCATAATAATTTTTACGGATCCGCACATCACGAAAGCCTAAACGTCGATACAAAGCCAAGGCATTTTTATTATCGACCCTAGCCTCAAGCGTCATGATGCGACACCCCCGCGCACTGGCCACCGCGATCAAATAGCCCATCAGCCGCTGTCCCCAGCCTTGCTGTTGCCAAGAACGGCGTAAAGCGATATTGGTGACATGAGTCTCATTGTTGGAAAACCAAGCGCCAATAAAACCCACCAAAAGATCGTCAGCCGTAAATAAACCTAAATAAAGTCGATCCTGCTGACGGGATAATTCATTCATAAAAACCAAACGATCCCAAGGCGTCTTGCCATCATAAACGTCCCGCTCGATCGCCAGCGCTTGATTCAAATCGGCGACGACCAAGGGGCGCAGGGTCAAGCTGACCGCCCCAGATAGCCAAGTCACTGGCAAAGACGGCACACTCATTGCTGTCGTTGCCGAGATCGGATGAAAAAACTGCTTAAACTTGTTCAACAAAGTTTTCATGTGCCTCACCTGGATGTTCTTTGAGCCAGTTTGCTTCCGCTTCAGTGGGCCGCAAATAATTTGGCGCAAAGTGGTCAAGATCTGTTACCAATTGTTTCGCGGTCACTAATCGCCCAAATTCAGTCGCTACCGGCATCGTGGCTAAACCAGTGGCGATCGTTACTTGCGCCTGGGGCCAGGCTTGTCGCCACCATTGCTGTTGCTCAACGGTCAACTGTCCATTGATGACGATCGTTTGATTCGGCGCTCGCAATCGGTCTACACTGGCCACGATCTGTTCTGCTGCCAAATATTGATCCGCTTGCCGCTGTTGTAACTCACCATTCTCTCGCCATTGATAAAACCCGGCGAAAAAGCAATTACGACGCGCGTCGATCAGAGGCACCAATAAAGGTGCTGGCATGACCGAACGCCAAGTCGTCGTCAATGCCGCCAAACTTGACACTTGATACAACGGCTTCTTTAAGGTCCAGGCCAGCATTTTAGCCGTGGTGATCGCGATCCTAACGCCGGTATAAGAGCCCGGTCCTGCGGCGACGATGAACTGATCGATATCAGTGAGCTTCACCGCTGCAAAATTCAGTGCTTGATCGATCGCTGGCATCAAGGTCGCGCTATGATTTCTTGCCTTGGCTGTTTGGATCAGTGCCAAAGGTTGCTGGTCTTGGATCACGGCCACACTTAACGGTGTATTGGATGTATCTAATGCTAAAGTCAGCACAAAAAACGCCTCTGCTTTCTGAAAAAATATCTGTTTCAAGTTTAACACATTCTTGGGCCGAATGTTGCCTCGATCGTGACCTTGATCAGGACGTACTCACCCGGAAACTACCACGACTGCTGAGCTATTCAAACAGCAAAAAACGCACTGAGTCATCTCAATGCGTTTTCTGACGCTAACACCTTGCTGCTACCATTCTTACCGATCACCAAGCCGCTCATTGAGTCGCAAACGCTCGACCATCTGCAAAATGAAATAGATACCTACAAAATAGATGGGGATCATCAGCAACTCTTTGGGCAATCGGAGCCAAAACAATGGCCAAAATGACGCCCGATACATCAAATGGATGATCAACGTATTGAAGGCCAAATTGCTGATCAAATTAATGATCACAGCCGTTAACAGCACTCGGTTCCACTTGACCTGTGGCATTTTTCGTTGATCCAATAACCAGCCAAACACAAAACCACTAAAAATCGCGACTAACGTAAAAGCCGGATTAAAAGGACCGTTGGGAAACAAGATCGCGCCGACTAAATCACTGACGCCACTGGCAACTGCCGCATAAAAAGGACCATACCAATAGCCGATCAAGGCAGCCACCACAAAAGTCAGCGTGACTTTCAAATAATTAGTCCCAAAAGAAAAACGGCCTAACACTAATTGCACCGCAATTAAGACCGCTAAGAAAACTAATCGTTGCATGGATAGGCCATGCCCTGTTGTTTTTTCCATTCTGAACACTCCCCTGTTGGAGCGCCACCAAAGCGGCGAATGCGGCAGCCAAACCGCGATCGATCCTGATCTTCGTCCGATGTTCACATTCCGTTCCATCAGCACTTAACGCTTAGCCGCCTACTCCGAATATAGAAAAATATTACTGTTTTTTTGGTACAACTGCAAGTATCTTGCTTCTTGATCCGAAAAATCAGTTAAGTTCGTCTCAAAACAAGTGAACAGCAACACACATGAAACTCACTCAATGCCAACGAACTTGAGCTTCCGCCGCCACTTCAGTCCCATTCAAAATACGATGGTGAGTCGTGAACGCCGTCAACGTTTGATCGTTTTCATTTTGGAGCTGACTTTGGATCAGATCACCATAGCGGACCTCGTGCTCATAACGGATCAACATTTCTTGAGGACGGTGGGTCTGCAAAAAGTCTGCTCCTAAAGTATCCAACATCCAGTCAAAGTAATGCGCATTATTAACATGGCGATTGGAATCGATATCAAAATACCGCACCTGATAATCTTTAGTCGTTTGTAACTCAGTCCACGCCAATTTTGGCAAATGTGGCAGCCCAAGAACTTGCTTTGAAAATGGCGCATCATATTTACTGGTCAATTCCGCAGGCATCTTGATCATCCGCCGCTCGGTCAAACTCATGACTACCCAAGTGCTCCGAACTCCGACCAGTTCATTGCCCGCTTGGTCAAACAACCAATAATTCCGATAGCAAAAGAATTTATTATATTGAGTCACTTCAGTCCGAGCCTCGATCACTTCATGTTGCTTCGGTAAACGCGTGATATTGATCAAATACTCCGTTGTCACCCAACCTAACGCCAGCCGGTTCATATCATCAGGACCTAAGCCCTGAGCCGCCAGCTGTCGTTCTGAGGCCAAAACAAGATGATTCATCGCCGCTGAGAGATGCATCGACCCAGCCGGATCACATTCATAGAAAGGTACTGTAAATTCTTCTGCGTAATAGGTCATAGATTCTACTTCCCCTTAAACCATATTTTTATTTAATTTGGCGCTTCCTGCAAGCAAAACACAGTTGGCATGATCACTGAGCTGTTCACTTTTTTTCTGAGACTGAGCTACCGTTATCATTCTATCCTTAACCCTTAACACTAAGATCATCGGCTCAGTCAGTGCAATAACGACCGCCAAGTCTCTTGTGACGAACACCCGGCTTTAATCGTCAACCGCTTGCGTCAAGTCATGATAACGTTGATAAACGGTCTGCCGCGATAAACCTTGCTCCTGGGCGACTTGTTTGATCGCTTGATTTGGTTTTTGCCCACCGGCGATCAAACCTTCAACGGCCGCTTTCAAGTCAGCTGTTGAAAGTGGTCCCGATCCCTGCCGCGGTAATTCTGGCATAGCGGCCAACAACAGGACATACTCACCACGAGGCTCATGCTCGCTATACCAAGCCTGTAATTCAGCCAAGGTCCCACGTTCAAACGATTCGTGCAATTTGGTCAATTCTCGACCTAAAACGATTGCTTGATCAGAGGCAAAGACCGTGGCCAGATCAGCCAACGTTCGCCGTAAATGATGCGGCGATTCATACAAGATCATAGTTTCCTGTCGTTGGACCAATCGTGCTAGTGCTATTTTGAGTTCCTTTTTCTTTCGCGGTAAAAAACCATAAAAATAAAAGGGTTGTGGCACTAACCCTGAGGCGATCAATGCAGTGATCCCCGCACTGGCACCTGGTAGCGGCACCACGGCGATCTCCGCCGCAATCGCCGCCTGGACCAGTTCTTGCCCAGGATCTGAAATGGACGGCAATCCAGCATCAGAAACCTGAGCAATCGAGACCCCTGCCGTCATTTTTGCAATCAATTCGGGCAGTCGCTGTTGTGTATTATGCTCGTGAAAACTGATCTGTGGCGTTTTGATCCCAAAATGGGCCAATAATTTACCAGTGTTGCGTGTATCTTCGGCCGCGATCAGATCTACCGCTTGCAAGGTCTTGACCGCGCGAAAAGTCATATCATCAAGATTTCCGATCGGTGTGGGCACCAAAAAAAGGGTCCCCTTATCCGTCGGTTCAAAACTATTCTGAATCCGCAAAGGACGGCCCCCTTTTATTTTTTATGGCGACTTTTATTATTGCCATAAATGATATTTGTACAAAAAGCGCAGGGTTCATTGTTCTCCCGCCGTGCGCCATACATCATATTGCAGATGTGATAGCCCGCATCATAAAGTTTTTCAAGATTTCGCCGTGAAGGTAACATTTCCGGTTGCGGCGCAGTCTCAGTCGACGGTGCCAACTCATTCAGCCGCCCTCTTAGATGCTTGTTCTCGATCATCAATTCCGCATTTTGCTCCAACACGCGATTCAGCTCCTGACGAAATTCCGCCAAATCGCGCGCTAAGTTATCAGCCTCGGTTGACAAACGCTGAAAATCAGTAAAAGGATCATGTTGATTCATTTAAAATTTCCCTCTTTTATCAAAATTAGTTGTAATGATAACTGCTCCAATGTATTTTGAAAGCTAACATTAGCGTCTAATTGCTGCTTGACCTGTAAGACCTGCGCCAATTCCTGGGTGACTTGCGTCGAGGATACCTGTGGCGCTAATTCTTGCTGGGCCGCTGATTTCTGCGGCCATTTCAGCGCTGTCCCTAACTGGAACTTGGTCGTAAACAGGTCACTAAAAGTCAGCACTAACAGTTCTTCTAGTAAACGCCGCATCGCCTTGGCCTTAAACAAGGGTAAGATCGTACTTTGCACGAGCACAAACGCCATTGCTGATCCTTGGACTAGGCTTTGGTACCACTGCCAAAAAGCTGTCAATGCCGGCGCCAACGCATCTTGCTCATGTAATTCTTCGATCTCTGCGGTCGTTAGCGGGGTCTGGCTCAATACCTGACTTTGTTCTGTCGTAAGACCCATTGCTGCCAATGCCGCCGTCCGCGTTGCCAATTCAGGCGCCGGTAATAATACTGTTTGCACCCGTGAACGGATCGTCGGTAAGATTTGGGCCAATCGGGTGGTCGTCAAAATAATCAGCACTTGACTGACCGGTTCTTCCAAAAATTTAAGTAATGAATTGGCTGCCGGCAAGGTCATTTTATCTGCATCTGCGATCACAAACACTCGCTGACCAGTCAATCCACTTTTACTCAATTCTTGTTTCAGGTTGCGCACATCGTCGACACCGATCGATTGTGTTTCTGTTTGAACGACCAAGTAATCTGGATTATTTCCCGTTTGGATCCGTTGGCATTCTGCGCATTGCTGACAAGGATCGCCAGTAGCAGTCAAATCCTGACAAAAAAGACGCTCAGCCACCCACTGGGCCAGATCCAGTGCGCCAGCATTGACCGGTTCAGCAAACAAATAGGCATGGCTCAACCGATCCGTTGCAATCAAATCCTTGAAATGCATTTTGATCTCTGTCAGTGTCGTTTTTTCCATCCGTCGAGCGCTTAGAAATGATGGAATTGGTCAACTGGCATCACAAAGACAGTGGCGCCGCCGACTTGGACTTCGATCGGATAAGGCATCGAACTATCGCCCATTGGATCCAAATTAGCTGGTGGTGTCATAAATTGTTGCCGCGCGTGAGAAGTCCGTTTGATGATCTCCAGCACTTCCTCAACGCGATCATCCTCAACACCCACGATAAAGGTCGTATTGCCAGAACGTAAGAAACCGCCGGTCGTCGATAATTTAGTCGCACGAATATTGGCATCAATAAATTCATTGCTCAGGATATTAGCATCTTTATCCTGAACGATCGCAAGAATCAATTTCATGATAATTCCTCCTTTAATTGTAGCGCTGCTGGATCACATCTAAGCAAGTAGCCACGACCGTTGCTGCTGGTTGGCTGGCATCTACTTGGACCATCCGCGCTGATTGTGATTTTAGTAGTTGCTGATAAGTTGCACGCACTCGTTCGTGGAAGGCCAGTTGTTGCCCCTCCAAGCGATCGAAGCCCGCGCCTAACTTCTGAACACGCCGCAGACCTACTTCTACCGGAACATCGAGGTATAAAGTCAAATCAGGATAATGTCCTTGGATCGCGAAATCGTTCAAAGCCGCGACTTTCGCCATTCCCAACTGGTGGCCACCACCTTGATAGGCGATGGAGCTGTCGACGAACCGATCGCACAAAACGATCTTATTCGCAGCCAACGCTGGCTCAACGACCTCCACTAAATGTTGCCGCCGTGATGCAGCAAACAGCAATGCTTCAGTCCAATCATCCATTTCTGTGTTCGCCACATCAAGAATAATATGTCGGATCTGTTCGGCGATCGCGCTACCACCTGGCTCCCGAGTCACGATCACTTCCTGACCGGTTGCCTTGATCAGTGGTTCGACCAATCGTTGGATCACTGTTGATTTTCCAGCGCCGTCAGGTCCCTCAAACGAAATAAAAAATCCTGCCATTTGACTCCTCTACCTTCATTGTACAGTAAAACTGCTTTTTTCGTTCATTTTTAATTCACCAATTTTGTAACTGACTACGGTCAAAACTATCGGGTGACCACTGTCCGTAAAGTTTTAGCCTTGGTCCCACGATAACGAGCCTCGTGATACAGTAAATTGAATTTAGCCTGCTGGATCTTGATACTATCAACAAACTGGATCGGATCTTCCAGCCCCTGAGTAGCTGCCTTTTGAAGTCGCTGTAATTGGTCTTGGACTTGATCCAATTCATCACGCAAGAGCTGGTCACCTTCATGGCGCAATTTATATTTTGGCTTAAATAGACTCACAGCTCCCGCCGCCCTTCAACCGCTCGTTGTAGGGTCATTTCGTCAGCGTATTCAATATCTGAGCCGACAGAAAGACCATGGGCCAACCGGGTGACTTTGATCCCCGCTGGTTTGATCAAACGTGCCAAGTACATTGCGGTAGCTTCACCTTCTGGCGACGCGTTCGTGGCGACGATCACTTCATTGACCTCACTATTTTGCAATCGTTTGATCAGTGAAGCAATATTAAGATCTTCTGGTCCTTGACCATCCATTGGTGAAAGCACACCATGCAAAACATGATAACGACCCTGATAATCGTGCATTTTTTCCAGTGCCATAATGTCCTTAGGCTGCTCAACGACAAGGATCTGCGACTGATCCCGGTTAGGATCACGACAGATCTCGCAAGGGTCCACATCGGTAATATTGCCGCAGATACTGCAATAATGTAAATCCTCTTTGGCCTTTAACAAACTTTCCGCAAACTGCTTGACCGTCTCTTCATCCATATCAATGGTGTAAAAGGCCAATCGCGTCGCTGACTTACTACCGATCCCAGGTAATTTCATATAACTGTCGATCAATTTGGCGATTGCTTCTGGATACTGCATTCTTGATCACACCTTACATTAAGCCACGGGTATATTTACCCATTGTCTGTTCAGTCTGCTGATCGATCGTCTGTAACACATTATTTAGCGCTTCGATCAGCAGATCCTGCAACATATCCGGATCATCTGGATCGATCACTTCTGGTTTGATTTGAAGGTCCTTGACCTCGCGTTTGCCATTCATCGTGATCGTGACGTAATCATTGGCCGCTTTGCCAGTGAATTCAGCCACTTCCAATTGGCTCTGGGCCGCCTGCATTTCCTTTTGTAATTTTTGCATTTTCTTCATCATACCGGCCATATTTCCTGGATTTCCCCGCATCATAAAAACCTCTTTCTTTTTTTTATTTTTTTAATGATCGATCCACACGACTTACCCTTATTTTAACAGAATCATCCCAGACTAGTCTGGTTGGACCTTGACGATCTGTTCACCGAACAAAGCCTGCGCCTGATCCACTACGGAAGTCGGCGCTGCTGACTGCTCAGCAGGCTGCTTATCAGACGATGACACTGATGTTGGCGCCGGCACAGTCCGTTTTTGCACCCGGTGCTGCTGCAAATATGTTTTCCGTAATTGCGGCCACTGCGCTTCCTCGACCAAAACGATATCAGCATTGTTAGCCATAAAATGATTCAGTTCATTTTTTAGATCCGTCTGCAATTCTTGATCACCATTAGCCGTCTTAAGCGTAAAAGCGTAAGTAAAGGCCACAACGATCGCTTCGGAACTTGCCGCTACTGGTTTAGCGACCTGCATCATCGCTCGTTTGGCTGGCGATAATTTACTCAACATATCCGGCCAAACCTCTTGGACCGCATCTAAGTCACGCCGAGTCGCCTTACTCAAGACTCGATCAACAGCATCATGGTCGATCCGGATCGCGGCCCGCCGTGGTGTTGGGCTGGCCTTTCTTGGACGATCAGGGCTAGGGCCATTGCTGTTCTTTGCTGTTTCTTCCAGCCGTGCCACTGTCGCCGCTAGATCCTTCACTTGCGCGCGTAAACCCGTTACCTGATTTTCCGCCGGCTCAGCTTCCTCGGCTACTGGTGTGACCGGATCTGTTGCTTGCGTTCCGGTCACAAAACGAACTGTCAAGACCTCCAAAAACAAATCACTGTGCGCACTGGTCCGCAATTGCAGTAAAGTTTCATTAGCCTGATCGATCATTCGATAAAGCCGTTCATTCGTCACTTCGGTTGCAAAGGGCAACAAGTCAGCTGGTAGCGGACGATAATCTAGAGTTTGTAATAACTCTGGACTACTTTTTTGTAGCAAGAGATTACGCAACAAAGCGATCAGCCCTTCGATCAAACGAGACGCGGCCCGTCCATTCATAAATAACGTCGTGATCGTTTGTAACGCCTGATCCAAATCATTCTTGAAGATCGCTAATAAATATTGCGCCAATTGTTGATCACTGGCGTCTCCGGTCACTTCGAGCGCATTTTCTAAAGAAACGTGATCTTGACCAAACGACAGCACCTGATCAAGGATACTCAAAGCATCCCGCATTCCGCCATCTGCCGCCCGGCTGATCACATCTAACGCCTCAGGATCATAAGTGATCTGCTTTTCATCAAGGATCTTGACCATTTGCTCAGTTAAGTCTGCTGCCACGATCCGCCGAAAAGAAAAGTGTTGGGTCCGCGAAATGATCGTCGCTGGGACCTTCTGTAATTCCGTTGTCGCCAAAATAAAGATCACATGAGCAGGCGGTTCTTCTAGTGTTTTCAAAAGCGCGTTGAAAGCACCTGTGGATAACATATGGACTTCATCAATGATATAAACTTTATATTTGGCTTCTGTCGGCGGGTATTTGACTTTATCCCGAATATCGCGGATCTCATCCACACCATTGTTTGAAGCCGCATCGATCTCGATCACATCCGTCAATCGATTCTCATTGATTGCCTGACAGATCTGACACTGATTGCACGGCTCGCCGTTGACCGGATGTAAGCAGTTGACCGCCTTAGCAAAAATCTTCGCGCAAGAGGTTTTTCCGGTGCCACGAGGTCCCGCAAATAAGTAAGCGTGACTGATCTGATCGGTAATGATTGCATTTTGGAGTGTTTGCGTCACGATTTTCTGGCCAATGACCCCCGCAAACGTCTGTGGCCGCCAAACTCGATAAAGTGCTTGATATGCCATATTAACTCCTTCTATATCATTTTTATCAAACTGATTTCTGACTGCCCAGCCAGATCATGGCTTAACCTTAACACACTTAGGCAAACCACGTTGAGAAATTCAATAGCTGAACAGTATGTATTTAACCAACATTTTGCAATAAAAACAATGATCTAAAGTCGATCACCAAACAACATGACTTTACTTTATCAAAAATGGGCATCAAATACCATGATCCCCAAAAAATCCACACATATTTTTAAAAAAAGTACAAAAAAATAAGGCACATGACCCAGCAAGCTTAGTGCTGCTTCCTTCCGGACCTGACACGATTTGCAGGTGAGCCATTGCCTCAGCCTTTCGGCACTTACTATTGTAACGAATTAGAAGAAAAAAAGCCAGCACTTTATTGGAAAAGAGTGCTGCGCACAACGGGTTGACTTTGAGCATTAACCTAACAAGGATTATGGAAGCGCACCTTGCTTCCGGAATCCTTGTGTAGCTAAGCGCAGAAGTCAGTTGTGCGCAGCACGACTAGCAAACAACGAGTTTCAGTCCGGCTTGGATGGATCCGGCCTGGCCTGTTCTTGCCGGTGTCGTTTGGCCATCTTCTGACGTTGACGAATCGCGCGAAAAAACTGCTGTAGGAGTTCCTGGGCAGCCTGCTTCTCCACATCCGGGAAAACTAATGGTTGGTGATTGAACCGTGTATCTCGCAAAAGATCGACTAAAGTTCCGGCAGCGCCTGCTTTAGGATCTGGAGCCCCGTAATAAACTTCGGCGATGCGACTATTGATGATCGCACCGGCACACATGGGACAAGGTTCTAAGGTCACAAAGAGCCGGCAGCGCTCCAACCGCCAGCTGCCGATCGTTTGACAAGCCTGACGGATCGCCATGGTCTCCGCGTGATCCGTCGCATCTTGGCTGGTCTCTCTTAAATTATGGGCTTGAGCAATGATCTGCCCATCCAATTCGATCACCGCACCGATCGGGACTTCTCCTAAAGCAGCGGCCTTTTTAGCTTCAGCGAGCGCCACTGCCATATATCGTTCTTTTTGCGCCGCCGTTAGCGCTACTAAACTGATCAACCCATCTCGTCCTTTCTCGAAAAAAATGTTACACTAAACTATATCAATCTCAAGCTATCTCGATGACCACCTATCCTAAACTTGGGTCAAACCCAGTTACTCCAGTAGCCAATCAACTTGTCGGAAGGAGATCAGCGGATCCTAAGGTAATCAAATTACCCAGTTTTCGCGCCATCTTATGAACGAACCACTCGACCTGATCATGCGTCTCAAAAATACTTTTCCTAAAGCACGTACGCTTAAAGGCCCCCAGGAAGCGACCAGCCAAGAACGAGCATGGTCTTTTGCAGGCAACTGGTTGGCTATCAATAAAAAGGAACTAAACAATACCAGTACGCTGATCCTGCAAAACCTCAGCGATCAGAACTTCATCGCCGCTGATCAAAGTAATCCTTGGTATCAGTTCCTGACGCAACAATCAACGATCCTTCCGAAAGTGTCCGCTAAAACTGTGCGTTTGATCCAATTCCGCACCACCGTCCAAGACACCAATGATCGGCGCGAGTTTGCCCAGGCGATCGCCGACTTGTTCAGTCATTTGATCACAAATTTTTATTTAAATGAAAACACATTGATCATCGTCCAAGCAAATGGTCCCGAGACTTTGACGCTAGTGGAATTAGAAAGCATTCTGCAAACGATCGAAAGTGACTTTATGGTCAAAGCACAAGCCTTCATAGGCAACTACTGGCCGGTCGATGAACAACTGGCTGCTATTTTCAATGAAGAACAAGCTGTTTTCGCCAAATCAACGTCCTCGGTCAGTAGTCTGGCCACGCTTGCGCTTGATTATTACGCCCGTCCGCAATTACGAAAATCACCCTTGGCGCAACAACTCAATACGATCTTGAATCAAGACGCAGAGATCAAAGATGTGGTGATCGCCCTTTACCAAAGCGCCGGCAACTTGAGCTCGGCCGCCAAAAAGCTGTTCTTGCACCGTAATACCCTGCAATATCGGCTTGAACGTTTCTATGAGGCCACCAATCTAAACTTAAAACAGATGGACGATCTGGTTCTCTGCTATTTATTGATCACCGCGTTCAATGATTGAACAAAAGCTTTAGCACCGACCTTGTGCTAACTCCCCCAACGATCAATCTTGATTTTGAGCCTGCAAGATATAATAGCCTTTATCCCGATGCCGAACTTGAGCAACGGGATATTTTTGTTGCAATAATTTCAAGGCCGAGGGTGCACCCTGTTTTTTTTGCAAAACGGCTAATAATTGACCAGTTGGTTGTAAATGTTCTTGTCCCAAAGCTAAAAATTCGGAAACCACTTTTTTACCGGCCCGAACAGGGGGATTGGTCAAAATCAAATCAAAACGTTGATCAGTTAAGGCTGAGTAACCTTGGCTCGCCTTGATCTGTACTTGAGCACTCACCTGATTAGCCTGCGCGTTCTCTTCGGCGAGAGCCAACGCGCGTTGATTGACATCGACCATGGTCACCTGAGCTTGTGGGTAGGCCTTGGCAATACTGATCCCCACTGGACCATAGCCACAACCTAGATCAAGGCAAGTAAAGTTAGGGTGAGTTTGGGCCAACGTCTGGAGCAATTCGGCGCTACTCGTTAATAATGCGACGGTACCGTAATCAACTCGCGCGCGCGAGAAAACCCCGCGATCAGTGGTCAATTGCAATGACTGTCCCAGTAATGTGAAGTCAAATGTTTCCCGTTGATGATCCAACTCCGGATCGTTCTCAAAATATTGATTAGCCATCTGGTTACCCCATTTCTCTCTCATTGATTCAAGATGCTTTGCTAATTATAGCATGGATTCCCGCCAGCTTTGCTAGTGGATTTGTCCACAGATTCCCCTTTCAACGAAATTTATGAAAAAAAGAGTGAGAGCCAGTCCGGGTTGCTTCCGAGCACGTGTCTATCATGCGCGGGGTGTTGGTGGATGGCAAGCGTGGTGGGGCTCCAGGTCGGGCTGGGGGTGGTGGAACGCTGCGGGCACGACTTGAAGCTTTTCGGAAACCCGCCGAA
>NZ_BROC01000014.1 GCF_024345205.1 Lapidilactobacillus luobeiensis | reverse complement strand
CACTTTACCAGAAAAATGAAAAATGGTGAATCACGATTCCGTCGAATCATGATTCACCATAAACCTTAGACTGTTTGAAGCCAATTCTAAAAGCGGGAATTGTCTTCAAATCGAGCCTATCTGCAATTGAAGCGAAGGATTTGACGAAGTGGTTTCGCAAGCTAGAGGTCAAACAATTGCCCTTTCTGAAGTGGTACGGCAAGGCGAACGGATTGGGATCAGTTGGTTAGTACAGGTTGCGTTGGGTGAACATATTTACCTGCTTCATAAACAATCCACGAGTGAAAACCGACCGATTCAGTTGATTCGCTGAGAACTAGGCTTGTTCATCAGACAGACTGTGCTGGTGTCACCAATTTAAAGCTAGTAACCACTAACCACGGCCGTCCATTGCGGGGCTCCCCATCAATTGACCATAGATTGCCAGATGGCGTGAGTGCTCAACCGGCTGTTATAACGTTGAGCGGCTGGAGCGGAGAAATTCGGGGTGAGATCGCCGTGAAATTGTCCTTGGCGGCTCTGCCGCTTAGGACAAGGCTCAGCTTTGAGATTCGCGGGTTTTGCGAAGCTCAAAGTGACGCCCACAGCGAGCTCACCCCGAATTTCGCAGCGCAAGCTGCGGCCAATCTACTTTTACTAGGTTAATGCTCAGAAGCTACCCAGGTCGGCGAACACTCTGGTTTGAAGCGTGCTACGAGGTGCAGACCGCTGCGCCTTAAAGTATCTGCTTGCCCAACCCGCTGCGCGGCTTAGTCAATCAGATAAATTAATGCTCACGGTCTAACCGCACCTCTCCGCACTCTGTTAATCGTGCAAGGTGAATTGTAGTTTCATTTGTGGTTCGCCTAGCGCCAACATTTGTCCCAGCAACTTATTGCTGTTGGCCATGGCGATCGCGGCCATTTTTTCATTGACGGCGGTCAGATAGGCGGGTAGATCGAGTTGCGCGGTGGCTTGCGCGTCGGTTTCGTGTTGCAAATGCCGGCAAGCGGCGACCGTGTTTTCTTCGAAGAGGTTCTCTTGGTCCTCGTAAAGGCCGAAGTTGCTATCGCCGATCAGCGCCAGCACATTGCTGAGCCAGTATGCTTTGGTAGGATCGCATTCGCCGGTGCCCCGGTAGCTGGCGGGGGTATCGGTCACGTTGGCGTAAAATGGCACCACCGCGTTGAAGGTGTTGGGGCCAAACGCCAGCCAGTGGATCCCGGCGATGCTGGCCGGTACGTCATTGCGGATCTGCAAAATGTGTAATTCCTGATTGCGGTTAATCCCGATCGGCCGAAATTGCTTCCGTTGGGCGTCGGTGCCGGTACCATAAGCGTCATACGGGGTATTTTGGTAGTGGGAGCTGAGGACGAACTTCAGGTCCTCGATGGTGATCTTGTGGTTGGTGCGACAAATGAAGGGCAGGTCTTGATCAATCGGGTCCTGTACGCGCTCAGGATTGAAATATTTCTGACCGTACCAAGCGCGAGCGTTGTTGTAGCGGGTATCCTTAATGGTACTGCTGCCAAAAATATGGCGGAGGTTGACTTGATCGGGATCGGGATTCAGGTGATAAGTCGCGATCAAGTCGGGCAGGTCGTGGGCAAACAAGGTGTTGTCGGCGGCGAAGTCGAATTGATCGATGTTCAGGCGATTAGGCGCGATCACGTAGGCGTCATCGGGAATGCGGATCGCGGCCCAATGATGTCCGCCGATGGTTTCGAAGTACCAGACTTCATCCTTGTCGGAAAAAGCGATCGCGTTCATTTCATAGGTGCCATATTTTTCCAAAAGGCTGCCTAAGCGCAGGACGCCTTCCCGGGCGCTGTGAATGTAGGGCAAGGTGATCCGTGGTGATGTCTTCTTCGCCCAATCCCTGATCAACCAGTGGGTCCACGCCCAAAATCCGCGAATTTGAGGTGATCGTTTCGGTGGCGGTCATTGCTACGTTGGCGCTGTTGATCCCCGCCGCGGCCCAAGTGCCGTGCCCGGAGACCGCGTCAGGCGTGGAGGTATAGGCCAATGGATCGTTCGGCAGATCCAGATTGAATTTACTCAAGACCGCTTGATAATGCCGTGGTTGGTCCGCCGCCTTGACGAAGACGAATTTCTCCGGATTTAGCGGCGCGGCGCCGTCTTCGTTACGAGCGATGATCGTTGAACCGTCGATCGATGCTTTCTTGCCAACCAGAACTGTGGTACACGAGCCTTTAATACGTTTTGTCATTAAGCACACCTTCTCAAAAAGTTTACCAGACTATTGTAAGCCTCTACCGGCAGAAATGCACGGCGTGGTCGGGGCGGGTGGTATAATAAAATCATCAGTTTCTACTTGCTCCCGATTAAGGACGGGCAGTGAAAAAAAGAAAGTTGGCAATTTTTATGGAAATCACGATTGCGCCTGAGTTGACTCAGGTCGTCCCGCAAGCCAGCTTGTTGGTGCTGGATTATCAAGCCGAAGTCACTTTCAGCTCACCTGCGTTACAAGCCAAGTTCACCAAACTAGGCGCGAAGCAAGCGGCGCGCTTGGATCTGCCGGCGATCGCCCAGATGCCCCAGATCGCCGCGACCCGCGCGGCTTATCGGGCTTTAGGTAAAGCGCCGGCCAGTTACCGCAATGCTGCCGAGGCGATGTTGCGGCGGTTGGTCAAGGGGCAAGAACTTGATCAGATCAATAATGTGATCGAGATCAATAATCTGATGTCGATCTTCAGCGGTTTTTCCATTGGCTCGTATAATCTTGCCGCCTTATCTGGACCGATCACGTGGCGCCCGGCGCCAGAAGGGACTACTTACGCCGGGATCGGCAAGGGCCAGATCAACATTGCTGCGTTGCCCACGCTTTTCGACGCGGTCGGTCCTTTCGGCAATCCCACCAGTGACAGCCGCCGCGCCGCGGTCAATTTCAGCACCGCGATCCAGCCGCTGATGAGCGTGGTTTATTCTTTTAGCGGCGCCGAGCCGTTGCCGGCCATGGCCACGATCTATGCCCGTTTATTGCGGGAAAATATCGGGGTGACCAGCGTGAAAGCCCGGGTGATCACCGCCGCCGGAAGCACGCCGGTGTAGCAGGTGTGGTGGGTTTGGATGGGGACGCAACCGCCTCAGGACGTTTGTCGTGGCTGGAACGTGGTGGGCATCGTTTGGAGCCAATTCCAAAAGCGGGAATTGTCTTCAAATCGAGCCTTATTCTAAGCGATAAATCGCTAAGAATAATCTCACCGCTGAGCCACACGTCCTGAGGCGGTTGCTAGGCAGAATTGAGCCTATCTGTAATCGAGGCGAAGGATTTGACGAAGTGGTTTTGCAAGTTAGAGGTCAAACAATTGCCCACTTTTGAGGTGGTACGGCAATGCCAACGAATTTGGATTAGGAGACCGGTATACTTTGCGTAGGCTGAACATCTCCACTCGTTTTCTTAACAATCCATGGGTGAAAACCGACCGAATTAGCCAATTCATCAAGATCATATCCTAGTTCATCAGACGGACTGTACTGGTGTCACCAATTTAAAGCTTGTACCCACTAATCACGGTCGTCATTTGCGTGGCTCCCTATCAATTGGCCATAGCTTGCCAGTCGGCGTGAGTGATTCAATGACTAAGTTAACGTTGAACGGCTGGAGCGGAGAAATTCGGGGTGAGCTCGCCGTGTCGTTATTCTTAGCGGCTTTGCCGCTTAGAATAAGGCTCAACTTTGAGATTTTCGGTGCCCTTCCGAAAAGCTCAAAGTGACGCCCACAGCGAGCTCACCCCGAATTTCGCAGCGCAAGCTGCGGCCAATCTACTTTTAGCGTGGCCCTCAACTTTTCGAACAAGCAAAAAACAGCCCGTTACCCCGATAGACGCTATGGCGTGAAGTCGAAAGGTAACGGGCATTTTGATGAAGCTGGGCATTAACGATCAGCGAAAAATTTGATCGATCTGTTGATATTCCGCGGCGCTCAGACTGATTTTGAGCGCATGGGCATTGCTGACGACCTGCTCGACCCGTTTAGCGCCGGGGATGACCACGGCGATGGCGGGATTCTGGATGTACCAAGCTAGCACAACTTGGGCGATCGTCGCTTGATGCGCCGCGGCGATCGGCGCCAATTGGTCGACTTGAGCGATGATCTGCGCAAAACGAGCGCCTTGAAAATCAGGATTATCATGGCGAATATCGTCAGTGGGGAAACTCACGGCCTCGTGATATTTGCCGGTCAGTAAGCCTGACGCTAGTGGGAAGAAAGGCACAAACGAAATTTGGTGGGCTTGCAAGTAAGCGAAGCGCTCCGTCTCTTGGTCGCGGTGGAGCAGGCTATATTGTTCCTCATCCACATCGACCAGACCGTCCTGATTGGCCTCTTTTAATTGAGCCAGCGAGAAATTGGACACTCCGATCGCCCGGATCTTCCCCGCTTGTTTCAGTTCGTTCAGGGCTTGGACCGCTTCATTCTTCGGGGTGTGCTCGTCAGGAAAATGAATGTAGAACAAATCGATGTAATCTGTTTGGAGCCGTTGCAAGCTTTCCGCCACCGCCTGCTTCAGAAACGCAGGGGAATTGTCGATGGTCATCGTGCCATCGGCGTGCACATGCTGGGCCGCCTTGGTGGTAATGACGATTTTATTGCGATCGTAACCTTTGATTGCTTCACCAATCAGTGTTTCCGAAGCGCCGAGCCCGTACGCGAAGGCCGTGTCCAATAAATTGATGCCGTTATCCAGACCGGCGCGGACGATCGCCCGGCCCGTCTCGTCCTCCAATCCTGGGAAAAGATTGTGACCGCCCACCGCGTTGGTGCCTAAGCCCAGTGGTGTGGCGCTGACTGTTGATTGACCTAATTTGATGGTTGCTGTTGTCATGAAACATCCTCCTAACTTTTTCCAAGTGTAACTGCTTTTAGTATAACCGAAACCTTTGAAAAAAGGCCGAAGTTTGCTTGCCTGACTTGCGGACGCTGTGAAAATATTTTACAATTTAGGTATGAAATATTCTGGTTTACGAGAAAATATTTTTCATGAGTAGCTATTTATAACGGCTATTTACAATAAAATAGCTATTTGCAATAAGTTGAAGGAGAGTGACTGTGATGTTGGCAGTTGGTTTAATGTCGGGAACGTCATTGGACGGGACGGACGCGGCCTTGGTGGAGATCACCGGGGTCAATGAGCAGACTAAAGTGCAATTGCGTCATTTCAATAGTTATCCATTTACGGCGGCAGTCAAGGAGCGGATCCAAGCCGCGTTGACGCCGGAAACTTCTGATGTGGCGGCGATCTGTAGTCTTGATTTTGAACTAGGGGCGCTTTTTGGTGCGGCGGTGCAACAAGTCTGTCGGGAAGCAGGTGTCCCTTTATCAGCGCTGAGCTTCATTGCTTCGCATGGTCAAACGATCTATCATTTGCCGCGACCAGAAAATAATGCTCAAGTGCCTTCGACTATGCAGATCGGCGAACCAGCGGTGATTGCTGAGCAGACTCGGATCCCGGTCATTTCTAACTTTCGTGAAGCAGATCTGGCGGCAGGAGGTCAAGGCGCGCCGATCGTTCCGTATTCAGAATATGTTTTGTATCGGAGCGCGACGGCGACGCGGATCTTACAAAATATTGGCGGGATCGGCAACGCGACGATCATTCCGCGTCAAGGTCACTTGAACGATTTACTGGCCTTTGATACGGGGCCCGGTAATATGGTGATCGATGAACTTTGTCGCCATTTCTATCAAGAAGAATATGATCATGATGGCCGTCATGGCGCGGCTGGTCAGGTCGATGAAACTGTTTTGAGGCAATTATTGACGCATCCTTATTTTCAACGTCCTTTGCCCAAAACGACGGGTCGAGAAGATTTCGGTCAAGCTTATGCGGCCCGCTTGCTGAAAAAATACGCTGATCTAGCGCCTGATGATCTGATCGCAACGGCGACCGCATTGACAGCCCGGTCGATCGCTGGCGCCATCGAACCATATTGTCAAAAGCCAACAGAATTGATCGTGGCCGGTGGTGGTAGCTATAACCGGACTTTGATGGCCATGTTACAAGAAGCTTTGCCACAAGTCGCTGTCAGCACGCAAGAGGATCACGGTTATTCTTCAGCGGCGAAAGAAGCGATCGCGATGGTCGTCTTAGGGAACCAAACGTGGCAGGGTCAGCCGAGCAATGTGCCCAGCGCGACTGGCGCTAACCGGTCAGTGATCTTAGGGCGGATCACGCCGGTTGATGCCTCCTGATCAGAACAGATCTTCAAACCTGACCCAATGAAAAAAAGCGCGACAGTGTTCTAACTGCGGCGCTTTTTGGTCAAATCCTTCAGGTGATTGCTGAAAACTGATTGGCTTAGCTATGGGTGGAGCGGTGATTCAGGCGTTCAATTGTTTTGCGGACAGATCGTCATTGCGTAATTTGAATAAATGGGGTTTGCCATAAAAGTAACCTTGGCGAATGGCGATGCCATAATCGTCGGCCATTTCGTCTTCGCCCTGATTCTCCACGCCTTCAAGGATCAATCGCAATTGATAATCTTGAGCGACCTCGATCCAGTGCTGCAATTGGTCGTTGATCTCGTTTTCCCGGTGTTCAGCTCGAAAATTTTGCATTGCGACTTTGATCTCAGCGGCAAAAGGTAATAGTGGCTTGATGTGGGCCAAAGTGTTGACGCCAGTGGCCACATCGTCGAGACTGATCTCGATGCCATGATCGTTATATTCAACGATTTTCGGTAAAAGATCAGCCACAGTGATCTGGTCAGTCGGCTCTTCGGTGATTTCCACGGTCAACACGATCGGATAGATCTGATGTTGAGTCGCGATCAAGGCCGCGCTGATTTCATCGTTGACGAATTGAGTTCGGTTCAGATTAAATGAGATCGATTCGACCTTCAACGCCAATTCTTGCCCGACTTTGCGCAGCAGATCAGTCTGGATCGCGATCGGGATCGAGGCAAAGTCCTTGGGTAACTGCCAACGATCAGCGCCCCATTTCCTGATCAGCATTTCGTAGCCAAAAACCGAATTCGTGAATTTGTTGAATTGTGGTTGGATAAAATAACGATACATGTTAGCTCCCTCAAGCATTTCCACCCAGTAATCAGGTATAATAAGACTGTTCACTATTAATTGAAGCGTGTTTATACTAATATTGATTGTACTACAAAAAGTAAGAACGGGGAATCGATCGACTTGATCATTAAGGTAATGGTGGTAAACATTTGCGCCAAGCAAAATCAGGCCAGACCGATTCACTAAGGGGGTTTCATCATGAAAGTTGTTATTGTGGGCTGTACGCACGCTGGCACGATCGCGGCGGCGCAGATCCTAAAAACACATCCGCAAACTGAAGTGACGATCTATGAACGAAATGATGATATTTCGTTTCTTTCTTGTGGCATTTACCTTTATCTGGGGGGCAAGGTCAAGAACTTAGAGGATATGTTCTATTCATCGCCAGAAGAATTGACGCGACAAGGCGCTAATATTCTGACCCATCATAATGTTTTGAGTATCAATACTGCCAGCAAACGATTGCGGGCCGTTGATATCAAAACAGGCACGGTCATTGACGATTCGTACGACAAATTGATCATGTGCACGGGCTCGACTGCAGCAGTGCCGCCGCTTTCGGGCATTGATGAATCTAAGGTGCTGCTTTGCAAAAATTATCAACAAGCGCAAGAAATCTATGAGACAGCACAACATAATCAGCGGATCGCCGTGATCGGCGCAGGTTATTCAGGCACTGAAATCACCGAAAGTTATGCGCAGACCAACCACGAAGTTTTGTTATTGACCTCGGGTTCGCAAGTGATGCATCATTATATCGGGCCCGAGATCTCGGCCAAGGTCACGGAATTGTTGGAGGCTCATCAAGTGGAGATCCACTTGAACCAGCGAGTTTCTGAGTTTACCAGCGATGAGAACGGCGATCTTTTGATCAAAACCATGTCCGGTGAAAGTTTCAGCGCTGATCTAGCAATCGTTTGTACTGGGTTCGTGCCGAGTACCACATTGTTACGCAACCAAGTCCAAATGGATCGGCATGGCGCACTTTTGACCAATAAATTCATGCAGACGTCTGATCCTGATATCTACGCTGCTGGGGACAGTTGTGCTGTCCGCTTCAATCCAACCGGTCGGCCAGCGTACACCCCGTTGGCGACTAACGCGATCCGCCAAGCGGTCTTAGCGGCGACGAATATTTTCGGCAACACCATGCCTTATATGGGTACTCAGGCTACCTCGGCTTTACAGTTATTCGATTATAGCATCGCCACCACAGGACTGACCTACAAATACGCATTGCGCAATGGTTTCAAGGCCCAACAGATCATTTACGAAGACACCTGGCGGCCAGCCTATATGCCTTCCACTGATAAAATCAAGATCGTCCTGATCTATGATCAAGAGACACGGCGCATCTTGGGTTGTCAGTTGATCAGCAAGCACGAGATCGCCCAATCCGCCAATACTCTCTCTTTGGCGATTCAAAACGACAATACTATTGACGATCTGGCCTATGTGGACATGTTGTTCCAACCTAATTTCGATTATCCCTTCAATTATCTCAACCTCGCCGCCCAAAAAGCCATCGACCAAGAACGCGAGGCTGGCCGCGACAACCCGCGCTTTACGGCGTTGGGGAATGACGTGCCACGCCCATAGCGTGAAACCAAAAAGAAGGAAACACAGCAAGACAGTGAATAGGTATTGAACAACTGAATAGTGATTGATTTGACCCTTAACTTGAGCGGACGCTCGGAGTTGGGGGTTTATTTATTGTTGATCAAAGTGACGATCAGGGAAACGGTGCGACAGGACAGTATCAGGATGCCCTGCAAGCGTTCTCTTTTTTGGAACGTGTTCGCCACCCCAGCTTCTTGCGCTTAACTACGTCAGGCTTCCGGAGGCAAGGGACGCCTCCAAAATCCTGACTAGGTTAATGCTCAGAAGCTAACCGGGGTGGCTTACACTCTGAATTTGAAACGTGTTCGCCACCCCAGCACTTTCCGCTTAGCTACGCAATTATTCCGGAAGCTAAACCCGCTTCCAAAACAATTGCTAGGCTAATGCTCAAGTGCTGACCGGGGTGGCTTACACTCTGTTTTTGTGGTAAGTATGAGCGAGCACGCACTGGGGATAACAACTGATCGTCTGCTCTGGCTGTGCCGCAAAAGTGATCGTCCCCGGCGGTTGCGCCTAACTTCAGCGTTTTCCTCTGGACACTGAGGCTGCTTGAACCTGTTGCGGCAAAATTGTATCATGATGATAAACCTGACGTGGATCAAGAACGAAATCAGGTCACGTCGATTAAGAAACAAGGCGCATTGACCGCGCAGCGAAAGGAGCGCGAATGATGATCCAATTCGAGCAAGTCAAACAATGGCCTAAGTTGCCTTTTAAATTTTTCCAACATCAAGCGCCGCTGCCGATCGCGGTGCCAGCGCACTGGCATCCTGGGATCGAATTGAATTTTCTTGTTAGCGGCGGGCCACTGATCTTTACTGAAAATGGCCAGGCTCATCAATTTACGCCGGGAGATTGTTGGGCGGTTGATCGTCGAGTGATCCATCGTGCGGTCGGTGCGGGACAACTAAACTGGGACGAATTTGGTTTCATTATCGATGAAACATTCTTGCAGGGAAAATTACCGGTCAGCGCATCGTGGCACTTACAGTTACAGGGGCGGCCGCAAGATCCGGCGCAAGACCAGGCCTATCAAGCGCTATTTACTCACGCGTTGGCGATTCGCAAATTGCTGGTGGCAGGATTGGATGATTATGATCGGCTCATTATTTTGAGTCATTTTTATCAAATGCTGGTTCTGTTAGGGCGTCATTTCGTGACCCTTGCTGAGGAAGTCGAGCTTGCCCGTAACCCGCAGTTGGTCGATCGCGTCATGACGAAGATCCACCATGATTACGCGACTGAATTGCACAGCGCTGATCTGGCGGTATTCGCGCATGTGTCGTTGACAACGCTTAATCAACAATTTCAAGAATTGGTCGGGATGTCTGTTCACGCTTATATCCGCCAAGTGCGGTTGATCAGCACGCGGCGGCTGTTGTTAGAGACTAACAAGAGTATTGATTATATCGCCACTCAGTGTGGTTTTGGCAGTATCAAAACTTTTCAACGCAATTTTCTGAATTGGTTGGGACAAACGCCCTCGCAGTTCCGCAAAACCGCGACTAGACAGCCTGATCTCAGACAAGCGCAGATAAAAGCCGACAATGACGCCGATTGCTTGCGATAGTGTCGCCTCAAGCGGCGCTGATCGTGATAAAGTTCTTGCCAGATAATGAAGTGAGGACGTTTTAATGCCAAAAGAAAAACGCTGGGTCCTACCCAGTATTCTCAGCCTTTCCGCGTTCAGTGGTGTGGCGACGCTGATCACCGGGATCATTACTGAACTCAGGTCGCCGATCGAGGGGACCAAAATAATCGATCAGATTTTTAAATCATGAATACAGCTACAGAAGGGAATCGTCAATCAAATATGAATGATCAAACAAAAATGCATACACAAGCGCTCTATCATCCTGATGACCCAGAGATCGCCAAGGTCCAAGTGGATTGTCTCGAATTGTTATATGATTACAATCAAACGCGGCCTAAAGAGCAAGCGCGGCGGAACCAATTGTTACACGAGATGTTCGCCGAGATCGGAAGCGGCTGTTATCTTGAACCGCCTTTTCACGCCAACTTTGGCGGCCATCATGTCCACTTTGGCGATAATATCTATGGTAATTTCAATTTGACCATGGTCGATGACACCCATATCTATGTGGGAAGTCGGACGATGTTCGGACCTAATGTAACGATTGCGACGGCGGGTCATCCGATCGAACCGAGCTTGCGCGGCCAGGGTTATCAGTATAATGCACCTGTTCATATCGGGACGAATTGTTGGATCGGCGCCGGTGTTTTGATCATGCCCGGAGTGACGATCGGCGCTAACGTGGTCGTCGGCGCGGGCAGTGTGGTGACCAAGGACCTGCCTGACAATGTGGTCGCTTATGGCAACCCTTGCAAAGTCGCTCGTCCAGTTGGCGCCCGCGATCGCGAGTTTTATTTTAAAGATCTGCGGATCGACCCGCGCCTGCTCGATCGGCCCGCCGACTAGCAAAACACGTTTTTATCGGGAGCCCTCAGCGACCATACCTGCCTACTATCAACGTCCTGCGCAGCGAAAAATTATTGGATCGGAGCTACGTTTCGCCAGAGTAAGCGAACGCAACTACGCGGATTTTTTTGCAAAAGGCGGAAAATTCGGGTACGCTTAGCGCAGCATTCAAGAGAAGTGGGGCAACAGAAAATGAGCAAGACGCAAACAACCGTAGCAAAAGCAACCGTAGTAAGTTTGGCCGACCATTATTTGACCTGGTCACCTGAAAAAATCGCCGCGTTCCGCCAGACATTGTTGAGCTGGTACGACGCTGAGGGCCGCGACCTGCCTTGGCGCCAAGATCAAGAGCCGTATCATATCCTCTTGAGTGAGATCATGTTGCAACAAACCCAAGTGCAGACGGTGATCCCATACTACCAACGCTTTTTGGCGGCACTACCGACGATTCAAGATTTAGCGACGGTGCCGGAAGAACAATTGTTGCAATTATGGTCAGGATTGGGCTACTATTCCCGGGCCCGCAACTTGCAAAAGGCGGCGCAACAATTGGTGCATGACTACGCCGGTGTTTGGCCACGCACGGCCGCCGAACTGGTCGATCTGGCGGGCGTTGGGCCGTATACCGCTGGCGCGATCGCGAGTATTGCTTTTGGTGAGGCGGTACCGGCAGTGGATGGCAATGCTTTTCGCGTCTTTGCCCGCTTGTTGGAAATCGACTTGGATATCACCAAACCGCAGACACGTTTGGTGTTCAGCACGATCATCGCCCGCTTGATCGACCCGGCGCGCCCGGGCGATTTCAATCAGGCAATCATGGACATCGGCACCCGTTACATGACCGCCAAGAATCCAGATGAGACCCAGTCACCTTTACGCCGTTTCGATGCCAGCGCGGCGGCGGGCACGAGTTTGCAATATCCCGTGCGCCAGAAAAAAGCCCGGCCGGTGGTCCAGCATTATTTCGCCTTGGCGATCCATAGTCCGGCGGGGTGGCTCTTGTTGCAGCGGCCGACCACGGGGATGCTGGCGCGGTTGTGGCTATTCCCGTTATTGGATCAAGATGAGCTGCTAACTGCCAGCCAAGCTGACCAGCCCGACAAAACCCTGACCACGGCAAATCCGTTAGCGGCGCCCGCCAAAAATGGTGCTGGGCAACCAACCGATCAGGTCACTGACCAAAAGAATGAGAAGCAGAACGGTCAGCCGGCCCAGCGGCAAAAGTCCCAGCCAACCGAGCTTGCAACTGAACTGAGCGACCCGGTAGTTTTACTAGCGGCGGTGACGACGGCGTGGCAAGCGTTGAGTGGGTGGCCGACACCACTCCCTTTGCGTGATCCACATTTGCCGCTGGTCAAGCACACCTTTACCCACCGGCAGTGGCAACTGCATTTATTGACGGCGGAGTTGCCGCAGGTGCCCGATTTGGCCAATTTACCCGGCCGTTGGTTCGCGGCAGCAGATTTTCCCGCGGCGGCCTTGCCCACGGTCCAGCGGAAAATGTTACAAGCGCTGGACTTGCCCAATTAGGGTTGGCGGCAGGTGGCTAACACTAAGGTTGTCAAAAACATCCGCCCAAGAGATTGAATGGCGGTGTTCAAAGCTGAATTATTCAAAATTTTAGGCGGGCGTCAGTGCTCCAACGCAACGCAAAAGTCTGGGTCAAAGCGGTTCTTCCTAACAAAACCTCCCGACATACTAAAGTGCATTTTAGTATGTCGGGAGGTTTTTGTCGAGGTGACGATTACTGCAGTCGCTTAGGCGGCTGTGTTTTCCTAATATTCATGTAAAACGTCGCGGATCTCGTTGATCAATTCGTGGGGCCGCCGGGTTGCGCGGGCAACGGTTTTGATGTTCAACAGATCGAAGTCGGTCAAATTGTGGGAGATCGAGTTTTTGCCGTAAGAACCGGTGCCTAAAGTCAGGGAGGGGGTCAGCTTGTTGAAGAGACCGCCGATGCCGCCTAGGGAGCCAGGGGTGTTGACCAGGATCCGGCAGGCGGGCATCATGGCGCCAAAGCGTTCAATCAAATCGTTGTCTTGGGAGTGGACAACGGCAGTGTGACCTAAGCCGCCGTAATTCAGCAGTCCCAGGCAAATACTGAAGGCGGCTTGCTGATTATTGGCCACATACATGGACAAAACAGGGGACAACTTTTCTCCGGAAAGTGGGTAGTTGGGACCGATGCCGGCGATTTCGCCGATCAATAACTTGGTGTTCGCGGGGACTTTGATACCGGCCAAGTCGGCGATGCGGGTGGCGCTTTGTCCGGCGATCGGGCCGCGAACGGTGTGGCGTTCGGGATCGATCACGGTGGCGCTCAACTTGGCCACGTCGGCTGGCGCCACGAAGAAGGCGCCTTGCCGTTGGAATTCTTGTTTGACCGCTTCGAGAACGTCGCGATCGACGACAATGCTGTTCTCGGAGGCGCAGATCATGCCGTTGTCGAACGTCTTCGACATGATGATGTCAGCGACGGCGTTGGCGATGTTGGCGGTTTTTTCAATGTAAGCCGGCGCGTTGCCAGGACCAACACCCATCGCCGGTTTGCCGGTGGAATAGGCGGCTTTGACCATGCTGGGGCCGCCGGTGGCCAAGACCAAGTTGACTTGCGGATGGTTCATCAACGCGGATGTGGCCGCAATGCTTGGTTGCTGGATCCACTGGATCAAATTCGCCGGCGCCCCCGCGTTGACCGCCGCCGTGGCCAAAAGTTGACAGGTGGCGCTGCCGCATTCCTGAGCTTGGGGATGTAAGCCGAAAATAATCGCGTTCCGTGTTTTCAAAGCCAGCAAAATCTTGAAAATCACCGTGGAAGTGGGATTGGTCACCGGCGTTACCCCGGCGATCACCCCTAGTGGTTCCGCGATTTTTTCCAAACCGTTGTGCCCGTCGCGACTGATCACGCCCACGGTTTGGTCGTCTTTGATCTCATTCCAAATGTATTGACTGGCATAAATATTCTTGATTGCTTTATCCTCAGCGTTGCCCCGCCCGGTCTCCTTGTAGGCGAGAAAGGCCAACTCCTTGGCGTGCCGGATCGCGGTGCGCACGATGGCGGCGCAGATCGCATCCACTTGCGTTTGATCGTAGTTCTGATATTTCTTGAAGGCCACCACCCCACGGCTGACCAATTGGTTGATCGCGTCGTCCACATTTGGCGCGCTGATTGCTGTCGTCGCTAACTTAGACATTTTCAACATCTCTTTCAAACTTGTTCAGGTTCTGACAACTTTATCCTAGAACGAATGAAAACAGATGTAAAGCGTTTGAAGTCCACTGGTACAGGGAAAAATCAGCGCTTTTGGCATGCTGATCTAGTCGAATGATCACAATTGTTTCTGTAAAGAGACTAGCCACAAGCTGATTGTTTCTGAAAAATTACCGCTCATGTCATTTTTGGAAAGTAGCAAGAAAATATTTTTGGTACAGAAAATAGAACAGACTCGGTTTTAGACCGGTCTGTTCTATATCAGGAAATACAATTAGATTGGCGAATAATCAGGAGCGGTGGCTGGCACGCTGGCCCCGTCCGCTGCACTAGGATTGCGGGCGAAGCTGAACGACTTGGTCGGTGACGTGGGCGATGAAGTCCTGATCATGTTCGATCAACAATAAGGTGGGCTTGAAATCGGTGATCAGTTGTTCCAATTGTTCCTGATTGAAAACGTCCAAATAATTCAGCGGCTCATCCCATAAATACAGTTCGGCCGGTTGCGCCAGGGATTTGGCTAACTCGACTTTCTTCTGCTGGCCCATACTCAACTGCTCGATCCGACTGGAAAACGCGTTGCGCGGCAGCCCTAGCTTATGCAGGTTATTTAAGAACAGCTGGTAATCCAAGTGCTGAGCTTCGGCAAAGTCGGCCAGCGAACCGCGGTTATCCTGATAATCCTGCCGCACCCGGCTGATCCTAAGCTGATCCGACATTTGGAATTCACCGCTGCGGATCCCGCGGAATTCACCTAAAAGCGTGCGGATCAGTGACGATTTGCCCACGCCGTTGGGGCCGATCAGCGCCAATTGTTGGCCCCGGTCAAGCTGAAAACTGACCGGTTGAAATAAGGGCTGTTCCTTTTCATAGCCCAACTGAAAATCTTTCACCGTTAACAGATTCTTGCGAAAAGTCGGTTGAAAATTAATACCCAAGGGATCAATATATTCAATGTTTTTCAGGAGCGTTTCTTTTTCGCTGATCTCTGTTTCCATGCGATGTTGGAGATTCTTCGAACGTTTCATCGTGCGGGCGGCGCGGGCGCCGATAAAGCCGGTATCGCCGATCGCGCCACTATTTTTGACGTGTTGCTGCCCGTATTTGTCTTTCTCACGGGAATGGGACCAGGCCGCCTTTTCCGCCGCGGTTTGGCGCAGGCGCCCGATATCTTTTTTGAGTTTGCTGTTTTGCGCTTGTTCGTAATCGTCCTGTTGCTGCTTTTGCTGCTCGTAACTGCTGAAATTTCCTTGCATCAAGGTCAACTTGGCCTTATCAATGGCCAAAATATGGTCGGTCGTTTCATCGATAAAATGCCGATCGTGACTGACCACAATGAATCCCTGATGCTTCTGGCGCAAATAGCGGGCGACTTGCTGCCGGCTTTGCAGATCCAAATGATTGGTCGGTTCGTCGATCAGCGGGTAGTTGGTCGTATCCGTGAACAACAATGCCAGCAAAACCTTCGTCTGCTCGCCGCCAGACAGGTCAGCGAAAGGCCGCCACAGCACGCCCTCATCCACTTGTAACAAGTTCAATTCCCGTTGGACCTCCCACAATTCGCTAGGCGACAGCGCGGCAATCAATTCGTAAGTCAATTGCGTCGGGTCGGCGATCGTTTGCGGAAAATAGACGAAATTCAGCGGTTGGTTGATTTCCCCGGAGAAAGGGAGCTGATGTTGTAACAATTTCAGCAGGGTGGTTTTCCCCCGACCGTTACGTCCGATCAGGCCTAGTTTCCAGGTCGATTCTAAATTTAAGTCGGCGTGGTCAAACAAGAGCGTGCCTTGTTGATCGTAGCCGAAGGTTAGGTCTTTGATTTCAATTTTAGGCATAGATTCATCACCTCAGAATACTTTTTGAAAAATACGATTCTATTTATTAATGTTCGTTTGATTGCGGGCTTGGGTGGGTGTTGCGCGCGAGCGCAACCGGGTCCTATTCATGCTTTTTCGCTTGATGGCAGAAGTGGTGGGTTTGGGTGGTGACGCAACCGCCTCAGGACGTTTGTCGTGGCTGGAACGCGGTGGGCATCGTTTGAAGCCAATCCGCAAAGTGCGCGGCTTGTCTTCAAATCAAGCCTTATTCTAAGCGATAAATCGCTAAGAATAATCTCACCGCTGAGCCACACGTCCTGAGGCGGTTGCTAGGCGGAATTGCGCCTATCTGCAATCGAGGCGAAGGATTTGACGAAGTGGTTTTGCAGGCTAGCGGTCAAACAATTGCCCATTTTTAGGGTGGTACGGCAATGCCAACAGATTTGGATTAGGTAGTCGGGACATTTTGCGTGGCTGAACATCTCACCATTTCCTTGACAATCCTGGGTGGAGACCGATCGATTCAGTTGATTCACTGAGAACTAGGTTTGTTCATCAGACAGACTTTACCGGTGTCACCAATTTAAGAATTCTCACCACTAACAACGGTCGTCAATTCCGTGGATCCCCATCAATTGGCGATAGCTTGCTAATTGGCGTGAGTGCTCAAACGGCTGTTGTAACGTTGAGCGGCTGGAGCGGAGAAATTCGGGATGAGATCGCCGTGAAATTGTCCTTAGCGGCTCTGCCGCTTAGGACAAGGCCTGATTTTGAGACAAGCCGCGTACTTTGCGGATTGGCTCAAAACAGTGCCCACAGCGAGCTCACCCCGAATTTCGCAGCGCAAGCTGTGGGAAATCTACTTAGGTCACCAATCAGTCTGCGCAAGGACCAGGCTCACAAGGTTGTTTTGGCAAATTGGACACAAAAAGAGACCACACCCTTGAGCACTAAATCGATCCAAAAACGCACAGAGAACCCCCTTGTTGTTCAACAAGACTGTTTAGCTCAACTGTTGTTTTGAATTAATTTAGATTCTCAACGGCATGATCCCTCATTTCGACATTTATAATACGCCCAGCTTAGCGCATCAACTGACTAATTGTCAACACCAAGTGCTTCTTTTTTTCGCTCAGATGTGCAAACCGCCGGCAAATTTGATATGGTTAGTTTGACCAAATAATCATCGAAAAGAGCAACCAATGGAAATCAACACTCAGCGCTGCCTGATCCGCCGTTTTCAGGAAAGTGATCTCGCTAGTTTTACGGCTTATCACAATGATTTGGAGTGGATGCGTTATCAAGGCCTGAAAGGGTTGACGAAACAAGCTTATGCGGCTATTTTGTTGGGCGGCTAAGATTTGACCAAGGGCGTCCAGCTGGCTATTATTAACCGCGAGACCGGCGCGTTGTTGGGCGACCTTTATCTCAAACAAGCGGATGATAGCTGTTGGCTCGGCTATTCGATCCGTCGAACTGAAGCGCGGCACGGCTATGCTTTTGAGGCGGTCAGCGCGGTGATCCGGCGGCTAAAAGAGCAGGGCATCACGACGATCAAAGCCGAAGTTTCCCGGGCCAACGTGCCATCGCTTGGTCTTCTCAAGAAACTAAACTTCATCGATCAAGCGTCAACGGAAACGGAATTACTCTTGACATTGCGCCTTTAGAAAAAGCGTGAAGGTGTTGACAACGAACCCGTCAGTGGCGCCTGATCCAGGGGTTGGCTACCGCCATTCCTTCGCATCCAAATGCAAACAAAAAACGCCAAGCAACTAGTCTTGACGTTTTTTAAAATGCTGGAGTAATCTTAGCGCGTGTTAAATGCTTGTTTGATTTCGGCACTTTTTTGAACGCTTACTAATTCAGCGCTTTTTCAAGGTCTGATTGGTCTAAACGTTATTTACCACCGCTAAGATAGTGGTCGATCCGAGCGTTGGCGGCAGCTTGGTTGACGTCCTTGGCGGTTGTCAGTGGGATCCCGTTTTCACCGCTGAGGGCGATCAGGATTTGCAGGAAAGGCGGTTTGATGCCCAATTCGCCTAAATCATCCGGCGAGATCGCATAGCGGATTGCTTGCTCATCATGATGTTCGACTTTTTGGACCCATTGTGGTTCGCGCAAGCTTTGGCGGCCGATCGCGACCAAATCGAAAGTTGAGGCAGCTTTTTCCACATCGGCAGGCGTTTGCAGGTCGCCGACCACGATCAGCGGCATTTTCCCAGCCAAATGAGCCTTGATCGTCTCGTTCAGCGGGGTGGTGATGCTAGGATCATTCAGCGATTTGCGCCAAACACTGCCCATAGAAACGTGGAGATAATCCAGAGGTTGATCCTTGAGCACATCGATAAACTTCAAGGTATCCTCAAAAGTGATCCCTGGCTTCTCGATCTCTTCAGGCGAGATCCGATAACCGATAATGAACGGCTTGGTCGCGTATTCGTCCACGACCCGATTGACTTCGCGAATAATATCCAAGGCGAAAGTCATCCGTTTCTCCACAGAACCACCGAATTCATCAGTCCGTTGGTTGGAATGAGGGGAGAAAAATTGTTGGATCAAGTAAGTGTTGGCGCCGTGAATCTCCACACCGTCAAAACCAGCAAGGATCGCCCGACGCACAGCCTGACCAAAATCGGCGATCGTCGCGTAAACTTCCTTGGTGGACAGCGTGCGGGGTGTTTCCGAGCCCGCCCGCAACGCCGCAACCGCGCTGGCGCTGACCGGTTGTTGGCCGCGGAGCACCTGACTATTGGTCATCCGCCCAGCACTGAAAATCTGCAAAACAGCCTTGGTGCCATCCTGTTGAATCGCGTGGGCCAGCTTGCGCAGACCAGGGATAAAACGATCATCGGCGACACTCAACTCGCCCTCAAAACCCTTGCCCAAATCGTTAACGTTGGCCACGGCGGTGATGAACATGCCGACACCGCCAGTGTGAGTGCCATAATAACTCAATTCGGCGTCGCTGACGCTACCATCGTGGAATCCCATCGTTTCCGTCATTGGCGGAATGACGACGCGGTTCTTCAGGGTAATGTCCTTATGCAAAAACTTGTATGGTTCGAGAAACTTGTATTCTGTCATGTCAAAGCCTTCTCTTTCCTTGGATTTTTTTTGGTAAAGCATATTGCTGTGATTGATTGGAAAAATATGTGGTTCTGTTTTTTTGTTCTGTGCTTGATTGCAGGTGTGGTGGGTGTTGCGCGTGAGCGCAACCGGCTGGGACTGCTGATGCGGACTGGAAACGTGCTCCGCGCAACTGACTTCTGTGCTTAGCTACGTAATGGTTTCGGAAGCGAAGCCCGCTTCCAAAGCCATTGCTAGGCTAATGCTCGAAGTCAACCCGTTGCGCTGCGCACTCTGGTTCGAACGCAGTGGGCATCGTTTTAAGCCAATCCGCAAAACCCGCGGCCTGTTTTAAAATCGAGCCTTATTCTAAGCGATAAATCGCTAAGAATAACATCACCGCTGAAACGTGTTCGCCGACCTAGCTTCTTCCGCTTAGCTACGCAACTATTTCGGAGGCACAAACCAGCCTCCAAAATAGTTGCTAGGCTAATGCTCAGAAGCTGACCAGGTCGGCTCTCACTCTGGTTAGAGCCACACGTCCTGAGGCGGTTGCTAGGCAGAACTGAGCCTATCTGCAATCGAAGCTGGATATCCGACAAGGCGCTTTTGCAAGTGTCGTGGTCAAACAATTCCAACTTTTTTGGGGTGGTACGGCAATGCCAACGGATTTGGAGGTCGGGATACTTTGCGCAGGATGAACATCTCTATTCGTTTCCTTGACAATCCTTGGGTGGAAACCAATCAATTCAGTTGATTCACTGAAAACTAGCTTTGTTTATCGGACAGACTGTATTGGTGTCACCAATTTAAAGCTGGTGACTACTAACCACGGTCGTCAATGGCGTGGATCCTCATCAATTCACCATAGTTTGCCAATCGGCGGGAGCGCTCAAACGGCTGTTAAAACGTTGAGCGGCTGGAGCGGAGAAATTCGGGGTGAGATCGCCGTGAAATTGTCCTTGGCGGCTTTGCCGCTTAGGACAAGGCCTGATTTTGAGACAAGCCGCGCACCTTGCGGATTGGCTCAAAACAGCGCCCACAGCGAGCTCACCCCGAATTTCGCAGCGCAAGCTGCGGACAACCTACTTTTAATACCAAGCCGGCTTGTCGCCATCGGTATTGGGTTTGTTGATGCCCACAGAGTGCCGCAGGTTTTCCGTCGGATCATCGATCAGACGCTTAACAAAAGCGGCCACACTCTTCCGTGAAACCTCAGTCCCCTTAAAGTCTTCACCCTTTTGCGTCAATTCATAATCGATTTCATCCTTGTTATCCAACCAAGCCGGCCGAATGATCGTATAATCCAAATCGGACTTCTCAACTTGTTCGGCTGCCGCGGCATAAAGTGGTAAGTATCCTTCGTCTAATTGTTCGTGATTCCATTCACCAAACTTGCCAGGAACTTCATCATAGATCCCTAAAGTTGAGATCCAGATCAACCGTTTCACGCCTAATTTATCCATGACACTAACGACTTTGCGCGCTTGGACTTCGATCGTCCCGCCGGCCAAATTGGCGTAGACCACATCAGCGCCAGTGATGGCCTTGGTCAAATCAGCCTCTTTGGTGGCGTCACCTTCGATGATTTCCGCGTTGCCAGTGTCTTCATTCTGCAAACGATCAGCATTCCGTAAAAATAATTTCAGGTCAACTTTTTTGTCAGCCAGTAATTGGGCTGTTGCTAAACGGGCGATTTGACCATTCGCGCCTAAAATAACGACTTTTGTCATAAAAAAACCTCCAATTTCATTCTACGCCACTAATTTTATGTAAGCCGTCAACCGAATGCAAGCAAATGCAACTGTGAGAAGTTACTCATTCTGAGCAAAATCGGAAATGATGAAAATGAAACGAATGGCTAGGTTTGTGTGCTCAGCTCGTAGCGGCACTAAGTAAAGCAAAGTTAAGCACTGATCAACCCTTGGTGTTAGTGACATTTCGTCGCGCGGCCAGCTTACTTTTCTTAAGCAGTTCCATTGCAATCAGCACACAAGACCGTTACAATGAAGTAGTAAGAGTTGTGCACAACCCTTTTTAAAAGAATGAGGTGATTTAAGATGGAAATCAAAATCAAAGAGGCGGCTCAAACCTATTTGGCGAATAAAATTACCAAGGATGAGCTGGTGCTGCTAGCATTGGATGATGGCTCAAACAAGTTCTCAAACATGGGTGGCTCTTGTACGATCGGCGCCAAGTTCCAGTTGGTTTTAGTCGATCAGCCTGAAGAAGGTTACGATCAGGCTTTGACCAACGAACAGGGTCTCCATTTCTTTACGGGCAAGCCTGAGTTGATGTACTTGACGGATGGTTTGGCGTTAGATTTTCACAATGGCTTCTTGATTCTGCGGGATAACAGTGGCATCTTGGATAGCGCTGTTTCGATCACCCACTATCAAGCACCAACCACTGCCGAACTCAAGGAAAAAATGATGACTGATGGCGTGAAAAACTGCTAAAGTGATCTACTTATTTTTAGCAATAGTGATTTTGTCGCTCGTTGTAATAACTGATCAATGATTTTTCGCTGACAAACGCGGCCGCAAATCGCTCCCCGCAGTCACCCCCCTGACTGTGTTTCTAGCGCACTTAGATACCCTGTTCAACACTTCCTCCCCCCTTGTGTTAACAACCTGTAGGCCGCGCTTTAAAAAAATAAAAACTGATTCGGATCGTTCCTGTTTTAATCAACGGAAACGAACGAATCAGTTTTTTTGTGGACGCTGTGCTAGTGAGATCAGTTCAACCACTTGTCGGGGAAAGTTGCTCAGTGGGCCAAGACCGCGTCCAGTTGTGTGATCAACATTTTGGTGATCGTCGCTTCGGTCAGGTCAACTGAAGGTTCCTCACCAAGTAAGGCGCGCAAGGTCAATAACGGTTGATCGCCATCCGCCAGATCCCAAGCCGATCTTAGATCCAACCGCTGGGTGTGTTGGTTCAAAACAATGGTGTAACGCCGCACCTTCAGGGCATAAGGATCATGAAACTCACCTGGTTGGAGATAAGTGTTGATCAAAATTCCGATCCGATGGGCCAATTGAGGACAATCCCTTTGTAACTGCGCCGCCGAGAAATTCGTTGAAATAGTTTTTAACATTTCTTCAGTCCTCCTAACTTTTATTTTAACCAAATCTATTATAACGCTTTTTTAGAAAAATAATAGTGAAAAACGCTAGGCAATTTGTCCTTTTTAAGCGGCGCTGAACTTGAAGTTGATCGTTGGTGGCTGGGCCGTTGCTGGGGCTGGCTATTAAGCCAATTAAGCTGGTCGATTTATTTCAAAAAAGGGGTCTAGAATTTTTGGTGTTGGAAAATAATCCTTCACTAGGTGTTCTAGACTTTTTTTGATGTCACAAAAAGTATCTACGCCCCGCTTACAGAGAAAGATGGACAAAGAAAGCAACTATCAGTCACTTTAGAAACATCAATTCACGCGGTGCCAGGCTTCTGGTTTGACATGACGATCAGCATGCTGTTAAATTCAGCAATCGTTGTTGTGACGGAGCTGGGCTTAACGGAAAAGCGACGCACCATTTGCGGAACATTAAGGAATAATGAGCCAAACGCTGAATAACGAAAAAACATTTTAATTCTATTAGAAGAACTCATAGACATTATTTGTGATTTAGAATATAATTGGGTGTGAAATCGATTTCTGAAATGCCTTTGAAAGTAATGATCATGCTAGTGGTGGTCGGTATTTCGATTCAGATTAACCGTCCGAATGAGCACCAGTCAGCTGATTTTGGAAAGATCGGTCGGGGAAAATAGCGGCGATTTTGACGAAACTTTAATCGTCCTGACTTCTTGAAATAAGGTTTTGCTAGAATAAGGGTTTTTATCCGTGTGCGACACCCAGTGTTTATATCTTATTAGCGTTTTATCAAGGTGCGGCCGAAAGCGAAAGGGAAAGAAGGTGGCAATTATGAAGCTATTTAAGGACAACTTTGAACGTCGCCTCAACACCTACCACTGCTTTGATAAAGGCTAGTTAACAACCCCTTATCACTCGGAATAAAATGGTTATTGAGGCTACTGCAAACGCAACGCTGTGTTTACGATGGCCTTTTTGTGTTGTCCAACGACTTTTTTGAAATTCCGTTTTCGCATGCTGGGAGCTACTAACTTTGGACTGATTGATGATGATCACGTTGAACTCCGTCACAGGTTGCACCAGTCTTTTGCGAGCAGTGAGATCGGTCGGCCTAGAGCACTAGCCGTCAAAGCGCCATGGCAGAGTTGAGTAGGCATCACAACTACGCTCGTGAAATGGCACCGGGAGGAACATAATGGGTAAAAATAAAATTTGGTTAATGGGCTCTGTTTTATTTGCGGAGCTTGGCAGCAGCATCTTTACATTTGCATTATCACTAAGCATTTTAGCAAAAACAAACAGCGCCACCGCGTATAGCACGGTGTTGGTCGTTGGCGCGGTCACCTCGATCATTCTCACGCCACTGATTGGTTATATTGTTGACCGCTTTCCTAAACGGAGGCTACTCATTGGGTCGCAGCTGATCAGTATTGTGTCTTTGCTTGTTTTTGGCTTTTTTCTCCAGTGGGGTGGGCAGGTCAGCGTGATTTCTGTTTCCATTCTGACCGTTTTCCTCAACATCAGCGACATTAGTTATGGCAGCACGTTGATGACATCTGCCGTTTATATTGTGTCCTCGGAAGAACAACTGATCGATTACAATAGTACACAACAGTCGATGAGCTCATTCGCGTCGATGATGGGACCACTGCTAGCGGGGGCCGCGTACTCGTTTATCAATCTCGAGCTCTTCTTGGGTTTCGAGGTGTTCTGCGAAGTCATCGCAATTATCTTTTTCCTAAAACTACCGTACTCTAAACGTCCAAGTATCCGTTCAACCGACTTAGATTCAGATTCAATATCGACCAATAACGCCACATTTGTGGAGACGATCAAATATTTGCTGAAAGAACACGTCGTCCTGCTCTTGATGCTGGGGATGCTCTTGATCAATTTCTTGATGTCTAGTCTGACAGTGGGGCTGCCCTATGTCGTCTTCACAAAGCTGTCGGGCAATTCGCTCTCGATCGGACTAATTGAGATCGCCGTTCCGGTGGGTATGATCGTTGCTTCGCTGGTGATGCCCTATCTAAAATTCAAGCGGAGAGAGCTCTCCTTGATTGTTCTGAGCTGGATCATGTGTGGTATCTTAATTGCCAGCAACGGTGTGGTTATTCAGGCGTTCGCGTCACCGCTAGTTGTTTTTACAGCTCTTATTTTTCTGATCAGTCTTTTGATCGGGGTGGTTCTGGTCACCGGGAAGATTCCCCTAGTCACCTATATGCAAAAACGAATTCAGCCCAAGCAACAGGGCAAGGTGTTCTCACTGCTTGATGCCTTTGTGCAAGTAGCGGTTCCATTGGGGACGGCAGTCTTTGGCTTCCTGTTTGACCGGCTGGCGGCACCTGCGATCTTTATCATCGCGGGAACACTGATCGCCCTTTTCTCCGTGATCCTTGTTCCTTTAGGCCTTCGCGATGTGCAAGGTGACGAGCAGGATTGAAGCGGCCTGAATCTAGGCAATACTGGCGCTCAATGTGGCTTATTCAGCGCCAGCACCTAGTCAAATGACGCGTGGTTAAAAAAACACTAGGAAATTTGGCCGTTTTATGATAAATTACTTAATAAGTGTAAATTAATGGAGAAAGAAGGAAGCGACATGTTGTTAAATCGAAAAAATAATCGCACAGTAAGTCGCAGCATGGCCACTTCTTTTCGGGGTAACGTCAAACTTCCATTTTGATCGATGGGATTTCAGACGGACAAAGATTAGACTGCCCAATGCTGTTGGTCATTGGTGCAGTCTTTTTTTACGTTTTTTTCTACACTTAATTGCAGGTTTGGTGGGTGTTGCGCATGAGCGCAACCGGCTGGGACTGCTGTTGCGGACTGGAAACGTGCTCCGCGCAACTGACTTCTGTGCTTAGCTACGTAATGGTTTCGGAAGCGAAGCCCGCTTCCAAAGCCATTGCTAGGCTAATGCTCGAAGTCAACCCGTTGTGCTACACACTCTGTTTCGAAACGTGCTCACCGACCTAGCTCCCTGTGCTTAGCTACGCAACTATTCCGGAGGCAAGCCCAGCCTCCAAAATAGTTGCTAGGCTAATGCTCAGAAGCTACCCAGGTCGGCTCACACTCTGGATAGAGCCACACGTCCTGAGGCGGTTGCTAGGCAGAATTGAGCTTAGCTGCAATCGAAGTTGTGTATCTGACGAAGTGGTTTTGCAAGCAAGAGGCCAACCAATCGCTCTTTTTGAGGTGGTACGGCAATGCCAACGGATTTGGATTAGAAGGTTGGGACACTTTGCGTAGACTGAATATCTTTACCCGCTTTCTTAACAATCCACGGGTGGAAATCGACTGATTCAGTTGATTCACCGAAAACTAGGTCTGTTCATCAGACCGACTGTACCGGTGTCGCCAATTTAAAGCTTGTGACCACTAACCGTGGTCGTCAATTGCGTGGTTCCCCATCAATTGGCGATAGTTTGCCAGTTGGCGTGAGTGCTCAAACAACTGTTATAACGTTGAGCGGCTGGAGCGGAGAAATTCGGGGTGAGATCGCCGTGAAATTGTCCTTGGCGGCTGTGCCGCTTAGGACAAGGCTCAGCTTTGAGATTCGCGGGCTTTGCGAAGCTCAAAGTGACGCCCACAGCGAGCTCACCCCCGAATTTCGCAGCGCAAGCTGCGGCCAACATTGAAACGTGCTCCACGCAACTGACTTCTGTGCTTAGCTACGCAATTGTTCCGAAAGCAAGGCCCGCTTCCAAAGCCATTGCTAGGCTAATGCTCGAAGTCAAACCGTTGCGCTGCACACTCTGTTTCGAACGCGGTGGGCACTGTTTTGAGCCAACCTGCAATCGGAGTTGGGTATCCGACGAAGTGATTTTGCAAGATTGAGGTCAAAACAATCGCCCATTTTTTGGTGGTACGGCAATACCAACGGATTTAGGTTAATTGGTCAGACTAGTTCGTGTCGTGCAATAGGATTGTCCGCGCTCAACATTGAATAGTCCACGAATACTGTTCAGCCGATTTATCCAGAACTTGCCCGAGTTCATTAGACCGACTGTACCGGTGTCACCAATTTGAAAATTGTGATTACTAAACACGGTCGCCAATTGCGTGGTCCCTCATCAATTGTCCATAGCTTGCCCGTTGGCGTGAGTGCTCAAACAACTGTTATAACGTTGAGCGGCTGGAGCGGAGAAATTCGGGGTGAGATCGCCGTGAAATTGTCCTTGGCGGCTTTGCCGCTTAGGACAAGGCTCAGCTTTGAGATTCGCGGGTTTTGCGAAGCTCAAAGTGACGCCCACAGCGAGCTCACCCCGAATTTCGCAGCGCAAGCTGCGGCCAGTCTACTTTTATCAAGATCAAGCGCATCGCAAAGGGTGCATTTTAATAGAACAAACGAATGAAGAGACAAACTTTCTGGGGAAAGTTTTTGGAGGAATTATGACAGATTCAACAAATTATCAACAAAATAAGGCCAAGAATTGGCGCCAACAAATCTCGATCCTACTGATCAGCCAAACCATCTCCATGTTCGGCTCGATGGTCAGCGGCTTCGCGGTGGTCTGGTACATCACCTTGAAAACCGGCTCGGGCATGTGGGTCACCTACGCCACGCTGGCCAACACCGTCCCCTCGGTGATCATTTCCTTGTGGGCTGGCGTTTGGGCCGATCGGTACAGCCGGCGAAAATTGGCGATGATGGCCGATGGCGGGATCGCTTTGGTCACATTACTAATGGCGATCCTGTTCGCGTTTGATATTGACGCTTTGTGGCTGCTGCTGATTTTACTGGCAGCGCGCTCGGCGGGCAATGGCATTCAGTCGCCTAGCGTTAACGCGCTGGTCGCCGACATTACGCCGACTTCGGATCTTTCACGGATCAACGGCATCTACAACACTTTGGCGTCGTTCTCGCAATTGATGGCGCCGGCGATCGGGGGCGTGATCCTGGCCAACTTCGACTTGAACTTCGCTTTCTGGCTGGATGTGATCACAGCGACGATCGGGATCAGTATGATCGGCACGCTGAAATTGAAACCACAAGCGCGGATCCGGGAGAAATTGGGGATTTTCCAAGAAATGGCCGCGGGGCTGAACTATGTCAAAATGCGGCCGTTGATTTTAGGCTTGATGATCGCTTACTTTGCCTTTTTCGTTTTATTGGCGCCGGCCAGTGTTTTGTCGCCGGTGTTCGTTGAACGAGCCTATGGCGAAAACGTGATGTATCTGACCTGGTCGGAGGTGGCCTGGTCGATCGGCAGCGTGGTCGGCGGGGTCTTGGTGTCTCTGCACAAGGTCATCAAGGACAAAATCGGCGCGATTTCCTTGGTCATGGTCGTCTGTGGCGTGGTTTTTGGCGTGATCGGTTTTGCCAGCAATATCGTTTGGTACTGCGTGATCATGGCCATCGGCGGGCTGGTGTTCCCGCTGCTGCCTACCGCGGACACGACTTTGATCCAAGAAAACGTCGAACCGGAATTTATGGGCCGCGTCTTCTCAGTCTTCGGGATCTTCGTCGGCGCCACCACCCCGATCGGCACCCTGATGTTCGGGCCGCTGGCGGACGTGATCGATATTAAATGGATCTTTTTGGGCACCGGTATCTTGAATATCGTCGTCGGCTGGCTCTTCTTGAAGAAAATGGCGACCTACCGCCGACAAGAACTGGCTAAACACGGGGTGATCGGCTCAAAATCAACCGCTTTAAGCAATCACAGCGATGAAAGCGAAGTCGAGTGATTTCGGAAGCTCGCTCCAGCATCATCAACAACTAGTCTGCGGAAAAATAACCTAACTGAAACAGATTAACTAAAAAGAGAGCTCAGGAACAATTGTTCACTGGAGCTCTCTTTGATTTGGCTGATTAATGGTGCAGATGTGGTAGGGCGTTGCGCGTGAGCGCAACCGGCTGGGACTGCTGTTGCGGACTGGAACGTGGTGGGCGTCGTTTGAAGCCAATTCCAAAAACGGGAATTGTCTTCAAATCGAGCCTTGTCCTAAGTGGCAAAGCCGCCAAGGACAATTTCACCACTGAGCCGCGCAGTCCCAGCCGGTTGCTGAACAGAATTGAGCTTATCTACAATCAAAGTGAAGGATTTGACGAAGTGCTTTTGCAAGCGAGAGGTCAACCAATTACTCTTTTTGGGGTGGTACGGCAATGCCAACTGATTTGGATCAGGAGCTACCCGAGTCGGCTCGCACTCTGGGCCCAAGCAATCGCCGCAAAAATCTCGGGAATCGTCTTGCAAAACGTGGCTTTTTTCGTTAAAGTAAAAGGGAGTGTGTGAAACACAAAACTGTTTCACGGGAGATGAGGAAAACCATGTCACCAGAAGCTTTTCGACAGATCTTAGGCGAGCAAGGTATTAAATTAACGGATCGGCAGATGGGCCAGTTCGCGACTTATTACCAGTTGCTGGTCCAGACCAATAAACAAGTTAATTTGACGGCGATCACGGCAGAGCCCGAGGTCTATTTGAAGCACTTTTATGATTCTTTGACTCTGGCCTTGGCGTTACCTGAGTTGCAGACTACGACTTGTTCCTTATTGGATGTTGGTGCAGGGGCGGGTTTCCCCTCACTTCCTGTGAAGATCGCCTTTCCACGATTGCAGGTCAGTATCGTGGATTCTTTGAATAAACGGATCAAGTTTTTACAAGAGTTGGCTGGTGAACTGAATTTAGAGCAGGTGGCCTTTTATCATGATCGGGCGGAGGATTTTGGCGGCAAGCGTTCCAGTCATCGGCAAAGCTATGATGTAGTTACGGCGCGGGCTGTGGCGAGTTTGCCAGTCTTAGCGGAGTTGTGTTTGCCCTTGGTCAAAAAAGGCGGTTATTTTGTGGCGATGAAAAGCGCTAAGGGCGATGAGGAATTGGCTGCGGCCACTTATGCCATTAAGCTTTTAGGTGGTAAAGTCGTGGCAACGAAGACGTTGACATTGCCAGAAACTGCTGATTTACGTAAAATCATGATTATCAAGAAAACGAAAGAAACACCTAAAACCTATCCACGGAAGCCGGGGACAATTGCCAAGGCGCCATTGATCGATCGGGGCCTATAAGCGACAACGCTTGCGGCAGTATCGAGAATATTAAGGGGGATCACCATGGCTTTCTTTAATCGTCAAAAAAAAGTTCCAGTAGTGTCAGCAAAAACAGAAGAAGTTCCAACTGCTAAAATAGCGCCAGAGCCAACTGCGGCAGTGTCGGCAGCGGGACCGACTCCGCCGGCAAAGCGAGTCCAAGAAGTGGCGTTGAAACAGATCGTGCCTAATCGACATCAGCCGCGGAAACGATTCGCAGATGAGTCGATCAGTGAATTGGCGGAAACGATCGCGGCCCATGGCTTGTTACAGCCAATTATTTTACGTGAATATCAGCCGCAACAGTATGAGATCATTGCTGGTGAACGCCGTTTCCGAGCTGTCCAAGCCTTGGCTTGGCGCCAGATCCCGGCGATCGTTGAACAAATGGACGCACAGGAATCGGCCGAAATGGCGGTGATCGAGAACTTACAACGGGAAGATCTCAACTCGATCGACGAAGCCTACGCCTATCAAAATCTTTTGGAGATCAATGGGCTGACGCAAGCCCAATTGGCAGAGCGGGTCGGTAAAAGTCAGTCCTATATCGCGAATAAATTACGTTTGCTGAAATTACCTGAAGAAGCGCAACAAGCGTTAGCCAACGGACAGATCTCACCACGCCATGGTCGCGCGCTTTTGAAATTAGGGCCAACTGAACAGGCGATCGTGCTCAAACAGATCTTGACTGACAAATTGACAGTCACTCAGACTGACGAGCTGATCAAGCGGCTCAGCGCGCCGACTGTTACAGAAAAAGCAGTGACCCCGACGTCGGCTGACCAGCAACCGACTAAATCAACGCGATCGGCGTCGTTGACCGCTAAACAGCAGCAACATGTGGGCAGTGCTGATCTACGGGTTGCGGTCAATACAGTCAAACAAGCAATCAAGCTGGTCGAGGCCAGCGGTGCGAAAGTGGCCTATCATGAAGCGCTACATGGTCAAAATTATCAAGTCACGATCAGCGTGACTGTTCCTGAACCCCCGCGTTCATCCGATCCCAAGGTTAAAGAGGAGAATTAAATGGTTAAAATTATTTCGATCGCCAACCAAAAAGGCGGCGTTGGTAAAACAACGACAACGATCAATTTAGGCGCCTGTCTCAATGAAGCGGGCAAACGAGTCCTGATCGTGGACACAGATCCTCAAGGCAACGCGACCAGTGGCTTAGGCATCAAAAAGTCTGATGTTTCCAAAGATGTTTACGATGTATTGATCAATGAGTTGCCGATCAAGGCCGCGACTTATCATACGAAACGAGTCAATTTAGATGTGGTACCGGCGACGATCCAGTTGGCAGGCGCGGAGATCGAATTGACTTCCCAGATGGCGCGAGAACAGCGGCTTGAGGCTGGTTTACGGGAAGTGCGGGATCAATATGATTATATTTTGATCGACTGTCCGCCGTCCTTAGGTCAATTGTCGATCAACGCGTTCACTGCCAGTGATTCGATCATGATCCCTGTTCAAAGTGAGTATTACGCTTTGGAGGGCTTGAGCCAATTACTGAACACAGTCCGCTTGGTCCAAAAACATTTCAACGCTCATTTGGGGATCGAAGGCGTACTTTTGACGATGTACGACGCACGGACCAATTTAGGCGCCGAAGTGATCGATGAAGTACGCAAAACGTTCCGTGAACGCGTTTATAAGACCGTTATTCCGCGAATCACGCGTTTAGCGGAAGCGCCAAGTTATGGCTTGCCGATCATTGATTATGATCCCAAGTCTCGTGGCGCTGAGGTCTACATTTCCTTAGCGAAGGAGGTCATGAAGGCGAATGGCGACCAATAAAAATTCAAAAGGTCTGGGTCGAGGCATTGATGCGATTTTCTCGGATTTCGAAGCCATTGATTCAGATAAAGAGGCTGTTGAAGAACTAGCCTTAACGGAGATCCGGCCCAATCCTTACCAACCCCGGAAAACTTTTGATCAAGAGGCCTTACAAGAACTGGCCAATTCGATCAAACAAAGTGGAGTCTTCCAACCGATCATTGTCCGTAAAAGCATCAATGGTTATGAGATCATCGCTGGTGAGCGCCGTTTTCGCGCCAGCAAGTTGGCCGGCAAGGAAACGATCCCTGCGATCGTGCGTGAGATCGATGAAACGCAGATGATGGAGATCGCGGTTTTGGAAAACTTGCAGCGGGAAGATCTAACGCCACTGGAAGAGGCGGAAGCCTACCAAACGTTGATCAAGAAGCTAGCATTGACGCAAGAAGAAGTTTCGGAACGGATCGGCAAAAGCCGCCCCTACATCGCGAACTATTTGCGTTTATTGACTTTGCCCGATCAAACCAAGAAATATTTGCAAGCTGGCGAATTGTCCATGGGCCAAGCGCGGACTTTGTTGAGCTTGAAGAAAAAAGACCAGATCGATGACTTGGCCTTGAAGGCCCTGAAAGAAAATCTAACTGTGCGCCAATTGGAACAATTGGTTTTGCAACTGAACAGTGACAAACCAGTGCGTAAACCGAAAAAAGCGGCCAAGTCACCGTTTATCATTGCGACTGAGAATGCGCTGATCGATCAATTAGGCACAAAAGTCAAGATCGACAGTACCAAGAAAGGTGCCGGTAAGATCGAGATCAGTTATGATTCGACGGCAGACTTGAACCGGATTTTAGAAATGATGCAAATGCATTTAGACTAGAGGTGCGTCATGTTTGAATTAGGCGATATCGTCCAAATGAAGAAGCCCCACGCATGCGGGACCAATCGTTGGGAAGTGACGCGTGTTGGCGCCGACATCAAGATCAAATGTCTCGGCTGCGGCCACTTGGTCATGCTGACACGACGCGACTTTACTAAAAAGCTGAAAAAAGTATTGCTGCCAGCAGCAGAAGTCGATCCCGAGCAAGAACCACAATATGTTCGGCCGGCGCCATTACAGCGGCCTTAGAGCGAAAATAGCGCGAACGGACTTTGCGAGCGCCGACAAGTTTTCCAGTTTTTAAGTAGTTCATCAACAAATCAGAAAAAAGGAAGTTTATTATGTCACTAACAGCTGGTATCGTTGGCTTGCCAAACGTTGGTAAATCAACATTATTTAATGCAATCACCAAGGCCGGTGCCGAAATGGCCAATTATCCTTTTGCGACGATCAATCCTAACGTGGGGATGGTCGAAGTGCCGGATGATCGGTTGCAACGGATCGATGAATTGATCCCGGCTAAAAAAATCATTCATACGACTTTTGAATTCACCGATATTGCTGGGATCGTAAAGGGTGCCAGTAAGGGTGAAGGCCTTGGCAATAAATTCTTGGAAAACATTCGCCAAGTCGACGCGATCATCCACGTGGTTCGGGCGTTTGATGATGATAATATTACCAGTGTCACTGGTAAAGTCGATCCGCTGGATGACATCGAAACGATCAATCTAGAATTGGTTTTGGCTGATTTGGAAAGCATCAATAAGCGTTACGAACGCGTGGAAAAGGTCGCGCGGACCAAGGATAAAGAGGCCGTAGCCGAATTTGCCGTTTTGAAGAAGATCAAGCCGGTTCTGGAAGCTGGCGACAGTGTCCGTTCGATCGAGTTTGACGAAGATGAAGCCAAGATCGTCAAAGGCTTGTTCCTGTTAACGGCGAAGCCAGTCCTATACGTGGCAAACATCGCTGAGGAGGCGATGGGCGCTCCTGAAGATGACCGATATTTCCAGATCGTCCGTGATTATGCTGCCAGTGAGAATGCGGAAGCGATCGGTATTTCAGCACGGACCGAAGAAGAGATCGCGGAATTAGATGAAGCCGATAAAGCCGACTTTTTGGCCGCAGAGGGCGCTAGTGAATCTGGTTTGGATCGCTTGATCAAAGCATCTTATTCTTTGCTGGGTCTCGCCACCTTCTTCACCGCTGGCGGTAAGGAGACGCGGGCTTGGACCTTCCGCAAGGGAATGAAAGCACCACAAGTCGCCGGGGTGATCCACTCTGATTTTGAACGCGGCTTTATCCGCGCTGAAACGGTCTCGTTTACCGATTTGGATAAGTATGGTAGTATGCAGGCCGTTCGCGAAGCCGGTCGTTTGCGGTCGGAAGGCAAGGAATATTTGGTTCAAGATGGTGATATCATTGAGTTCCGCTTCAACGTCTAGCCAAAACAAGCTACAATCAATTTAGTTTATCAGGGAGCGATATTTTAGTGAAAGCAAACGAAGAAAATAACCAGCAAACACCAGCAACAGATGACACGAAGGCCACAGGTGCTGTGGATCAGGATCAAAAAAAAGTTGCCACCAGCGTAACTAGCACGTCAGCGAAGGCGGAGGATACTGAAGTTGCCACCAGCGCCGATCAAGACAAGAACAGCGCGGCGGCTGATGACGCCACTGCTCCAGCAGAGACTGCGACTGATGCCAAAAACGACGATAATACCAGCCGTAATCAAGCGGCCAGCGCCAAGCAAGCTAAGGTCCGCAGTGAACGGAGACGTCCGCAAGGTCCTGATCCTGAAGAAATGAGCCCAGCGGAATTGCGGGCGGAATTGACTAATAAGAATGACGATTATGTTTTTAAAATGCATAAATTATTTGTTGACGCAGGTTACACTGAAGCTGACGCCGACAAAAAAATCGATGAGTTCTTGCCAGAGATCGTTGCGGCGCAACGGATCGGCAAGCCAGCTGCGCAGATCTATGGCGCGCCAACGGTCAAGGTCGACCACATTATCCATGCGCCAGCAAAACCGATCGAGATCAAATACTGGATGCGTTCCGTCGATTGGTCCTTGTTGTACTTCGTGATCCTGGCCGTTGTTTTTGGGGTCATGGGTCTCTTTACGAAAACCAACGCCGCTAACAACAGCAGTTCTGGATTCTTGACCTTATTGACGATGTCACTAGCCTTTGGGTTCCTGCTGACTTGGTTCACAGATGGTATGGCCGAATCTCAGGCGGCTAAAAAAGCTGGTCGCAAGCCAAGTCGGCCATTGTGGCGGACGATCCTGATTTCGGTTGTTGCCGTTTTCGCGGTGATGACGCTGATCAGTTTCCTTTCGGTTTTATTACCAGGCTTAAACATAGTCTTGCCAGGTTGGGCTTACTTATTGCTGGCTGCAGCTGCTTATGGACTACGTTATCTGTTCCGCAGACACTATCACATCAAGGGCAATACGATGTTCTAGTTATAACGTCCGTTTGCTTTGAAAAAATTTTTTGGGTTAAAAATGGTTCCGCTCAATTTAGGTTGAGCGGGATTTTTTTGTGTTTGTTTTGAGACCGGTTCTGTTTTTTGGTGTTGGCTTAGTGACTGAAGAGTTGGGTTTGGATGGGGGCGCAACCGCCTCAGGACGTTTGTCGTGGCTGGAACGCGGTGGGCACTGTTTTGAGCCAATCCGCAAAAGGCGCGGTTTGTCTCAAAATCAGGCCTTATTCTAAGCGATAAATCGCTAAGAATAATCTCACTGCTGAGCCACACGTCCTGAGGCGGTTGCTAGGCAGAATGGAGTCTATCTGCAATCGAAGCTAGATATCTGACGAAGTGCTATTGCAAGCTAGAGGTAAAACATCTCCCACTTTTGGGGTAGTACGGCAACATCAAAGGATTTAGATAGTTGGTTGGTACAGTTCGCATTGGGTTGGATATCGCTACTCATTTCCTAAACAACAATCCATAGGTGAGAACCGACCAATTCAGTTGATTCATGATATTCCGGTCGAGTTCATCAGGCAGACTGTACTGGTGTCACCAATTTAAAGCTTGTACTCACTAACCACGGCCGTCAATTACGTGGCTCCTCATCAATTGGCGATAGCCTGCCAGCTGGCGTGAGTGTTCAAACGGCTGCTATAACGTTGAGCGGCTGGAGCGAAGAAATTCGGGGTGAGCTCGCCGTGAAATTGTCCTTGGCGGCTTTGCCACTTAGGACAAGGCTCAGCTTTGAGCTTTTCGGTGTCCTTCCGAAAAGCTCAAAGTGACGCCCACAGCGAGCTCACCCCGAATTTCGCAGCGCAAGCTGCGGCCAACCTCCTTTAAGAACATATGGATGCAATCGTAAAATTAGCTCAAGCTAATTAGAATAACATTTCGGTTTAATTGTATATTTAGGCTAGATTAACAAAGTTCTTGCAATTAACGAAACTTTCCAGTAGACTTCAAGAAGAGCGATATCAAAAAGGGGAGGCGCACTATGTTAACAATCAAGAATTTAACCGTGGCCTATGATGAGACCCCGGTTTTCGCGAACCTGGATGTAACATTCCAGGTTGGCAAAATCACGGGGATCATTGGGCCGAACGGGGCTGGCAAGTCAACGCTGATCAAGGCGATTTTGGGACTGATCAAAACGCAGCAGGGCACTGTCGCTTACAATGATCAAACCATGAAACAAGTCCAAAAGCAGGTCGCATATGTAGAACAACGTAAGGATCTGGATCTTACTTTTCCGATCAATGTTTTCGACTTGGTGGAAACGGGGACTTACGGCCGGCTTGGCTTGTTCCGCAGTCCAGGCGCTAAGGAGCGGGCGGAAACGGAGCAGGCGTTGGCGCAAGTTGGCTTGAGCGATTTCAAGAAGCGGCAGATCGGTAACTTGTCTGGGGGCCAGTTGCAGCGGGTCTTTGTGGCTCGGGCGATCGTTCAGCAGGCGGAGATCATTATTCTCGATGAGCCGTTCGTGGGGATCGACCTGCAAAGCGAGACGGCGATCATGGCAATTTTGCAACAATGGCGGGACCAAGGCAAAACGATCATTGTGGTTCATCACGATTTGAATAAGGTTTCCCGGTATTTCGACGATTTAGTGGTGATGAATCATGGCGTGATCGATTACGGCCCAACCAGCGCGGTTTACAATCCCGCTAATATTGGCCAAGCATTTAGCGCTGATTTATCGGCGGTACTGTTCACAGAGAAAACGGGGGTAGGCGAATGAATTCATTGATCGACTTTATTAACGCTTTGGGCAAATATGATTTCCTGCAAAGCGCCTTGATCACGGCCATTATGGTTGGCGTCATGTCCGGCGTGATCGGGAGTTTCATTATTTTGCGGGGGATGTCCTTGATGGGCGACGCGATTTCTCACGCGGTTTTGCCTGGGGTGGCGGTGGCCTATATGTTCGGCTTCAACATCCTGATCGGGGCGTCCTTGTTCGGAATCCTGGCGGCGTTATTGATCGGCTTCGTCGCGTCCCATAGCAAAATCAAAACAGATACCTCCATCGGCGTGGTCTTCAGCGCCTTCTACGCGTTGGGCTTCATTCTGATTTCCATGGCGGAAAGCTCGACTAACTTGCATCATATTCTGTTTGGGAATATTCTAGCGGTCAGTGACAGCGACATTATGACGACGGCGGTGGTGTTGGGAATCGTGATTTTGTTCGTTTCCTTCTTCTACAAGGAATTATTGATCACGTCTTTTGACGCGACCTACGCGCAAACTTATGGGCTCAAGGTGCAGATCCTCCATTACGCGCTAATGTTGGTTTTGACCTTGGTGACCGTTTCCGCCTTACAGACTGTCGGCATTATTCTGGTGGTGGCGATGTTGATCACACCAGCGGCGACCGCCTTTCTGTGGACCGACAAATTGACCACGATGCTGTTTCTCGCCGGAGGTATCGGCGTCCTTTCTTCGATCACCGGCTTGTATTTCAGCTACACCTTCAACTGGGCGTCTGGTCCAGCCATCGTTTTAGTAGCGGCGGGCTTGTTCCTGATCTCCTTCCTACTGTCACCCAAGCAAGCTTTCTTGCGCCACCGGGTCAAGAAAACCGCGCCAGCGCCACAAGCAGCTGCGGTTGAGACGCTAGCGACCAACGAAGGCGGTGACCGTTAATGAAAAAAGCGATCTTAACTTTTCTCAGCGTTTTCCTGATTATTGGCGGGACTTGGTTTTTCCTGAATAATCGCGGTAATACTGCCGCGAAACGCGTATCCGCTGACAGCAAATTGCGCGTGGTGACCACCAATTCGATCCTTGAAGATATGGTCCATAATGTGGGTCAGGACCGCATCGAGCTGTATAGCATCGTCAAGCGAGGTACCGATCCTCACGAGTACGAACCCCGTCCCGCCGACGTTTCCGCCGCGGCCGAAGCCGATGTGTTGTTTCACAACGGCCTGAACTTGGAAACCGGCGGCAACGGTTGGTTCAAGAAACTGGTCGAAACCTCCGGCAAGAAATTCAATCGCGACGTTTTCGCTGCCAGCGCCGGCGTGACCGCCTTGCACTTGACCACCAACGTCAAGGAAGAAGATCCCCACGCCTGGCTCGACCTGGCCAATGGCATCCAATACGTCAAAACGATCACCAAGGTCCTCAAAGAAAGAGATCCGCAAAACGCCGCTTATTATCAAAAAAACGCGGACGCTTATATCGCCAAGTTGACCAAGTTGCACAAACAAGCAACCTCACAATTTCTCGATATTCCCAAAGCCCAGCGGTTACTAGTCACCTCGGAAGGCGCCTTTAAATATTTCAGCAAGGCCTATCACGTCACGCCCGCTTATATTTGGGAGATCAACACCGAGGCGCAGGGCACGCCGGAACAAATGAAGGCCGTGCTCAAGCAGATCGACCACTCCCAAGTCAAAAGTCTCTTCGTCGAGACCTCGGTGTCACCGAAGTCGATGAACAAAGTAGCCACGGAAACGGGTCTGACGATCTATTCCAAGATCTTCACCGATTCACTGGCGCAAAAAGGCAAGACTGGCGATACCTATTACGACATGATGAAGTGGAATTTGGATCAGATCCATGCTGGTTTGACCAAAGGGTAAAAATTGGGTTTTGCTTGATTGCGGGTGTGGTTGGGTTTAGATGGTGACGCAACCGCCTCAGGGCGTTTGTAGTGGCTGGAACACAGTGGACGCTGTTTTGAGCCAATCCGCAAAGGGCGCGGCTTGTCTCAAAATCAGGTCTTTGTCTAAGTGGCAAAGCCACAAAGACAAATTTCACTGCTGAGCCACACGCCCTGAGGCGGTTGCTGGGCAGTAGTGCGCCTATCTGCAATCGAAGCGAAGGATTTGACGAAGTGCTTTTGCGAGATTGAGGTCAAAACAATTACCCTCTTTTGGTGATGGTACGGCAACACCAACGGATTTGAGTTAGTTGGTTGGTACAGTTTGCATCGGTTGAACATCTTTACCCGCTCCATAAACAATTCTTAGTTCATCGGACAGACTGTACTGGTGTTACCAATTCAAAGCTAGTAACCACTAACCACGGTCGTCAATTGCGTGGTTCCCATCAATCGGAATAGTTTGTCAGTCGGCGAGAGTGCTCAAACGGCTGCTATAACGTTGAGTGACTGGAGCGAAGCGTGGCGTTGAAACGTGTTCGCCGACCTAGCTTCTTGCGCTTAGCTACGCAACTATTCCGGAGGCATAGACCGGCCTTCAAAATAGTTGCTAGGCTAGTGCTCAGAAGCTGACCAGGTCGGCTCGCACTCTGGGCGTTGGTGGTCTGTTTGCTCGTCGGCGGAAGGTCGGGCTGGGGGTGAGTCAGCCGCGATATTATTGTTGGCGATTTATCGCCTACAATAAGGCCGAGTTTTGAGATTTTCGGTGGGTTTCCGAAAAGCTCAAAATCGTGCCCGCAGCGTTCCACCACCCCCAGCCTGACCTGGAGCCCCACCACACTTGCCCACCACCAACGCCACGCGCAGCGCAAGCTGCGGCCAATCAAAACACCAGTAAACCAGTTTTGCTATTGACCAAAGTGCCTAGCTATGCTAAGTTAGTTGTTAAAATAAAATACAATTAATACTTTGGAGGCTAGTTTGATGAGCAATTGGGACCAGAAATTTGCAAAAGAAGGATTAACGTTTGATGATGTGCTGTTGATACCAGCAGAAAGTCATGTTTTACCGAATGATGTGGATCTGTCGGTTGATTTGGCGGCCAACATCCATTTAAATGTCCCGATTCTCAGCGCCAGCATGGATACCGTTACAGAAGCGCCCATGGCGATCGCCATGGCGCGTCAAGGCGGTCTAGGCGTGATCCATAAGAACATGAGTATTGAGCAACAAGCTGACGAAGTGCGGAAAGTCAAGCGCTCCGAAAGCGGTGTGATCGTCGATCCATTTTTCATTACGCCGGAACGGCCGGTCAGTGAAGCCGAAGATTTGATGCGCCGTTATCGCATCAGCGGGGTACCGGTGGTCAAATCACAGGAAGATTTGACTTTGGTAGGGATCGTGACCAACCGTGATCTGCGCTTCGTGACCGATTACGCGGTGCCGGTCAAGGACGTGATGACCGATGACGCGTTAGTGACCGCGCGCCAAGGCACGTCTTTAGATGAAGCGGAAAAGATCTTGCAACAACACCGGATCGAGAAATTGCCATTAGTCGATGACGCTGGCCGCTTGAGTGGCCTGATCACCATCAAAGATATTGAAAATGTGAAGCAATATCCGAACTCGGCTAAGGATAGTCACGGCCGATTGTTAGTTGCCGGCGCGGTCGGCGTGACTTCAGATACTTTTGACCGAGCGCAGGCGCTGTTCGATGCCGGGATCGACGCGTTGATCATCGATACGGCTCATGGTCATTCCGCCGGGGTGCTGCGGAAAGTGGCGGAGATCCGCGCGACCTTCCCTGATAAAACTCTGATCGCTGGCAACGTGGCCACCGCTGAAGGGACGGCTGCTTTGTATGATGCGGGCGTTGACGTGGTCAAAGTTGGGATCGGCCCAGGCTCGATCTGTACCACCCGGATCATTGCCGGAGTCGGCGTTCCGCAGATCACCGCGATCTATGACGCGGCGACGGTGGCGCGGCAACGGGGTAAGGCGATCATCGCAGATGGCGGGATCAAGTTCTCCGGCGATATTGTCAAGGCCTTGGCGGCAGGCGGCAACGCGGTTATGTTAGGTAGCATGTTGGCTGGGACCGATGAAGCGCCGGGCGAATTCGAGATTTTCCAAGGACGACGTTTCAAGACTTACCGGGGCATGGGCTCGCTGGCCGCAATGTCCCACGGCTCCTCAGATCGTTACTTCCAATCTGGCGTCAACGAAGCCAACAAACTGGTTCCCGAAGGCATCGAAGGTCGGGTCGCGGCCAAGGGTGCTTTGGCCGACGTGATCTATCAATTGGTGGGCGGTTTGCGCTCTGGCATGGGTTATGTTGGCGCGCCAACGATCCAAGCCTTGAACGACAACGCCCAGTTCGTTAAAATCACTGGCGCGGGCTTGCGGGAATCCCATCCTCATGATGTCCAGATCACCAAAGAATCACCAAATTACAGCATCGGCAATTAAGCTGAGCTTAGGCTAGACCAATTAACTTTTAGCCGCGGGCTACTTAACTTCTTAACTCAAACCAATTCTTTAGACAGAACGACCTTTTGGCGGTATTATGACGCTGAAAGGTCGTTTTTGGTGAGGCTGAGTGGCGGCGGTCAGCATGGGCGCTGACGGCGCCACTTAGTTAGGCCAGCCTCACTAAGAAGTGACAGATTATTTGTGAGATGCGGCAGATTATTTGGGGAGAAGTAGCGGGACATTTGAGGGAAGCACAGATTACTTGGGGAGAAGTAGCAGATTATTTTGGGAGGGACAGCAGAACATTTTGGGCACAGTCGGCAGTGAAGCGGTAGTGGAGTTGGGTAAATTGGGCATTGATTTTCAGAAAAGTTAGGCGAGTTTAAGAAAAAATAATGATCAAAAGACGGTCAAATTGACCGAGTTTCTGGGAATAAACACTTTTCTAATAATATTTTTCTGAAAATTTACTTTGGCATACCTAAACTTTATCTTCACATTCGTTAAAATAAGAGTACAATAGTTTTTGGAGTGAAAGAGAAGAAGGGATGGCACACAATGGCAGAAGAAGAACACCATAAATTGATCGAATATGCCAATGGACCAAGTTTGGAAGAGATCAATAATACCGTCGAAATTCCTAAATCAGGTAATTTCTGGAAGAATTTACTAGCATTTTCAGGACCAGGTGCATTAGTTGCAGTTGGTTACATGGATCCAGGTAACTGGGTCACCTCGATCGGTGGTGGCGCCCAATACGGTTACTTGCTGATGTCCGTGATCTTGATTTCAAGTTTAATTGCGATGTTGCTGCAATACATGGCTGCTAAACTTGGCATCGTGACCCATATGGACTTGGCGCAAGCGACGCGGGCCCACACCAGCAAAGGCATGGGGATCTTCTTATGGATCACCACCGAACTGGCGATCATGGCGACAGATATCGCCGAAGTCATTGGTGGCGCGATTTCACTGAAACTTTTGTTCGGCATCCCATTGGTGGTCGGCGTTGCCTTGACCGTCCTCGATGTTTTCCTGCTATTAGCGCTGACCAAGCTTGGTTTCAGAAAAATCGAAGCCATCGTGGTAACGCTGATCATTGTTATTTTAGTCGTTTTCGTTTATCAAGTGATCATCGCCCAACCTAATATGGCCGCGGCGTTTGAAGGCTTATTACCACATAAAGAGATCCTCCGCCCAGGCGAATTGCACATGGCCTTAGGGATCGTTGGGGCCACCGTCATGCCCCACAACTTGTACTTGCATTCATCGATTGCCCAAACGCGGCAATTTGATCGCAACGACAAGGAATCGACCCGGCGCGCGATCAAATACACCACTTGGGATTCAAATTTGCAGCTCAGCGCGGCTTTCGTGGTTAACTGCTTATTGCTGATCGTCGGTGCCGCTTTGTTCTTCGGCAAAGACACTTCACAATTAGGTACTTTCAGTAACTTATACAATGCCTTACAGGATCACAAAATGGCCGGCGCGGTCGCGTCACCAGTCCTATCAACTTTGTTCGCCGTCGCGTTATTAGCGTCAGGACAAAATTCAACCATCACCGGGACTTTAACCGGGCAGGTCGTCATGGAAGGCTTCATCCACATGAAGATGCCTCTCTGGGCACGGCGTTTGGTGACTCGGCTGATCTCAGTTATTCCTGTTTTGATCTGCGCGATCATCTATCACGGCAAGGAATCCGCCTTGGACTCGTTGCTGGTCAACTCGCAGGTCTTCCTGTCCGTCGCCTTACCATTCTCCATGATTCCTTTGACAATCTACACCGGTTCCAAGAAAATCATGGGCGAATTCGCCAACCGCAAATGGATCACGATCCTAGCATGGACCTGCACGATCCTCCTAACGATCCTGAACCTACAAATCGTCTGGGAATCAGTCAAAGGATTGTTTTAAATCAGAGTGCGGAGCGCAACGGGTTGACTTCGAGCATTAGCCTAGCACTGGCTTTGGAAGCGGGCTAGGCTTCCGAAACCAGTGCGTAGCTAAGCACAGAAGTCAGTTGCGCGCAGCACGTTTCAAAAATCAGAGTGCGGAGCGCAACGGGTTGCTTTTGAGCACGACTAGCGATTTGTTGCAGATTGGCGCAGACAATCTGTGACAAATCGCGTATCGGCGCAGAAAGCAGTTGCGCGCAGCACGTTTCAAAAATCAGAGTGCGGAGCCACCCCGATTAGCGCTTGAGCATTAGCCTAGCAAGAGTTTTGGAAGCCGAGTTTGGCTTCCGGAACTCTTGCGTAGCTAAGCGGAAAGCGCTGGGTGGCGCAGCACGTTTCGAAAAATTCAGTTAAGTCAACTTAGTGATTTTCAGAAAGAAAGGGTGCTAGATCGATGGCAGAAGTAGATCGAGATCCAGAAGTATATTTTCATAAAATGCTAGTCGCGGTGGATGATTCGGAGGATTCCAAACTGGCCTTTAAATACGCGGTCCATCGCGCTAAGAAAGACCATTTAGGTTTGGCGATCGTTTCGATTCTAGAAAGTGCCGAAATGAATGTTTACCAAGCTTTCAGCAATGATTATGTTCACGGTGAGCGCGAGGATCTGGAGCGACATTTGGAAGAATATCGCCATGAAGCCGAAGACGCAGGCGTGGAGAAGGTCGAGACTTTTATCGGTGAAGGTAAGCCTGGCGATGTCATTGTGCATGAGGCGATCCCGGCGATCAAACCGGATTTATTGATCATTGGTGCCCGAGCGAAAAATTCGGGTGCTCATGTCGGTAGTCAAGCGGCTTACATGGTCAAACATGCCCGCATCTCAGTTGCTGTGATTCGAAAATAAGGATCGATCAAGCTGTAACGCAAAATCGCGTTACGGCTTTTTTTGACGGTGTTGATCAGAGAGAATGCTTATTCGGGTTAAAAGTGGCGTGCCCGCGGCTTGCACTGCGAAATTCGGGGTGAGCACGTTTCCAGTCCGCAACAGCAGTCCCAGCCGGTTGCGCTCACGCACAATACCCACTAAAACCCACCGCAATCTGGCATAGTTCATAATTTCATCACAAATACTTCGCGAAACTGCCAACTTTGGATCACGATTCATTCACTTCTTTGGCTTACTATTAATTACATAGAAAGCCAGTGGTCGTGGCAATGCCCGTTGCCCACCATCTTCAATCCAGTGGTTGACCCAACTTGCTTTCTAGCAACTAAACTCAAAACCTTAAGAACTAGTTTTTTCCTTTTTACTCCTCCCCCTTAAAACTGAAAAGCTAGGTTAAGCCACACTTCTTGCCCGGAAGTGTGGCTTTCTTTTTATGCTAGCGTAGTTTTGATCAATGCTTTTAAGACCCGATCATTTGCTGCAAGTACCGCGTAAGGTTGTCGGATTAGAACTTGTTGTTGATAATGATTTGTCTTGATTCCCCCACAGACTGGCCCAACGAATATTCTCATAAATTCTTTAGAGAATTTTAACGTTAATTTTGATACAATAAGGGAGTGTTTACCTTTTCTGCAGTTGGTCTGATGGCTGACTGGCCGTTATTGGAATGAGTGGAAGTGAGGTTGTATAATATGAAGATTTTGATTGTTGATGATGATAAAGATATCGTGGAGTTGCTCAGTATCTACGCGAAGAATGAAGGCTATGAGCCGGTCACCGCGTTCACTGGCCGCGAAGCTTTGACGAAATTGGTAACGAATCCAGATATTGCCTTGATGATCTTGGATATCATGATGCCGAATATGTCGGGGATCGATGTGATCAAAGAGGTGCGCAAGGAGTCGGACATTCCGATCATCGTGGTGTCTGCGAAAACGACTGATATGGATAAGATCCAAGGGCTGATCACCGGCGCGGATGATTATGTTTCTAAGCCATTCAATCCGTTAGAGGTGATGGCACGGGTCAAGTCATTGCTCCGGCGGGCCAGCGCTCAAGTCACTAGCACGGAACCGGATCGGCTTGAGGTGGGGCCTTTGATCATCAATAAGGATTCCCATGAAGTGACGACGTTGAATCAAGTCGATATCCAATTGACGGCTTTGGAGTTTGGGATTTTGTATTTGCTGGCGAGTCATCCCAACCGTGTTTTCTCGGCGGATGAGATTTTTGAACGAGTTTGGCAACAGGAAAGTATCGTTTCTGCGAAAACCGTCATGGTCCACGTTAGCCATTTGCGTGACAAGATCGAAGAAGCGACCGGTGGGGAGAAAGTGATCGAGACCGTTTGGGGCGTTGGTTACAAGGTGAGCGCGTAATGGCTGCCAAAAAGGCACCGTCTCGGCACGACGCTTCCGCAAGTTCATCGGCGCGGATCACAGTAGACGCCGTGGAAAATCCGGTTCGCGAACCCTCGCCGGTTATTCTCAAAACCAGTGAGAAATGGGAACTTTTTCTTGAAGGTGTGGTCACACTAGGCTTGTTGTTACTATTAGAATTCGCCATCGTGGTTTTGATCAACCAGGCGATCAGTAATAATCGCGGGCTCAATGACGGGATCTATCAGATCAAAACAGCTTTGACGATCGGTCCTTGGCACATTTGGAGCTGGGAATGGATCTTCATCACGATCATGTTCATCATCAATGTCTGGGTGATCTATTGGCGCTTGCATCGGCGTTATCGGCAAATGCAAATGCGACATATTATCGCGGAGTTGCACTATATCGCGGATGGTCATCTGGATCATCGGATCAATTTAAAAGTCGGCGGATATCTGAATCATGTGATCGCCAGTATCAATGCGCTGGTCGACAGCACAGTCAATTCGATGGCTGAGGAACGTAAGATCGAGGTTTCAAAAGATGAATTGATCACCAATGTCAGTCATGATATTCGCACGCCTTTGACGTCGATCATCGGCTATTTAGGTCTGATCGAGAATAAGCAATATCAAGATGAGGCGGACCTATTACACTACAATCACATCGCCTATCAAAAAACTAAGCAAATGAAAGAATTGGTGGAGGACTTATTTGAATTCACCAAAGTGCAACAAACACACGCGGAATTGCAGTTGCAACAGTTTGATCTGATCTCGATGTTGGAACAATTGTCCGCTGATTTTGAACTTGAAGCGCAAAAACGCCAAATGTTTATTGAAGTTGCGGTGGTCCAGCGGCCGATCATCATGCGCGCGGATTCAGGAAAATTAGTCCGTGTTTTCAGCAATTTGATCACTAACGCGTTCAAATACGGTAAGGGCGCAACGCGAATCACGTTGAGCGCGCACATTGAACAGGATAACGTGGTGGTCAATGTCAGCAATGATGGTCAACCGATCCCGAAACAAGACCTGCAAAATATTTTTGAACGTTTTTACCGCGTCGATGGCTCACGCTCAGCCAGTACTGGCGGCTCCGGCTTAGGTCTAGCAATCGCGAAAAGTATCGTCGTTTTGCATGGTGGCGAGATCTATGCGACGTCTAATCAAGCCGAAACGGCATTTATTATCATTCTGCCTTTAGATGTCACCGCAAAACGTCAGGATCTAGTTAAAATCGAGCCGACAAAATAGTGTTCTCGTCAGCTCGATCATCAATAATGGAGGATTTTCATGAAGAATAAAGGACGGCATTTTTTTCTTGTCTTAACAATGGCCTTAGGGTTGGTTTTGGGGATCGATCAGGTCCGCCAGCAAAACGTAGTCGCGGCTAGTAGTACGATCGAATCGCCGCAAACAGATATCGCGGCCAAGGCTGGGTTAGCGGTGGAAGTCGATAGCGGTCAGATCTTAGCGGCTAAGAATATCGACACGGTGATGCCGATCGCGTCACTGACTAAAATGTTGTCATTATATTTGGTTTTACAAGCAGTCGATCAAGGAAAACTGACTTGGAACCAAAGCGTTACGCCAACAGAACAAGAAGTGACCCTCAGCAAAAATATGGAATTGTCGAATATCCCTTTTGTGGGCGGACAAAGCTATACAGTCAAGGAACTGTTTGAAGCCGGTTGGGTCTATTCAGCCAACGCGGCAGTGATGGCTCTTGGCGACGCGGTCAGCGGCGATCAAACAAAATTCGTTGACGCGATGAAGGCGCAGCTCAAGAAATGGGGTGCGCGCGATTATCAGATCGTCAACGCCAGTGGCTTGAACAACAGTTTTCTTGGCGCCGCGCGCTATCCTGATTCAGGGGCGGATGCTGAAAATCAAATGCGCGCCCGTGATCTGGCGATCGTGGCGCAACATTTGGTCACTGATTATCCTGAGGTTTTAAAAACGACCGCATTGACGGCCCTACCCTTTCATGGAACGACCTACCCAACTTGGGATCTATTATTACCCGGCCAAAGCGCGGCAGATGCGGATCTACCTGTGGATGGCCTGAAAACTGGGACATCTGATCTCGCCGGCGAATGTTTTGTCGGAACAGTAAAGAAGAATGGTTTTCGGATCATCACGGTGGTTTTGAACGCCAGCGGCAACAGCGACGATCTGAAGAAACGCTTTACTGCAACTGCGGACTTGATGAAAGAGGTTTACGCTAACTGGCACTTGGTCAATGTCTTCACCGCCAAGAAAAGCAGTCCTTTATTACCAGCGCAGAAAGTAACAGATGGCAAAAAATCGCAGGTCAAGGTCGTGCCTAGCCAAACAGTTAAAATGTTATTGCCTAAGAGCGTTAGCGCCAAGCAATTATCGCTTAAGGTCGAGAAGTCCAAATATAGCCAGGTGGCGGCGATCGCCAAAGGAGATCAAATGGGCAGTGTGACGATGCCGATCGTTGGTAGCGGACATTTGACTCTTGAGCAGGATCAGAATGTGGCGGTCTTGGCTGCCGAAAATGTTGAGGCGCTTAATTGGTTGGAGAAGATCTGGCGTAATATCACGAATTTGTTTAAGTAAGGCGCCAGCCATTGCGGCTGCTGGCTTTGCTGACTCGCTTGATTGCGGCTTTGCTGGGTGTGGACGCAACCGCCTCAGGGCGTTTGTGGTGGCTGGAAACGTGTTTACCGACCTAGCTTCTTGCGCTTAACTACGCTAGGCTTCCGGAAGCGCAACCCGCTTCCAAAATCCTAGCTAGGTTAATGCTCAGAAGCTGCCCAGGTCGGTAAGCACTCTGTTTGAACGCAGTGGACGCTGTTTTGAACCAATCCGCAAAGTGCGCGGCTTGTCTCAAAATCAGGTCTTTGTCTAAGTGGCAAAGCCACTAAGACAAATTTCACTGCTGAGCCACACGCCCTGAGGCGGTTGCTAGGCAAGTTTGAGCTTATCTGCAATCTGGGCGGAATAGTTAATAAAGTGCTTTTGCTAGTGGGGTGATCAAAATGATGTCATTTCATTCTGTGGGCAAGGTCCTGCTAGCCGTTTGACCAGAGTTGCTAGTGATCATCAGGTCGATTGTTACGATGTGACTGTCTGTACGAATTGGGAGTTGCAAGCCATGGTCGTCAATTGCGTGGCGATTTGTCATTTTGAACGAGCAGGCATTATGGCGTGGCAGCTTAGTCTGCTTAAAACGGTTGAACGGGCGGAGTGGAGTGTGGCGGGTGAGATCGCCGTGTCGTTATTCTTAGCGGCTTTGCCGCTTAGAATAAGGCTCAGCTTTGAGATTCGCGCACTTTGCGAAGCTCAAAGTGATGCCCACAGCGAGCTCACCCGCCAGACGCAACGCAGACCGCGGCCAAGATTGGAACAGAAGAGACACAGCGAGCTCACCCCGAACCATGCAGTGAAAGTGACGGCCAAAATGCAGAAGCACAGCTAGGCAAATGCTCAGAAGCAGCGCAGGCCGCGGCCAACGTTGGAACGGAAGGCAAGCTCACTCCGAACCGCACAGTGGAAGTGACGGCAAAATGTAGACGACGCACAGTTAGGCTTTGCCTAAGTAGCTGCTGGCGCACCTACAAAGATATATTCACTGCTGAAACGTGTTCACCGACCTAGCTTCTTCCGCTTAGCTACGCTCTTATTCTGGAAGCAAGGAACGCTTCCAAAATAAGAACTAGGCTAATGCTCAGAAGCTGCCCAGGTCGGCTCACACTCTGAACAGTATCGGTAGCGGGCTGTGGTATAATGTAGACTAGCAGATTTAATGTCGCGCCAATGAGAATAGGCGCAGATGAACGATAGTTAAGTAAAGGGAGTTAGATTATGGGGCTAACACTAGACGCATGTATTTTGATCTTGAAGGAGCACCATTTATTAAAGAGCAGCGCCATCCAAGATAAGGTTTCGCAGAAGTTTACCAGCGCTTCTTATGATTCGCGCACAGTGACGGCCAACACCCTTTTCTTCTGTAAGGGTGAGAATTTCCGGCCGATCTATTTGCAGATGGCTAAGAGTAACGGGGCAACAGTTTATGTAGCTGAGCAACCTTATGCGGAAGGTAAAGGGATGCACGCCTTGATCGTGCGGAACATTCGTAAAGCGATGGCGCTGTTGGCCGCGGCTTTTTACGATTTTCCTCAAGATGATCTGTTCGTGATCGCGTATACCGGGACCAAGGGCAAAACTACATCGGCTTACTTCACCAAGGGCATCCTCGATCGGATCAACGCTGGTCATACGGCGATGTCATCAACGGTGGAACGGGTCTTGGGTCCGAAACCGGAACAACATATTGCCTCTGAATTAACAACGCCAGAGTCGTTGGATCTCTTCCGGGACATGCGCGAAGCAGTGGATAATGGCATGACCCATTTGGCGATGGAAGTTTCTTCCCAAGCGTATAAAAAGAATCGGGTCTTCGGGCTGACGTATGATGTGGGCTTTTTCTTGAATATCTCGCCTGATCATATTGGACCTAATGAGCATCCCACGTTCGCGGATTATCTCCATTGCAAATTGCAATTATTAGTCAACTCGCGTAAGTGTGTGATCAATGCGGAAACAGATTATTTTGATGAAGTTTATGCGGCGGCAACGATCACCACGGATCCCGATAGCGTCTATCTGTTTGCGGCAGCGGATTATCAAGCGCCTGATGGGGTCGAGATCGATTTCCGCTATCGTTCTGAAGAGGCCGATCTGTCGAAAAGTCGTTTTGCATTGACGGCGGGCACGTTGAAGGCAGAGCAATTGCGGATCACTGGCGAATATGAGTTGGATCTGATCGGCGATTATAACGAAAGCAATGCTTGCGCGGCAATTATCGGCGCTGGTTTAGCTGGCGCGACCTATCCAGATACGGCTAAGGGGATCGCCAATGTCCAGATCCCGGGGCGGATGGAGAAACTTGATATTCCTGAACATGGGCGCGTCTATGTCGACTATGCCCATAATTATGCCAGCATGGTGGCACTACTATCCTTTTTGAAAAAAGAGTATCACGATCCTAAATTGCTAGTGGTCGTTGGGAGTCCTGGCGATAAAGGGGTCTCACGGCGCGAAGGTTTCGCGAAGGCGCTGAATCAATTGGCACAACGCGCTTTTATCACCAATGATGACCCTGGGTTCGAGGAACCAGCGGATATCGCTAATCAAATCGTAGCGGGGATCGATCAAGATAAAGTCGACGTCACTGTCGAATTAGATCGCGCCAAAGCGATCGCCGGGGCGATCAATGAAAGCCAGCCCGGTGATATCGTGGTCTTGGCCGGTAAAGGGTCTGATGATGAACAAAAAGTTCGCGGCGTCAATACGCCTTGGCCAACAGATATGGCCGTCGCCAAGGCGGTGGCTGCGAGATTGCGAGGCTAGATTACGATGAAAGATTTCTTTACGATCATTGGTGGCATGGGCACTATGGCCACCGAAAGCTATTTGCGGTTGTTGAACGCGCGAACACCAGCAAATAAGGATCAGGATTATTTGAACTATCTCTTGGTCAATGACGCCACCGTGCCTGATCGCACCAGTTATATCTTGGACCACCAACAACCGAATTTCTTCCCTGATCTGCAGGAAGATATTTTGCAACAAAGTCAATTACATCCAGAATTCTTCGTGATGGTCTGCAACACGGCTCATTATTTCTACGAAGAATTACAGGCGCTGACGCCCGTGCCACTGTTGCACATGCCGCGGATCGCGATCAACAATTTACACCAACGCTTCCCTCAAGAAAAACGGGTGGGCCTGATCGCCACTGCTGGCACCATCGCCGATAAAGTTTATGCCCACGAGATCCAGCGAGCGGGCCATGAGGTCGTGCTTGGCGACCAGTCGATCCAAACGATGGTCAACGAATTGATTTACCAAGACATTAAAGAACAAAATCTAGTCGATCATGAATTGTATCACCGGATCTTAGCCAAAATGCACGATGAGTATCATGTTTCCGTGATCGTGCTCGGTTGTACGGAACTGTCGTTGGCCCAAGAAAAAGCGCCAGAGCACCCCTATCAAGTGATCGACGCTCAAAGCATCATCGCCGACCAAACCATTGCCTTGGCCACGCAATTACGCCAAGCTCAGCCAGTGGATTGGGTCCGCGCCGTCAACGAATACGTTGGTCCGATTATTTCAGAATAGAAAAATCACGCCAGAGAAATGGCAATTAAAAAATAATGATCGAAAATCATGATTGAAAAAATGTAACAAGTCGTGAGGAGAACGTGAGCTTGGAGCGGTTGGTCACCTGACCACCTTCTGTAGGCTGACTGATTCCCGCGGCTTTTTTGATCGGCACCGGGCAACCAATAAAAAAGTCGCTCGCGATTAACTAGCAACTACTTCAGTAGTCAGCGGGAATTCGAGGTTATTTGATTTGCTGCATGAAAGTAGGTTGTCCGCGGCTTGCGCTGCGAAATTCGGGGCGAGCTCACCCCGAATTTCTCCACTCCAGCCGCTCAACGTTATAATAACCGCTTGAGCACTCACGCCAACGGCAAGCTATGGCTAATTGATGGGGAGCCACGCAATTGACAGCCGTGGTTAGTGGTCACAAACTTTAAATTGGTGACACCAGCGCAGTCTGCCTGATGAACTAGGACATGATCTTGATAAATCAACTGAATCGGTCGGTTTCCACCCAAGGATTGTTAAGGAAATAGGGCAAATTATTAGGCCTACGCGAAATGTACCGACCTCCTAATCCGAATCCGTTGGTATTGCCGTACCATCAAAAATGGGCAATTGTTTGACCTCTAGCTTACAAAACCACCTCGTCAGATATCCAACTTCGATTGTAGATAGGCGCAATTCTGCCTAGCAACCGCCTCAGGACGTGTGGCTCAGCGGTGAGATTATTCTTAGCGATTTATCGCTTAGAATAAGGCTCGATTTTGAGACAAGCCGTGGGTTTCGGATTGGTTCAAAACGATGCCCACCGTGTTCCAGCCACGACAAACGTCCTGAGGCGGTTGCGTCACCACCAAACCCAGCACACCTGCAATTACGCAAAAGCCCTGAAATACAAAAAATTTAATTTTTTTACAAAAAAAGGTTAGAATGTAAGCTATCATTGAGTTTTAGCAGGTACGACCCCAGCGTGATCACCGCGATTAACCGCTTTATTGCGATAGATGAACCTATGAACATTTGACCATATTTATTGTCATCATTAGACTATTGATTAGTAAGGAGGAGTTATGGTTAAAAAACTGATTAAACAATGGTCTTGGTTGGTGGTGCTACTCAGCTTGAGTCTGCTGCTAACGGCTTGTGGCCGGACCGCGACCAAGCAACCGGCGCAGACCACGGGCAAGATTCATTTTGTGACCTCATTGGATTTCTATGGTGATCCGGCGCGGGCGATTTTGGGCGACGCGGGCACAGTCACGAGCTTGATCAATTCGCCCAGTGTGGATCCTCACGATTATTCGCCGACGACCAACGACGCGAAGATCGTGGCGCAGGCGGATCTGGCGCTGATGAACGGCGCGGGTTATGACAGTTGGCTGGCCAAATTGGTCAAGGCCGACGATCAACAGACCCAGCTGATCGATGTGGCGGCGGATATCGTTAAGTTGCCAGACGGTGGCAATGAACATCTTTGGTATGATTTCAGTGTGATGCCCCAAGTCACGAAGCTGTTGGTCAAACGTTTTAGCGCGCTGCGACCAGCTCAGGCGGCGACTTTCAAACGTAACGGGCAGAAATATTTGGCGCGTTTGGCCAAGTTGCAAGAACAGGAAAAAGAGTTACGCCAAACGCTTTCCGGGCAGAAAGTAATGATCACCGAGCCGGTTTTCAATTATGTCTTGACTAATTTGAAAATGACCATCGTCAATGAAAGCTTTGCCTTAGATATTGAAGAGGGCGCCGATCCGAAGCCCGCCGATATTCAGCGGATGCAAGATCAATTGGATCACCGCGAAGTCAGCTGCCTAGTCGTCAATAAGCAAGTGACCAGCGCCTTGGTCACCGATTTGATCAAGCGGGCCGAGCGACAGCAGGTACCGATTTTGCGGGTGACCGAAACATTGCCGCAAGGGAAGAATTATTTGAGTTGGATGACCAGCCAGTTACAAGCGTTTGCGACAATCACAAAATAACAGAGTGCGGAGAGGTGCGATTAGACCGTGAGCATTAATTTATCAGATTGACTAAGCTGCGCAGCAGATTGGGCAATCTGATACTTTAAGGCGCAGCGGTCTGCACCTCGTAGCACGTTTCAAACCAGAGTGTGAACCGACCTGGCCAGCTTCTGAGCATTAACCTAGCTAGGATTTTGGAGGCAGGTCTTTGCCTCCAGAAGCCTAGCGTAGTTAAGCAGAAGAAGCTAGGTCGGTGAGCACGTTTCGAAATAAGAGTGCGAGCCAGCCCGGCCAGCTTCTGAGCATTAACCTAGCTAGGCTTTTGGAGGCAGGTCTTTGCCTCCGGAAGCCTAGCGTAGTTAAGCGCAAGGAGCTGGGTCAGTGAGCACGTTCCGAGAAATAGTAAGTGAGGAGAATCAATGACAGACCCAATTTTGAAAGTCACCGATTTAGCGATGAGCTTCGGTGAGAAAACTGTTTTTAAGAATTTGAATTTTACGATCGACGCCGGCGAGAAATTGGCCTTGATCGGGCATAATGGCGCTGGCAAGTCGACGTTGGTCAAACTGTTGATCGGGTTGACCCATCCCACTGCTGGCACGATCACGCGGATCCCGTTGCCCGGTCATGAGCGACTGCAAATCGGTTACGTGCCTCAATTTCGCAATTTGGACGCCGACGCGCCGCTGTCCGTCGCCAGTTTCGTGGCCTTGAATGTGGGGATGAGTTGGCGGCCGTGGTTGAGCCATTCGGAAAAAGAGCGGGTGACCCAAGTTTTGGCACAGACGCAACTGACTCAGATCAAAGACCGCCCGATCACCTTGACCTCCGGCGGCGAGCGGCAACGGGCGTATTTGGCGCAGGCGTTGTTGGCTGATCCAGATCTGTTGATTTTGGATGAGGCCACCGCCAGCATGGACGTGGACGCGAAGGTGCAGATGATGGCCTTGGTGGATACGATCGTGACCCAGCAAAAAATGGCGCTGGTCTTTGTCAGCCACGACTTGGAGTTGACGGCGCGGTACACCGACCGCTACTTGTTGATCAGTAATCAGCAGTTGTTGACCGGTTCCAGCAAAGAAGTCAACGCCGATAGTTTGAAGGGGGTGCGGCTTTAATGTTTGCTTTTACCTTTATGCGCCACGCGTTTGTGGCTAGTACGTTTATCGCTTTGACCTGTGGGGTGATCGGCGTCTTCGTGGTGGCCCGACAACTGTCTTTTCTGGCCCACATGTTGTCCGAGATCGGTTTTGCTGGCGCGGCGTTTGGCGCGTTTCTCGGCATCTCGCCGTTGATCGGGATGTTGCTGTTCACCTTGGCCAGCAGCTTGCTGATCAGTAGTTTGTCGGTGGAACGGGTCCAGCGAGAATCGACGATCAGCGCCGTTTCCTCGCTCTTTATCGGTTCGGGGATCCTGTTCCTGGCGCTGGCCAATCAAAGCTCTAGTTACGCCACCGATATTCTCTTCGGGAGTATTGTCGGCATCAGTCAGAGCGGCGTTTGGCAACTGGTGGTGTTATCGCTGGTGGTGCTGTTGACGATCTGGTTGATTTTCCGGCCGCTGCAATTCGATTCCTTCGATAGCGTCGGCGCCAAGGCCAATGGGGTCCACTCCCGCGTGATCGGGATCATTTTCTTGATCCTGCTGGCAATGAGTGTCAGCGTCGGCGCGCAGATCGTCGGCTCAATGCTGGTGTTCATCTTGTTGACGTTGCCAGCCTCGATCGCCAAAGCCCTAGGACACAGCATGAAACAATTGCTGCTGATCTCCGTGGCGGCCGCCCTGTTTGGTGTCTGGCTCGGCCTGTGGTTAGGCTATCTGACCAATTGGCCGGTCACCTTCTTCATCGCCTTGATCGAAGTGATCTGCTATATGCTCGCGCTCCTAGTCCAAAAACGCCGGAATGGCTAAATAATAGTGACAACCATCACCCAATGAGCTGACCGTGAACGACTTGCGGTCAGTTTTTTTGGTGCCGCTGGCGGGGTCTTTTTTGAAAATTCAGATTTTGGAATCAACAATTAGCCAGAACGGGCGCGGTTTGCAGTTCTAGGAAAAAATAAAAAGGCGCCAATGACCTAACGTCACTGGTGCCCTGTGTTGCCGATATTTTGCAAAACTTTTTCCTGATTGATTGGCGCCGGTATTAATGGGCCGTCACGACAAAAGTGGTGCTGTCATCAGGGCCGGGATTGGCGGTGTAAACGGTCAGCGGCTGGGTGGCGGTGGCTACCGCAAAGGTGAATTCGCAATTGGTGGCCACGCCCCAATTGCCCTGCTTGTCCAGGGCAATCAGGGAGAAGGCGCCGGCTTTGCCATAATGTTGTTTGAGCCGCCGGTCGAAATCATAAGTGGCTTGGTCGCAGGCCGCTTGCGGGGTCAATCCGGACTTCATCAGGCGCACGATCTCATAGGAGAGCACGCCTTTCATAATATCCTCGCCTAACCCGGTGGCGGTGGCGCCGCCGATTTCGCTATCCACGTAAAAACCAGAGCCAGACAGCGGCGAATCACCAACACGGCCGTGCTTTTTCATGAAGAGCCCCGAGGTGGACGTGCCGGCGACCATTTTCGCCTGTTGATCCAGCGCGACGACGCCGACGGTATCATGACCGTCATAAGGAGTCAAATTCTTACTGCTGACTTCAATAACGCGCTCTTGCCAAGCCTTGATCGCAGCCGGGGTCAACATATTGACCCGCTCAAAACCAGCCTGTTGCGCGTATTCCGTTGCGCCGGCGCCGACCCGGAAACTATTGAAATGATCGTGGCTGAGTTTGCGGGCGACGGTGATCGGGTTCTTGACATCGGTAATGCCGGCCACAGCGCCGATCCCGTAAGTATTGCCATTCATGTAAGCCGCGTCCATTTCCAGCAACCCGTGTTCATTTGGCAACCCGCCGTAACCGACCGAGCCGTATTCAGGATTGTTTTCCACATCTTTGATGGCCGTGACCAAGGCGTCACCGGCGTCTCCTTGTTGCTGTAACTCCTGCGCGGCAGTGGCCACGCCATCGCGTGCCATTTGCCAAGTAGCGATCATTCCCCACATGGTGGTGACCTCCGATATATTATTTTTTTGGAAAAACTTTTTATTATTCTCGTGCTTGATTGCAGGTTTGGTAGGGTGTTGCGCGTGAGCGCAACCGGCTGGGACTGCTGTTGCGGACTGGAACGTGGTGGGCACTGTTTTGAGCCAATCCGCAAAACCCGCGGCTTGTCTCAAAATCAGGCCTTGTCCTAAGCGGCAAAGCCGCCAAGGACAATTTCACCACTGAGCCGCGCAGTCCCAGCCGGTTGCTGAACAGAATTGAGCTTATCTGCAATCGAAGTTGGATATCTGACGAAATGCTTTTGCAAGTGAGCGGTCGAAAGTTGACCACTTTTTTTGTGGTCCGGCAACACCAACAGATTTGGATGAATAGACCGGTACGTTTCGTGTAGTGCCAATAACTTTGTTTCGCAAATTTAAACAAATCTTGGTTGAGAATCAACGGATTTGATTGATTCATCGAGATTTTGTTCTAGTACATCAGACAGACTGCGATGGTGTCACCAATTTAAGGATTGTAACCACGAATCACGGCTGTCATTTGCGTTGATCCACATCAATCGATCATAGCTTGCCAATTGGTGTGAGTGCTCAAGTGACTATGATAACGTTGAGCGGCTGGAGCGGAGCGTGGCGTTGGTGGTCTGTTTACTAGTTGACGGAAGGTCGGGCTGGGGGTGAGTCAGCCGCGATATTATTGTTGGCGATTTATCGCCTACAATAAGGCCGAGTTTTGAGATTTTCGGCGCACTTTCGAAAAGCTCAAAATCGTGCCCGCAGCGTTCCACCACCCCCAGCCCGACCTGGAGCCCCACCATATCCGTCAACCACCAACGCCACGCGCAGCGCAAGCTGCGCACAGCCTACTTTTATCCAGCCTTAAGCAATCCCAGCAATCATTGACCCAGCAGTTGTTCCAGTTCCGTCAAGCGTTCCGCAAAGACAGCAAAGGCAGCCTCGAGATAATCCGGCTTGGTCATATCGACCCCAGCCTTTTGCATGATCTCGATCGGATAAGCAGAGGAACCAGACTTCAAGCAAGTTAGATACTTGTCAACAGCCGGTTGCCCTTCGCTGGTGATTTTGGCAGAGAGGGAAGAGGCTGCCGCAAAACCAGTGGCATATTGGTAAACGTAATAGTCCATGTAGAAATGCGGGATCCGTGACCATTCCAAACTGATTTCCGAATCAGAAACCACCGCGTCACCGTAGTAATGGGCGTTCAAAGCGCCATACTTCTGATTCAACGCCTCGGCGGTCAGCGGTTGGCCCGCGGCGTCGGCGGTGTGCAAGAAGTGTTCAAATTCGGCGAATTGCGTCTGGCGATAAACGGTGCCCTTGAAGCCATCCAAGTAGTAGTTCAACAGATAGGCGCGGACTTGCGGATCAGTTTGCGTTTTCAGCAGATATTCGGTCAATAAGTTTTCATTGGTGGTTGAGGCAATCTCAGCCAAGAAAATCGGATAATCGCCGTATTGGTAAGGTTGATTGTGGCGAGTGTACCAACTGTGCACACTGTGGCCGGTTTCGTGGATCAAAGTGTACAGGTTGCTGACATTATCTTGCCAGTTCAGCAGTTCGTAAGGCGCGGTATCGTAAGAACCGCCGGAATAAGCGCCGCCACGTTTGCCTTTATTTTCAATCACGTCAATGTAGCGATTGTTGAAGATTTCGTCCACATGGCTCAGATAATCGTCGCCGAGAATGCTCAGGGCCTTTTTGGCTTCGACTTTCGCCGCGGTAAAATCATAACTTAGCGGTGGCTCGCCGGTCAGGGGCACATACATATCGTACATATGCAAGGTGTCGACGCCGAGGATCCGTTTGCGCAGCGCCACATAGCGATGAAGCAGGTCCAAATGGCTGTTGACCTGATCGATCAGGGTGTCATAAACGACTTCAGGCACATTGTTTTGGCTCATGGCTGCGGCCCGGGCGTTAGGATAGTGATGGACTTGGGCCAAATAATTGTGACTCTTGATCTCACCGGAAAGCGTCTGCGCCAGCGTGTTTTGGAATTGATCGTAAACACTATACAAGCCGGTAAAAGCGTCTTGGCGGACATCGCGGTCGCCGGATTCGATCAAAGTGCCGTAGAGCCCGTTGGATAATTGAACGGTTTGACCGTCTTCATCCTGCACCAAGGGGAATTCTAAGTCGGAGTTGTTCAAAATATTGAAGGTACTACGCGAGGCGCCGAAAACTTCAGTCGCCGCATTGACCAAGGCCTCCGAATTGGCGTCCAACACATGAGCCTTTTGTTGCCGTAGGTTATCGAAGAAATGGCTGTAATCTTTCAAGCGCGGTTCGCTGACAAAAAATTCTGCCAAAGTCGCGTCATCAATGGCGATGATCTCAGGATCGCAGAAAGATAATTTCGTTGAAACGCTGGTCGCCAGAGAACCGGCGCGCGCATCTAAGCCGAGATAATGGTTATTGTTGGTGTCCTGATCGCTTTTCATGCTGGCGTAGACATAAACCTTTTCCAACCGGCGAAAAGCCGCGTGTAAGGCAACCACACCTTGATAAAGTTCGCTGGCGCTGGCGCCCAGCTTGCCCTGAAAGGCGGCTGCCTGATCAGCCAACGCGCCAACTTCAGCGAAATCCGCTTCCCAAGCGGCATCGTCAGGATAGATCAAGCCTAAGTCCCAAGTCAGTGCTTCAGGGACTTCTTGACGTTCTGGTAATTGTTTGATAGTTGCCATGATAAAACCTCCTGGAATATTTGTTAATGGTGCTTAATCATATCGTACACTTTTCCTTGCGGATAGTTAATCCTCAAAATGAAAAAGTCTGTCCAAATTTGGCCAGTCGTGTTCGTTCGTCTTGCGATTTTGTCACCTGTTGCTTAAGTATCTTGTAAAGGTGGCGTTTTTATTAGTGTTTTAAGGGTGGCTGTATTAATCTAAGAGTAGTTATTTGACGGAGGTAATTGTCGTGGATAAAAGAACGAGAACGACCAGCAAAGTTCAGCGAAATCGCTTATTGATATTTGAAGACAACGGCGTGAAAAAATTACGTTGGGGGCGGATCAGTGGCCTCCTTTTTCTGATCTTGATCTTTGCCGCCGGTGCTTACGCGTTACGCCTGTATGGTCAGACGAAAAAAGCGTTGAACGGGACTTATCAGGCCGCTGGCGAAAGTAAATCAGCAGCGGTTTTTCAACAGAAAAAAGCCTTTTCCGTCTTGCTTCTGGGGGCGGACACTGGTGCGGAGGGACGAACGGATCAAGGCAACTCCGATACGATGATCGTCGCGACCGTCAATCCTAGCAGTAAAAAAGTATTGTTGACCAGTGTGCCTCGCGACACAATGGCGGAATTGATCGGCACGAGCGGTTTCAATGTACAAAAGATCAATGCGGCCTATCGTGAAGGTGGCTCCGAAATGGCGCTGAATACCGTCAGCAAATTGTTGAATGTTCCCCTAGATTATTACGTCACGATCAACATGGGCGGGCTGGAGAAGATCGTTGATGCTGTCGGCGGCGTTGATGTGGATGTTCCCTTCACCTTTAGTTATGGGGGCACGACCTTCACGAAAGGCGCGATGCATTTGAATGGCACCCAGTCGCTAGCCTACGCGCGGATGCGTTATGATGATCCTGAAAATGATTATGGTCGGCAAAAACGGCAACGGCAGATCATTACGGCGATCATTAAATCAACGGCCAGTACAGGAACGCTGGCTAATTTCCAGAAAGTTTTGAAAGCCATTACTAGTAATATGAAAACAAACTTGACCTTTGACGACATGGTCCAGATCTTCCTGAATTATCGCAGCGCGAGTGAAAGCATCAGTAGTGATTATATCCATGGCACCGCTGCGAATATCGGCGCGGCCTCTTACCAGATCGCCTCGACCACTGAATTGCAACGGATCTCCGACAAGATCCGTCAGACCCAAGGCCTAAGTACCGTGACCTTAAACAATGAAGAAACTCGGCAAAATCGCTTGAATGTGACGAATCAAGGTTTCATCTTTGAGAATCCCACCGTGGAGCAGAATTTTGTTATTTACGCGCAAAACAATGATTATGCAGCGTGGAACGGTAATTAAGCCGTTTGCCTAGTGGGTCAAGCCATCCCTTAGACGTTGCACCGGTTATCCCAGATCAATAGCTACCAGCAATGCTAAGGCCGCGCTCAATCTGGAGGGTGCCTTGCTTGAATAACGGACGATCACGCCCAACAAAAAAACAGCAACTGATCTTGTTGCCAATGTTATTGGCTGAGAAAAAGATCAGGTGCTGTTTTTTTGAAACGTGCTGTGCACTCTGGTTTGAAATGTGCTCACCACCCAGCATCTTCCGCTTAGCTACGCAAAGATTCCGGAGGCAAGGACCAGCCTCCAAAATCTTTGCTAGGCTAATGCTCAGAAGCTACCCGTTGTGCTCCGCACTCTGGTTAACTACAGATAGGGGGAGTAATGTTTGATGTCGGTGACCAGCCGCGAAAGTTTGGCCGCGATTTCTTGTGGGGGCGTTGCGAAGCCGCCAACGATCCAGTCGACTAAGACCCCACCACAGCCATAACCAAAGAACTCGGCATAAAAAGTCCGATCATAAACGGACAAGCGTTGCTCTGGGTCGATTTCCCGCAACATATCGGTCAGCCGCGCCTTGACCACATGCGAAAAGGTCAGCAGCAAGGTGTTTTGATCACTAGCGGCAGTATTTAAATAAAATTGTTGATGCTTGTTGATCGAGTCCAACATTTTTTCAACTTGAACGGGCCAATTGGCGATAGTGACTTGATCACCGTCCAGAAAATGAAAACTGATCTGCTGGTAAGTATAGGCCAGTAGCTCGTATTTATCTTGGAAATGATAATAAAAACTCTGGCGATGCATCCCGACTTTGCGGGTCAACATCGACACGGTGATCTGGCGAAAGTCTTGTTCCTCGGTCAATTCTAACAAGGCATGCATAAAGGCTGGCTCAGTAATTTTATCAACACTCATCGGGTTACCTCACGAATTCTCTTCTTAGTTATAGTTTACTCAATTTGCTCAAGAAATACATCGATAATCGTTCGCTTGTGGTTTAAATTAGCGATCCTGACGTGATCATAAGATTTGCCGATAAAAAAATCGCCAACCAAGTTGACGACTTCTTTGAGTACTATTCGATTTTAGAAGTGAGAATCTAGGAAATCACTGAGACGGTTGCTGAAAGGATCCCAGCAGCGGGAATGGAACTGTTTGGCATAGCGACATCAAGTTGGTAAGGGTTGCTATAAGCGAAGCTACCCGTATCGTTGACAGTCCGATAAAGCACTTGACCATTGGACATGCTGATCTTCAAGCGAGTGCCGCGAGGGAAAATGCTTAAGTTAGCGGCCACGCCACCATAACCCATGTTTGAACCGAGAACGGCAGGATCGTAGAAACTGATTTTGAAAGTACCTTTAGAAGTAGTCGTACCTGTGGAGCTAGCGGAGTAGCTTGTTTGGGCAGCAGCAGCTTTCTCGGCAGCAGCTTTTTCAGCAGCGGCTTTTTCGGCGGCAGCCTTCTCAGCAGCAGCTTTTTCGGCAGCTGCCTTTTCAGCAGCAGCTTTCTCAGCGGCGGCTTTTTCGGCGGCAGCTTTTTCGGCGGCAGCCTTTTCAGCGGCCTTGCGTGCGATCTCATCTTGTTGCTTTTGATAAGCAAGTTGAGCGGCGCGCGTGGCTGTTTGACGAGCCAAACGATCTTGAGCGGCGTTTTTGCTGTTCAATTCGTTGGCCATGTGGGTGGCGAAAGTCACCTGTTTAACTGCTTGTGTTGATGGATAGACGGACGCCGCTGCAGCAGTGTTGTCACCCAAAGTGGAAGCGGCGAGAACATTAAAGTTAGGCAAGAAGAAAGCAGCTGTGATCACGAAAGTAAATGCGATCCTAGTCAAATGCTTGTTTTTCAAACGTGCGGACATAAATGAAGGACTCCTTTACGTATTACGGAATAGTTCTGTTGTTTATCAACGCTACTGAGTATAGCGGGTCAATATAACAGTGAAATACCAGCCAGATTACAAGTTTGGGGGTCGACTGACACACTGTTAAGTGATTGACACAAAACCCGATTTTTGAAACATTCTCGTAACAAAGGGCCAGTTATATGACAAATTTAGCGGAAAATATGATTTTGTAATATGGAGTACTGCCGTTTTTGCAAGATTTATGGTATATTTTTAGTCAGTCGAATTTTAAGGAGTCTGAATTATGAGTGTATTAACGGTCACCGATCTTAGTCATGCTTTTGTTGATAAGACGCTGTATGACCATGCAAGTTTTAAAGTTGAAAACCAAGACCACATGGGCATCGTCGGTCAAAACGGGGTCGGGAAAAGTACCCTGATCAAGATTCTGACCGGTGAGATCCTGCCGGACGAGGGCCAGATTACCTGGCAAAAAGGGCTAGAGATCGGTTATTTGGATCAGTACGCCCAATTAACGCCGGGGATGACGATCCGGGAATTCCTGCGGACGGCTTTCGATCATTTGTACGCCGCCGAAACGCGCATGAACCAATTATATGAAGAATATGGTCAAAACTACGATGATGATCTGCTGGAAAAGGCCGGCAAGATCCAGACGCGGCTTGAGGAATCTGGATTTTATGATGTGGAGACGCAAATCGAAACGGTGGCCACTGGTTTGGGCATCACCGATATGGGGCTGGAACATGATGTGGCGGCTTTAAGTGGCGGCCAGCGTTCGCGGATCATTTTGGCGAAATTGTTGCTGCAACAGCCCGATGTGATGGTCTTGGACGAGCCGACCAACTATTTGGATACGAAGCACATTGATTGGCTGACGGATTTCCTGCGGGCGTTCAAGGGCGCTTATTTGGTGATTTCCCACGATTATAATTTTCTCGAGGGCATCACCAACTGTATTTTGGATATTGAATTTGGTCAGATCACCCGCTACACCGGAGATCTGGCCGCGGCCTTCAAGCAAAAAGAAGCCAACTCCTTGGCTTATCGCCGAGCTTACCAGAAACAACAAGAGCAGATCGCCAAGACCGAAGCCTATATTCGTAAATACAAGGCTGGGTCACGGGCTAAATCGGCCCGGGGTCGTGAAAAACAATTGGCTCACGTGGAAGTCATGAAGGCACCAGATCGGCTCGTGCAACCGACGATCAGTTTTGCCCATAGCGCCACCGCTAGCAAAATCATTGTCACCACGACGGACCTGGTGATCGGCTATCAGCAACCGCTGAACCAACGACCACTGGAGTTTTCTGTGGCGAATGACGAGAAAGTGGTCATTGCCGGGTATAATGGCGTGGGGAAATCCACCTTGCTGAAAACGATCCTAGGTCAGCTGGCGCCTTTGGCTGGAGAGATCGAGCAGGCGCCCACGCTGAAGATAGCCTATTACAATCAGAGTTTGCAATGGCCCCATAAGCTGGCCACGCCATTACAATACATGCAGGATCTATATCCTCGTGAGAAGCCGAAGATCTTGCGGCAGGTGTTGGCGCGGACAGGTTTGACTGCTCAGCAAGTCCTGTCACCGATCGCGGATCTTTCTGGGGGCGAGCAGTCCAAAGTGAAATTGGCGGAGATCATGATGATCCCAGCCAATCTATTGATCTTGGACGAACCGACCAACCATTTGGACGACGCGACTAAGGCGGCGTTACGTAAGGGAATCCAATCTTTCCCGGGCGCCGCGCTTTTGGTGACCCATGAGTTGGACTTCTATGATCAAAGCTGGATCGACAAAGTGATCAATATCGAGGATTACCAGAAATAAGTCACGGCTGATAAAATCTGTTCAGTCAGGTTGATCGTTGAGGCTTGATGATCGATATGAGCTCCTGCCTAAAAATGGGATCACCAAAGAAAAAGTGAATAAAACGCCTGACAGTTGCTTTTACAACCAATTGTCAGGCATTTTTATTGGTGGCAGCTGATTTTCCTGACTGCGATCAAGGGATTATTGTATAATCAAGAAAGTAGTGTGAGCGCATGGCGCTGTGCGCTGCTGGTTGCGAGGATTTAATTGGTGTGCGGCCGGATAGTCAGATGGCGGTCAGTTTGATCAAACTAGGGCCATGACTTAGCAAACATTATTATATAGAAGAAGAGGACGTTCAAATGTTAAAAATCGGCGTGATCGGGTTAGGTAATATTGCCCAAAAAGCGTATTTACCAGTGATGGCAGGTCTGCAAGATCAAGCGCAGTGGATCTTGTGTACTCGCGATGAGCTTAAATTGAACCAATTGCAAAGGCGCTATGGCTTCGATCAAGCAGTGCCAACAGTGGCGGAGTTGCTCGCGTTGCAACCAGACGCGGTTTTCATCCACACGCCAACCGCTACGCATGGCAACTTGATCCGCCAGTTTTTATTGGCGGGTAGCCATGTTTATGTGGATAAACCAGTCAGTACTGACTTGGCGGAGGTCCAGTCCTTATACGCTTTGGCGCAGGCCCGCGGATTACTTTTGACTTGTGGTTTCAATCGACGCTTTGCCAGTTTAAACGTTCAGGCCAGTTCTGGCGCTCGTCCAACCATGGTCTTTGCCGAAAAAAACCGGATTGCGACTGCGCAACCGATCGAATTCGCCATTTTTGATCTGTTTACCCATGTGATCGACACCGCTTTGTTTGCCGCGCAAATCGATTCAACAGCATTGACGACGGCTACGCGCAAGTTTCAGATTGTTGCTGACCAGCAGGGTACTTTGCAGCAAGCGGGAATGGTGCTGACTACCACCACACAAACGATCAGCGCGATGCTCGACATGCAGGCTGGTGTTGATCAAGAAACACTAACACTCCATCGTCCAAGTGGGATCAGTCAAGTTCGTGACTTGCAACAGTTAAGCTTGAGCACGAGCGCAGGGACTTTGACACAAAACTTACCCAGCTGGGAACCGATGTTGACCGCTCGGGGATTTGCCCCACTGATCCAAGCGTTTCTAACAGCAATCGTGACACCAGGTACGGCCAATCCAGTCAGTCCGACTTCTAGTTTGCTGACCCATGAATTATGCACAGAATTACTGGCGAGTTACTAGTCTCAAGGGAACTGTTTTAGTCATTCCAAACTTTTTTGATTTTTTTACTATTTAGGCTTGCTTAATGCGGTTCGATTTGCTAAACTATTTAAGTTGTCGTTTTTAAGAAACACACAGCGCTCTAAGCTTTGATCATTTCCTTCTCAAAAAACTTCAAATTAAATGTTGACAGTTGCTTGGTGGATATGGTACTATAAATGAGTTGCTGTTGCGACAAAGTAGACCTTTGAAAACTGAACAAAGTTTCGATAAATGTGCAGGGTCGATAACGATTTCGGTCGTTATCTACAAAGAACATTTGCGAAGTCAATTCGCTAGTTAATGAATTTAAAATTGAGTCTAACTC
>NZ_BROC01000013.1 GCF_024345205.1 Lapidilactobacillus luobeiensis | reverse complement strand
GAGTTAGACTCAATTTTAAATTCATTAACTAGCGAATTGACTTCGCAAATGTTCTTTGTAGATAACGACCGAAATCGCTATCGACCCTGCACATTTATCGAAACTTTGTTCAGTTTTCAAAGGTCTACCTTGTCGCAACAGCAACTTTAATATCTTAGCACGCGGTCATTTTCTTGTCAACAACTTTTTCAGAAAAGGTTGTTAGAACAATGAATGAAGCGCTTCGATAATTGCTATTTCGCAACAAAAACTATCTTATCAATTTAAGCACGTTTCGTCAATACCCAATTTTATTTGTCAAATACGAACCAATTTGTCGATAATTGATATAAAGTTCGTTAAAAAATGCAGTATGCTTTTTTTTAGAATATAGGGTCAGAGAAAACAGGATAAATCTGAACAATAAAAAAGATTTACCACTAAAAAAGTGATAAATCTTTTTGAGTTTTTTCTGAAAACTACTCCGGCCGCATCGTCGGGAATAACAAAACGTCCCGAATCGAAGGTGCGTCGGTCAATAACATGACAAGACGATCGATCCCGATCCCAAGACCACCTGTTGGCGGCATGCCATACTCTAAGGCCTCAATGAAATCGTAATCGACCCCATGAGCCTCATCGTTACCGGCCTCATGCTCAGCTTCTTGCTCCTCAAAACGGGCCCTTTGATCGATTGGATCATTCAATTCAGAAAAGGCATTAGCATATTCCGTCCCCAAAATGAATAGCTCAAAGCGATCAGTAAAACGAGGATCATCAGCGTTCTTCTTAGCTAATGGCGAAACCTCGATTGGATGACCATAAACGAAAGTCGGTGTCTGCAACGTATCTTCAACAAACTGTTCAAAGAACTCATTGATGATATGGCCGACCTCCCAATACGACTCATAATGGACTTGATGTGCGTCTGCGACTGCTCGCGCCTCTGCCAATGTCATCGGCTGCCAAAAATCAACACCAGTTTGGTTCTTGATAGCATCGACCATATGGATCCGATCGAAAGGCTGGTCAAGATTGACTGCCTGGTCCTGATACGTGAATTTACCTGTACCTAAAACTTTTTGAGCCGCATAACGGAAGATACCTTCCGTCTCATCCATCACATCGCGAAAATCAAAATAAGCCGCATACGTCTCAAGCATCGTGAACTCCGGATTATGGCGAGTATCGATGCCTTCATTGCGATAAACACGGCCGATCTCATAGACCCGTTCCATACCACCCACGATCAACCGTTTTAGTTGTAACTCTAAAGCGATCCGCAAATAAAGATCAATATCCAAAGCGTTATGATGTGTAATAAAAGGCCGGGCATTCGCGCCACCTGCCTGCACGTGCAATGAGGAAGTCTCAACTTCAGTAAATTGATGATTATCTAAATATTCACGGACAGCCTTGATGATCTTACTCCGTTTGATAAAACGATCGAAGCTGTCGTCGTTGGCGATCAGATCCAAGTAACGTTGACGATAGATCTGCTCAACATTGCTAAGGCCGTGATATTTATCTGGCAAAGGCCGCAATGCTTTCGTCAAAAAGGTGACATGCTGTGCTTTAACAGTCAATTCGCCAGTATCAGTCTTCATGACTTCACCTGTGACACCAAGAAAATCGCCCAGATCGGCCTTCTTGAAAATCTGATAATTCTCTTCACCGACCACGTCCTTACGAACATAGATCTGAATCCGACCGCTACGATCACGCAGGTCAGCAAAGCCAACTTTTCCCTTGCCCCGCTTGGAGACCATCCGTCCAGCGATCGTCACGACTGGAAGCTCACTCTCCAACGTCTCCTTTTCAGTCTCACCAAATTCTTGATGTAACTGCTGCGCCAAATGACTGCGCTTAAACGCAGTCCCAAATGGATCAATCCCTTCATCACGTAACGCCTGTAACTTTTCACGTCGAACGATCAGTTGATCATTCATTTCCTTTTCAGCCTTATTCTTGCTACTTCCTTGATTTGCCACTTGAACTACCTCTCTCTGTTCTTATTGCGCAGTTTTTTCTGCTTGTCGCGCTTCATAACTCATTACAAAATCATCCAAAATTTGATCAACTTCGGCCTGTGTCAAAACCTCATTGACCATCGCTTTAGTTTTAGCCGCGCGAGGGATTCCCTTCAAATAGTAAGCGGCTTGTTGGCGGAACTCAGGGACCGCGATCTTCTCGCCTTTCAATACCACTAAACGGGCCAACTGTTCTTTAGCTGTGGTGATCTTTTCCCTAGGCGTTGGTTCTGGTAATAGTTCACCACTAGCCAAATAATGTTCGATCGCCTGCAATATCCAGGGATTTCCTAAAGCTGCTCGACCGACCATGACAGCATCACAGCCAACCTCATCAAGCATCCGTTGTGCATCCTGGGGGGTCCGCACATCTCCATTTCCCATGAATGGGATCGTCAATTGTTGGCGCACTTCGGCCAAGATATGCCAATCAGCATGTCCCATATACATCTGCTTGCGGGTCCGCCCATGCATGGCTAATGCCGCCGCGCCAGCCCGCTCAACTGCTTGGGCGTTTTTGACCGCATAAACATGGTCATCATCCCAACCTGTTCGCATTTTGACCGTGACTGGCTTACTGACTTCAGCAACGACCGCCGCCACCATTTCGTAAACCTTCTCCGGATCCAGCAGCCATTTCGCCCCAGCGTCGGTCTTCGTTACTTTTGGAACAGGGCAGCCCATATTGATATCAATAATATCCGCCTTAGTATTCTGATCAATGAATTTTGCTGCATTGACCAAAGTCTCGCGCGTCCCGCCAAAAATTTGGATACTGATCGGATGTTCTTGTGGATCAACAAAGAGCATATCCAAAGTTTTTTGATTGTGGTACATGATGCCCCGATCACTGATCATTTCGCAAACCACTAATCCAGCGCCAAATTCCTTGGCCACCATGCGAAACGCCGAATTGGTGATTCCCGCCATAGGTGCTACCACCACTTGGTTAGGAATCGTTACATTACCGATCTGCCATTCCATTATTTTTAACGCTCCTAATTTAGACTCGCTTAATCTTAGCAAAAAAGCCAGGTCAAACGCAACCTCAGCTACAAAAAAATCAAAGTGCGGAGAGGTGCGGTCAGACCGTTAGCATTAATTTATCTGATTGACTAAGCTGCGAAGCAGATTGGACAATCAGATACTTTAAGGCACAGCGGTCTGCACCTCGCAGCACGTTTCAAAATCAGAGTGCGAAGCACAACGGTTTGACTTCGAGCATTAACCTAGCAAAGATTATGGAAGCGTTCCTTGCTTCCGGAATATTTGTGTAGTTAAGCACAGAAGTCAGTTGTGCGCAGCACGTTTCAAAATCAAAGTGCGGAGCGAGGATGGGTGGCTGCGAGCATTAGCCTAGTCATGGTTTTGAAAGCCGAACTTTGCTTTCGGAACCATGACGTAGCTAAGCACAACAGCCAATCCTCGCGCAGCACGTTTCAAAACCAGAGTGTTCGCCGACCTAGTCAGCTCCTGAGCATTAACCTAGTCAGGATTTTGGAAGCTCGAACTTTGCTTCCGGAAGCCTGACGTAGTTAAGCGCAGAAGTCAGTTGTGCGTAGCACGTTTCAAAATCACAGTGCAAAGCGAGCCGGTTTACTTGTGAGCATTAATCTGACATCTTCATGCACAACAAGCAACGACTTCTTGAAGACTACCATCATGACTTATTTGCTAATAATTGCTGCAACTCTACTTCCGAGAATTGATATTTCTCACCACAAAATTTGCAAACAGCTTCCGCCCCATGATCTTCTGTGATCATCGCCGTCAACTCATCTTGAGACAAGGTCGCCAAAGCCCGGCGAAAACGGTCTTTACTGCAATCACATTTGAACCTGACTGGTGAATTAGAAAGGACTTTGATCGTCCCTGGTCCGAAAATCTGTTGCAGTAACTGAGTTGGCGTCTGACCCTGACGCAACAAATCAGAGACCAAGGGCAATGCCTGTAATCGTTGCTCCAACTCCGTCAATTGGGCCTCTGTCGCAGTCGGTAGCGTTTGGATCAAGAAACCACCAGCGACCTGAACACTGGCATCTTGATTAACAAAAACAGAAAGACCCATCGCCGAAGGAATCTGTTCGGATTTAGCTAAGTAATAGGTAAAATCTTCTGCGATCTCACCTGAAACTAACGGCACCTGACCCGTAAATGGCTCTTTCATTCCTAGATCTTTCGTCACGCTAAGCAACCCATTAGTTCCCACGGCACGGCGAACGTCGATCTTACCTAATGGCGTCGCCGGCAAATTGACCTGTGGCTGGCTCAGATAGCCCTTCACTTCTCCCAACGCATTACCATCGGCGATGATCATGCCCACGGGCCCACCACCTTGGATCCGAACGGTCAGTTTCTCAGGCGCTTTTAAAAGTGCGCTACTTAACAACAAAGTCCCAATCAAGGTCCGTCCCAAAGCAGCCGTGGCAGCTGGCCAAGTGTCATGACGTTGTTGTGCTTCACTGACCACCCCACTGGCGTCGACCGCTAGCATTCGAAATGCACCGTCCGTGGTGATTGCTTTAATCAGATGATCTACCAATTCAATTCCTCATTTCTGAAAACTCTAACTTAGTATACTAGCGTATTTTCACAAAAAATACCAGCGGCGATGTCTTCTTTTAGGATACCTTTGCCAAAACCAGCCACGATTCTGACTAAAAATCAGTCAAAATAAAAGAACCTGAATTTATCTATTCAGGTTCTCATCAACATCTAACAGTTATTGCGGATCATTTGAATCTTTTGAATCTTTTGAATCTTTTGAATCTTTTGAATCATCCGAATCGTGTGTGTCCTTTGGAGCCACATGGTCAGTCGTTGTTTCATCTGGCTGTTCTGGTTGCGGAGCTTCTTTTTCAGCAGGATCCTTCTGTTCACCCTGATCTTCATCAGGTTGTTGTGAAGTAGCTTTATCGGACTGATCAGTTTGCGCGTCCTTTTGCTCCAGAGCCCGTTTGGCTTCTTCAAAAGTCTGGGCATGTTCACTAGGGTAAAGATTACTGTCACGCTCTGGCATCTTGCCTTCTTTAAAGAGACTCAAGATTTCTTTCTCATCCAAAGTTTCATATTTCAGCAATGCTTCTGCGATCAACTTATGTTGTTCATGATGGCTGCTGATGATCTCACGAGCCTCTTCATGAGCAGCGCCAATGATCGCGCGAACTTCATCATCGATCGCCGCCGCGGTCGTTTCAGAGTATGGTGGTCGTTGACCGTACTCAGCGCCAACGAATGGCTGGCCTTCGCTTTCTAAGGCGACGGTCCCTAAACGATCGGACATCCCATATTGAGTCACCATCCCGCGGGCGATTTGAGTAGCCTGCTCAAAGTCATTGGATGCGCCAGTAGACAATGAATTAAAAATCAATTCTTCGGCAGTCCGGCCACCCATCAGTCCAACGATCTGTTCATTCAATTCTTTCTTAGTCAATAGGAATTGGTCATCACGTGGCAACATGATCGCGTAACCACCTGCGCGTCCTCGAGGAACGATCGTTACCTTACGAACGACTCGTGAATCGCTTAGGACCAAACCGACTAAGGCATGACCTGCTTCATGATAAGCCACCATGTTACGTTCTTTGGTGCTGATCACCCGATCCCGCTTAGCAGGACCAGCGATCACACGGTCTTCGGCCTCATCAACGTCCGAAGCGTCGATCTTTGTTTTATTCCGCCGCGCAGCGACCAAAGCCGCTTCGTTCAAAACGTTTTCCAGATCGGCACCGACAAATCCAGGTGTCTGTTGGGCAATGACCTTCAAATCGACATCGTCAGCTAACGGCTTATTCTTGGCATGGACCTTTAAAATCGCTTCACGGCCCTTAACATCAGGACGACCAACTAAGATCTTACGGTCAAAACGACCTGGCCGCAACAAGGCAGGGTCCAAAACATCCGAACGGTTCGTGGCAGCGACAACGATCACGCCTTCATTGCCAGTAAACCCGTCCATTTCGACCAGCAACTGGTTCAACGTCTGTTCACGTTCATCATGGCCACCGCCCATTCCGGCGCCACGTTGGCGTCCGACTGCATCGATCTCATCGATAAAGATGATCGCTGGCGCGTTCTTTTTGGCATTATCAAACAGATCACGAACCCGTGAAGCCCCGACACCGACGAACATTTCGACGAAATCAGAACCAGAGATCGAGAAGAATGGAACGCCAGCCTCACCAGCAACGGCACGAGCTAGCAAAGTTTTACCAGTGCCAGGAGGGCCTTCGAGTAAAACGCCCTTCGGTATCCGCGCGCCCAAAGCATTGAATTTCTTCGGATTTTTCAGGAACTCAACCACTTCGACTAATTCTTGTTTCTCTTCTTCGGCACCGGCAACATCAGAGAAACGTACTTTATTCTTTTGCGGATCTTCTGGCTTAGCCTTGGTCTTGCCGAAACTCATAACACCACGGCCGTTGCCACCGCCGCCACCTTGCCCAGCTTGATTCATCATGAAATAGAAGAAAACAAACAGTAAGATTGTCGGCAGTAACATAAAGAGTGAGCTGATCCAAACGCTGGATTGCGACTCTTCTTGAGTATGCATCGTCACCCCTTCGCTTTGCGCCAATTGGGAAACCTGTTTCAGTGACCCATCATTTGGCAAAAGCGAGGTTGTAAAGCCAGTAATTGCAGTCGTTGTCGTGCCACCAAAAACAGAACCACTAGTGGTCTTCTTGGTGATCGGCTTACTATACTCACCACGGATCGAGTAGACACCATTGGCAGGCTGTACCGTAAATTCCTTGACTTTATTCGCCTTCAACTCGGTAACGAACTTGGTCGTACTTACATTTTGAGTATTGCCGCCATTGCCCCGATTGAACATGAAACTAATCCCCGCAACTATTGCAACAAACATCAGAATGTAAAACAAACCGCTATTTAATAGACGATTACGGTTATTTTTCATTTATGACCTCCTGAATAAATCGATTAGTTGAGCATAATCGAATGTTGTAATCATATCATATTTGACCATTTTTGACCAATATCTAAGGCTAGTGGATCGCAAAATAATTTACGAATAGATACTAGGTTTCAAAACGCCCACATACGGCAGATTACGGTACTGATTTTTATAGTCCAAACCATAGCCGACCAAGAACTCATCGGGAACTTGCACCCCAGTATAGTCAACATGAACATTGATCAGGCGCCGAGCCGGTTTATCGAGAAACGAGCAGATCTTGATTGAATTTGCACCACGTGTTTTCAATAACTTGATCAAAGCTTCCAAGGTCCGCCCTGTATCAATGATATCTTCAACAATGACCAGATCACGGCCGTTGACCGGAATATCCAAATCCTTGAGGATCCGAACTTCCCCACTAGATTCAAATGCATCGCCATAACTGGAAACGTCCATAAATTCGATCTCGGCTGGGGCGTCATAAGCACGGATCAAATCCGTCATAAAGACCACCGCCCCTTTCAATATACAGATAAAGATCGGCACCTTACCTACATAATCGGCCTTAAGCTCTTGACCAAGTCGTGCAACTGCTTCCTGGATCTCCCCCTGGGAAACAATGACTTTTTCAATATCCTCGCGCATCTCGTTCTCCTTAACTTGGGTTATTTTGTTTGGATCAGCTATTGCGTTGCCACAATACATAAATGATTTTAGCAGTTTCTGGGGCTTTCCACAATTTATAATTAAAGATATTCTCGACCCAGACGATTTTCTTATCAGCCGTGAGCACCCAGAGTCGCTCCCGTAACCGCAAAGGGACCTTTTGATCGATCAACCGGCGCCGTAATTTTTGGTGATGACCTGTTGCCAACATCACTTGGTCCTCAGCCTGGGGCGTTCGCAAAATCCACTGATCTGGCATTTGCTCGAGATAGATCCGCGTCTCTTGATGATCGGCCGGAACTGTTTGTGGACGGGTAAAGATCCCGATCCGCCCCTGAGGTAAAACCAGCCACTGATCCAACTGGATGACTTGTTGTTTAGCCACCTGCTCATGAGCACCGCTTAGATTTTCTGCTGACAGCGGCACTTGACTGATCGTAAAAGCGCGATAGTCTTGCTCAAACCGCCAAGTATGGCCTAGATCCACTTGATGATGACCTTGCCGTCTGCCACTGAGTTGCGCCAAGATTTCCAACGTTCCTTGTTTAGGCATAGGCAGTCGTGGTAGATATTGCTGCCAAAACGCTTGCCACATCAGTTGACGTGCTACCATGGACAGCTTTGCCAATTCTTCAGGTAATACGCCACTGAGTTGCTGACCTGCGTGCCGTAATGCCATTTGCGCGATGATTCGCTGATTGCTCAACTGGGCCAGCTCTTGGACCGCCAAACTTTCTGCGGCAAAACGACTAACATGCGTTAAGATTTGTGGATTCTCTGCTTTTAACTGTGGGATCACATTCAATCGTAAGCGATTCCGCTGCGTAAACAAAGTCTGGTTCGTGCTATCTTCAATGTGCGCCCAGTGCCGGCGGCGCGCTTGCGCCCGTAATTCCGCTTTAGAAAAGGGCAACAGCGGACGCAACAACCAACCTTCCGCAAAAGCGGTCTGCGTGCGCAGACCAGGCAATTCATTGAAACCGCCGCTACGGATCAAGCGCAACAATAGCGTTTCAAGGAGATCATCCTGATGATGGGCAGTCAATAACCACTTGCTGTTCTGCTGATGCAAGACCGTCGTCAAAAACCGATAACGCGCAACCCGCGCGCTGGCCTCCGTTATCGGCGTTGCCGCGACTCGTTGCCAGCAATCCACGGTCAAGGGCAGCTGATGTGTCTCCGCGAAATGCGTTACAAAACGTTCCTCCTGCTCACTATCAGTACGTAAGCAATGATTGAAATAGGCTAAATGGAGCTGTGGTCGTTGCGCTTCTGGTAAGCTCAAAAGTAATTCCACCAGTACCACAGAATCAACCCCACCAGAGAAAGCAACCACGATCGATTCTTGGGGTGGGACCGCTAGCGTCGACCAATGCTCAGCAAATCGTCTTTCCAGTGTTAGCACGATTTTACCGCCACCTCCTCACAACTTTGACTAAAAAAACGGGTAAAAACAAGTTGACCCGCTCGTCATTGAGCGTAGGTCACGACTTATTTTTACCCGAGATCATGGATCAGCTCCGCCGACCACCACGGCCACCGCGTTTTCCTTCAGTATTGCGTTTGATCGCCGTTAAGCGATCTTCACTATCCTTAAGAAAACCTGACAGCATACTGTCAAAATCTTGATGACCTGGATGGCCTTGGTGACCACCGTTATTATTACTATTGCCGCGTTTCCAATTACTATTATTTCCCTCAGATTCGCGTCGTTCGCGTCTTGGTCGATCATGATGGACCGGCTTGGCATGGGTAGCAACAGGTTGCTCGTCGCTTGCTTGCTTGATCGATAGACCAATCTTGCCATTTTGTTCGGAAACAACCTTCACCGTCACAACATCGCCGACACTTAATACATCATGAATGTCTTTGACATATTGATTAGAAATCTCACTGATATGAACTAACCCACTTTTACCAGACCCTAGATCAACGAATGCTCCGAAGTTGGTGATCCCAGTTACTTTACCTGTAACTTTCGACCCAATTTCAACTGCCATATACCCCAAAATCCTCCTTGGATACCTCTTATTGTTATCTAAGTATACCACCGAACAAAGTCAATTCAAACTAATTTTTAGTATTTGCTCCGGCGGTCGACCCATCATTATCCGGCAAGGTAAAAATAATCTCGCCTTGTTTTGAATAATCATATTTATAACGGATCAACTTATTCAAATAATCATCATCATGAAGCTGATCGACTTGGATCTGTAGATCCTTCTTAGTCGTTTGCGCCTGCTTTAATTTTTTCTGCTGCGTCACGATACTTGCTTGTAGTTCTTGTTGAGTCTGGTGAGCGCGCAACAATTGATTCCCTAGGATCAAGGCAAAAACTGTCAAAACCACCAGTAACGCGATCAAGCGATGACGATGAACACGATGGACATAACGCTGGTGGCGCGCTAAGGCCTCTTGTCGTTCTTGCTCTTGGATGTACTGATTATTTAAATTAGTGATTTTTGGATCAAAGCGCCGTTTTGGCTCTTCCATGTGCTCACTCCCTCAAGCTACTATACAACAGCATCTAACCTTGAGTATAGCATATGCGTTCGAAAAAGTTGCGTGCCAATCATACAAAATCCGAAAAAATAATCCTAGCGATCAGCTCAAACTGAAAAAGTACGAAGAAGGTGATGACCACATCACCCACGCGGGGTATCACTGACCACAGTGTACATTTCTTCGGCATCAGCTTTTTTGGTCGTCTCCACGATCCGTGTCACTTTAACGACCAATGTTTTATTACCGAACTGTAGATTCAATTCATCACCGATATTAACATCGCTAGACGATTTTGCCACTTTACCATTGATCGTGATCCGACCCTTGTCAGCGATTTCTTTGGCTACGGTCCGCCGTTTGATCAAACGGGATACCTTTAAATATTTATCAAGACGCATTTAGATCCACTCCTTTATGTTTTAACGTCACTGTTTTTTGAACCACTTCTAAAAACTTGATCAGATCCTGCAACCACTTCTCCGTTGGTGGCAATGGTCGATCTAATTGGATCGTGATCTGATAACATTTGCTTGCAGTGATTTTGACATCCACATGATAATCAAGGACAGAGAACGCTGCGAAAAGCTCCTCACCGTTAAGCTGCTTAGTGCCTGCAGGGCTAAAAGTCAAGATGACTTTGCGACCATCTTGTTTGATCGTTTGCAGCAACAACCGATCCGCCAACATTTTTAATTGGCCCACCAGCAAAAGATTCGTGACTGCCGGCGGATACTCACCAAACCGATCGATCAAGTCTGCCTTGATCTCATCTAAAGCATCGCTGTCTTCGACCTGACGGATCCGCTTGTACAGCTCGATTTTTTGACGGCTATCATCCACATAATCATCTGGTAGATAGGCCTCCACATCCAAAAGCAATTCTGTATCAGTTTTCGGATCAGTTGGTTGGTTTTGCCGTTGCCGCACCGCCGCGTTCAACATCTGCGAATAGAGATCGAACCCAACCGAATTGATAAAACCATGTTGCTGCTTTCCTAACAGGTTACCTGCGCCGCGGATAGAAAGATCCCGCATCGCGATCTTAAAGCCTGACCCCAATTCCGTAAAATCTTTGATTGCTTGCAGACGCTGCTCACCGATCTCTGTCAACACTTTATTTTGTTGATACATGAAATAAGCATAAGCGATCCGACTTGAGCGGCCAACCCGACCACGTAATTGATAAAGCTGTGACAACCCATAACGGTCGGCATTTTCCACGATCAGAGTATTGGCGTTCGGCATGTCGACCCCAGTTTCAATGATCGTCGTCGTTACTAGGATATCATAATCACCATTGATAAAGTTATAGATCACATTTTCTAATTGATTCTCAGTCATTTGCCCGTGGGCATAAGCGATCGTCGCTTCAGGAACGAGCGCCTGCAATTGATCAACAGTCCGTTCGATATCATCGACACGATTATGCAAATAAAAAACTTGACCATTACGTTCGATCTCCCGTTGGATCGCCTCACGGATCGCACCAGCATTTTGTTCCATTACATAGGTCTGGATCGGATAGCGATTAGTCGGTGGCGTTTCAATGACCGAAAGATCACGCACGCCTAACATCGACATATGCAAGGTTCGCGGGATCGGGGTCGCCGTCAGCGTCAAAACATCAACGGAAGTCTTGAGCTGTTTCAGCCTTTCCTTGTGCTTCACGCCAAAACGTTGTTCTTCATCAATGATCAGTAGACCTAAATCAGCAAAACGAACATCTTTAGAAAGGATCCGATGAGTCCCGACCACGATATCGACCTGACCATCTTTTAATTTTTTGACCGTCGCGCGATTCTCTGCCGTTGATTGAAAACGGGACATCATCGCCACATTGATCGGGAAATCCGCAAAGCGATCTTTCATCGTATCGAAATGTTGTTGCGCCAAAATCGTCGTTGGCACCAAAAAGGCAACTTGTTTATTGTTCATCACCGCCTTGAAGGCCGCGCGCAACGCGACTTCTGTCTTCCCAAACCCAACATCGCCGACCAACAACCGATCCATTGGCTGGCGTTGCTCCATATCCGCCTTGACTTCAGCCGTACTCCGTAACTGATCCGCAGTTTCAACATAAGGAAACTCCCCTTCAAACTGTTGTTGAAGATCATCATCTGGCGCAAACGCGAAACCTTTTTCAGCCTGCCGTTGCGCGTAAAGTTGGATCAGGTCATCGGCGATATCTTCAATACGATCAGCGACTTTTTTCTTGGTTTTCTGCCACTCACTACCACCTAGACGATTGATCCGCGGTTCTTTACCTTCAGCAGAAACATATTTACTGACCAGATTCAATTGATCCACAGGAATAAAAAGTTTGGCATTATCTTGATAGGCGATCGATAGATAATCACGGTGGACCCCATCGACCGTCATCGTCTGCATGCCTTCAAAGCGGCCGATGCCGTGATTGACATGGACCACGTAATCACCTGGCTTCAGTTCATTATAACTGCGCAAACGTTCAGCGTTGGCCATCGTCTGGCGCCGCGGTGGCGTCTTCTTTTTGATACGATTGAATAATTCCCGTTCAGTCAACACGACCAATTCCGCGCCGGGGACTTCAAAGCCATTGCGTAAGCTGCCGGCGATCAATTGCACCTCATGGCTTTGGATCTGATCCGACTCACTCAGACCCACTTGAACTTCAAAATCCATAAATGTTTGTTGCAATCGGGTGCGCCGACTGGCCTCAGGAATCAGGATCAGCACCGTCCGTTTTTGCTTGCGCCAACGATCCAATTCAGTTTTGATCAAAGGCATCTGACTGAAAAACTGTTGCACGGTTCGGATCGATAATTGGTAGATCGCGTCAAAACGTAAGCTACCTAAACCTTTTTGAAACAGCGCCAAATGAAGTTGACGTTGTTTCAATTGCCGATTCAACTCACGAAAATCTGGGCGAAATACTTGTTGTGGCAATAAGTGTTGCAATTCCAACTGATCGGTTTGCCAGTTGGCCGCTTCCGCATCCATCGCATCGGTTTTCTCCAGTAAGCGGGCATAATCATCAAAAACAACAAAACCAGCTTCATCTAAGTAGCTACTGATCGTCGTCGTTGTAGGATACAAAAAATCAACGAATAAGCCAGCGTTTTCTGGCAAGATCCCTTCATTGAATTGCGCGACTGTCGGCGCAAAATAATCGACTAAAGCTGTCCGTTCTTTTTTCTTATTCTTAGGGAGGGCTGCTTTAGCTTGCGTTACCGCCGCCGCGATTTTTTGACCGGTCCGTTGACGTTCCGCTAAACTAGTGATCAAATCAGTTGCCGGCAATAAAGTCAAGCGCGCTAAGTTCTCGATGCTCCGCTGACTCGCGCTGTCAAACCGGCGGATACCATCGATCTCATCACCAAATAATTCGATCCGGACCGGGTCTTCTGCCATCAACGGATAAACATCGATAATGTCACCGCGAATCGCGAACTCTCCAGGATTAGCAACTAATTTTTCGCGGCGGTATCCCATAGAGACTAACTGTTCTGGCAAGCGCGCCAAATCTAATTCACCATCTTGTTCCAATTGGATCTTGGCCGTCGCAAAAGTCGCTGGTGTTGGTAATTGATAACGTGCGCCGGCAACCGAAGTCACTACGATCCCGGGTTCTTGGCGCAACAAAAAGGCCAAGGCTTCGATCCGCAGACTTTGAAATTCTGGCGAACTGGTCGCACCTTGCGCGGCGATCACTTCTTCAACTGGAAAATAGTAAACCAAGTCATCGCCCAATAACGCGGTCAGATCATCAACAAACTGATTAGCGTGAAAGCCATTATCTGTGACAAATACAAGTGGCTTTTGTTGCTGCCGCACCATCGCCGCTAAATAGACCGCCTCCGCTGAGCCATTTAGACCCGTGACCAAACGCCGTTTTGGCGCCGACCAATCAGCAAAATGAGTGACCATGTTGGTCTGTGTTTGAAAAAAATCGATCAGATCCAAACTGACTGCCTCCTTAATCCATCAAACGTAGCGCCAACTCAACAATGGCCCGCTCAGTTGAATTCATTCATCAATGCCGCAAAATCAAGATCAGCTTGGCTCCACTGCACCAGCGCATCAGTAGCACGACCCATCGTCACCTCGATCGCCTGCCGATCCGTCCCAGCAAAGGGGGTTAAGACCCAATCAACGACTTTTGAACGTTGCGGATGTTGGATCCCGATCTTGACCCGATTGAACTTATCTGTGCCCAAAGCACTGATGATACTCTTGATCCCATTATGACCGCCAGAAGCACCATGTGTCCGCAAGCGCAGTTTGGCCAAAGGTAGGTCCAGATCGTCTTGGATCACGGCGATCTCCTCAGGATAAAATTGATAATATTTTGCTAACTGGCCAACCGCTCGCCCAGAATCATTCATATAAGTTAGCGGCTTAACTAACATGATCTTCTCATTGCCAAGCTTGATCGTTCCGGTCAAGGCCGAAAACTCGTTCTTGGTCACCTGCACATTTAAAGTTTGAGCCACCTGATCCAGCGTGTCAAAACCGACGTTATGCTTCGTGTGTTCATACTTTTTGCCAGGATTACCCAGACCTACGATCATTTTCATTATTGATTACCTCGTCTCAAAATTTGGTTGATCAGCCCTGTTTCCGTATAAAAGGCTTAAAAACGCTGACCCACACACAAAAAGCTGGCGTTTAAGGAAAACCCCAGTTCCGTACAAGAAATTATAGCACAACCCCTAAGTAAAATCAGGTCTGACCGGAGCAAGACAGCCAAAAGCTGTTTGGAAACAATCGCTAGATAAATTTGAACAATAGTAGCAGTCTTCATCCTGTTTAGCTAGAAAGGCAATAAGTCGTTCTAGTCCACATCTGCTCAAGTAATCGGTATAATGTGAGTGAATGCGCGGTTATAATTGTTTTTTGACAATTCGATCAGAGGCAGGTGAGCAACCAAATCGCTAGTACAGCGATAAAAAAGTGTATCAACGGTTTAATGTTTTTTTACTGAAAACGTTTTCCGATAGGTATTTTCCTTTTTCAATAGGGTTTAAATGTTGTGAGAGTGATAACGAAAACCGCCATTTAATCTTTTTCATGATTGCTGGTAATTTTCTCTACCAAACAGTCACAAATGTGTTATACTTACAAAGTAAATACGTTCACACACGAAAGGATGAATTATACATGTCAAACGCAAAAATCAAAGAACGCCAAAAAGTATTGCTGGTCGGCGACGGTGCCGTTGGTTCAAGTTATGCCTACGCGTTAGTTTTACAAGGAATCGCCCAAGAGATCGGGATTGTCGATATCGCTAAGGACAAGACCAAGGGTGATGCGATTGACCTTTCTAATGCATTACCATTTACACAACCAAAACAAATCTATTCTGCTGAATACTCAGATGCAAAAGACGCTGATGTTGTGGTCATCACAGCCGGCGCGCCACAAAAACCAGGCGAAACTCGTTTAGACTTGGTCAACAAGAACTTGAAGATCTTGAAGTCGATCGTTGATCCAGTTGTTGAATCTGGCTTCAAGGGGATCTTCTTAGTTGCTGCTAACCCAGTTGATATTTTGACTTATGCTACTTGGAAATTATCAGGCTTTCCTAAGGAACGCGTTGTGGGTTCTGGTACGTCTTTGGACACCGCTCGTTTACGTCAATCGATCGCTGAATTGGTCGATGTTGATGCTCGTTCCGTCCACGCTTACATTATGGGCGAGCATGGCGATACCGAATTTGCCGTTTGGTCTCACGCGAATATCGCTGGGATCAAGATTGCGGAATGGGTCGAGCAACATCCTGAGATCGATGAAACTAAATTAGTCGATATGTTCGAATCCGTTCGTGACGCTGCTTACACGATCATCAATTTAAAGGGCGCGACTTTCTATGGTATCGCAACTGCCTTAGCTCGGATCACGCGTGCGATCCTTGATGATGAAAATGCTGTTTTACCATTGTCCGTTTATATGGACGGTCAATATGGTCTGAATGACATTTATATTGGTAGCCCGGCCGTGATCAATCGTGACGGTGTCCAAAACATTTTGGAGATTCCTTTGACTGATCATGAACAAGAATCAATGCAAGCATCTGCTAAACAATTAAAGAAGATTTTAGACGATGCTTTCGCAAAAGGCGAAATCGAAACACGTCAATAAACTACCGTTAGATAATTGAAAGAGGGCTGGATCAAAACTTTGAGGTTTTGGTCAAGTCCTTTTTATTTTGGCGCTTCATTCAAAGAAGCTCAATCAAATAAATCATAGTTGCTTCATTCCCAAATAATAATTGGTAGTTGCTTTCAGTCACTATCTTTACAAACATATTACATGTGTTACAATTATGTCATATTATAAAAGTGTTTTTATCCATTCGCTGCCAAAATGACGGCGTGACTGTTTGCCGGCAACGCAATCAGCACGATTTCTTGGGATTAATATAAAATGCTGGTACAATATACTTACCACAAGTAAACAAAAAAGCGGGTGTCTTTTGATGAAAAAGAAAAACAAAATCATTCTGGCCGTGGCAAGCGTTGGTCTTGTTTTGCTTTTTGGTGGACTCTATATCCATCATGGCATTTTCTATCAGACCCATTATTTACCAGGAACCAAAGTTGAAAACATCGATATCGGCAAATTGACCTATCCGGTCGCGAAACAAAAAATGACTGATAAATTGATGAATACGAAGTATCGACTTTATGATGACAAACAAGAATTGACCGCCATCACAGGTAAAGAGCTGGGTCTGACCCAACAAACTGGGGCCAGTCTGAAGAAATTATTGAATCAGCAAAGCGCTTGGGGTTTTAACGCTAGCGTTCAAGCAGAAACAAACAGCAACAAGAATACGGTTCAGGTCAATGATGAAAACTTAAAGGCTTTTGTCACAAAAACGACCCAGACGCTTAACCCTGGTCGAACTGCAACAAAAAACGCGACTTTGGAAAAAACAAGCACTGGTTTTGCGATCAAGCCTGAAGTCCAAGGGACCAAGCTAAACGCCAGCAAGTTATTGGCCACGATGAAAACTGCGATTGATCAAGGCCAGCGCCGGATCCAAGTCAAAAGCACTTATGACAAGCCAACTGTTACGAAAGAGTCTGCCACCTTACAAACAGCCTTGAAGAAACTAAACAAGATCGAACAGGTGACTGGGACTTATACGATCGCAGGCAAAACCGAGACAATCAGTTCGGCTCAGATCCGTTCTTGGCTGACTTATAGCGCTGGAAAGATCGGCTTAGATCAAAGCGCGCTCGCTAGTTATCTTTCCGGTCTCAACAATCAATACGCGACTTTTGATGATACCCGTGCCTTCAAGTCGACTAAGCGCGGTACTGTCAGTGTTCCCGCTGGTATCTACGGTTGGAGCATCAATGTCAATACGGAAACAGCTAATCTGACCGAAGCAATCCTTGCTGGTAAAGACTTCACACGGACACCAGCAATCCAAGGTAGCGGCTATTCCAATAGTGGTACTGATATCGGCAATACTTACGTTGAGGTCGATAAAACCAATCAACATATGTATGTTTACATCAATGGCGCTTTGAAGATCAGCACGGATATCGTGACTGGCAAACCTGGTCAAGATACGCCTTCAGGAGTGTGGTCCGTCTGGGCTAAAGAACGCAACTCCACTTTAAAGGGTAAAAATGATGATGGCACCGATTACGCCTCACCAGTTAGCTATTGGATGCCGATCGATACCACTGGTGTTGGGATCCATGATTCTTCTTGGCAACCAAAATATGGTGGTGATTGGTACAAGACTCATGGTTCTCATGGCTGTATCAATACCCCACCTAAGGTCATGGCGCAAGTTTATGCGCTCGTATCAACTGGGACACCAGTGCTCGTCTTTTAAAAAACACCTCAAGATTTAGGCAAAAATCTTGAGGTGTTTTTCTATTCATCCGTTGATCAAGGCTCTTAAGCTTGGTTGCGCCAAGAAATTTGGAGCACACCATCGCCTAGCGGTAATAGGCTGACATTTAGGCGCGGATCCGCATAGACGCTGGCAAATAGTTTATTTAAATTCCGATGGATCCCCTTGTTACGATGACGGATCGTACTCTCAGGCGCAAAAACACTACCGCCCTGCAACACATCATCGATCAATAAACTACCACTCGGGGCCAATAAGCGTAATGCTTCCGGAAGGAACTTGATGTACTGTGCTTTGGCCGCATCTAAAAAGATCAATTGATAAGGGCCTGGTAAAGTCGGCAAAAGATCGCTCGCATCTCCTTGCAATAATTTGATTTGATCTTGATAACCTAAACTTTGCCAATTTGTTAACGCGCGTTCATAAAAATCCGGAAAACGATCGATCGTGGTGACCTGCGCATGTTGCTGGCTCGCCTCAACAAATAATGCTGCTGAAAAACCGATCGCCGTCCCCACTTCCAAAATCTGCTCTGGTCGTGATCGTTGAACCAATTGATACAAGTAAACCGCGGTCTCACGAGGAATGATCGGTATCCGTCGTTCGTTGGCCGCTTGCTCGATCCGCTTTAGTTGGGGGCTAAGCGCTAAAGGTTGCGCTCGTAGAAAATCCTGAACGGTCGCTTTAACGACCGGTCGATCCATCATTTCATTACGCATGTTCTCATTTACCTCACATTAAACTGTTCATTAGTGGTATAATAAACTTCTCATATATTTTAAAATTCCTGATTTTATGTTATGATAACAGCGTTAAGTAGTTTGTTTGAGGAGGAGTCTTATGTTAATCAAGACCTTAGTTTTAAAGAAAGACCAACTAACCACCGTTAAAGAAAATGCGACCTTAGAGGAGGCTTTGCAGATCCTCGAAGATTCTGGTTTCCGTTGTGTGCCGATCCTCGATGAGAGTGGGCGGATCTTCCGCGGCAATATTTACAAAATGCATATTTACCGCCATAAATCTCAAGGTGGCAATATGCAACTGCCTGTGACTTACCTACTCAAGAACGCCACGAAAACCATTGATATCGATTCACCTTTCTTTAAGGTCTTTTTCAATATCAAGGATCTACCCTACATTGCTGTCCTCGATGAAAATCATAATTTCTATGGTATCCTAACCCACGCGAAATTACTAGGGATGTTATCAGAAGCATGGAATTTAAATATCGGTAGTTATGTTTTGACGATCATGTCGACTGGCCAACAGGGTGATCTCTTTGAAATGTCCAAAATCATTTCAAAATACACCTCGATCGCGGGTATCTTGACTCTGGACGCTAAAAAAGGTACTTTTGTCCGCCGGACTTTGATCACATTACCTGCGGGCTTAAAGCCTAAAACACTAGCGGAGATCGTCGACAAACTGGAACGCAAGCAGTATCGTGTTGTGGAGATTGATGACTTACAAACTGGTGAGACTATTCGCAACGAAAAGAACTCACTTTAAACCTGATCAGCACGTCACTATTCTTTTAAAAACAGACCTTAACGTTAAATGCGCGTTAAGGTCTGTTTTATTTGGCGCAAGTATTGGTCAGCCTAGTAAAAACTAGCGGTTGACTGAACGAGCCATCCGATTCAAGGTATGGCGCTGACCACGGATCGCCTTACTCATCGCAATGAAATTTTCGACAGGGGCAACACCTGAATAACCAGCGTCACCTAAATGTTGGATATCGACCCCACAGATTTTATTGCGGATCGCCAACTGTTCGATCACACTAGTCGAGGCGCTTTCCTGACTGGTCCCGATCGTTGACATGACCAAAGCACCAGCGGCATGAGCTTGCCGCACGACTTGGAGCAACTCCGCATCAGTAAAGCCCGGAACCGTTCCTACTGCTGGCACCAAAATAATATCCGCGCCATTCTCGATCAAAGCAGACAATACGGCTTGATCAATGATCGGTTCATTAACGCCACCACCATGCATTTTACCGGCAATGATCAAACCGGGGAAATTCGTCTTGGCCACTTTCAAAGCCTTAATGATCGCTTCATTATCCACACCACTACCCGGATTGCCAGTCAAACACACAAAATCAAAACCAAGTGCCGCAGCTTTTTTGAAGGAAGCCGCCGTTGCTTGCCGGCCTTGACTGACCTCAAGTTGATCAGAAAGCATATCCGCATTAGGAGCGACTGGTTCCAAATTAAGCCCCACTGGCCGCCCGATCAAGTGTTTCAACTTATGAACAGCTTCGGGATCTGGCTGTACATTTGCCAAAGAATCCTCACCATCATTGAGACCGAGGATGAACGGCCGATCAACATCGAATAAGTTCAATAAAATCAGATCGGCACCAAACGCACTGGCCACCTCTGCATTAGTGATCGTCTCCGCCAGCGGTTGTGCCGTCACCACGTCTTCAGACAACATGACCCGCCCTTCACTGGCCTGGATCGCTGTTTTCAATTCTGTAGCGGACATCGCCAAAACCGCTGACGATTGCGCACTGATCAAACGTTCTACCATTTTATCTGCTCCTTATGCTTACCAATTAGCTGGATTTTTATTTCTGTTTCCTTTTCATTGTAGCATGCGTAGCCCCGACCGTCAGCCTCTTATCTGACCTTTATCGGCGCCAGAGACCAATGCCTATTTCAAAAAGAAGTCTAGGCTGATTCCCTAGACTTCTACCGCTCGATCACCTTATTACTTTGCACACCGCTACTATGTAATCATTCCGATTCCGTCAAACCAAGACTGATAGCCAGCGCTTGGTCCACAGTCAGCATCCGTTCCACACTAAGATGCGAAACTCGCTGTTGGAGTCGTTGCTTGTCGATCGTCCGCACTTGCTCCAATAAAACGACCGAATCCCGTTCAACACCATCAGGATCTGGGGTCAAGCCAACATGGGTCGGCATTCGCGGCTTACTGATCTTCGCAGTGATCGCCGCAACGATCACCGTTGGACTAAAGTGATTCCCGGTATCATTTTGAATGATCAACACTGGCCGCGAGCCACCTTGCTCGGAACCGATCACCGGTGATAGATCAGCAAAAAAAATATCACCACGCATAACTTCTTGTTCCATAATCTCACTCAACTTTTCTTAATGATTCTTTACCTCACCTACATCAATAAAAATACAACCGACAACAAATAGCATCAGGTCATAATATTGTTATCATTGTATCACAGGTCCTAACTGTCGTGGTTATTATTGGACTGATCCGTGCACAACATCTTGCCAGCGTCACCTGCGTGCAGTAAATAAGCTCACTATGCCCACCTAAAAAGCGAACCCGCTCTACTTGCTAATCTGGATCAAAGGGCAAATAGTGTCGGGGCAACCGATTATCTAGCCCACAAGCGATTTCGTAATGGATCGTCTGCGCATAAGTCGCCACCTCTTGGATCGTGATCTCATCAGCACCATCGCGACCGATCAAAGTCACTTTACTGCCAACGGGAAATTTCTCGGGCATTTTGACCATGATCTGATCCATACAGACCCGTCCAACGATCGGACAACGCTGGCCTTCGATCAAAACAGCCATTCCGGACATTCGCCGCAACCAACCGTCAGCGTAGCCGATCGGCACTGTCCCCAGCCATTCATCTGCTGGCGCTAGATAAGTTGCCCCATAACCGACTGTATCGCCCTGATGGATCTCTTTCACGAAAACCAACTCGCTATATAAGGCCAGCGCTGGTTTTAGCGCATATGGTGCAGGAATCACGGCCCCCGAGGGATTCAAGCCGTAGAGTGCGATCCCAAAGCGAACCATATTCATGACCAACTCATCATGCCACAAACTCGTCGCAGAATTCGCGCAGTGGAGATAGCGCGGTCTAGCCGGAAGTGCCGCGATCATTTGTTTGAACTTAGCCTGTTGCTGTTCAAAGTGCGTCAGATCCGTTTGATCAGCCGTTGCAAAATGAGTAAAGACCCCTTCAAATTCAAAAGTTTCTGGGTGAGCCAATACAAATTCCGCTGCTTTTTGCAATTCGGTCGGTTCGGTAAAACCGATCCGCCCCATACCGGTATCAGTGGCCAGATGCACGGCCAATGGTGGTAACATTGTTTTATCCGCCAAAATTTGGGCGACAGCGACCAACCAATCACGATCGGCCACAGTCAAAGAAATATGCTGACTGGCCGCGATCGCTGCGGTTGTCACACTCGTCACGCCTAATACCAAGATCGGCTCCACGATCTGGGCCTCGCGTAATACCAAAGCTTCATCCAAGGTCGCCACACAAAAGCCAGCCGCACCGGCTGCGCGACAAACACGAGCGACTGGTACTAAACCATGGCCATACGCATCAGCCTTCACGACTGCAAATAACTGACTTGATTTGGGCAAGCGTTCGCGCTCATGGTGGACATTATCATAAATAGCTTGTTGGTCGATTTCTAAATATGTTGGTCTTAAATATGATGTTTGCACTGGAAAACCTCTCTATTCTTCTTCCAAAATAACTTCTGTCAATACTAACGTCGCGGTGTGGGAGATCGAAACCAAAGCACGCCCCGCAAAAGGATGCTGGCTGATCCAAGGTTTGCCTAAGGCATCATTGATGATCGTGATCTCGTGCAACTTGACCTTCCCCAGACCAGTGCCCATCGCCTTAGAGAATGATTCCTTGGCCGAAAAACGGCCCGCTAAATACTCCCATTGTCGTTGTCCCTGCAGTTCGTCAAACTGAGCGATCTCAGCAGCTGTCAACACCTTATCCACAAAGTTGGGATTATGCGCAACAGCCGTTGCGATCCGGTCGATCTCTGTAATATCTACACCTAATCCTGCAATCATCTCGATCGCCACCTTCCCCGTTAGTTTAACCACACTGATTTCAAAAAGCGAATGATTTGATCAGCGCGCAAGTCGTCAAAGTTTTTACTAACAGTCGCCAAAAGCCACTGATCGTTCTGTTTTATTATACCATTGATCAACATTAACTTGATTCATCTAAAAGAAAAGTAAGATGAGAATGATTCATGCTAAAATGCGAAATATTCCAACAAAAAAAGACCCGAACCCAGTCAGGTCTTTAATCAGTGCCGCTCTGATCCAAATCAGATGGCTTGGCGAAATATTATGCAGTTGGATTCTTACGAATACTAAAGTTACGTTTGCCGCCATTATTGTTACCTTGACGGCGCCCTCCGCCATTACCGGAACGACGACCATGTGAATCGCCACCACGATCTCCACGCGAACGATCACGATCACCATGACTGCGATCACTCCGGCGATTATAACCAGAATGAGAACCCCCGCCACGCTTGTTACCATAATGTGGCTTTGAGACCTTCCGTGAAGGCAAGGGCCGTTCTGGTGCGATATGAACAGGAACTTGACTTGGATCCTTGACCTGAGCCCGTAATAAAGCGGCTGCGATCTGCTCTGGCGTATATTTTTCCAATAACTCTTGCGCCGGGCCAGCAAAACGTTCCAAATCAGAATCATTGATCAAATGTTCAACTTCCGCATAAGCCGCGTGAAGTTGACCGCGGAATGCCTCTTTAGCAGTTGCTGGTTTCAACGGTGTCATCCGTACCCGAGTCAAGTCTTCGATCGCATGAAGATAGCCCATCTCGTTGCCGGCAACAAAAGTTACAGAAACCCCAGCCGCTCCGGCACGACCAGTCCGCCCGATCCGATGGACATAGCCATCAGGATCCTGGGGGATATCATAGTTATAAACATGAGTAACTCCGGAAATATCCAAACCACGGGCAGCAACGTCCGTGGCAACTAAAAATTGTAGTTCGCCATTTTTGAATTCGCGTAAAACGCTCATCCGTTTTTGTTGAGTCAGATCACCATGGATCCCTTCGGCCTTGTAACCACGAGCCTGTAAACCCTTAGTCAACTCATCAACACGACGTTTCGTGCGACCGAAGATCAGGGCCAGTTTAGGGTTTTGAACATCGAAGAGGCGCGTCATCATATCGAAACGCTCGAATTCTTTTGAACGGATGTAATATTGATCGATCAAATCAGCAGTCAATTCCTTTGATTTGATCTTAATGATTTTCGGATCGTGCATAAAGCGTTCAGCGATGCCCATGATCTGTTTCGGCATGGTCGCTGAAAAAAGTAAAGTCTGATGTTGATTAGGCACATGACTCAAAATGCTTTCAATGTCTTCGACGAAGCCCATATCCAACATTTCATCAGCCTCGTCCAAAATGATGGTCTTGATGCCATCAAGTTTAGCGGTGTGACGATTGATGTGATCAAGCAAACGACCAGGAGTTCCTACTAAAATCTGTGGCTTCTTCTTCAAATTACGAATTTGCCGGCTGATATCGGAACCACCATAAACGACTTGCACCTTGACATGTTTGGCCGCGCCTAAACGCTGCATTTCTTCCTGTGTTTGGATCGCCAATTCCCGAGTCGGGGAAATGATCAAGGTTTGGATCTGCGGGTCATTCATGTCAACGTGTTGCAATGATGGCAAGCCGAACGCTGCCGTTTTACCGGTACCAGTTTGAGCCTGGCCCAAAACATCATCACCAGCTAAGACCAAGGGAATGGTTTCAGCTTGGATCGGTGTTGCTTCGGTAAAGCCAGCGCGTTCAACGGCCTCTAATAGATCTGGTTCTAAATTAAGTTCTGAAAATTTCAAAAAATGTCCTCCTCTGGATTCGAAAAAAACAATCACATCACAGCAGGAGACATCCGTTCAACTTTCATAACTGTTTGTAATCACTTTTTTCAATCACACTGTTCTAATCAGTGTTCTACATATCTTACCATTTTCATTTGGAAACCACAAGGAAGTAAGCTGTTTGTTTTCAGAAAAAAGTTAGGTAGAAACTGGGATACCCATGAAAAAATGAAAAAAGCCAGAAAGATTGACGCTTCTTTCTGACTTTTCTTTTGAACCGTGCTACGCGAGGATTGGCTGTTGCGCTTAACTACGCAATTGTTCCGGAAGCAAGGTGCGCTTCCAAAACAATTGCTAGGTTAATACTCAGGAGCTGACCAGGTCGACTCACACTCTGATTTGATATCACAGCAAAGCTTGAACGACTTGTTTTAATTTCATTCCGTTGCTACCTTTGAGCAAGACCATATCACCATAATGAAGATCATTCTTTAGATCGGCGATCAACGCGGCCTGTTGCCCCAATGGATAGTAATGTAACTTTTCCGCGGGATAAACACCGCGCAAACGGTGATAGAGCGACTGGATCAGATCACCATAAAGATAAATTTCTTCAATATGACGCGGATCCAACTCACTGGCCAGATCAGCGTGTAATTTCTCGGCTTGGTCGCCCAATTCCAGCATATCACCTAAGACGGCCACATGACGACCCTTCGTCGCGACCTTGACAAAACTTTCAAGCACTTCTCGGGCTGCTGTCGGATTTGAATTGTAAACATCGCTCAAGATCTCTTCACCAGCATCTCCAGTCAACCATTGAGTCCGGTTCTCAGTCGGTTGAAAATGCGCCAAGGCCTGAGCCATTTGTTCTGGCGTAACATGATAATGACGGCCGACTAACAAAGCGGCCAAGGCATTCAAAACATTGAACTCACCGATCATCGGTACCGTAAACGTCACTTCTGGCCAGCGATTCACAGAAAACTCGCTATGATTCTTAGTTAAAGTCATCGCCGTTGGATACAGATAATTTTCTTCCTTGAAACCGAATGTACGCGGTCCAAAGTCCGCAGAACGCGCGGTCAAAAGAGGTTCATCACCATTGACGATCAGTAACCCATCCTCTTTCAAACCATCGGTGATCTCCATTTTAGCATCAGCGATTTTGGCCCGAGTCCCAAAGAATTCAATATGAGCCTCCCCGATCATGGTGATCACCGCCACATCAGGTTGCACCAAGTTACTAAGAAACTTCAGTTGTCCCGGTCGATCCATGCCCATTTCGACGACCAATACCTCCGTATTCGTCTCCATGCTGAGGATCGTTAAAGGCACTCCGATCTCATTATTGAAATTTGCTTGGGTCTTTGCCGTATTATGCTGCTTTGCTAAAATCGCCGCGATCATATCTTTCGTCGTCGTTTTACCATTACTACCAGTGATCGCGACCACTTTCGGATTGACTTTCAATAAATAATAGCGAGCCAATTTCTGCAAGGCTGGTAAAACTTCAGTGACCTCGATCACTTGAAGATCTGTCGGCCGCCCAGAATGACCTGCCTGCCAGAAAGTTGCGACTGCTCCAGCTGCTTTTGCTTGTTCCACAAAATCATGTCCATCTCGCTGATCGATCAAGGGAACAAATAAACTACCGGGACGCGCTTGACGACTATCAATACAAATACTCGTCACGACTGTGTTTTGATATTGATACTGTTGAGTTTCTGAAACATCCAGCCCAATTGCCTGAACGATCTCAGATAATGTCATTTTCATTTATGCCAGGAACCTCTCAATTCAAACCTCATATTTTAAATCTTGCCAATCAAAAGCAGCAGACCTTGAGCAATAAAACTATTTATTCGCGACAGTCTGCTTCTTGCTGGCGTAACGTTGTAGACCGAGCTGGATCAATTGATCGATCAATTCTGGGTAAGGGACACCGCTCGCTTGCCACAAGAAGGGATACATCGAAAATTGTGTAAAACCAGGCATCGTCTGGATCTCATTCAACCAAACTTGACCATCACGATCAAGGAAGAAATCAGCTCGAGTCAAGCCCGCCGCGCCGACTGCGTTAAAAGCCATTACCGCGTACTTCTGAACTTCAGCCAATTGTTCCGCCGTGATCGGCGCTGGAATGATCAACTTAGTCGAGCCATCGATAAACTTCGATTCATAATCATAGAAGTCTTGTTTCTTCCCGATCTCACCCGCAATCGACGCCTTAGGATCATCGTTTCCTAACAGGCTGACCGCTAATTCCCGCGCTTTCGGCACAGCCTTTTCGACCACGACCCGATCATCGTAGGTGAAAGCATCAGCTAAGCAGCCAACCAATTCTTCGCTACTTTCGGCCTTGCTGACGCCAATACTAGAGCCTGCGTTCGCTGCTTTGACATAAACTGGGAAACCCATTTCTGTTGCGATCTGTTCCCGGATCTGCGCCGCTTTGTCCGCGTCACGATAGTGAACCGCCAAGACCGAAAGATATGGCACTTGCGGGATCTGATATTCATCAAAGACGATTTTGGCCATGATCTTGTCCATGCCCACTGCTGACGCACAAATACCAGAGCCAACATAAGGCACATCCAAAACTTCTAGCAAACCTTGGATCGTGCCGTCTTCACCCCAAGTTCCGTGGATCATTGGAAAAACAACACAATCTTTTTGTCCAGCCAACTCAGCAAAATCAAACTTAGTACCTAAAGAGTGGTCCGGCTCAGGGCGCCATGCCGCTTGCTCAGCCGCATCAAGTTTCAATGCAGTCTCAGCCGCGACCGGTGCGGTGAGGGTCAACCCCTTCAAAAACAAACCTTGACGCGTGATATAAATCGGAATAACCTCGTACTTTTGGTAATCGACCGCACTCAACGCAGATCGGGTACTCATGACAGTCACATCGTGCTCAACAGTCCGACCACCATACATGAGGTAAAGTTTCATATCTTATTGTCCTCCTTTTGGTTCCACCCAAATTCAAGCTTGCCCCCAGCAGAAGCTTCCGCCAGAATACAGCTAATCTGATTCTCAAGCCTTAAGTATAAAAGAAAAGTACCAGAAAAGAAAGCAAAAAATATAAAGAGTGCTGTGCACAACGGGTTGACTTCGAGCATTAGCCTAGCAATTGGTTTGGAAGCCGTACTTTGCTTCCGAAACAATTGCGTAGCTAAGCACAGAAGTCAGTTGTGCACAGCACGTTTCAAATTAAAATACAGCGCACAACGGGGTAGCTCCCGAGCATTAGCCTAGCAATTGGTTTGGAAGCCGCACTTTGCTTCCGAAACAATTGCGTAGCTAAGCACAGAAGTCAGTTGTGCACAGCACGTTTCAAATTAAAATACAGCGCACAACGGGGTAGCTCCCGAGCATTAGCCTAGCAATTGGTTTGGAAGCCGCACTTTGCTTCCGAAACAATTGCGTAGCTAAGCGCAGGGAGCTGGGCCAGCGAGCACGTTTCAAAAGAGAGGTGCGGTTAGACCGTGAGCATTAATTTATCAGATTGACTAAGCCGCAATAAGACCTTTTCCCACGAATCCCGATGAAATCGTCGCACAAAATAAAATCTAGGAAATTTTTCCAAAAAAAATATCAGGGATCCTTCGCAGCTAAGCTGATCTGAGTTGGCGGCTTAAAACAAAAGACGCTCTAGTTGAAGACGGAACAGCACCTGTTCGATTCATCACTGGACCCATCATTGTTAAGTAAGTAGCCAATAATCTCTATATCAGGATCAAGTTGATCATTAACTGCGATCATTCTTAGTGTCTCAAAATGTTGTTGGGCCAACTGCTGATTGCCTTGATTTAACTTTTCATCGAGAATCATAAAAAGTAAGTGACAGTCCATGTCGGGGAATCGTCTGGTGATTTCCCGTAAGTCACCTAAATATTGTTTAGCCCGTTCATAATCCTGATTGCCCAGACGCAACGTGATTGCTCGAATGATAAATTTGGTTAGGCGCTATATTCAGGGCGATCGTAGGCGTTGAGCAGTCGTTTCGTGATGATCTGCGAATAATACTCCGCTTGTTGTTCGGCTGTGTAAGTGTGCAAGACGCTGGTAAAGAGCAACAGGTCAAAGCTGTGAAAACTCTCGCTCCGCGTTAAATATGATTTCGCATCAGCAATCAGCTCTGGATTGAGCTGTACCCGGCCAGTTACTTGCAATGAACGTGCGCCTTCGATTTGGATCAATAAGTATAGGTAAAAGACATCATGATCAGCGGCGTACGCCGCGTAAAATCCCCTAATAGATTCATGTAGGGATAAGCTTTTCCCTTGATAGATCAAACTCTCGATTTTCCGGAGCAGATAGTCTTTATTAGCGGGAAGCTCAGGCAGGCCAACTTGATCATTGGCCGCGATCATTGCCATATATTCATTGGGCAGGACATTTAAACGGTCTAAATATTTGAATAGGATCTCGGCGCTAAGGTACGTCCCATTATTTTCGAAAACAGATAATGTCGTCCGACTGCAAATCCCTTCAGCCAGTTCTGCTTGGGTGAGCCCACGTTCAACCCGAAGTTTTTTGATCAATTCACCATGAGTCATGATCATTGCCTTCCCCTCTAGTTACCCGAAACGCCATTCCATGTCAAAAGACTTAACAAATCCAAAGCTTCGCAAATCCGCATGCTATAATTTGTGATGGTTATATGATCAGTATACGAGAAGCTAAGCAGTCATTCAAGCGCTACCATTGTTATCCCAGCCCGCTTCGCGTAGCTGTTAGGGTCAAAAATCAAGCAAGGAGCAGAAAGAAATGAAAAAAATTGTTTTTGTCTTATACGCGAGTTACCAATCACTGGGTTACGCCAATCTCGCCAGTCCATTCGATAAGAAACTGAGTCAAGAGCTCCATCAAGTATTCGATGATGAGTATGAGATCGGTTTCGATCCCGATACAGCGGAATCGTTAGATGCCTTAGTCGTCCCTGACCAAATCGCCAACTTCGACAACAAGAAGCAACTTCCTGAAATCAAAGTACCGGCGACGTTGTTCGTTACTGGTCAGGTTGACAAGATCAAGGAAATCGTCGATGCCTATTTCCAACATCAGAACCAGTGATCGCTGCTGAAATAGCCTTAGCTTGAATCATTCATGCTATTTCTCAACGGTGAACGCAATCTGTTGGTATGGGCATCTGCAACGCTGGGATCATCAAGTGGGTTGGACATCTTTACTGCTCCCTAGACAATCATGGGTAAAGACCGTTCAATTCTGTCGATTCACCGAGAACTAGGTTTGTTCATCAGTTAGACTGTGCTGGCGTCACCAATTTAAAGATTATACCACTAACCACGGTCGTCAATTGCGTGGTTCTCCATCAATTGGCCATAGTTTGCCAGTCGGCGTGAGTGCTCAAACGACTGCTAAAACGTTGAGCGGCTGGAGCGGAGCATGGCGTTGGTGGTCCGTTCGTTTGTTGGCGGAAGGTCGGGCTGGGGGTGAGTCAGCCGCGATATTATTGTTGGCGATTTATCGCCTACAATAAGGCCGAGCTTGAAGATTTTCGGTGGTCTTCCGAAAAGCTTCAAGTCGTGCCCGCAGCGTTCCACCACCCCCAGCCCGACCTGGAGCCCGACCACATCTGCCATCCACCAATGCCACGCGTAGCGCAACCTACTTTTGCTAGACTACTGCTCAGGAGCTAACCCGTTTTGGCCCACACTCCTTCTAAATAAACCGCAGCCGCGGTTTATTTTTTTATTCTTTCCACCATAAGTCGACTAGGTGCCGAAAAACACAAAAAACCACACCGCTAAACGCGGTGTGGTTCCACATTAAAACCGATTCTTGATTACTTAGCGCCAGCGCCAGTATCCTTAAAGCCATACTTCTTGTTGAAGCGATCAACACGACCGTCGGCTTGAGTAAACTTCTGCTTGCCAGTATAGAATGGATGTGAATCTGATGAGATTTCAACCCGGATCAATGGGTATTCTTTACCTTCAAATTCGACTGTTTCTTTTGAAGTCTTAGTTGAACCAGAAACAAATTTGAAACCTGTCGCTGAGTCCATGAAAACAACTTCGTGGAAATCTGGATGAATGCCTTGTTTCATTATTATTAACTCCTTTTCCCTAGGTTATTTGCTAGCCTAGAGTCCATATTCATAAGTAGTCTGACAATATTAGATATTATCACGGAAAGCGATTGATTACAATGCTTTCTTTTGAAAAACTTCGGCCGCAGCCACGCCAGCGTTATCGTTCTCATCGACCATTTCAACATCGGCGCCTAATCCGCGTAGTTTCTCCATCACACGATCATAACCACGTAAAATGTTCTCGACTTTATGGATCGTTGTCGTCCCTTCAGCCATCAGTCCCGCGATCATCAAGGCCGCCCCGGCCCGTATCTCATCAGCCGTCACATCGGTTCCCTGTAACTGATCAGTGTGCCGCAAGAGGATCACGTCATTTTCAACCGAGATATTAGCACCCATCCGCACTAATTCCGGAACGTGGCGCACACGATGGGGGTATAAACTATCAACGATCATGCCTTCACCTTGGGCACGCAAAAGTAAGGGCGTGATCGGCTGCTGCAGATCCGTGGCAAACCCTGGATAAGGCATAGTTTTGATCGTCACCATCCGGAGATCACCAGTTGGATAGACATAAATACTATCTTCGCCAATATCGAAATGAACCCCGATCTCTTCCATTTTTGCTAGGAAGGAATCCAAGTGTTCACTGATGATATTCTTGACGGTGATTCCATTACCACAAGCCGCAGCTAGCGCCAAGTACGTCCCCGCTTCGATTCGATCAGGAATGATCGTGTGCGCATTACGCGCATACAAATGGGGCACCCCTTCGATCCGGATCGTGTCAGTCCCCGCGCCGCGGATCTTGGCCCCCATATTATTCAAAAATGTCGCCAAATCAATGATTTCAGGTTCCTTAGCTACATTCTCGATCACCGTTACCCCGGTAGCGCGAACAGCGGCCAAAATAATATTGACCGTAGCCCCCACTGAGACCATATCAAAATAGATCTTAGCCCCATGCAGACCTTCATCTGGCGCTTGAATAAACATAGCACCATGCTCATTACTAACGGTTGCCCCAAGTGCTTCAAAGCCCTTGATATGCTGATCGATCGGTCGGGGACCGATGTCATCGCCCCCAGGAAGTCCAACGATCGCGCGACCAAAACGCCCTAACAGCGCTCCCATAAAATAATAAGATGCCCGTAAACTCTTTATTTTCCCATTTGGTAATGGTTTAGAAATGATCTGGGTCGGATCGATCTCCAAGCCACATTCAGTTAATTCAGAAGTAACATTCATATCAGCTAAAATTGCACGTAAATTGTCAACATCTTGGATCCGTGGTACGCCATCAAGTGTGACCTTTGATTCTGAGAGGATCGAAGCCGGAATAATGGCGACTGTACTGTTCTTAGCACCGCCAATAACAACTTCACCGGTTAGGCGTTTTCCACCGTGGATAATCATTTTCTTCATTTTGGCTGGTTCCTTATCGTCTTGAGTAAATTTTTAGTTGGTTTTTTTCACAATTTTTCAAATCATTCACGTTCACAGAGAAATAATACAATGGCTTTTTTTAGGTCAAAGTCATCAATACCTATCATAAAGAATTATTGTAGAAATTACAAGGGGCTAGGCCGTTCGTTATTATTTTTCTGTAACGCCATAACGCTGATCAGCGCGACTTATTTTTTGTCAGTTTGCCAAAAGGAGTCGGATGATAACTGTGCAGTTTGCCCAGCGGCCTGATGACTCATCAAAATTGTTTTCAGAAAACAAAAAGACTAGGCCCAGCTTGAGCTGAGGCTTAGTCTCACGATGATCAGGATTGATTCGTGTTAAAACCGTCCTTACAAAACAGAACATATTTCAACTGCATGGATCAGGATTTTTACCAAGGTAATTCAGGAAGTCCCGCGGCAGCTTTGATGAAAGCTTTGAATAACCCCTCTGGGCGCATTGGTCGGGAAAGAAATTCAGGGTGGTATTGCGCGGCCACGAAGAATTTCTTCTCTGGCAATTCGACTACTTCAACTAGGCGATTATCTGGTGAAACTCCTGAGAAAACCAAGCCCTTAGCGCTCATTTCAGCACGATATTGGTTATTGAACTCATAACGATGCCGATGGCGTTCTTGGATCACGCTTTGATGATCATAAGCAGCCGCCGCCACTGAACCGGGTTTCAACTTACATGGGTAAAGGCCCAGACGTAATGTCCCGCCTAGATTTTCCACATCATTCTGATCAGGCATCAAGTCAATGATCTTGTGCTTGGTCGCGGTATCGACTTCAGTGGAATCCGCATCAGCATAGCCCAGCACGTCGCGCGCAAATTCCACGCAGGCTAGTTGCATCCCCAAACAGATCCCCAGAAATGGCACGTCATTCTCGCGCGCATATTTGATTGCTTGGATCTTACCTTCTAACCCACGATTACCAAAGCCACCTGGCACTAAAATACCTTGAGTATCGCCCAATAATTCGGCCACATTGTCAGCGGTCACATCTTCGGCTTGGATCTTTTCGATCTCGATCTCAGAATCATATAAATAACCGGCATGTTTCAATGCTTCAGAAACAGAGATATAGGCATCTTGAAGCTCGACATACTTGCCGACTAACGTGATTTTTGTATGATGATGCAGATTTTGCACGCGTTGTTCCAGCTCTCGCCATTCGGTCAGATCAGCAGTCGGCGTGTCCAAATGAAGATAATTGCAGACGATCTGATCCATTTTTTGTTTTTCCAAATTCAAGGGGATCGAGTAAAGAGTCGCCACGTCCAGCGATTCGATCACTGCTTCTGGATCAACATCACAGAACAAGGCGATTTTATTGCGCATATCTTGTGAGATCGGTTCTTCCGTCCGGACAACCAAGATATTGGGCTGGATCCCTAAACCACGCAATTCTTTGACACTATGCTGCGTCGGCTTAGTTTTCATCTCGCCAGCAGCCCGCAAGTAAGGTACCAAAGTCGTGTGTATATAAACGACATTCTCAGCACCGACTTCAGATTTCATTTGCCGCAAGGCTTCCAAATAAGGTAGCGATTCGATATCACCAACAGTACCGCCGACCTCAGTGATGATCACATCAGAATCAGTCGTGGTCGCCGCACGCATGATCTTTTCTTTGATCATATTGGTAATGTGCGGGATCACCTGAACTGTGGCCCCATTATAATCACCGCGGCGCTCTTTTTGGAGGACTTCGGAATAGATCTTCCCGGTGGTGACATTTGAGTATTTATTCAAGTCGTTATCAATAAAACGTTCATAGTGGCCGAGATCAAGATCGGTCTCTGCGCCGTCATCAGTGACGAAAACTTCCCCATGTTGATAAGGGTTCATGGTGCCAGGATCGATATTGATATAGGGATCAAACTTTTGCATGGTCACCTTCAAGCCACGATTCTTCAGTAAACGGCCTAGTGAGGCGGCAACGATTCCTTTTCCAAGTGATGAGACGACCCCACCGGTAACAAAAATATATTTGGTCATACTGACGCTCCTTTTCATCCTGATCGGGGGCAAATAATATAAAACAAGCCCCCTATTCAACGAATAGGGAGCTTGGTCAACTGGCATTACGAAGTGTAAGGCGCCCAAAAGACATTCTACAAACATTTTCAACGTTCGTCAAGGAAAACTGACAAGTTCCTCTTTTTTCCAAGGAACCGGCACTGGGACAAATACGGTCACCATCGCGACAATGCCCCAACCAATTGAGCAATTCCATCATATCTGTAACCAAACAAAAGTTCAGGAACAGAGAACACCGCTTTTTAAAGCCGACTAGCCACTTGCTGGCGCCACTCATCCAAAAATGGGTGATCAGTAAGGATCAAACCATCGGCGAAGGCGGCCACATCTGTCCCAGTAACGGCCAGTACATCTTTTTGTCGACTCACCCCATCTTCAAATAGATCCAAAAGCTCATTCAAGGGCTGAAAATCATTGGTCAAATTGACTGGATCGACTTTCATGAGATACTTTTGGATCTCTTGATAGACGATCAGATAACGAGGCGGCAAAGACGCGGCACGCTTTTGGAGGTCACGCCATTCTTTCTTTTCTGCCCAAGCTTGCTTCAAACTCATCGTGTTCCCTCTCTTTCTAGTTTCTTCGCGACCGTTTCATTCAGTCGGGCGCGTAGTTTATCGCGATAATCTTTAGCCCCCTCAACATGGGCCAACTCCGTGATAAAGTTGTTGAGACTAGATCCGGTGACGGCGCTGGCGGTGAGTCCCTCGGCCGCGCTTTCCTCAAATAATCCGACCACATCTGCTAGGACCGGGTAGAGATTGCGGCCAGAAAAGTCGCTGAACTGCCAGATCTTCTGATTAAGTTCCTGCCAAACACGTTGATAATCCTGAGGTAATTTGGCGATCCGCTGATCGTATGCCACCTGTAACTTTGTCATATCATGACCGGTGACCTTATCGTAAAAATTCATTTTCTGTTGCCTCCGTCATCATTCTTTATTTGTTTCTCGATTGTTCTTCATTTTGCACCGAGCTAGCGTTTGATTTTGATCAGTTGATCGACGAGAAAAGACCATTTCTGCCAGAAATCAGCCAGGTAAGTAACCCCTGCGTCATTGAGTCGATAAAACTTTCGTGCTGGCCCAACCATTGATTTCCTTTTTTCAACGGTCACCAAGTTTTTCTTTTCCAAACGTAATAGGACAGTATAGACGGTCCCCTCGACGATATCCTGAAATCCCAGTTCGATCAAGGTGCTGGTGATTTGATAACCATATGCTTCTTCGCTATTTTGGATCACTTGAAGAACGACACCTTCGAGCACCCCTTTAAGTAATTCGGTCATTCCTTTCAATTTCGTCATCCTTTCCCAAAAGGTGATCGGCCTTACCTAGTATTACTAAGTACTGGACCAGTATAGTGCCTGATTGCAATCTTGTCAACTACTATCTATTACTATGTAGATAAACAACTAACCTGATCTAACCAAAAATCATTCCACTTCCCACCACAATCACAAAAAGCCCATGCCAGTGAGAAACATCTCACCGACATGGGCTTATTATTAGTCGTTCATGCTTGATTATTTGTCGTCGTCAGTATCGTCACTAGCATCATCATCGTCATCTTGATGATCATCATCGCTACTATCGTCGTCAGAGCTGAAATCAGCATCACTATCATCGACCAATTCGTCATCATTGAATTCAGACAACTGTCCTTCGATCCCATCATCTAACTCATCATCATCAGAATCGTCATCAGGGTCATCGAGATCAGTCAGACTCGGCTTAAAGTCAGCGGGATGGCTGTCTTCAGCTTCATCATCGTCATCTTCAGTAACTTCGATCGCGTCATCGTCGTCATCTTCTTCAGAATCATCATCATCTTCTGGATCATCATCGTTATAATCGATCACATCATCATCATCAGACACATCGGCCAAGAAAGCATTGACTTTACGGCGGCGCTTCTTCCGTGGTCGTTCTTCATCGTCTTCCGGATGGTTGACCTCTTCGTCTACGGATTCATAAGGATACCACTCCCGCAGACCCCAAACGTTCTCGCCTAAAGAAATGAAGCTTCCATCCATATTCAAGTCAGTATAAAATTGGCCTAACCGACCACGAATCTCCTCATCACTTTTACCCAAGTACTGTTGGACTTGGTTGACAATATCCGCAAAAGGCATTGCTTCGCCTTGTACTTCTAGTAAGGCGTGCGCAACTTCGATCAATGACAATTCGGATTTTTTTTGGCCCGCAAAAACATCTAATTCCATTTGGGGGGACACATCCTTTCAGCAGTCTATCCTTAATAATACTCGACTAAGCTTTGAAAATCAATCGCAATTGATATTTTCCCAACAGTTCTTTTTCAGAAAAAAGCTGATAATCAATGGCCACTTCACCATGGAGCGGTTCGTTTTGGATCCGGCTTTCCATTAACGTTGTGGCTGTCGTTACTGGGATCTCCCCATAAGGTGTTTTGTAAGCTGTGGTCAAGCGTTGCGTCGGGTGAAAATGTAATTGTAAACGCAGATCAGCCTGGCCGCGCGTCAAGATCACCAAACCATCTGGCTGGATCTTTACGGTCACAGGAGTTTGCGCGCCAGTCTCAGGATCTCGTTCCCGATAACGCAAATAAAGCGTTGCCCCCATTTGGATCAATTGACCGGCTTCATCAAACTGATGGGCCGTGACCTCTCCCGACTGTTCGATCCGAGTCGCCATTTGGATATGCACCGGCATTGGTCCTGTCAAATCAAGCATACTACCGCCTCTTTTCTCACTTGCTCTAATTATATAGCAAATCACGACGACTTGCGCATTTTATTGATCAGACGCGATTGTTCTGGATTTGCCTAGACCACAATTACTCGAAAAAAGTAGCATGTTTTTTGCCCTCTAACCCCGGTTTACGCTATACTAAGACTAGCTTAGTTTGTGAGGTGAGCAGCATCATTTTTGAAAATCCGACACCGGTGATCGATGTCTTGCAGCGCCATTATCCCCCCAATCAAATGTTAAATGCCTTTGCGGATACGCAAGCTTTCTTGCGCTTAGTTCAACGAACGCAGCGGCCCTTGCTTCATTATTGGACGCTTGATCAAACGGTGATCTTAGGCCTGCGTGATCGCCAACTGCTTCAACTGTCTGCAGGCCTAAAAAGTCTGGATCAGGCCGGCTGGCATTATTTTTTCCGCAACGCTGGTGGCTTGGGCATTCCCAGCGATCAGGGCATTCTAAACATCTCCTTGATCCTACCGGCAAACTACCCTGTGACGATCGACCAAGGTTATCAACTGATGACTGACCTCTTACAGGCTGGTTTCGATTCTAAAAACATTCAGTTGACTCCCGGCGAAGTGGCGACTTCCTATTGCCCCGGTACCTTTGATCTTAGCGTCGGCACCCAAAAAGTAGCCGGTATTGCGCAGCGTCGCAGTCGTGGAGCAACGGCGATCATGGCCTACCTGAGCGTTAATGGTGATCAGACTCAGCGCGGCGAATTGATGCGCAGCTTCTATCAAAGAAGTGAGGGGCACCCACCGCGTTTTCCAGCAGTCGATCCTCAGGTCATGACCACTTTGGCAGATTTCATCCCAGAACTGCAAGTTCACGAAGCGATCCAAATGACTCAACAGGGTATCAACAAACAAGGGACTGAATTGGATCGACTGAGTTTTGCTGATTTAATAGCAGGATCAGAATATCAAAATTATTTTAGTCAGTCTCTGCAATCATTGATCGAACTCAATCAACCTATTTAACGAAATAAAATTTAAATTGACTGTGCCCACCAATTCGGTCACCTCCGCTTAGCGACATATCTGTTTTGGTAGCAAGAACTAACGTCCAAAACAATTGCGATTTGCTAGTCGTGCTCAAAAGCAACCCGTTGCACTCTGCGCTCTAAAAAAATAAAGGAGTTGTTAGCAATGGTAAAACCAATCATGTTACCCCGGGAAAAGGTCCTACGTGATCCTGTCCACAATTATATTCATGTGACTCATCAAGTGATCCTTGACTTGATCAACACATCCGAGTTTCAGAGACTACGCCGGATCAAACAATTGGGCGCATCCTCTTATACCTTTCATGGTGCTGAACACTCCCGCTTTACCCATTGTGTTGGGGTTTACGAGATCACGCGGCAGATCTGTAACAATTTTCAGCGTAACTACCCATCCAAGACCGCTGAAGATCATCTGTGGCACGATGATGAAGAACGATTAGTCGCTTTATGCGCGGCCCTCTTACATGATATTGGTCATGGTCCTTACTCCCATACTTTTGAACATATTTTTGGGACGGACCACGAGGCGATCACCCGACAGATCCTGACCTCGCCTGAAACGGAGGTCAATCAGGTGCTACAAGGTATCAGTCCGGATTTCCCTGAAAAAGTGGCCAGTGTTATTGGTAAAACTTATGCGGATCCTCAAGTGGTCCAAATGATCAGTAGTCAAATCGATGCAGATCGGATGGATTACCTCTTGCGCGACGCCTATAATACCGGTACCAAATATGGCATGTTCGATTTGACTCGGATCTTACGAGTAATGCGTCCTTATCGACACGGCATCGCCTTTGAAGCCAGCGGGATGCACGCCGTTGAAGACTATATCGTTTGTCGTTTCCAAATGTATCAACAAGTCTATTTTCATCCAGTCAGTCGTTCAATGGAAGTGATCCTTGACCATTTACTCCATCGGGCCAAGTATTTATACGAACATGGCCAGCTGAATCATGAGCAGACCCCAACGTTACTGGTGCCCTTTCTGGAAGATGACTTCACTTTGAAAGACTATTTACGTCTTGATGACGGTGTTTTGACGACTTACTTCACGCTTTGGCGAGATCATCCTGATGATATCCTACGTGACTTGGCTTCCCGGTTTCTTGATCGGCGGCCGTTGAAATCAGTCCGCTTCACCCCAGAAACACGCGATTTACTGCCACACTTGCAAGAATTGATTGAAGCGGCCGGTTTTAATCCACAATATTACACCGCAGTCAATGATAGTTATGACCTGCCCTATGACGCTTATGATCCCTCTTCCAAAGAACCCAAAACTCAGATCGAGTTGATGGAACAAGATGGTACTTTGGAAGAACTTTCAACAGTTAGTCCGATCGTTGCGGCGATCACGGGTAAGAGTACCGGTGATGAACGTTTCTTCTTCCCACGGGAAATGATCCATCCCGAAGAACTACAACTTTTTGAGCCACTTTATCAAGAATTCAAACAATATCTGCGCAATGACTGTTTAGTCGATCCCCACGCTGAGAACTGAAATTGACGGCAAAGTATCGGCCGCTATTCCTGCAAATATCTGGCCTAGGCCCAGCTCACAGCATCCGCGAACAATAGAATAGGAGTGTTATAACCATGCTTAAAGAATTTCGTGAATTTATTTCTCGTGGTAATGTCATCGATATGGCGATCGGTGTTTTGATTGGGGGCGCCTTCAATGGACTCGTCGCTTCCCTCACAAAAAACGTCCTCAGTCCTTTGATCGGGATCTTTACCCGCTCCGTCGACCTTTCTTCGATCAGTTTTCAAGTGGGTGCTGCTAAGTTTACTATTGGTAGTTTTCTCAATGACGTGATCCAATTCTTGATCATGATGTTCGTGATCTTCCTGATCGTAAAATCCTTCAACAAATTACGTGATCTAACGTCTGGACCTGCTGAGGAAGAAGCTGTGCCAGTTTCCGCCGAAGAACAGTATCTTAAAGAGATCCGTGATCTATTACAGGCCCAGCAGAACACGACACCTGATCAAACGAACAAAATCGATCCTAAATCTTGACTCTGATCAATGGATCGATCCAAGCCTTTCGTAAGCCTAGCTCACTGAAGGCTTTTTTTTATTCAAAAGTGATCTCAGCAATGACCTTTCGCAGCACTGTCCTTGAAACGCAAAATGCCATCATCGTTGTATTCAAAAAGGAACCGCCTGACGCGATTCCTTAAGTAAAGATCAATCTTGATTTTGTTGATTTTGATAACGATTGACAAATAGCGGACTGACTGGTTCATCATGATAAATCCGACGGATCGCATCGCCCATCAATGGACCAACAGAAACTTGCACCATTTTGTCGATCACTTTCTCTTGAGGCAAATTGATCGAGTCAGTCACGATCAACTTCTTGATCGGTGACTTGGTGATCCGTTCGATCGCCGGACCAGACAGGACTGGATGAGTACAAGATGCGTAAACTTCGCTGGCACCAGCATCCATCAGTGCTTGCGCGGCCAAAGTGATCGTTCCCGCGGTGTCGATCATATCATCAATAATGATTGCGCGTTTACCAGAAACTTTACCGATAATGTTCATCACTTCAGCGACATTGGCGCGCGGACGTCGCTTATCGATGATCGCGATCGGCGCCTTCAAAAATTGCGCTAATTTGCGCGCCCGACCAACACCACCATGGTCAGGCGAAACAACAACAGCATTCTCGTCTAAGTGATTAGCCAGGAAATAGTCCGCCAGCAGTGGCGAACCAACTAAATGATCCACCGGAATATCGAAAAATCCTTGGATTTGCGGTGCGTGCAGGTCCAAGGCCAAGATTCGGTCAGCACCCGCTCGTTGCAACATATTGGCCACCAATTTAGCCGTGATCGGTTCCCGCGCACGCGTTTTCCGATCCTGACGCGCATAACCATAGTATGGCATCACCACATTGATATTCTTAGCTGAAGCCCGGCGCAAGGCGTCGATCATGATCAACAATTCCATCAAATTGTCGTTGACGGGCGCTGAGGTCGATTGGATCAGGAAAACATCGGCGCCACGAATACTCTCATCGATGTTGATTTGGATCTCACCGTCAGAGAACCGCGTTACAGATGATTTACCTAAAGGTACACCAACTGCAGCCGCGATTTTTTCCGCTAAAGGCTTGTTTGAGTTTAACGAAAAAATCTTCAGTTTTGAATCAGCACAACTACTTGTCATTGTTTCCTCCTATTTTTACACACTACCTAAATTCTAATGCCATTCGGGGTCCTGAGCAAGGGGTAATTTATGCCAATAGTCATTTTTATTCGTTTGACGTGCCCGCGCGATCGCCAAAGCCCGGGTCGGCACATCATCAGTGATCGTTGATCCAGCCGCCACAAAACTATGATCGGCCAGTTTGACCGGCGCGACGATATTTGAATTGCTGCCAACAAAACTATGACTCCCAACTTCGCTCGTAAATTTATGAACGCCGTCATAGTTAACAAAAACCACCCCGCAGCCAACATTGATATCAGTTCCTAGTATCGCGTCGCCGACATAGCTTAAATGGCCGACTTTGGTGCGATCACCGATCGTCGCGTTTTTGATCTCACAGAAATTCCCGATGTGCACATCGGCACCGATCACCGCCTGAGGTCGCAAATGACTGTTGGGGCCAACATTTGAACCCGCCGCCATTTGCGCTTGTTCCAAGGTAGAACTGGTTACCTGCACATGATCAGCCAAAGTGCTATCAACGATCTGGGAATTAGAGCCAATATAGCAATCAGATCCAATCACGGTTTTACCCTTAAGGTTGACCTGGCCTTCAATGATCGTATCATTACCGATCTTGACCCCAGCATCGATATGGGCCGTTGCTGGGTCGATCAAAGTCACACCATTACGCATATGGGCTTCGTTGATCCGTTGTTGCATGATCTTGGTTGCCTGCGCCAATGCGACCCGATCGTTGACTCCTAAAGACTCATTAAAATCAGGTGTTTGATAGGCGGCGACGATCTCCCCTTGGTCTTTCAAGATCTGGATCACATCGGTCAAATAATACTCACCTTGCGCATTATGATTGGTAACTTGATGAAGCGCCTTGAATAAAGTTTGGTTATCAAAACAATAAACGCCGGTATTGATCTCGTTGACCGCTGTTTCTTCTTTAGTCGCGTCCTTTTGTTCCACGATTTTTTCAACGATCCCTAAATCATTACGGATGATCCGGCCATAACCGGTGGGATCCGTCGCTCGTGCTGTCAAGATCGTTGCTTTGGCGCCTTTGGCCTGATGATAAGCAAACAATTTCTCGAAGGTTTGAGCCGTCAATAGCGGGGTGTCACCATTAGCGACAAGTGTCATGCCTGCCAACGCGCCTAGTTTTTCTTCAGCCTGTAAAACAGCGTGCCCAGTCCCTAATTGTGCCTCCTGAAACGCGTATTCGCTCCGCGTGCCCAGCAGATCCTCGACTGCCTCCGCCCCGTGGCCAACAACAGTCACGATCTTATCTGGCTTTGTTTGTTCGACTTGAGTCAATACATGATCGACCATCGAACGGCCACAAACACGATGAAGTACTTTATACAATTTCGACTTCATTCGTGTACCTTGACCAGCTGCTAGAATTATCGTATAACGCCCTGACATAATAAGCTTCCCTTCAGTAAACCAATTTAAAGATTTTTTCTTTTTGATCAAGTTAATCATAACTTAATCAGAAAATAAACACAATGGAAAAAGCGAACGTTGCCACCGCTCCCCCGTCGTACTCAAAGCAAAACAAAAGCGCCAGAGAACAAAAATGCGTTCTCTAACGCCGCTCATTCGCACCACACTAAAATTTGATAGACCAAAACAAGCTTAATCTGTCATCAGTGCCGTTAATTTATCTAAATAATTACCCAACTCAACTTTGATTTCATTAGCATGAGTATCCACATCAACAACATTCAATAGCGAGGTGTATTCATTTTCCACCCGTTGACCGGAAAATGTCGCTTCCGCAAAGACGGTGATCCCCACTAACTCTGCTTCGAATTCTTTCAATAGGTCATGCATCCCGTGGATCGTGCCGCCGCCTTTCATGAAATCATCAACGATCACGACGTTGGCCCCTTCCGGCAAACTTCGCTTGGACAATTCCATTTTTTCGATTCGGGACGAAGATGCGGACACGTAATTGACGCTGACTGTCGCACCCTCGGTGATTTTAGCATCGCGGCGCACGATCACAAAAGGAACGCCTAAACAAGTGGCCACACTTTGAGCGATCGGGATCCCCTTCGTCGCTACGGTCATCACCGCATCAACTTGTCGGTCTACATATAACGCAGCGATCAAGCGACCGATCAGGCGCAAGTAAGTAGGATTTCCCAACAAATCAGATAAATAGAGATAGCCCCCTGGCAAGAGACGCTCTTTTTCCGCCAGTTTCAACGCCATCATTTCCAAAAAACCAGTAGCCACACTTTGGCTGACTCCTGGCAAATACTGGACGCCACCGGCCGCTCCTGGTAACGTTTGGACTCGCCCCAAGCCGCGCGTGAGGAACGTTCGTTTGATGATCGCTAAATCTTCACTGATCGAAGACTTAGCCGAATCATAGCGACGTACAAAAAACGGCAACGAAATCAGTTCCCGGGGATGATCCAGCAAATAGCTGGTCATGTCGATCAGTCGATCACTACGCCTTACTTTCATTATTATCTTCTCCTCGAATTATTAGCTCAATTATAACGGTAATAAGCTGAAAATTCTAGACAATTATGTTATTTTTTATTAAATCGTTCGTTTTTATCAAATGGTCATAGGCTCACAGGTCGAGTCAGATAAACTTCATCACAAAAACCACGCATCGCATTATAGATCCGCTTGGCCTGTGACTCACGGGCCGCAAGAGCAAACATCGTTGGCCCGGTACCACTCATTTGCGCAACCAAGGCTCCAGAACGTAACATACGTTGTTTGATCACCGCTAGTTGGGGATATTGGCGAAAAGTTACCTCTTCCAACGAATTAGCCATTCCCTGTGCCATCGTGTGCCAATCCTTGTTTTGTAAACCCGCGATTACTTGAGTCAGATCAGGATGGGTCGTCAATTGATCAAATTGTGCCCGCGCCAATAATTTTGTCGTTGAAACACTGACCTGTGGTTTAACGATGATCACCCAGAAATCTGGTAACAAGGCCAATGGTTTGACCGAATCGCCCTGTCCCAAAACAACTGCTGGCGTTGAATAGAGACAGTAAGGTACATCGGAATCAAGTTTTAGGGCCAGTGTCGCTAATTCAGCTTTCGTTTGATTTAACGCCCAAAGTCGATCAAGTCCCCGCAAAACCGCGGCCGCATCCGCAGAACCACCGCCCAGGCCAGCAGAAACCGGGATTTTTTTCGTGATCTCGATTTGAGCGCCTTGCTTGATCTTGAAAGTACGTTTCAATAACGCCGCAGCTTGGTAAGCCAGATTGCGCTGATCGACTGGGAGAAAACCATTATCGGTCCTGACTGAGATCCGCCCCGTTGAAGTTGTTTTGATCCTGACTGTATCGGCCAGATCGACCGAGATCAAAATCATGCGCCATTCCTCAGCGCCATTATTATGCCGATAAAGAGCGTCTAAGGCCAGATTGACTTTTGCCGGTGCCCGTTCACTGATTTCCATCACTTGCTCACCGCATTTCACTTTATTAAATTGATTGTAACATGAAGCCTGAACCAAATCGTCGCAAACCACCTTACTTTATCCCCTGATCACGATCTGGTAATATCAAGCCCAGTGGTAAGTCTGCAGGCCTGATCGGAATCAGGATCAAGATAATGAAACGACCGCATCGTGATCGGCCCTATCTTGGCACTGCTAAAAATAGGTCTCGGTGAGCGACTTATGCACAGACCTAGACGACCTTTTGTGATCAAACAAAAAAGCCGAGCGCTGAGCACGCCCGACTTGATCGTTTACAAAATACTATTCAGCTGCTAATGAACTATTGTCAAACTCGATTTCGATCGATCTGGTCAGTAAATCAGTATAACTGTAAGAAACCCGTTCAAAAGAATTCTCATCCTGATTCAGATCAACAATGAATACCGCCGGATAAGTTTCTTTCAAAGTGCCATGACGTCGTGTGATCTTCTTCCGTCCTGCCTGGGCAACTACCGTCAACCGTTGACCGATATGATCGTCGAGCTGATGCTTGATGCTTGATAATGACATTGGCATTGGCCTCACTCCTTGGCTATCAGTATAGCACAAATTGTGAATTTATTCAAGTTTATTAAAAAATGAGATTAAAATTAAATTATCTTTTTTGATCAGCTCGCCTACTGGATAACCAACTATTTTACCAGTCGTAACCCGCTCAATGCCGCCGTTAATTCAATAAAATCTGGGATCGTCAATTGTTCAGCACGCAAGGTCCCCATTAGGCCAACTTGTTTGAAAGCTGCCAATAATTCATTTTTCTGATCTTTGCCGACCAACCGTAAAAGATTGTTTTGTAAGTTTTTGCGCCGCTGCTGAAAGCTGGCCTGAACGATTCGATCAAACCGTTGTTGATCCGTGATCTGATAAGGAGAGTGAGGATATCTTCGCAAGCGTAACACCGCTGAATCTACATTAGGCTGAGGCACAAAGGCCGTTTTAGGCACGATCTGATCGATCTCGGCTTGCATCTGTAATTGGGTACTGATACTTAGCGGACCGAAATCTTTATGTCCCGGCTGGGCGATGATCCGTTGCGCGACTTCCTTTTGCATCATCAACACCAGCACATCCGGCTGTGTCTGACCGGCGATCAAACTAAACATGATCGGAGTCGTGATGTAGTATGGTAAATTGGCGACGACTTTGACCTGACCATATCCGGGTGCAGCATACTCGGTCAACAAGGCTGTCAGATCTGTCACTAGAATATCCTGATGGACCACTTGGACATTTGAATAAGGCGCCAATGTTTCCCCTAAAATCGGGATCAACCGCTGATCGATCTCTACTGCGATCACCTGCTGGACTCGGCGAGCCAATTGCTCTGTCAATGAGCCGATCCCGGGACCGATCTCGATCACCAAGTCGGTTGGCTGCAGATCGGCTGCGGCCAGGATCCCCGCGATGACCCGTCGATTGGTCAGAAAATTCTGCCCGAGACTCTTCTTGAACTCAAAATGAAATTGATGCAAGATCGCATTGGTACGGATCGGGTCAGCAATATCTAACCGCTGTGGTTGTTCGCTCATTTATCTTCCTCCAATCGCCGTAACGCCTGTTTAAATTCAGCGCCAGAGATCTGTAGCATCTGTAAGCGCGGCAAAAGTTGTTTGCCATTGGTATAACCGATATGAAGCAGATCGCCTAATCGTTCGCGTCTTTTCTTGGCGTTAGGTCCAGCAACTAGGCCAGCTTGAACTAAATCCAGATGGGTCAGCGCGCTTTGATACGTTGTGCTGGTCGTCAAAACATGTTGTAAACAGGCCCGCAGATCGGCCGCGCTTGCATGCTCCACACCCAAACTCCCCTTACCGTTTGGGCGGGCTTGGCTACGGGGGAGAAACGCCTGTTTAGCAGTCGGTACTACCGCCAAAACCTTTTGACGGATCTGCTCACCATTAAAATCGGGATCCGTCAAAATGATAAGTGGTCTTTTTTGGGCTATGGCTTGGATCTCTTTGAGGATCTGGTCTGGTACTGCAGATCCGCGTGTTTCGATCGTATCAACGGCCCCGAAAACTTCACGCAACCGTCGGGTATCATCGCGTCCTTCTACAACGATCACTTCTTGGATCATTTCGTTGCCTCCAAACCAAAAACTTTAAGTGCATTACGATACGTTTGCGCCGCGATCGTTGCCAGTGGTAAGCCAAGACTCTGGGCGATCCCCGCGACAACATAACGTGTATAGCCTGGTTCGTTTTGCTGACCACGATGAGGCATTGGCGTTAAATAAGGCGCATCAGTTTCTACTAACAACTTATCTAAAGGAACTTGACGAAGACTTTCACGCAAGTACGCCGCGTTTTTGAAAGTGATCACGCCACTAAAGGAGAGATAGGCCCCTAAATCAAGAAACTTATTGACCCATTCTGGCTCGGCGTTGAAACTATGCATGATGATGCGTTGCGGTGGCAATCCCGCCTGTTGGAGGATCTGATAAGTGTCGGCCAGAGCCTCGCGCGAATGGATCGAAACTGGTAGATCAGCCGCCTTAGCCAGAGCCAATTGCTCTGCAAAAACTCGTCGCTGGACTGGCCGTGGTGAAGCATCCCAATGATAGTCTAACCCGATCTCACCAATGGCGATCACTTTGGGTTGGTGTAATTGCGCCTGTAACCACGCTGCGGCTGCGGCATTATAGTCCTTAGCGTCATCTGGATGCCAACCAACGATCACGTAAGCGTTCGGAAACATTCCCGCTAAACGGAGAGCGCCTTCGTTCAAAGCTTGGTTTGAACCAACATTGGCCACCTTGACCACGCCTAACCTAGCAGCCCGGTCCATCAAGGACGCTTCTTGTCCGACAAAAGTCAGATCATTCAAATGTGTGTGTGTATCAAAAATTTTAACCACGATAACTCCTCATAATTCCGCAATCATTTTTCAATAATCATCAATAAACAAAATTGACCGTGCCTCGATCAACACGGTCAAAATAACGATCTATTATCCGATCAAAGCACCATTGGCATGTTCAGACCCAACGATCGCCAATTGAACCTGACCAGTTGCGTCTTCCGATGAAAGTAACATGCCATTAGAGATCTCACCGCGAATCTTCCGCGGGGCCAAATTGGTCACTGCCAAAACCTTTTTCCCGACTAATTGACTAAACTCAGGATAAAATTCAGCAATACCTGACAAGATCTGGCGTTGTTCGCCATTACCGAGATCCAATTGGAATTTCAGCAATTTATCCGCCTTTTTGACCTTTTCAACAGCGATGATCTCTGCGACTTTGATTTCGACCTGGTCAAATTGGTCAAACTTGATTTCTGCCTTTGCAGTCGGTTGTTCCACAGGTTGATCGGTGCCATCAGCGGGCGTCGGTTTCTTTTGTTCCTTACTCATTTGCGCTTTGATGTAGGCGATCTCCTCAGCGCGATCAAGCCGTGGAAAAATCGGGGTACCCTTTTCAACAACCATTCGGTCTGCTGGGAATTGACCGAATTTTGGCGTTGCATCAGCTAACTCCCGCTCACTCAGCCCTAATTGTGCGAAAATCTTTTTCGGCGCATGCGTCATGATCGGTTGGATCAGGATCGCGATCAACCGCAAACTTTCAGCAAGATGGCCCATAACGTTGGCCAGTTCGCCAGCCTTAGCGGGATCCTTGGCTAAGACCCAAGGTTCAGTCTCATCGATATATTTATTAGCGCGACTGATCAACTGCCAAACTTTTTCTAGCGCCGTCGGGAATTGATAATGAGTCATCGCCTGATCATAAGCGGCGATCGTTGCATCCGCGGTTTCTCGCAAGCTTTGATCAAATCCAGTAGCATCGGTTAATTCCGTAGGCACATGACCTGCCTCATATTTATTGATCATGGCAACGGTTCGGTTCAGGAGATTTCCGAGATCATTGGCTAAATCGAAATTGATCCGATCAATATAATCCTCTGGTGTAAAAATACCATCATGACCAAAAGGAAACGCCCGCATCAGATAATAACGTAACGCGTCCAAGCCATAACGTTCGACCAACATCTCAGGATAGACCACATTCCCCTTTGACTTGGACATTTTGCCATCCTTCATCAATAACCAACCATGGCCATAAACCTGTTTTGGTAAAGGAAGATCCAAGGCCATCAAAATAATCGGCCAATAGATCGTATGGAAGCGGACGATCTCTTTGCCTACAAAGTGGACATTGGCTGGCCAATACTTATCAAATAAAGTCTGATCATCTGACCCATAACCCAACGCGGTAATATAGTTAAGCAGGGCGTCGACCCAAACGTAAACCACGTGCTTCGGATCGCTAGGGATCGGCACCCCCCAATTGAACGTTGTCCGTGACATCGCGAGGTCTTCCAAACCAGGCTTGATAAAGTTATTGATCATTTCATTCTTCCGTGATTCCGGTTGAATGAACTGAGGATTATCAGCATAGTATTTCAATAATCGATCCGCATATTTGCTCATTTTAAAGAAATAAGACTCTTCACTGACTAATTGGACCTCATGCCCTGATGGTGCTTTACCACCAATGACCTGACCCTGTTCGTCACGATAGACTTCCGCCAATTGTGACTCCGTGAAATATTCTTCATCAGAGACCGAATACCAACCTGTGTATTTGCCTAAATAAACATCACCTTGGGCGATCAAACGCTCAACGATTTTTTGAACGGCTTTGACATGATAATCATCGGTCGTCCGAATAAACTTATCATTGGTGATCTCCAACATTTTCCACAGATCTTTGATCCCAGCCGCCATTTTATCCACGTAGGCTTGTGGTGTGATGCCCTGTGCTTCAGCCTTTTGCTCGATTTTTAAACCATGCTCGTCTGTGCCGGTCAAGAAGAAGACATCATACCCCTTGAGCCGTTTGTACCGTGCCAACGAATCAGCCGCGATCGTTGTATAAGAATTCCCGATCGTCAACTTGCCTGAGGGATAATAGATCGGTGTTGTAATATAATAGGTTGGTTTTGCCACGAAAAAAACCTCCAACTGTCTAAGTTCGAATTTAATATGCTCGGAGCATATTCAGAGTTTATTATAGCATAAAGTCGTTTAGAATAATGACCGACATTTCGGGCCAACCCTAAGCCGGGAACAACTGGTCCGCTCCTAAAAAAAATCCAATTGTTGGCCGCCGGGGCGTTGATAGTTCAATCCTAGCAGTTCGCTGAAGCGTAACGCGTTGTCAGCGGCATCACCGCCTGAATTGTTATTGAAGATAATATAATTACGTTCGACCTGTCCAGAGAAATCCTTAACGAGGGCTGCTAGCGTCTGTAATTCCGTTTCTGAATAACGATATAATGTCCGTCCCTGTTTACTACCAAACCCTTTTTTAGCCCAGTTTACCGCGTTGCGACCATGAAAGCGCCAAAAGCCTAACTGCGGGGTCGTCACGGTCGGTCGTAAGGGAATGCTTTCTGCGCCGATATCAGGCTGATCGATCATTGCCAAGGTCAGTTGAAGCGTCTGCAAACGCTGAACGACCTGTTCAAAATAACGAGGCTGATACCAGCTACGTTGCCGAAATTCAATAAAGATCGGTATTTTGGGTAAGTGTTTCCGCGCAAAGGCCAGATAATCCAAGGCGGCGCTAGATAAAGTGAAATTGGCCGAAAATTGTAGCAAAACACCGGCCAGTTGCCCTGTCGCGATCAACGGTTCCAGCGTCAGCCTGAACTTTTGATAGATCTCAGCTAAGGTCACCCCAGCCGGAGGTGCTTCATGCAAAGTCAATTCCCGCGGCGGCTTTAAAATGAACTGAAAATTTGGCGCCACTTGTTGCTGCCAATTTTGAACGATCTTGACATCCTTCAATCCATAGAAAAATGTGTCTAATTCCACCACTGGAAAAGCCCGACTATAATCGCGTAACGTTGGTTTTTTGACATTAGGCAACAAATTTGGATGTTCTGTCCATGTTGTTAATCCGATCAAGTCCATGTTTTTATCCCCGCCGATCAGCCCTTGTTTCTTTCATTAAACCGCAGTCGCGGCCGTGGGTCAATCCTAGTGAACAGCGCCGATCGTGCTCACTTAAGCCAAAAGAGCATCTTTGATTCTTCTGGATCCTTGACCGGTGTTGCTCAAGGCGGAAAGATCTACCGACTATTTGTTCCGATCAAAACAAACTAATGGCTTGCTACCACCGCCTTTGGTCATGTTGCACAATGGTAAAAACGCTTTTTTGTGCGAAATAGGGTGGCTCAGGAAATCGTTTTCTTTTATGATATAAGCGTACTCGAAAAAGAAAGGTGTTTTTCTAAATGGTTAAAGTAGACTTAGATCACATTTACAAACGTTATCCAAATGCTGAAGAAGATAATTACGCAGTATCAGATTTTGATTTACACATTGACGATCACGAATTTATCGTATTCGTTGGCCCTTCAGGCTGTGGTAAGTCAACGACATTGCGGATGATCGCCGGCTTGGAAGATATTACCAAAGGCGATTTGAAGATCGGCGGCAAGGTAATGAACGATGTTGCTCCTAAAGATCGTGACATCGCCATGGTTTTCCAGAACTACGCTTTGTATCCACATATGACTGTTTTCGATAACATGGCTTTTGGTTTGAAATTACGTAAATATGAAAAAGCTGATATCAAAAAACGTGTTGATGAAGCCGCACAGATCTTAGGCTTGTCCGATTACTTGGAACGTAAACCAGCTGCTTTGTCAGGTGGTCAACGTCAGCGTGTCGCTTTAGGTCGTGCGATCGTCCGTGATGCGCCTATCTTCCTGATGGACGAACCTTTATCAAACTTGGATGCCAAGTTACGTGTTACGATGCGTGCCGAAATCGCTAAATTACACCAACGTTTGAACACTACTACGATCTATGTAACCCATGATCAGACAGAAGCGATGACCATGGCTGACCGGATCGTTGTTATGTCAATGGGTGAAGTTCAACAAATCGGAACTCCTGCTGAAGTTTATGATACGCCTAAGAACAAATTCGTCGCTGGTTTCATCGGCTCACCTGCAATGAACTTTTTCGAAGTCCACTACGAAAATGGTGTCTTGACTGATAAGAATGATGGTTTGCGTTTGAATGTTCCTGAAGGTCGCGCTAAGATTTTGAATGAAGATGGCTACGATGGCAAGGATCTGACTTTGGGTGTTCGTCCTGAAGATATCCATACTGAAGGTGCCTTCCTAGAAACATTCCCTAATGCGGTTGTCAATGGCAAGGTCGTTGTTTCAGAATTACTTGGTGCTGAGTCAATGCTTTATGTAACATCAGGTGATACTGAATATGTTGCCAAGGTAGATGCTCGTGATTATCACAAACCTGGCGAAGAAATGCAACTTGGCTTTGACTTGAACAAAGCTCACTTCTTCGATAAGGATACAACTTTGTCGATCGTGCAAAAAGCCAAAGATGAGCAACGGGTCGACCAAAACGCTTAATTTGTTTCCTCCCCTAAAAAAGCAAAAAAACAGACGCCAATCACGTCTGTTTTTTTGCTTTTTATTTATTAAGACAATTGCCAGTGAAGATCAATACGCTGGCTGGGCCTGAACTGAATCCAGATCAAAAACACTAGTCTCCATGCCGATTTGATATAACTTGGCAGTCAGTCAGAGCGCTTAACTGCCTAAAAAATCCTGCATGGCCAAAACACAGCGTTCCCCACATCCATCAATCAGCGATCGCTCCTGGATCGAAAACCAAAGATAATGGAGCACCAGCTTTGGGATTTCGACACTATCAAACAAGCACACTAACGGATGACCAAAAAGTCTTTTTATCAACAAAAAAAGGCGCTAGACCATTGACGCCACCACTCAGATTCGCTATTCTATTCTAGATGTTTACAAAAAGTTAATGAAATGAAAAGGGGCAACTCATCTATGTGGTTTTTACCAGCACTTATTACCTTACTAGCTTGGGGCACAGCTGATCTCTTCTATAAGATCGGCAATAATGAAAAAGAACAGTACAGCGCGCTGAAGACTGTGATCATGGTCGGTCTCGTAATGGGCTTACATGCGATCTTATATTATGGCGTCTATCAAGGTATTGATTACCAATGGCGGAATCTACTTATTTATCTGCCCGTCTCCTCCATGTATATCCTCTCGATGGCCGTTGGTTACTTTGGCCTCCGTTATATCGAATTATCGATCTCTAGCCCGATCAGCAACTCGTCAGGTGCCTTCGTTGTTTTACTTTCTTTCTTCTTCATGCACGGTAATATGGCCCCACTGGAATGGGCTGCTGTCTTTCTGATCATTATCGGAATGTTTCTCCTGGGTGTTTTTGAAAAACAGGAAGCAGATGCAGAGCTTAAGGCCAGCGGTGCTAAGATCGATAAGAAATACCGGATCAGCGCGATCGCGATTATTTTTCCAGTCATTTATGCCCTCCTTGATGCCATGGGGACTTATCTGGATGGGGTCTATCTGGATTATAAAAAAATCCTGCCCGAAGATCAGGCCAATATGAGTTACGAATTGACCTTCCTATTCGTTGGGATCTTAGTTTGGCTTTATCTCCACTTTGTCAAAAAAGAAACCGTCAATGTTTTCAAAGAAAAATACCGTGGGCTGGCGGCGATCTTTGAAACACTGGGTCAATTCTTTTATGTTGGCGCAATGGCTACCAAATCGATCATTGCCGCGCCAATGATCGCCTCTTATAGTATCGTCTCGATCATTTTGGCACGGATCTTCTTGAAGGAAAAGCTTAGCACTAAGCAATACATCGTGGTCGGTTTCATCATGATCGCTATCGCCATTCTTGGCTTTTATGACGCGTGAGCACGTGATCCCCTGCAAAAAAGAACGAAACTCACTAACCGGAGTTTCGTTCTTTTTCATTTTGCCCATGATCTCTACCAGAAGTTAACCTTTGTTTTCCGAATCTTGCCACTGTTTGATCAATTTTGCTTGATACTGTTTGGAAACTAGTAAAATATCAGCGTAAAGCGTCTGCACATAGGAAGCCTGAGCGGTCGTCACTTGTTGGGCGACCTGATCATAGATCGCCGCTTCGCGTTGCCGATCAACTAGCGGTAAATGATCTTGATGTTTGACCTTTGCGATCTGTCCCGCGACCTTAAGCCGTTGAGCCAGTAAAGGCATTAATTGGGCATCGATTTGATCGATCTCTTGACGTTCTTTTTCTAACATGAACTCAATTCCTTTCGAATTTCTGTAAAAATGGTCAGGGCATCGTCTTGAATCAAATGAACACTTTCTGGAGCCGCGATCGCCTCGCGGTTGATCGCATAGATCGGTACCCCTTCTTGCCGGTATTGGATCAGTTGGGCAAAAGGATAGACACGAAAACTAGTTCCCACGATCAACAATAGATCAGCAGCAGCAATCGCTTGCGCCGAATTTAAGAGCGTCGCTTGGGCGATCGACTCACCATATAACACGATCCTTGGCCGGATCACCCCACCATCAGTCGCATGATGATAATCATGGGCAAATTCCGGATAGCTCACAGACTGACCACATTTCTGACAATACAGGTCATAGAGATCTCCGTGAAACTCGATCACTTGTTGATTACCAGCTTGCTTGTCCAAACCATCCACATTTTGAGTGATCAACACTCCCTTAGCGTTACAAAGCCGTGCAATCTCTTGATGGATCAAATTTGGTCGCGCTTGAGGAAAATACATTCGTTGCGTCACGAACTCATAAAAATCGTCAGGATGATCACGTAGATTTTCATGACTCAATAAATATTCCGGATCCGCCGTATGCGCATATAGGCCGGTTTTTGAACGATAATCGGGGATCCCCGAATGAGTCGAGACCCCCGCCCCAGTCAAGAAAACAAGATGTTGTGCCTGTTGGATCGCCTTGATCAATTCGTTGATGTCCGTCATGCTGATTCACCTGGGAAATCCGCCGGCAAGAAGTGCGCGTCTCGGGAGGCATAAGGCAGCTGGTAAGCTTTAACAAAATCTCCGATCGATCGGGCATAGAGTTGCTGCATCAGATCAGGGTCTTGTTGCTCCTTGGCAACTTCGATCACACCAACGCATTGCTCGTCTTTTTTACCGATCACCAAATAAAGCTCCGAATAGTCTGGATGGTGATACAATTGAAAAAGTTGATTGACCGCTAACTTCATTTCCCGACTCGATAAAACTGCGGTCACACTAAGTTGACGATTTAGATCGATCATGGAATTAGTTAGTTGGCGCGCTTTAAAAATCGTTAATGTCCGTAACAGACTAGCTCGCAATTGTCGATTAGTCACCAGCGGTCGGTCCACAAAGCCCGTCAGCATCGCTTGAGCCAAGGCCCAAGCATTGGGAAAATCAGTTGCCCAGGTCGTATCAGCGCTCGTAGCTGGATCTAATAACGTCAAGGCATCAAGAAATTGTAACGCATTGCCGATCACGGTAGTGCCTTCATCACCTGGCGCAAATTGATCCTCACGCATTAAATTGGCACTAATATATTCGCGCATCGCGTTTTGGGTCGGTTGATCCAAAACTCCCATTTTTAGCAACCGTGGACGCATCGCTTGGTGGAGGATCGTTTCAAAAATAACCTGGCCCAACATTGCTAAAAAATCGGCCAATTGTTCATCTTGCGCGCGAACGGGACCAACTTGAACACTTTGGCTTGCTTCCTGTTGTAAATGTAGCAATTCATGCGCTACAATAAAGTTAGCGAAACGTGGGTTGGGTACCATCAAAGTTAAGTCGTTCGCTTGATTGCGTATAATTTTTGAGGCAGTTGGATTTAATACCAATGAATCTGGTCCAGAAAAGACAATGGCTAGTTGTCGCGGTGCGATCTGTTCGCGGCATTGGGCCAATAATGCCCGGACTGCGGTACTTAATTGTTCTTCAGGTTTCATGATCACTCATCCTTTACGCAGTTTCATTGCTTGACTACTCAGTTTTATTATAACGCATCTTGCCATCCTATAAGGAGATGATTGAATGGAAATATCCGTACCCTTAACTACTTCAGGTTATTTACCAGATCTTTATAGCAAATATGCACCAATAACTGCACAGATCGGGGGGTACCCTGTTGTTTCACCACCGATCGATCTACGTGATGTCCCTGAGGAAACGGTCAGTCTGGCGTTAACATTATTAGACTATGACGCTGTCCCTGTTGGCGGCTTCGTCTGGATCCACTGGTTAGCCGCTAACTTGGCCCCTGACCTCAGACAGATCCCGGAAAACATCAGTCAGACCCGTGCGGAGAACTTGGTCCAAGGTCGAAATAGCACTGCGGGGCGACTAGTCGCTGAAACCGATCCGCGGATCAATCAACGTTATACTGGCCCGCAACCGCCTGACCAAGACCATCATTATGAATTGACGGTCTACGCGCTCCGCCAACCATTGGCTTTGAGACCTGGTTATTGGTTCAACGAGTTTCGGCAATTAGCACAACCACAAATTATCACCACTGCTAGGACGATCATTCTTAGTCGAGTTTAAAAGGAGGAACTTATTCATGCGTCAAGTAAGTATTGGTTTAGATAATATCAACGCCTCAGAGATTGCTCTGGGGTTAATGCGGATCCCGGAAAAAACAACCGCTCAGGTCGTCGAACTTTTGGAGACCGCTGTTAGTCATGGTGTCAACTTCTTCGATAACGCTGATGTTTATGGCAATGGTGAAGCTGAACGTCGTTTCGGCGATGCCCTAGCCGCTTCTGCGATCGATCGTGAAAACATTTTGATTCAAACCAAGATCGGCATCCGTCACGATCAATATGACTTCTCCAAAGATCATTTGCTAGCGGCCCTTGATGGCAGCCTTGAACGAATGGGACTTGATCACGTCGATTTTCTTTTACTTCATCGGCCTGATGCCCTGATGGAGCCTGATGAGATTGCTGAAGCTTTCTTTGAAATGCAAAAAGATGGTAAGGTCCGCGAATTCGGCGTCAGTAACTTCAATCCTACTCAAGTTGAATTGCTCCAACAAGCCGTCGCTCAACCTTTAGTGATCAATCAATTACAATTGGGCTTGATGCATACCGGAATGATCGACGCTGGTTTCCACACCAATATGAGTGATGCACGTAGTATTGATCATGATGGGGGCCTGTATGAGTATTCGCGTTTGAATAACATGACGATCCAAGCGTGGAGCCCTTACCAGTATGGTTTCTTCGAAGGGGTTTTCATCAATAATCCTAAATTTCCTAAGGTCAATGAGCTGCTGCAAAAGTTGGCAGCAAAATATGCGAGCAATGTCAATGCCGTTGCCGCGACCTGGATCTTACGTTTGCCAACTAGTGTCCAAGTGATTGCGGGAACAACTAATCCTGGTCGCTTGGCGCAGATCTGTGAGGCGGATCAAGTTCAACTGACCAGAACCGAGTGGTATGACCTATACTTAGCTGCTGGTAATGATTTGCCTTAACCACGAATTTTCCTGAAATAATAACAATGACCACTCGAAATACGCTGAAGGTTCAGCGTATTTTTTTCGACTACTTTTGCCTGTCCAGCGCTGTTTCACGGTCACTGGCCTTGCCAAACTTGACCCGGCTATTCACTGATCGATTCCTTTTTTAGCTGGCGAATAAAGCGCTTTTTTTGACAGGAGAAATAAATCGTTGTATTATTTGTTTAAACAAGTGATGTCATCTGTTTAATCTTCTTATTCTTTTATTATTTGTTTCGTTAGCACTTTTATTTTTCTGATTGGCTTCGTTTATATCCCGAGGGGGGAGAAAAATGGCCCAAAATTTAGAACGACCAGCAACAGAGATCGTTGCTGCTATTGGTGGGCGCGCTAATATTGAACTGTTGACTCACTGTGTGACGCGTCTACGCTTTGTCTTGAAAGATGAGAGCAAGATCGATGAATCCGCGCTTAAGGAAATCGACTTGGTCAAGGGGTGTTTCAAGGCTGGCGGGCAATTTCAAGTTGTTATTGGTCCCGGCTTGGTCGATAAAGTATTCGCGGTGGTCCAACAACAAACTGGATTGCAGCAAGCCGACAAAGAAGAACTGAAAAAGGTTGAAGAATCCAAAGAGAATTTCTTACAACGGGGGTTAAAGATTTTCTCAGATGTCTTCATTCCTTTATTACCAGCTATCGTTGGCGCAGGTATCCTGTTAGGTGTTGGTAATATTTTGACCGCAGCGGGGATCTTTGGCCCTAAAGCTCTGGTCGTCACTTATCCACAGATCAAGGGATTGGCCGACATGATCTTGATGGTCGCCAATACTGCTTTTACCTATATCCCAGTCTTAGTCGCTTGGTCAGCAACAAAACGATTCGGCGGGAATCCGATGCTGGGTATTTTACTAGGATTGGTCCTGATCAATGCTGACCTACTGACAGGGACTCAAATGGCCAGTGTGATCTCCGGCGCGGTCAAACCCGAATATTGGAACATTTTTGGGCTACGGATCATGAAATTAGGCTATCAGAATTCTGTATTACCACCATTAGTCGCCTCCTGGGTCTTGGTTTTCCTAGAGAAATGGTTGAAGAAAGTTGTTCCTGATGTGCTGCAATTGATCGTAGTCGCACCGGTGGCGATCTTGATCACTTCATTCTTGACTTTCCTCGTGATCGGACCAGTGATGAATCAAATCGCGACTTGGATCACTGATGGTGTGATGGCGCTTTTCAACGCTAGTCCAATATTGGCCGGATTGCTCTTTGGTCTCTTATGGGAGCCACTGGTGGTCACCGGTATGCACTACGCCTTCATTGCCGTCAATATTCAATTGATTGCTTCGACTCAGCAGAGTTCGATGCTGGCGATCATTACCATCGTCTGTGTTGCCGAGGCTGGTGCTGACTTTGCCATGGCCCTGCTGGCGCGCAACAAAAAGCAAAAGAGTATCGCGGTTTCAGCTGGCACCTCCGCATTGTTAGGAGTAACAGAGCCATCAATGTTTGGGGTCACGATCCCGGCAAAATATCCATTCGTTTGCTCGATCGCAACAGCTGGTCTTGCCGGCGCGATGATCATGGTCTTCAAGGAATATGCTGTTTCTTTAGGACCAAGCGGCCCATTATCCTTCGTGATCATTCCTGCGCAATTCTGGCCATGGCACTACATGATCATGGCGGGCGCCTTTGTTCTCGCCTTAGGAACGACTTATGCCTATGGTCGGGTGCTCGCTCGGAAAACGGTAACTGAGGAACAACCAGCTATTTCGGCTGAGGAACAACTTTGATCGACAACGAACTAGCGAGGAGGTGAGTGTCATGCCACAAACGATCGTCTGGAAACATCTCTTTTCCAATTTTCATAACTTAGCATTCAGGCCAGTGCCACAACAGATCACTTGTTACCAACACAATGTCTCGGGGGAGGAAATTCGTGTTGAACTCAATAATCGTTATGATGATGTGCCGCTAGAGATCAAATCTTTACAGATCGCCGCAACCCCAGACCTTCGCGATGCCGTTACACTCACTTTTGCTGGTCAAAAGCAGGGACTTGTCCCTGCAGAACGAACGCTCTGGAGCGATACCGTCCATTTTCCCTTGAAGGCCGGCCGACCCTTTTATTTGGCCCTTATCGCGACCAATACCAAGGGGCAGATCAATTCACTGGCCAGCACCTTAGATCATTATTTGGTCAATGTTATCAGTGCCACTAGTTTATTGGAGCGTAACTATTTCTACGGGGTCGATAATATTCAAGTCACCACTAAACAGGCGATCCAAACACTCACTTTCTTCGGCGATTCATTGATCAATCAGGGGTTGTTCACCAGCGCGCTGGCGCAACGACTCTATCAAAAAGCTCCGGGACAGATCACGACTTTCAACGCTGGGATCTCTGGCAATCGGTTACTGCGTGCCGGTGATTCACGTTCGCCTTGGAATGATAGCTTTGGTCTCGCGGGTAAGGAACGTTTCATGTGCGATGTGCTTTGTAGTCGTCCGGATGTGGTCCTTTTCATGGAAGGCGTCAATGATCTATTCCATCCGGGAGCCGGCGCGCCTGAACACGAGCTACCAACAGCAGCTGCACTGATCGGGGGGATCAGTCAGTTGTACCATGTTTGCCAGCGTCGCGGTATCTGTTTCATTCCGTTGACGATCACGCCATTCAAGGGAGCGCAAAACTTCGATGTATTGTCTTGGACCCCGGCCAAAGAAAAAATCCGGCAAGCAGTCAACCGCTATATCATGACCTTGCCCAACGCCTTTGATCTGGCTGAGCAGGTAGCCATGACCACTGATCCAACGATCTTAGCACCTGCTTATGATTGTGGTGATCATCTGCATTTCTCACCAAGTGGCGCTACTAAGATCGGTCAGTTTCTGGCCGAACGATTGGCAGGGTCGCTACTCGCGCAAAATCAAGAAGGTTAGCTTCGACTGACCCAGCTCCGTTGCGGTTTTTACTACCAGCAACGGAGCTGGTTTTCGGTATTATTTTGAAAAGATCGGGGCCAAGCAGTCTAGACACCTATTCACAGCAATGCTATCATGACATAGCGATTTTGCTGTGAGACTACTGACTTATCCCTAAAATCTCAGCGTTGACGCCAAGATCGGGCGAGTCTATCGGCAAGCATTTCTCAATTCAAATAATCACACAAAGGATGATTTAGGATGGCGGCAAGGAAATTTCATCACATTTACAAGGAACTCGAGTATCGGATCAATACTGGTATCTATCAAAAAACACTACCAACTGAAAGCGTATTGACTCAAGAGTTTCAGACTAGCCGAAATACGATTCGGCGCGCGATCGCCTTACTTAGCGACCGCGGTTATGTGTATAGTGTGAAAGGCAGTGGCGTGGTCATTTTGGAGTCTTTCAGCGGTCCTCGCTGGTCTTTTGGCGCTCGTGGTTTCAATGGTTTACGTGCCATCAAAGAAAGTAATCACTTAATGGCCAACACGAAAGTCGTTAATTTCAAGAAAATCATCGTGACTCCTGAACTGGCGCCGGAATTACCCTTTGAACTTGATGAAGTTCTTTATTTAGTCGATCGGATCCGGATTTTCGATGGTCAACCTATGATCTGGGATCATAGTTTCTTTAGAGTTGAGCAGATCCCGCCCCTTTCTAAAAAAATCGTTGCCGGCTCGATCTATGATTATTTTCGTGAAGAAAATTTCAAGATCATCGCCGCCAAAAGAAGTTTCCTCGTAATGCCAGCCACCAGTGCCGATTATGAGCAACTTGACCTAGGTGAATATAATTGTGTTGGCGTTATGGAAGACTTGGTGTTCAGTGATAATGGTCAAATGTTTGAATATACGCAAAGCCGCTTTATTCCTGGCCGCTTTAGCCTAAGTTATTTTGACCAAGATAATGATTTGATCGACCAAGATTAGACGTTTTATTTTCGGGGTCATCGCCCTTACACAAGTCAGAGTGCGGAGCCCAACGGGTTGACTTTGAGCATTAACCTAGTCAGGATTTTGGAAGCGGGTTGTGCTTCCGGAAGCCTGACGTAGTTAAGCGCAGAAGTCAGTTGCGCGCAGCACGTTTCAAGTCAGAGTGCGAGCCACCCCGGGTAGCTGCCGAGCACTAGCCTAGCAATTGCTTTGGAAGCCGAACTTTGCTTCCGAAACAATTGCGTAGCTAAGTACAGGGAGCTGGGGCGGTGAGCACGTTTCAAATCAGAGTGCGCAGAGGTGCGGTTAGAGCGTGAGCATTAATTTATCTGATTGACTAAGCTGCGGAGCAGATTTGGCAAGCAGATACTTTAAGGCGCAGCGGTCTGCACCTCGCAGCACGTTTCAAAAAAAGTGCGGAGCACAACGGGTTGACTTCGAGCATTAACCTAGTCAGGATTTTGGAAGCGGGTTGTGCTTCCGGAAGCCTGACGTAGTTAAGCGCAGAAGTCAGTTGCGCGCAGCATGTTTCAAAAAAGGACCGTTGTCACTGAGAAATCAGTGTGCAACAGTCCTTTTTGTTTTGACTATTTTTATCTCTTATTGAGGTAAGGTTCCGGGGAAATCGTGGTTTTGCTCTGGGTCACGTTCCAAACTACGTAAATGCCGCATCGTTCGCACATAAGAACTGATCAGAACAAGCAAGGAACCGATCCACGCCAGTGGGTTGGCCATGCTCGCGCCAGCAAAACCAAACATACGGATCAGAACCAAGCCAGCAAACGCCCGCATCAATAGTTCCATGATCCCAGCCAATGTTGGGACTAGACTTTGCCCCAAGCCCTGCAAAGTATAGCGCACAACGAACAGAATCGCCAGCAGCCAATATAGACTACTGTTGAAATGGAAATAGGTTTGCGCTGTGGCCGTTACGATCGGTTGCGTATTGCCGATGAACAGGTTGACTAAAGGCCGGCCAAAGTAAATGATCGCCAGACCGGTGACCCCTGAGAAAAGCACGGATACGATCAAGGTTTGTCTTACCCCAGTCCGGATCCGTCCGAACTCGCGCGCACCCAGATTTTGAGCGGCGAAGGTCGCCATCGTCACCCCGAATGACATCGCTGGCATCGTCGCCAACCCATCGATCCGTCCAGCCGCGGTATACGCCGCAACTGCATTAGACCCTAGTGTATTCAGCATCAATTGCAAAACGACTTGCCCCAGGGCAATGATCGAAGACTGAAACCCCATCGGTAACCCTAACCGTAAATGTTCCTTGATCTCAGCCTTGGAAATTTTGAAATCATCCCGATGGACTTGCAACAATGGAAAGCGGCGGTAGATATAGATCAAACAGAGCACTGCAGAAATCAATTCGGCTAGCAGTGTCGCAGAAGAAGCACCGGCGATCCCCCACTTAAAGACAACAATGAACAACAACTCTAAACCAATATTGATCACACACGCAATGACCAGAAAAACTAATGGCGTCCGACTATCGCCCATGGCGCGGATCATATTCGCGAATAAGTTATAAGCAACAATGACAAAAATACCTGCAAATTGAATCACCAAAAAAGTATACGAATCATTGATGATATCTGCTGGCGTTTGCATCAAGCGCAAGATCTGACCACAAAACGTCATACTGATCGCGGAAAGGATCGCAGAGAGTGCGGCGCTGATCACAATACTAGTCGCAAAACTCCGTTTGATCCCTTTCAGGTCCCCCGCCCCATAACGCCGTGCGGCAATGATCGCGAACCCATTCGTCGCGCCTTGAGCGATCCCGATGATCAAGAATGACAAACTACCTGTTGCGCCAACTGCTGCTAACGCTTTGACCCCGATCGTCCGCCCAACGATGATCGTATCGGACAACGTATAGACCTGTTGAAAAATATTCCCGATCAGCAGAGGGATCGTGAAATAAATGATCTGCGTGATTGGTTTACCCTTTGTTAAATCGTGCAAAATAAATCCTCCTAGAACCCTCGGCTAAATCGAAGCGCCACCACCACCAGATGAACCGCCGCCACCGGAGAAGCCACCACCGGATGAACCGCCAAAACCACCGCCGCCACCAAATCCGCCGTGATTATTGCGATTACCAGAACCCAACAAGGCCCAAAGCCACCACATGCCACCGCCGCCGCGACCACCACGACCGCCGCCACCCATCAGAACGATCACGACAACGACGATCACGACAATGGTCCAAAGACTGCCGCCTTGCTGATCATCTGCCTCATTTTGCTGATGACGCAATTGTTGGTATTCCTGATCTGTCAAAGTATTCTTATCTTTTTTAAAATCATATTTTTTGTCGATCACAGTCGCAACACTATTAAAAACCTGTTGTAGACCCTGATTGACTTGTTGGGGATCACTGGACTTCAATTTACTCTTTGACCGTTGTAAAATGCGGCCAGATAGCGCGTCTGTTAACTCACCTTCCAGCCCATAGCCAACTTCGATCCGCACATTACGCTGACCATCATTGACTGCGTACAAAATCAACACACCGTTATCACGGCTTTTCTGCCCCAGACCCCATTTTGAAAAAAGATCTGGCGCATAACTATCGATACTGTCCCCATCCGTACTTTTGATTACGGCCAACATGATTTGTGGCCGTTGCGTAGAACGATCATAAACATTGTTTTTCTGAACGACCAAATCCTTGGTCGTACTAGTCAGCAGACCAACTTGATCATAATAATTGTGCGTCGGCTGACTCGGTAATGCCGCCGCCACCGTTTTGAGCGGCGTTACAAACAAAATCAAGCCTAGCAAGAGCGTCCCGATCAAGCTTAGAAGTCTAACATGTTGAACGGTCGCTAGTAGTCTTTTGACCCTAATCATCTAGATCAACGACCGGTGCTGTACTCGCCTTGGTATCCGCCTTGAAATAAGCCTTCTTCTGAAAGCCCATCATCCCAGCCAAAATGTTTTTGGGGAAAGTAGCGACGGACTTGTTATAAGACTCGATTGTTTGATTATAACGCCGCCGTTCCACCGAGATCCGATTCTCCGACCCTTCCAATTGGGTCATCAAAGTTTGAACATTCTCATTGGATTGTAGCTTAGGATAGTTCTCACCGATCACGTTGACTAATGTACCCACAGACTGATCCAATTGTGCATTAGCCTTGATTTTTTCACTTGTGGTCGTCGCACTACCATAGGCTTTACGTGCAGAACTGATTTCGCTAAACACTTTATCTTCATGTTTCATACTGCCCTTGACCGCGCTGACCAAATTTGGGATCAGATCATAACGCCGTTGTAACACCGTTTCGACCTGACTCCACTGTGATTCTACCGCCTGTTCAGATTTAACCAAGCTATTATACATACCGATCATGATCCCGATCAAAGCGACCAACCCAATAACTAGTCCGATCAGCCAACCTTGTTTTGTCGTCGTTTTTTTCATCTTTAAATTCCTCTCCGCAGTCAAATGCGCGTCTAATTAGTTCCTTGTACCATATTCTAGCATGTACCTAGGAAAAAGAAAGCGGTTTGACCGAATAATTAGTAGAACTTAACTTGTCGAAAAAACTTACCGTTACTAATTGGTCTACTATTCTCTGTAACGCCGTTATGCTTGGTCACTTTTTTGATATCTTCAATTTACTGCCGAACAAACCGCCTAAGATCAAAATAGATCTTAGGCGGTTTTCTCATGATCACTATGCAAAGGAGCTAGGGGCCGTCTTAATCGCCAGTTACGAGATGTTCACAAGACCGTCCTTGGAATAACATCTCCGCATCATTTAAAGCAGTTTCGACCATATTTTTAACTGCCTGATCCGTGTAAAAACCAATGTGTGGTGAAACTGACACATTCGGCCGGGCCAACAGATCATTGACTTGCCGTAAATCATGGTCTTGACCACGCAGATCAACACCAAAGATCCCTGTTTCAGCCTCGATCGTATCTAAGCCAGCCCCAGCGATCATACCAGCGTCAAGGGCCGCCTGTAAGGCCGTTAAATCCACGATCGGCCCGCGCGCGCAATTGATCAACAAAGCCGTCGTTTTCATCTGTTGTAACGCTGCGGCATCGATCATTTTGGTAGTTGCCTGGGTCAAATTAGTGTGGATCGTCAACACATCGCTTTGCGTCAGTAACTCAGAAAAACTAACATAAGTCAATGTGTCAGCTAATTCTGGGCGTTGTACTAGGTCATGGGCGATCACACGTGCGCCTAAAGCCTTAAAAATCCGTGCCACAGTACCCCCGATCTTACCAGCGCCGAGGACACCAACGGTTAAATTATGGATCTCAAAAGCTTCTAATCCACCCCAAGAGAAATCACCTTGGACCATGCGTGTTTGCGTCTCTTTCAAATGACGTAACAATAACATGGTGTGGGTCAATGCTTCTTCAGCCACACTTCGTGGCGAATAAGCGGGAACATTGGTCACTTGGATCTGATTGGCCTGTGCACTAGCAAAATCGATGATGTCATAGCCGGTGATCCGTAGAGAAATGATCTTGATCCCCAGTGTTGCTAGTTTTTGATAGACCGGTGCCGTGATCGCACCATGTTGAGCTGGAATAACCGCGTCGCTGCCTTGCGCCAAGTCCACAGTAGCCTCAGTGAGAGGTTCTGGCGTCGTGGTGATCGTTGCTTGATGAAGATCGGCCCAGTTTTGGATCGCCGCCTGTTCATCAGGACGAACAGAATACATTTGGATTTTCATTCAGATTGCTCCTTATTATTTACTTTAATCAATTTTTCAAATCAAAAACCAGATCGATCAAACTTGATGATCACCGTGCCAGTCTCTGATCAAGGCCTATTGGGATCAATTCTTATTCTTCCCTAGCAACCCTTTAAGCTCATTTGGCTGCGACAAACGCCGCTAAGCGTTGGCAGGCCGTTTGTAATTTTGCCAGACTAGCAGCATAACTGATGCGGACATAACCCTCTCCCGCAGGAAAAGCGGAGCCGGGAATAACAGCGACTCGGGCCTCACGTGCTACGCGATAAGCGAAAGCCAAGCTATCCTGACCGAAACGTGCCGGGATCTTAGCAAAAACATAAAAAGCACCCGTTGGTTCTGCTGTAACAAAGCCTAATTTGTTTAATTCTTTGACTAAATAATCACGGCGTTCTTGATAGGCTACTTTCATCTGAAGACCATCATCCGGACCTGCCTGTAAGGCCTCTAGGGCTGCCTCTTGAGCCATCGTTGCAGCAGCTGTCGCCGTCAATTGATGGACCAAGCCAACTTTGGCGATAACAGCGGCTGGGCCAGCAACATAACCGATCCGCCAACCGGTCATTGCATGCGATTTAGAGACCCCATTGATCAACAGTGTTTGCTCTGGAAGTAACGCGCCCAGCGAGACGTGAGGTTCCCCATAAGTCAACTCACTATAGATCTCATCACTGATCACAAAAATATCATATTGCCGTAAAATCGCAACAAAGGCAGCCAACTGGTCGTGGCGATAGGTGACCCCAGTCGGGTTGGTCGGATAATTCAATACGATCGCCTTGACTTTATCACGATGAGCAGCCAAGGTCGCCGCCAATTTCTCCGGTGTCAAAATAAAATCATCAACGCTAGTGTCGATATAAATTGGTGTTGCCCCGTTCAATTTAATGATCGGCAGATACTGCGGAAACGTCGGGATCGGTACGATCACTTCATCGCCGGGATTCAAGATCGCGGTCAACGAGGCATAGATCGCGCCTGAGGCTCCGATCGTCGTAATGATCTGATCGTTCGGGTCATAATGCGCTTGATATTTATCAGCTAGAAATGTCGCGATCGCTTGTCGCAGAGCTGGTAAGCCAGGTGATTGCGTATAATGACTATGATCGGCAGCAATGCTAGCCTCACCGGCATTTTTGACATGATCAGGTGTATTGAAATCTGGCTCTCCTAACGTTAACTTCACGATGTCAGGAATCTGGGAAACATCTTTATCAAATTGTAGGATCGCCGAGGGCTGGACGTCAGCCAACTCGTTTTTCATCAATGATGCTAGTTCTTTTGCCATAATTTAGCCTCTTTAACTTCAGAATGCCCCTTAATGCTGAAGGAACTTTTAGCAATATGTCGAAAAGGCTCCCCTATTTAAAATAGTTTAACCCGATCGCATCCCGTACTTCTTGTAATGTCCGCTCCGCGACCTCATTTGCCTGAGCGCTTCCTTGTTGCAACATAGCGTAAACCGCGGGAATATCTCGAGCGTAGGCTTCACGACGTTGTCGGATCGGGCCGAGCACCCCATCCAAAACATCATTCAAGTAACGTTTGATTTTAACGTCTCCCAAGCCACCATGTTGGTATTCTGCCTTGAGTTCAGCCACCTTCGCCTTATCCTGGTCGAACACATCCAAATAAGTAAAGACCATATTCCCCTCGACTTGGCCAGGATCTGCCACATGGATATGGTTCGGATCAGTATACATCGACATGACCTTTTGCCGTAGTTCGTCAGCTGTATCCGCTAAATAAATCGCGTTATCTAAGGATTTGCTCATCTTCGCGTTACCATCTAGTCCTGGCAAACGCCCTTGTCCCTTGGGCGGAAAATAACCTTGCGGCTCGACCAAAACATTCGTTTGATAAGTTGTGTTAAATGTACGAACGATTTCCCGAGCCTGTTCCATCATCGGCTCTTGATCATCTCCGACGGGCACAGTGTCCGCCTTGAACGCTGTAATATCGGCAGTTTGACTGACGGGATAAACCAAAAAGCCGGCCGGGATCGATTGTCCGAACGCCTTCTGTTTGATCTCGGTTTTAACGGTTGGATTTCGCTCCAAACGAGCCACATTGACCAAATCCAAATAGTACATCGTCAGTTCATTCAAAGCCGGGATCTGCGACTGTACCAAAATCGTTGACTTTTCTGGATCCAGACCGACCGCCAAATAGTCTAATGCTACTTGGATCAAACTATTACGGATTTTTTCCGGATTACGCGCATTATCTGTCAGTGCCTGCACATCCGCGATCATCACGTAGGTTTGATAATCGCCTGAATTTTGCAAGGCGACCCGATTTTTTAATGAACCTAGATAGTGACCAATGTGTAATTTCCCCGTTGGTCGATCCGCTGTAAGAATAACTTTCTTTGCCATATTAAAACCTCCATTATTGATATCACGATTGATCATGTTTTGATCCTGCCATCAAGCCGCGCTCTGACGATATAGAAAAAGACCGTCCTCTGCAAATTGCAATAGGACGATCTTCCGCGGTGCCACCTAATTTACCCTGTCACACTATAAGCGCGCAGGATCAACTCAATCGAATTAAGGCTTCGACCACCGTCAGGACAGACGCCACTGACCACATTAGAATCCATTCACTAGCAAGCAACAATGGCAGTCTCAGCATCCCACCACTCTCTGTTTGTTGACCTATGCCAGCTACTAATTTCTAGACCGAATCGGCATGATATTAAGGTTATCATAGCCAGCCACTTGTTAAAAGTCAAGAGTAAAAAGGAAAAACTGGCGCTCGAATCCTGTAACAAGGATGCCAAAAGCTACTTGTCCGCGGCTGGCACTGCGTGGTTCTGGGTGAGCTTGCTGTAAACATCCGTTCCAACGTTGGCCACGGGCTGCGTTGCGTGGGGCGGGTGAGCTCGCTGTGGGCATCACTTTGAGCTTTTCGGAAGTACACCGAAAATCTCAAAGCTGAGCCTTATTCTAAGCGGCA
>NZ_BROC01000012.1 GCF_024345205.1 Lapidilactobacillus luobeiensis | reverse complement strand
CCTGGCGTAGTTAAGCGCAGAAGTCAGTTGTGTGGAGCACGTTTCAACGCCACGCTCCGCTCCAGCCGCTCAACGTTTTAACAACCGTTTGAGCACTCACGCCAATTAGTAAGCTGTGGCAAGCTTATAAGGATCCACGCCATTGACGACCATGGTTAATGGTCACAACCTTTAAATTGGCAACACCAGAGCAGCCCATCTGATGAACAGACCTGGTTTTCAGTGAATCAACTGAATCGATTGGTTTCCACCCATAGATTGTTATGGAAACGGTGAGATATTCAACCTACGCAAAATGTCCCGACCTCCTAATCGAAATCCGTTGGTGTTGCCGTACCACCGCAAAAGCGGGCGATTGTTTTGACCTCTAGCTTGCACAAGCACTTCGTAACATACTACGTCTATATTTCAGATATGCGTAATTTTGCCTAGCAACCGCCTCAGGGCGTGTGGCTCAGCAGTGAAATTTGTCTTTGTGGCTTTGCCACTTAGACAAAGACCTGATTTTGAGACAAGCCGCGCCTTTTGCGGATTGGCTCAAAACAGTGTCCACCGCGTTCCAGCCACGACAAACGTCCTGAGGCGGTTGCGTCCCCATCCAAACCCACCCACACCTGCAATCAAGCGCAGGTTTAAGAATAGGAACTGGACAGTTTCCAAACGATGCCACGAAATTGGTCTGGCTTTCATTTATCAGATGATTGCGGTACCATGACATTAGAATTGAATGATCGTTGAAAGGGGTATTTTGATGAAAACTTATACTGATTATTTTTTCGATGAACCTGCATTCAACACCCATGACGGGGGTTATGTCCCATTAGAAACTTCGAAGACGGCGCCGCAGCCGTTGCGGATCCCGGAGCTGTTGCAACCTGATCGTGTTGAAGGAAACGATGTTTATTACACGATCACGGCGCAAACTGGTTCGGTGCAAATGTTGCCTGGAGCGCCAACGAAAACTTGGGGCTTCAATGCCCCTTTCTTAGGACAAACGGCGGTTTTCCAAAATGGCCAAACGATCCACTTGCATTTGGTCAATCATTTGCCTGAGCTGACCACATTTCACTGGCACGGACTTGATATTCCCGGCCCGATCGAGGACGGCGGTTGTCACGCGCCAGTTTATCCTGATGGTAGTCGAGATGTAGCCTTCAAAGTTCAACAAATGGCGTCAACGAATTGGCTACATGCCCATCCCTGCCCGGAAACTGCGGCCCAAGTTTATCATGGTCTAGCGGCGCTGGCGATCGTTCAAGACGCGCACGAAGCCAGTTTGCCACTTCCTCGTGATTATGGCGTGGATGATATTCCCGTCATTTTGCAGGATCGGCGTTTTCACGAGGATAACCAGTGGGATTATCGGGCGGATTATGATCCCGATGGGGTACAAGGGCCAACCGCACTGGTCAATGGGACAGTCAACCCCTATTTCAATGTCACGACGCAAAAGGTGCGGCTGCGGATTCTCGATGGTGCCAATCGGCGGGAGTGGCGGTTGCATTTAAGTGATGACCTACCCCTAGTCCAAATCGCCGGTGATGCTAGTTTGTTGCCCGAACCAGTCGCCTTGACTCATGTGATGATCACTTGCGCAGAGCGGCAGGAATTCGTCGTTGATTTTGGTCAATATCAGCCTGGGGATGAAGTGACGCTATACTCTGACGAAACCCCATTACTGACTTTCCGGATCCAAGACTTTCAGCCCGACTCACGGCCGCTGCCGGAACATTTGCTAGATTTAGCCGTTCCAGACGCCGATCCAGAAATGCCGATCAAAAAAGTTGTTTTATCCGGCATGGATGAAGCGGTCATGATCGATGGGACAAAATTTGTGATGGATCGAATCGACTATCGCATGCCTTGGCATAAGTGTCAGATCTGGGACATCGAGAATACCAATGATGAAATGGGCGGTATGATCCATCCCTTCCATATGCACGGCACGGGCTTCAAGGTGATCTCCCGCAATGGTCACGCCCCCTATCCTAACGAAACTGGGCTCAAAGACGTGGTCAGCCTGAATCCTGGCGAACACGTTCAAATCAAGGTTTGGTTCAATGTAACTGGGGTCTTTATGTATCACTGTCATATTTTGGAACACGAAGATGGCGGCATGATGGCGCAACTGGAGGTCTTCGATCCTGAAAAGCCAAAAGTTCAATACGATTTGATGGACCATCACAAGATGATGCAGGCTTTCGCCGATGAACGTGGCGTTGAAATGAAAGATCTTTGGCTCGGTGGTATGAGTTCTTACGAAAAAATGAAGATGCATATGTGATTACGCCATCAGTTCTTCGCTGAATCAAAGCAGCGGGTCCATTAAAAAATCTGAGTTGACCGCATAAAGTGGCGAACTCAGATTTTTTGATGGCTTACTTTTCAGTTTTATTTACCAAACGAATATGTTTGAATCCAACGACTGTTTTGTTCTGCAGATCGGCGACCACTTCTTTATACTGATCATCGAAACTATCGATCGAAACCAAAGCCGAATTCTCATAAACTTTGGTGATCGTGCCTTTGAAACTCAGGGGGACATCCTGACTTTTCCGAACACTGATCTTTTCACCAACTGCTAATTCTGAACCTGTTACCACGCCAACACCAACTTCCTTTTACCATTACAATAAATCGTTTAATGTTATATCATGTTTTTAAAGGAAAGACAATGCTAAAATTCTATTTATTGTTACTTTGCCATGATTTTACTTTGAAGTCAGGGCTTTGTGGTCTAATATTGGCTTGAAAAGGTAGGTGATTTTCAAATGGAAAAAGATCTAGCAACACAACGGGACCAAATTCGTAGCGGCGCGATCTATAATGACCTGCGCCCACAATTAGTTGCGGCGCGAGCTCATGCGGTCAAGTTAACCAATGCCTATAATCAAAGTGTTGGTCAACCAGACACTGTTCGGCAGGCTCTTTTGAGTCAGTTACTCAAAAAAGTTGGTCGCAACGCATTTTTCGAACCTGATTTTCGGTGTGAATTTGGCGACAACATTAGTCTCGGCGATGATTTCTACGCTAACTTTGACTGCATCATGCTTGATGGTGCCACGATCACGATCGGTGATCAGGTTTTATTCGGACCCCGGGTCAGTCTTTACACCTCTAACCACGCGCCGGATGCAGACGAACGCGCAGCTGGCGCTTGTTATGCCAAGCCGATCAAGATCGGCGATCATGTTTGGCTAGGCGGTGGGGTTACTGTTGCTCCTGGTGTTTCGATCGGCGCTAACACGATCATTGGCGCTGGTAGTGTTGTCACCAAAAACATACCTGAAAACGTGATCGCTGTGGGGAACCCAGCGCATGTTTTGCGCGCGATCACCGCCGCGGATCGCCGCGGCTATGACCCAGAGCGTGACTAAGTGAGCCCAGATAATTTTACCGAATAATCTATTAAAAAATAAAAAAGACTCGATCCTGACGCGGATTATTTGCAGACCAGCGCCAAGATCACAGTCTTTTTTTGCCGTTTAGGCTGGTGCAAACTGACTCTCATATAGACGCGCATAATAACCCTGCGCTGCCAACAGTTCCTGGTGGGTGCCCTGCTCGATCACCTGGCCGTGATCCATCACCAAGATCAGATCTGCTTGACGGATCGTCGATAAACGGTGCGCGATCACAAAACTCGTTCGTCCTGCAGTCAACTTATTGAAGGCCTGCTGGATCTTCACCTCAGTATAAGTATCGATATTACTAGTCGCTTCATCTAAGATCAGCATGGGCGGATTGGCCAGCATCACCCGCGCGATCGTCAAAAGTTGGCGTTGCCCCACAGAAAGACTGTCGGTGGCTGCCTGCAACTCAGTATCATAGGCCTGCGGGAGTTGCTCAATGAATTCAGCGACACCACTTTCGGCCGCAACTTTTTTGATCGTGGCTAAATCAGCGTCGGGCTTGCCAAATGCAATATTTTCGCGGATCGTACCCGCAAATAACCAAGTATCTTGCAAAACGAGTCCGAATTGTTGACGTAGATTTTGTCGTGTCAATTGGCGAATATCTACGCCATCCAAGGTGATTTTCCCAGCGGTCACATCATAAAAGCGCATCAACAAATTGACCAGCGTCGTTTTCCCCGCGCCCGTTTGACCAACGATCGCCACCTGCTGCCCTGGACGGACCGTCAAATTCAGATCTGTGATCAACTTTTGGTCGCGCTCATAACTAAAAGCCACATGATCAAAAGCGACCGCACCACGAACAGCCGCGATCGTCTGTGCAGGATCGGGATCAGGTTGTTCCTCGGTCAGATCAATGATCTTAAAGATCCGTTTGGCGGAAGCATAGGCCGACTGAAATTGACTAGTCAAACTGGTAAAATCACTGAAAGGCTTGCCGAAAATCGTCGCAAAAATCAAGAAACTCGAGATCTCGCCTACACTGATTTGACCGCTGATCACACGCAAACCACCGACCATACCAATGATCGCGTACATGATATTATTGATCGCCCGTGCCGATGGGTTCGCAAAGGAAGAAATGAATTGCGACTTGAACCCCGTCCGATACAACTGTTGATTCAAATTTTCGAAGTGGGACTGGCTAGGGATCTCTTGTTGAAAAGCCTGCGCGATCTTCAGTCCTGCGATCGTTTCCTCCGCATAACCATTCAACGTGCCCAGATCATCAGCTTGTTGTTTGAAGTAGCCCTGAGAACGAGTCGTGATCACTCTGGTCGTTAAGAAAGACAAGGGGGCCGTGATCAAGACCATCAACGCCATCACCCAATCCAGTTTGACCATGATCACGATCGCGCCAACAATCGTAAAAATCGCCTGCAAGGTTGTCAATAATCCTTGCAAAACACCATCTGAGATCACTTCCACGTCATTAACAAATCGACTGGTCACATCGCCATGGGGATTGGTATCAAAGAAACGAAGCGGTAATAAACCAATTTTTGCAAACAATCGCGTCCGCAAGCGATTGACTCCAGTATAGGCAACTGTATTAGAGAACCAAGTCGCGAGCCAGAGAAAAAGATTGCTGATCAAGTAAAGTCCCAAAAGCAGTAAGAGATCTTGATTTAGTTGAGTAAAATCGACTTGCCCACGACCCACCAATTGATCGATGGTTTGCCCGACCAAGACTGGTGCGATCAAGGTCCCCACGACCGCGCCAACGGTCAGTAACGCCGCCGCGCCAAATAAATAACGTTTTTGATCGAAGTAGCTCAATAAGCGTTTAAAGACTGGCATTTTTCGCACCTACCTTATCTTGGTCCAATTGACTCGCCACTAATTCCTGATAAAACTGATTCGTCGCTAATAAACGTTCGTGCGTGTCAAAGCCAACTAACCGGCCGTTACGCAAAACCATCACTCGATCACAGTGTGCCACCGTACCGATCCGCTGCGAGACCAATAGCGTATTTTTTTTCCAAGATTGTTGTCGTAACTCGTGCAAAAAGTTTGCTTCCGTTAAATAATCCAAAGCGCTAGTCGCGTCATCCAACAATAAAAGCGGCGCTTGTTTGACCAACGCCCGTGCGATCGTCAAACGTTGCTTCTGTCCACCAGAGAAATTCCGTCCCCCGCGTTCGACGGGTGCATCCAGACCTGCCGGTAAGGCCTGAACGAATTCAGCCGCTTGGGCCGTCTTTAGGGCCTGCCACAATTGCGCGTCATTTGCCTGGGCTGCGCCCCATTGCAGATTGCTCCGGATCGTTCCCGTGAAAAGCATCGTTTCCTGAGGAACGATCGCGAACAATTGACGTAATTGATGCAAAGGGATCGTCCGACTATCTTGACCAAATAAGCGGATCTCACCTTGACTCGGTTGATAAAATCGCGGCAACAAATTCAAGAAAGTAGATTTCCCCGCGCCAGTCCCGCCAATGATCCCGACCGTTTCACCGTTATGTAACGCTAAAGTCAGGTTTTGCAACACCGCTGCACCCCGTTGGCCTTGCCGATCTGGAAAATAGAAATCGACCTGAGCCAGTGCGACCGTGGTGGGCTCGCTCAACTCCAGTGGCACCGTTGCGCTCGTTGTCGCGTCTTCTGTTAAAGGGGTATCCAAGATCTCATTGACCCGTTCTCCAGAAGCCATTGCCTTAGTCATCAAAATAACCAAATTTGATAGCATTAAGATTGCGGCGAGGATCATATTGACGTAATTGATCAGAGCCAAGACTGTGCCTTGTGCTAAAGTGCCCTGATCGACCCTGGTCCCACTGGACCAAAGGATCACGACGATCATTAAATTGACCACTAATCCGGTCAGGGGGTTATATAACGCCGATAGCCGCCCGATCCGTTGACCAGTAGCGGTGATTTCATCGTTAGCTTGATGAAATTTTTCACCCTCGGTCGTCATTTTTGTAAAAGCTCGGATCACCCGAACACCACTGAGATTTTCCTTGACCACCGCTGAAAGATGATCCAATTGGCGCTGATAACGGCGATATAACGGTGACATTCTGGTGGTCAACCAGTAAACGACGCCACCGAGAATCGGCGTCGCCACCAGCAAAATCAAAGCCAACCGCCAATCTAAAATGAAGGCCATCACTAAAGAACCCAAGATCATAAAAGGTGCCCGGGAAACTTGACGGATCATCATCGCCGTCCATAACTGTAATTGATTGACGTCATTGGTCAGTCTGGTCGTTAAGGTCGCGGTGCCGAATAGATCCTGTTGCTGATATGAAAGACCACTGATTTTTTTAAAAAGCGCTCGGCGTAGATCGGTCCCAAAACCTTGGGCCGAACGAGCCGCAAAATATTGACAGACTGAAGCAGAACCAAAGCCCAACAGCGCGATCGCCATCATCAAAACGCCATAACGCCAAACAAAGGCCTGATCTCGCTGTTTGACCCCACGATCAACGATGATCGCCATTAAACTGGGTAGCATCAATTCACAGATCACCTCAATGAATTTGAAGCAAGCGCCCAAAATCGCCTGTTGTCGATAAGGACCCAGATACCCGCGCAATTTCCACACAATGATTTCCTCCTATTAACTCGTACATTCATCTTACCGCGCCCGCCCACAAAAAAAAAGACTGACCCCTCTAGACTGACTGGTTTGAATCAACTTATCAGGTGACCTCCGCCTAAAGAAATGACGGAACTGCGACTTTCGACGGACGACAGTGACACGTGCTTCAGGGATAATTAAAATAACGATAAGATCTCACGAAGGAGTTTCCTCATGATCAAAAGGCAAATCTCAATGGGTATTTCTTTACTTTCATTAACAAGCATTGGCCTCTTAATGACAAATGACGAAAATATTGGTTTGATTGCCCTGCTCAAACGACTACCTCGTTTCTGGCTGGTTTTTCTTTTGATTGCTTTTATTTTGATCACCTTAGCGATCGGTTACGCTTGGTGGCGTTTGCCTGCCGTGGTAGGTAAGTTCGCAATGATCATTTTGATGACCATTTTCATTGGAATCATTATTTGGGCCTTACTACAATCAGATCAGCGCAAAACTTTACACTTGATCATCAGTGCCTCGATCGGATTGATCACCGCTGCGACTAGTCTTTTGGGGCTACATCAGCAAACCAGTCTAGAATGGAAATAAGCTAAGCGCAGCAATTTCGGCGCTACAATACTTTACCCACTTATCCCCGTGAAAACATGCTAAAATAAGAAATAGTTGATAACATGGCTAGTCGTCATGTAGTGGGGGTTGGGGTAGTGAGTAAAGCAAGGAAGCAACGGCAATTATTTCCCAGTATTCGTTTTTGGTCACAATGTAATCGATTATTTTGGCGCTATTGGCCCCAGATCCTGATTTTTTCGGTCTTACTGAATTTCTTGGTCGGGATCCTAGTCACGGCCATGCGGCGCCTGACCAGTTGGCTCTTGGTCAAGTTTGATGTTGCCTACTTATCCTATACCAATATCACCACCGTCGCGTTTCAAAAACCGTGGTTAGTCTTTATTTTGCTATTATTGCTGGCGGTGATCCTAGCACTAGTCTATTGGCAATTTACGATTTTTATTTTGTTCGTCAATGATCTTAGCCAAGATCAACGGCCCCATTTCCGTCAATTATTGCGGCGTGCTGGGCGCAAATTTAAATTACTTAATTTTAAAACTTTTCTCTTTTTGACTTTATTCTTCATTTTGATGTTACCTGTTTTGAGTAGTTTCTTCTCCACCCCACTTTTGGGAAAAGTCGTGATCCCGGATTTCATTATGGCCTTTATCGACGTCCACTTGTGGTATCCCTGGATCATCGCCGGGCTCTATCTGATCAGTCTTTGGTTAGGCCTTCGCTACTTATATGTTCTCCCCTTGATGGTCCTCTATGATGAATCAGTGACCAGCGCTCGCCACCATAGTTGGGAATTGACTCGAAAGAATAATTGGCGTAATTTTCGTAAAGGCGCAGTCGGTTTGATTTTTGCCGGTGCACTTTTTGGCATTCTCAACAGCCTACTTTTCTGGTTACAGACCGCGTTCGATCTGACCGATTTTGCTTTTATCGGTGCTAATTTGACGATGTTACTTACCGCATTAGTGACTTTGCTTTTCGGTAGTTATACCACGATGGTCTTACTGTTGTTGATGCAATCACCACTTCCACGGCCATTACCGCCGACCTATCAGCCCCACCACCCGCACTTCTGGCGTTATCTCACCGGCTTAGTCTGTGGTCTTTATTTATTGACTTTTGGCCTTTTCAATTATGGCTATCTGAAGAACTTGACCAGCACTCAGCCCTTATTGATCTCACATCGGGGCGTCGACGCTGGCAATGGCGTGCAGAATACGATCCCAGCCTTAACGAAAACGGCCGCAAAAAAGCCTGACTATATTGAAATGGATGTTCAAGAAACCAAAGATGGTCAATATGTTTGCTTCCATGATCCTACCTTACGGGTCTTAGCGGGACGGCGTGAGCGACCCCAAGATCTGACTTTGGCCCAGTTACAAAAAATCACGGTCAAAGAAAATGGCCACCAAGCCAAGATCCCTAGTTTCGATGATTACTTGGCCCAAGCAACTCGTCTTGACCAAAAATTATTGATCGAGTACAAAGTTTCCCGTCAAGATAGTCCCACAGCAGTCAAGAATTTCATAAAACGCTATCAAAACCGGATCCGTGAAAATCAGGGGCAGGTCCAATCCCTTGATTATCAGGCGATCGCCACAGTCAAGACAGAATCGTCCCAGACATTTTCAGCCTATATCATGCCCTATAATTTTGCCTTTCCCAATACGGAAATGAACGCTTACGCAATGGAAGTCACCACACTTAATAGTGACTTTGTCGATCAGGCGCACGAACACCAGCAATTGGTTTATAGTTGGGATGTCAATGACTCCAGCACATTGAATCGGATGATGTTCTTCAACGTAGATGGCATCATCACCGACCGCTTGACCACCATGCGCCAGCATTTACATGACAATCAGAAGCAACCGCAATATGCGTCATTGATGAGCAACTATCGCGATATCGTAAATTTGGTCTGGAATGACTAAAAAAGATCATTAGCAGGCCAGATTATAGTCATTATAATCTGGCCTGTGTTATAGTATGAGTATCTTTTTAGGAAGAGGTTAAAAATAATGGGCATTATAGAATTACAAAATGTGAGCTACGCTGATGGCGACCAAACGATCATCCATCATGTCGATCTAAGTGTGACCGCCGGCGATTTCTTAACGATCAGTGGCCCCTCTGGCTGTGGTAAAAGTACTTTACTAAAACTGATTGCTTCCCTGATCTCACCAACTAGCGGTACGATCAGCTTCAATGGCAAAAATCAAAACGATTATGACTACCCCACTTATCGGCAACAAGTTTCCTACTGCTTCCAACAGCCGACCTTGTTTGATACTAGTGTTCTTGACAATCTTAGTCTACCTTTTCAAATTCGCGGCGTCCCATTTGATGAGAACAAAATCAGCGCGCTTTTACAATTAGTCGATCTGCCGCTGACCTTCCTTGATAAAAAGATCATTGACCTGTCTGGCGGCGAAAAACAGCGTGTCGCCTTGATCCGTAATTTGGTTTTCCCGCCACAGGTCCTTTTATTGGACGAGGTAACTGTCGGCCTTGATACCCGTAGCAAAACCATCGTTCAAGCACTGATCAAGAATGTGCAACACCAAGCGACTACCTTGATCCAGGTCACTCACGACGAGACCGAGATCGCCGCGGCAGCACATTTGATCGAAATGCGTCAGGGGGCTTTGCAAAAATGAGTCAATTATTAGTGAATAACGTTACTTTGGTTTTTGCTTTCGCGCTAGTGCTGGTCGCTATGCTGATCAGCTATCGGGAAAAATTAGGTTTAAACAAAGATATTCTCTTGAGTATCTTCCGGGCGATCGTTCAATTGACGCTGATCGGCTACGTTTTGAAATATATTTTCAAGATCAATAACACCTTCTTAACGATCTTGATGTGTCTTTTCATTATTTTTAACGCGGCTTGGAACGCCTATAAACGCAATCCTAACAGCAATCGTAATTATTGGGAGACTTTCGCAGCCTTATTCATCAGCACCACGATCACCTTGGGCATCATCATGCTGACTGGGTCATTGAAATTCATTCCCTCGCAAGTGATCCCGATCACCGGAATGATCGCCAGTAACTCGATGGTCGCAGTGGGGCTTTGTTATCGCAATCTACACAGTCAATTTCGTGATCAGCGGCAACAGATCCTAGAAAAATTGGCTCTCGGCGCACCGATCAAATTAGCGGCGATCACAATTTTGCGAGAAAGCATCAAAACCGCGATGCAACCAACGATCGATTCCGCAAAAACAATGGGTCTGGTCAGTTTGCCCGGGATGATGTCCGGCCTGATTTTCGCCGGGGTCGACCCCGTCAGCGCGATCCGTTATCAGATCCTAGTCACGTTCATGCTCCTTTCGACTACCAGCCTCGGCGCGATCATCGCCGGCTATCTGGCTTATCGGCGCTATTTCAATGATCGTCAACAATTACTAGACCAAAACTAAAAGTACAGGCGTATCCGTGTTCAAAACGGTACGCCTGTACTTTTCTTTGAAATTCAATCTATTTGATAGGTAATGATCTGAAACTGCAGTAGACCCTTCACGATCATCAATTGTAAACGAATAACGCCAGCAACGGTGTCGACGCGAAACTAGCCTAGATTACCCACGAGCCATTTACGTTTATAACGGAAATCTTGCAGTAATTGAGTACTGTCCCAATGATTGACGACCATCGCGGTCAAAGAATCAATAATGATCTCCAAAATAAAATAGAGAAAACTGATCATTTCATCATCATCTTGAATATTGAATTGATTTTTGCGAATAACTTCGATCACCCGATCGACAAATGCCGTGGTCTGTCCCGGTTGGATCTCCCGCACGGCCAGTTCCGCGTTCGAGCGAGTCAATAAATTGATACGCCGCCAATAACGCGTATTAGGTTTCAATTTACCACACCACGCCAAGTAATGCTCGATCCCCGCGAAAAAATCCTCTTGATTTTCGTCGATACTCCGCAAAATATCATGACGAATGATCTTGGAATTTTGCGCCAAAGTATAATGATAAGCATCGTTCAGATCTTCAAAGTATTTATAAAAAGCGCCGCGGGACATTTCCATCCGTTCAACGATTTCCGTGACTTTGACCTGACTGACCGGCCGATTATAAAAAATCTCCAATAATAGCTGTTCGATCTCTTTTTGCCGGGTCGCTGGCAAGTTCAAAAACGTTTCTTTAGGCAAACCCTGACCTCCTCAAAGTGACACAATGTTACTCCAAGGTTTATTATAACAACGAAATGAACGCTTGTCACGTCAGCGCTTTCACGTTTCACCTCACCAGCGATCGCCGTAGTTTACTCGACCACGGTCCAATCGTGGATCGATTTACCCTCAGCATCTTTCAACACTAACCAACTATTCGTTCCAGCGAAGTATAAAAACAGGCCCACCTCATTAACACTTTTGAGCACGATATCCGTTGTGGTCACGAAATCCGTAAACTCGCCTTGATGTTCCTGCCGCAACTGTTGCGCGAACCGGGCGGAGAACCCTAATTCACCGTTCTGATTCAATGGCGCCTCCGCCTTCATGCGCGCGCCTTTTTTAATGACCATTTCATTTCGCTTACGCCAGACCACTTCCGCAATCGCCTGTTCATGATCCACAAAAAAGGTTTTCGCGGCAACAGCCCGTGACCAGCGATGACGTGGTTTCGCCGCTGGCTTCTTGGGCGCCACTTCAGAGGTAGCCTTGTCTGAAGGCACGACCCGTAGATCATAACGCAATCCTAACTGCTGCAACAACGTTTCTACCAATTCAACATAAGCTAGATCAGCTGCCGAAAGATCATGATCTGTGGCCTGGCCAGTGAGCCGCCAATGCCAAAAGTCACGAACATCGGCGACAGTGACTGTTGGTGGTGGCATTAATTGGACGCCGACTTGACCTGCAGCCAAGTCAACAGCTGGTGGTGTCACAGCTTGTAGCTGACCACCATCGAAAAGTAAAACTGCCCCTTCTGTTGGCAATGTCCCTGTACTTTGCAAGATAACTTTGCCTAACGCCGCCCCCATATCTAAAATCAAACTCGTAGGTGTTAGCGTTCCTGATACCGTTTGTTCCATCTTGAGCCACCTCATCTTCACATGATCAACGACCGCATTTGCGATTGCTACAGCTTAGATTGTGCCCTAACTAACTCAAAAAAGCAAGCGGTACCAAGAGAATGATCACTTCTTAATCAAAAAATATTTACCGTCCTGATTCTCGGATAAGGGCAATCGTGCGCGCGCTCACGATCAAAGGCCACACCGATCAACGAAAGGATCACATGGTCGCTTTAAAGAAAGATAGTAGCTCGGCGCGAGTCAACGCCTTTTTGGCAGCGGAATCCAAATCCTTGACCAAACGCCCATTTTGTAAAAGTAGCAGACGATCACCATATTTCAAGGCATCATCTAGCCGATGAGTGATCATCAAACAAGTCAAATGCTGCTCTTTGATCAGTTGAGCCGTTAATTGCATCAATTGCGCTGACGATTTAGGATCCAACGCCGCCGTATGTTCGTCTAATAACAATAGCTTCGGCGCGACCATCGTTGCCATCAATAAACTCAACGCCTGGCGCTGACCACCGGACAGTTCTCCTGCCGGTGTATTGAGTTGCCGCTCCAGCCCATTACCGACCTGCGCGCAACGGCGTTCATATTCAGGTAATTTTTCCTTAAGCGAGCGGCGGCGTAACGCCCGCTTTTGCCCACGCAATTCGGCCAATGAAAGATTTTCCGCCACGGTCATCCGCGGTGCCGTTCCCAGCTTAGGATCTTGAAAAACTCGTGACAATAATCGCGCGTGCGCCGCTTCTGATGCCTGGGTGATGTCAGTGCCTGCTAGAATGATCCGCCCGGAAGTCGGACGCAAGCTTCCCGAGATCAGATTGAACAAGGTACTTTTACCAGCGCCGTTATTGCCGAGAACGGTGACGAAATCACCTTCCGCCAAACTCAAATCAACGTGATCCAATAGGATTTTTTCACCATTACCATCACCAGAAACGATTTTTGTTAACTTATCCAAGGTTAATAATGCCATCAAACTTGCCCCGCTTTCTTAGTCTTGAGAATCTTAGTGCGCAACTGTGGCAACATCAAACAGATTGCCAAGACTGTCGCTGAAATGATTTTTAGATAAGTCGTGTCAAAACCGGCCCAAATGATCAAAGAAATCAGTAATTGGTAAAGTATGCTCCCGACCACGACCGCCAATAGTCGTTCTAATAAGGATAACTCATGAAAAAGAACTTCACCGATAATGATCGAAGCCAGGCCGATCACGATTACCCCGATCCCTTTCGAGGCATCCGCGTAGCCATCATTTTGCGCCACCAGTGCGCCGGATAAGGCAATGACACCATTGGACAAAGTCAGTCCCAAGATCTTCATTCGGTCCGTATTGATCCCCAAAGAACGGGCCATTTTTTCATTGTCGCCAGTTGCGATGTAGGCCTGGCCTAAGTCAGTTTGAAAGAATAGGTATAAACAGGTTACCAAGATACCCACACTGAGTAGACCAAGGATCACCAAATCGAAATATGGCGGTAACGGCAACTCACTGAACGCGTTTTGCAGACGAGGATAATCAAGTAAGCTTAGGTTAGGGCTTTTCATCACGAACAGGATGACCGAATTCAAACCAGACATGACTAGGATCCCAGCCAAGATCACAGGTATCTTGCCCTTTGTATACAAAAGTCCCGTGACCAATCCGGCGAGCATGCCAGCGCCAACACCAAGCACAGTAGCCAGTAAAGGTGGTACGCCTTGGCTGATCGCAGTCACGCAGACCGCGCCTCCTAAGGGAAAGGTCCCTTCAGCCGTCATATCTGGAAAATCTAAGATCCGAAAAGTCATGAAGATCCCTAATCCTAGTAATGCCCATAATAAACCTTGACCAATCGTTGAAACGATCATTATTTTGTCGCTCCTTTCGTTGTTGTCACAAATTTTGCCGTTTGGGCCAAATCATCGTGGATCTTGATTCCCAAGCGTTGCGCCTGATCCTGATTGATGATCAGATCGCCACGCTTAAACGTATAAACCGGCATTTTTGCCGGCCGCGCTTGACCAGATAGGATCTGGGCGACCATTTTCCCAGTTTGGATCCCCAATTGACGTTGATTGATTCCGACCGTTGCCAGCCCACCTTGACGTACCATCGTATCCACGGCTGGAAAAACGGGGAGTTGTTGTCGATCGGCTTCAGCTACCACCGTGCTCATCGCATTAGCCAAGGTATTATCTAATGGCAAAAGGAGAAAATCGACTTGACGCGCCAACACTTGAACGGTAGTCGCGATCTCATTAGTCGTCGCCACTGGTTTTTTGATCACTTTCAAACCTAGTTTCGTCGCCGCAGCTGTGGCCGTGGCTACTTGAGCCTTTGAATTAGCCTCTTGTGATGAATACAAGATCCCCACAGTTTTGCTCGCCGGGATCAGTTGGCGCGCCAACGTTAAAATACTCGCCAATGGTGGCTGGTCAGAAACACCCGTGATATTACCACAGGGCTTTTGCATATCTTGAACCAAGCCAGCACTGACTGGATCAGTGACGGCTCCTAAAACGATCGGCGTTGTTTGCGTTGTATTAGCTAATGCCTGAGCGGCCGGCGTGGCGATACCTACTAAAACATCTGCTTTCTCTTGGACCAATTGTTGACTCATCGTCGTCAATTTACTTTGATCAGCTTGACCATTTTGAAACTTGATCGTCAAATTTTTTCCTACCGAATAACCACTCGCTCGTAAGCCAGAGATCACACCAGCCTTGATCTGATCCAGGGCCGGATGACTGACATATTGCAAGATCCCCACGACTTTCTTTTGTGTGCGCTGCGCTGATTTCTGAGTGCTTTTCGTCTTGGTGTCAGTAGTTGCTGCGTGCTGTTCCAAAAACCCACCTCCGATCAGTAGTAATGTTAAACCAATGATCGTATATCTTAATCGCCGATTACCCATAGCTATTCCTCCATTTTCAAACAATAAAAAAGCAACTACCCGAAGGCAATTGCGGTATAAAAATACCGCATAGATCAGATCATCTATGCGGCCATTGTTTACTTTGTCAGCATAGACACAACATTAGAAAAGTCTCTAAAGTGTTGTATCCATGGAATAACGTACAAGTTCCCATCAATACAACTTATCTACGCCAGCTTTGCCATGATTTTAATGATTTCGCGTGGGTCAATGATAGTTGGGTCATGATGGTCACTCCTTTACTTGATTATTTTCAGACTACCTTGGATCAGGCGATTCGTCAAGCGCTTTTTTGATATTTCTGCTAAAATTTCATTTTAACCGGCGTTTAGCAAGGGCGTCCCCACTTTTCTGTCCATATATCTGACCAGGAGCACGACCAAAAAAGTCGCCTATCTAACGATCAAGTTCCTCAACTCACCTAGTCATAATCACAAGACGCACTCACCATTCATAACGCCGTTATAACGGCTGGTCCGCAACCAGCCTTCCTCAGATCAACATCCCTATCGAATACTTAACCTTGATCCATTGGCAAAAAGTGGTTACAGTAAAATCAGAGCTATTGATGATCATCTGAACGTTTCATACTGATAGAGTGGTTCGTATAACGCCGCAATAAAACGGTCAATATAATCGCTTTTACTTTTGCCAAGGCTGGGCCTATGCTATGCTAAACGAGCAAAGGGGGAGTCAAGATGACTATCGGAGTTCAGATCAGCGCCGCCCGGCGGAGATCAGGTTGGAGTCAGACAGAATTGGCCCAGCAAATGAAGGTAACGCTTGATCAGATCACGGCTTGGGAGACTGATCGACTACAACCTACGAATGATCAGATGCAACAACTCGAGCGACTTTTAGCGATTTCATTGACACACGAGTTGAACACACACCGGCCTGAACAACTGAATCCCCATTTATTTGCTGGTCCTTGGCTCAAATTACTATTGTTTGGCGTCCCAACCATTTTTCTGATTGCGGTCATGATCCCCGTGATCATGATCGTGACTGGGGGACGTTATTCGCTGATGGTTGTGAGCATCAGCGTGGTCAGTGTTTTATTCTTGTTGATCCTGATCCTACTGCTGGTCTTCCATTTGCGCGATCCACTGCTTCGCTCCCTGCGACGCTTACGTCGAGAAAATCGTGACTAGGTCTCTGCGCGCAGCTACTCGTCATGTCGATGCCAGTAATTGATTTTGATTGATGAGCCGACATCGTTGCTCTAGAACGGATAAAAATCAACCTTCACTAATAGTAGGTTTTAGTATGATCTGGCAAGTCAGGAATGGTCGATGATCCTTTGATTCTCGTTGTGCCATTGGCAGATTCAGCAATGTCCTTGCTAGTCGCGCGTAGAAGATCTCAATTTTTACGCAGGCGCTAAGGCTAGGAATCACTTCCCGATCATCTTCGTAGGCAGATCAGATTCGACACTGATCTGCCATTTTTAATACTTCGCGAAACATCCAGAATTTGATTTCTGAGGTAAACAGTGCCACACCACAAATGATTGAATTTCGCGCTCACCCTCACAAATTCACTAAAAAAGCAATTTTCCAAAGTGTCGTTGTCCCTTTTTTGTCAGAATTTTGCTAGTTGTCAAATATATTTGCTACTAAAAGTTAAGAATTTCCGCTAAGATCTAAGCTAAGGAGGAGAAAAAGGTGATTATTGGTGAACAACTACGGCAAGCACGAATGACTGCAGGCATGTCCCAAGAACAATTGGCCGAAATGATGGCAGTCAGCCGGCAAACGATTTCTAACTGGGAGAACTCTCGCAGCTATCCCGACGTTGAACGCGTCATGCGGTTAGCCGAACTCTACCATCTCTCCTTAGATGAACTACTGCGAGGTGATCAACAAATGGTACGATCGTGGGTCAGCGCGACTAATACCGCCAAAACCGGAAAATTGCTGGCACTCTTACTCCTACTTAACCTAATTTGGACAGGTGGGATCATTATCTTTAGTCAGATAGTCTGGTTGACCGTGGTGCTGTTACTGCTACTAGTCGGTTGCATCGCCGGTGCCTTCTATCTGGTGATCAAACTGATCTGAGGTGATTTTAAAAATGAATTGGCTCTTGATGATCTTACTCATAACCCTGATTTTAGCGGCTTGCCTCTTAGGTTATCTAACCAGCCAGTTAGTGGCCTTAGACGCGACTGCCCGTGGACTGGCGCGCCCCAAACTGCTGGCTTTCCTCGCCGCCGGCAGTCAAAACGGCAGTGGCTTGCTCGCCTACTTAGCCCTCCGTCGCGGTCATCCCCTCGATTCCCGCAAGGATCGGCCACAACGCCGGGAACAGCTAAAAATCGCCAGCATCGGTCTCTTCGCCGTCCTACTGGTCACAGCGATCTGCAGTGTTCTAGTATTGATCATGGACAACTAAAAACGATGCAGATTGAAAAATCTCGTTAAAAAGGGCGGCGACTGGTTAAGTCACTCGTCCTTTTTTAACGGGAATTTTTCTAACGAAGTGTGCAGTCGATGCCGAAAAGAGAACTCGCCAGATCCAGTCGGGCCGACCTAGACATTCCGCACCAGTCCAAGAATACGTTCAACTGCGGCTGGATCGCGATGATCGAAAAATTGACTTTCTTTTTTATCCAGCGTTGCGATCTGCGTCATCTCAGCGGCAGTCAGCTCAAAATCTAGGCTATTGATATTCTCGACCATCCGTTCCTTCCGCGAGGACTTAGAAACGGCCACGATCCCCCGCTGTGTCAGCCAGCGTAAAATAACTTGACCAACTGATTTACCATACTTGGCACCAATATCAGTAAGTAATTCATTTTTGAAAATATCATGCTTACCTTCAGCAAACGGTGCCCATGCCTCCGGTTGGACATCATGGGCTTGCAAATACGAAACCTCATCTTTTTGTTGCATCCAAGGATTGATTTCGATTTGATTTAGAGCGGGCTTGATTTGATTATTCAAGGCTAAATCGATCAACCGATCAGCGGTAAAATTGGAAACGCCAATGGCACGGATCTTGCCGGCTTGATACAACTCTTCCATCGCCCGCCACGAGCCATAAACATCACCATAAGGTTGATGGATCAAATACAGATCCAAATAATCAAGTTGCAACAGCGCCAACGACTTATTGAAGGCCTTCTTGGTCGCTTCGTAACCCATATCGGAAACCCATAACTTGGTCGTAATAAAAAGATCTTCCCGCGCAACGCCGCTGCGCTTGATTGCTCGACCCACCGCGGCTTCATTGCCATAAGAGGCTGCGGTATCGATCAAGCGATAACCACTCGCAAGCGCGTCAATGACAGAATCTTCCGCCACCTGCTGATCCGTAATTTGAAAAACACCATAACCTAAGACCGGCATTTTGACACCGTTGTTCAATTCAACTGTTTGCATCCTTGTACGCTCCATTTCATTCTTTGATATCCTACGCTTAATGGCGATTTGCCATTTGGCTTAACTTCAAGTTCAGTTTAAACCTTGATCTGAACTTCATAGCAAGTCTTTTTTTGAATCTCCAGAAAATAATTCGATAGTTGGCGCAGGAAACGGACTTACCCAATAAAAAAAGCTATCTTCCAGTCTTGCTGGCTGTGCGATAGCACGGCGCTGAAAATTTGCTTGCTGAAAGTAAATCAATTAGTTTGATCAACCTGTTGGATCCAGCGAGCCACCTGTTGATCGGCCTGATCCACTTTATTTCCGTCGACCACTAAGGCACGGGTAAAGCGATTGTTCTGGCCGCCAACCCGTGTCAAAATTTGACGGATCTGCTGGACACTGTCTCCTTCACCATAACCGCCTTGCGTCATAAACGGCGCAATCTTTTTCTGGTCCAGTTGACCACCCGCTTTTTCCAAGAAGGCCGTCATTGGGTGCGATAGCGTCATCGCCCAAATGGGATAGCCTAAGTAAACGGTACGATATTGCGCTAGATCCGGAATCACCAAATCCAGTGTGGGATAATCCTGTGCCGCACGCTCAGAATTGGCCCGGGCCAACGTAGCGCTATAATTGGCCGCATAGGGTGTTTTGACGACGATCTCCAGAATATCCGCTTTGGTTTGTTGGGCGATCTTACTCGCCAACAACTCTGTGCTCCCAGAACGCGAATAATAGATAATGATACTTTTGGCCGTTTTCGTGAGCTGACGCGTCGGTTGATTGACCTGATTCGTATCGTGACCATCAGAAACCGTGCCGGCACCATTCTGCCATGCCGCAGCCGATTTTCCCAGTTGGGGCGCCTTGATCGATTGACCGGCGATTTCCGCTTGACTGGTTTTTGTTTTCTTGCTTGTTGACGCTACTAAGGCCTGACGCGGCGTTTGTGCACGCCGTGATGTTGCTGTTTCATGTTGCTTGACCACGTTGACCAAGCCCCCTCCCAGCGCAACCAACCCAATGATTGCCGCAATTATTAAAACTAAACTTCTTCTTTTCACCAGCAGTGTCCTCCCAAGCTCAGACTAGTCGAGCGTCAGCGTGGCACCCGCCATCCGCGTCAGCTGGCGCATCACTGTCAGCGTCGAACTCAATGGCGTCGAACTGCTGGTCGCAAACGGCATGATCAGCTTGCCCTTTAAGTCAGCTTGGTCAAACAAGCTGTGAATGACCATCGGCGGCTGACCCCACCAAATCGGATAGCCCACCGCGATCTCATCATATTGACTGAGATCGGGCCAGTCCTGTTTGATGGCAGGGTGACGATCATGATCTTTCTCCGCCTCACCCACGGTAATGATCTCCTGATAATCCTGAGGATAAGGTTGCACCGGCTCTAACCGATACAGATCCCCGCCAAGTTTCCGTTGTAACTGCTCCGCCGCCCGTTTCGTATTCCCGGACAGCGAGAAATAAATAATCAATGTTTTTGCTTGTGCCATTGCTATCATCCTTTCCCACGATCAACGATTTCGCGTGATCGACGATTCTGCGCCGATATCATGACTAAGCGCCAGAAACTGGCGTCTTCGTTAACTGCTGACCTTAGTATAAACGTTCGTCTGGACTATAAGGCAAGCCTTTGGTGGACGATTTTTTTATTGCCGATCATTTTTTTCTAGAAAGGCTAAAATCATTTTCCGCGACTGTCCCTCTGCGGCGCCGGGGAAATCATGACCAGCGCCCGCAAGCACTTTTAATTGGGCATGGGGATAGGTTTTAGCCGCTTGCCGCGAATATTTCAGCGGCACCACCTCATCCTGATCACCATGCATGATCAAGATAGGACCAGCGTACCGCTTCATTTGTGCTAACAAATCGAAGTTTAGTAGCCGTTGGAAATAGACTTTGCCAACGGGAGTGCCCCACATTTCGGTCCTTGTCGGAATATCAACCGTGGTTCGATACTGACTTTTGGCACTGGCAACCATGCTAAAAGCTGGGTAAAGCAAGGCCATTCCTTTGATCTGTTGCGGATATTGCGCCGCGACCAAGGCGGAGACCACCCCACCTTGACTAGCGCCAACCAAGAAGATCCGTTGAGGATCAACATCCGCACGTTGCCTAAATTGTTTGAGTACCGCCGCTAGATCCTGTTGTTCGGTGAAAACCGACATTTTCATAGTTGACCCAGTGCTGCGACTATCCGTACTACCGCCCGCGAAGTCGAAGGCATAGGCTAGATAACCTCTTTGGGCGAACGCGCGGGCATAACTGGCCAACTGCGTATGGTTGCCGCCAAACCCGTGGGACAGCAACACCACTGGCTTTTTGCCGGTTTGAGTCGGCTGATACAAGCGGCCATACAAGCGTTGTTGGCCCTCAGTGATCCACAACGTTGTCACCTTGATCGACTGCTTGCCGCTAGTAAAACCAGCCGAATCGTTTGAATCGCCTGAACCACTGGCTGCCACCGAAGCTGACGTTTCCTCCGACCTGATCGTGCTAGCCGAATCACCCGGACGAATTAAGGCCTGGTTATGTCGTCTGACGAACAAGAGAATCAACGCCAAAAGCGCCAGTACAACTGCGCCACTTAGAATTATTTTGAGTTGTTTCATGATCTTTTTTCTCCTTGAGGTAAAAAAAGAAACCACGGTGATCGACTGGACGTCGGGTAGAGACGTTCTCGCGATCATCATAGTTTCTTAGCCGCCCACTTACTTTAACGTACTCATGTCGATGACGAAGCGATAATGGACATCACTGGCCAAGATGCGCTGGTAGGCCGTCGGGACATCGTCGATCCCGATCATTTCGATTTGTGGCAAGACTTGATGTGCCGCAGCGAAATCCAACATCTCTTGGGTCAGCGCGATCCCGCCAACATTAGAGACGGTCAAAGTCCCCTGCTTGTTGAAAAGACTGAAGAGGTTGAATTTTTGTTCGTCCATTGTCAGACCAACAAAACAGAAAATCCCATTGACACGTAATAATTTCAAATATTGGTCTAGATCTAGGGAGACCGCCACCGTATTCAAGATAAAATCATACGAGTTGCTAAGTTGATCAAAATCAGCCGCCTCTCGTAAAATCTCATAGCCTGTGGCACCAAACTTACTGGCCTCAGCTTGTTTGCTAGCAGAATGGCCGAGGACGGTCACTTCCGCACCCATCTGATGAGCAAACTGAACCGCGATATGACCTAACCCACCGAGGCCGATCACGGCGACCTTGGAACCAGGCCCAACACCATAACGTTTTAACGGATTATAAGTCGTGATCCCGGCACACAACAACGGACTGGCCGCCGCTAAGTCTAGATTATCAGGAATGCTGAGCACGAAATGTTCCTTGACGACCAGCGATTGGGAATACCCGCCTTGCGTGATCTGCCCTTGATAATCCGGCGTATTAAAGACCGACACGAATCCCTTTTCGCAAAATTGTTCTTGACCAGCGCGGCAATATTTACATTTTCCGCAGGAATCGACAAAACAGCCAACCCCAACGCGATCCCCCACCTGATACTTGGTGACCGCAGGACCAACGGCGCTGACGATCCCCGTGATTTCATGACCAGGGACAATGGGATAATGGAACACCTGATCGATTCCTTCGACTTGCGCAATGTCGGAATGACAGATCCCACAATATTTAATGTCGATCGCCACATCATCAGCCCACAATTCCCGCCGCTCGATCACCGTGTGATGAAATGTAGCGAAGGCCGATCCCGTTGCTTCTAACGCTTTCACTTTAGTTGTTGCCATATTTGAATTTCTCCTTTTCATACTAAACCGATGATGCCACAGACTCATAATACCCGTTCTTGCCTAATTAGGTAGGCTGAGCGATTCGTCAACCAATTACTCATCAAGTTCGATCCGCACATCATAACTGCCCTCTAAGTTACTGATTTTGGCTAAGGGCGTCGTGATTACACCAATATTGACTTGAGAGCCATATTGCTCGGAATTTTCTTCACCCTTGAACAAAATCGTGAAGTAGGGCGCATCCGTCGCATAGTCGATGTCACCATTCAACCAGCCATAGTGCTCTTCACTTTTGTTATAAGGTAACGCATCGACAGTGCCACAAAAATCGGTATCATAGCGGCTTTCGTGAATTGTATAGGGTAATTTCGCAATCAAGGCCTTGGCTGTTTTACTGTCATTGAGAACACCTGTGATCACCGTATCGCCGAAATGCATCTTGATTTTTGTGCCATTCTTGATGACTCGAGTTGGCCGTGATTTATCGGCCGTTTGAATCTGAGCATCGTCCTTGGCAACACGCTTATTCGCCGTTTGGGTCGTTTTGATGCGGTCACCTGTCGCAGCGCTTTGGCTGTCAGTACTGGCACTCCCCTGATTTGACGCAGTATCACAGGCAGTCAGGCCGAAGCTCAACCCCAACAAAAGTACTGCTCCCATTAAAATTCGTCGTTGACTTGTTTTCATAAATCGTCCTTTCTTTCCTCACTTTGAGAAAAATACCATTTTCCAATTTGGCTTTTGCTTGAACCTTCGTATTTTGATTTTGCTTGAATTCTCGTCCTTGATTTTTTTCATTAATTATTCGCTTCAATTTTCTTTCGAACAAACGCTCAAAACTGCTCGTATTATTTTCCTAAGGTTACATTTCTGAATCTGTCATTTCCTAATTGATTGTGAGCAGCTATTTACTAAGAATCATTGTGCTGGCAAAACCCGTTGCAACCAACGGTCAATTCTATTGGCGCTGGCCACACTGGATGTTAGATCAAGGCCAGTCGTTATTTGACTATCGGGTACCAGTTGTTGGATCGTTTGCCGGGTTTGCTTGACTGCCGTCGCATCGGCTTGAGCGCTAGTACTAAAGGGAACTAGTCGCTTACCGGCTAACGCCGACTCATTCTGCATCAGAAACGACTGGAGCGGATAGGCCACGTCGCCACTCCAAATTGGAAAGCCGATAATGATTGTCTGGTACTGAGACAAATCAGGGAGCGTATTCGTCAATTGATCAGCTCTTTGATCGCGCTGCTGCAGCTTGACCCAAGCATTGACCGCATCATTATCCGTTGTTGGATAGGCATGCTCTGGTTGCAGTCGGATACTGTCACTCCCACTTTCCCGTTGAATCTTCTGCGCTAGCTTCGCAGTCGTCTCGGTTAATGAATAATATACCAACAATGTTTTCCCGTAATCATTTGTTTTGGTGTCAACCTGTTTACTACCGGTCGCAGATTTTGCTGTTGTCGTATTCCTGACCCTAGTCGCTTTACTGCCATGGGTTGTTGTGCCCTTGTGGCTCGTTTTCGGCGCTTGCGAACATGAGACCAAGACCGTAGCCGTCACAAGCACTAACAAGGTTGCAAGCACTCGCTTGAGCATACTGTTTTTACCACTGATTTTCATTGAATCTCCTCACTTTCTTGAACGAACTATTGCCGTCGCAACTCACATGGTCAACCGTTCATCCGTTAGGTGCTGACGCGGTACCCCGGCCTGGCGCAACATTTTCCTAATCGAGAGCACCGCGCTTGCTGGTCCCACGATCAAAAATCGTGCCTGCGCTAATTTTTCCGGACTGATCATTGTTGAAAGCTGCTCGGGGCGCAAACGACTATTTTGAATAACATAACTGAATTGTGGGTCTGCTAACGCCGCTAAGTCAGTCGCAAAATAACGATCGTGATCATCTTTGACCGTCCAGATTACTTGGATCGAGCGCGTCCCTAAATACGTCCGCGCTAAACTCAACAGCGGCGCGAGCCCACTACCGAGACCGATCAGGACAAGCGGCCGCTGATCCTGTTCAACGATCGAAGCGAAGCGACCAAAGGGACCTTCCACTTGAACAACCGTTCCCACAGCAACTTGCTGTAATTTGCGGGTATCATCGCCGACGGAACGCACGAGAATTTGAATCTGCTGACCGGCGGCGTCGGCCCGATTAACCACGGAAAAAGGATGCGCCTCCCGCGAAATTCCCTCAAATGTAAAGAAAAAGAAATCCCCGGCTTGAAACAGATGTTGCGCACCGCGAAAGACCAACGTGATCAAAACCGTCCGTTCATTCAGACGCTGCGTTGCTAGAACTTGACCGGTCAGGCATTGGGTAGGTGCCACCCACTTTTGCCACAAATAGGCACCGAGAATGAGCACGGTATAACCATCAAAGAGCAACATAAAAACCAATTGATGATTGATTCGCCCAATCAAATGAACGTGCAACCAAATCAAGAGGATCACCACCAAATTCAAACGATGGATCCACAGCGATAAGCGATGCTTGAAGAAAAATTGCAGCTTGGCCTTGACTCGAGCTATCACAGGCAAGCGATCAACCAACCAGCCCGACATGAACAGGCTGGCATAGATGATGCCGAAGAGCGCCAGATACCAAGCAACTTTTCCCGTCAATCTGATTTGCGCGCCCATAGAAATGAGAAAATTGCGATGCACAAAGGCAATCAATAAGGCGCCAACACCCAATAAAGCATGGACAAAGTACAAGGCCGGTAACCCGATCAGTCGATCTAGCCAAGTTGGCCGCGTCGCCAGAAAAACTTCAAACAGCCACCAAGCATAGGCGATCACGCCGCAATCGATCCAAACCAGTTGCGGCGTGTCGCCAGCGCCCATGCCCAAATTCAAGCTGAGCAACAATGGCGCCGGGAAAAGCAGTAAAGCAACAAGCCAAACTAGATATAAGGCCAGAGGATATTTTTTCAGCATACTTTCACTCCCTTTTTGGAACATGTTCGCTGATCTAGCTTCTTTCGCTTAGCTATACCAGACTTTCAAAGTCAAGCTGCATTTCCAAAATCCTAGCTAGGCTAATGCTCAGAAACTGACCAGGTCAGCTCGCACCGTTAATAACCTAAATCGCGCAGCCAGCGCCGGATTTGCTTGTGCGCCTGATCAACCTCCGCCCCCTCGATCTCAAAGCCCTTCTGAAACTTAGCTTGAGGATATTGCTTTTTGAGTGTGGCCAACGAATCGCCCCAGCCAGAACCGGCATTGGTCGAAAAAGGAATGACCACTTTATCATTCAGATCGATTTGATCCATTAAGGTCCGCACGGGCATTGGCAGATCACTCCACCAAATCGGATAACCCAAGAAAATCGTCTCGTATTGCGTCACATCAGGTAATTTCCCTTTTAAACGTGGACGGGCGTTATCTTGTTGTTCCTGTTCGGCCTGATCCACGGTCGCCTGATAATTCTTAGGATAGGCCTGCGCGGTTTGGATCTGGTAGCGTGTGCCGCCAGTAACCTGAGCGATTTCCCGAGCAATTTGCCAGGTATGCCCATGTTTCAACGTGACATCCGGATAATTCGTCCCTGAGCGGGAATAGTAGATGATCAAAACACGTCCAGAATTATGTGTTGACTGCTGACTAGCGGCTTTTTGACTAGAACTGTCTCGGTCAGTCGCGGAATTTTCATGACGGGTGACGGCTTGACTAGCACTGGTTGCGGTCATAACGGGCGTAGCCGCCGGTCGTGGCCGACTTTTGCTGATATCCAAGGTAAACAAGCCGATCAAAACCACTAACGCTCCTAGAAACAAGATCCATTTTCTTTTCATTTGATACGCCCTCCCAGCGTTGCTATTAAATCTATTATGATAACAGTCAGCCAAATTGTCCAATACCTATATATTTTGGTCAATCATAGCTAATTGTTATACTTAGCTGACCAAGTAAGCTCGACCCAATTTGCATCAAAAGATTTTCAGTTTATTGACGACCCTAGTATAAACGTTCGTCTGGACTTTAAGGCAAGCTCAAATTACAGACCTTTAATTGTTACTTGGACAATGACCAAGGGTTTCATAATGATATAAGTAGACTATCTTGAAGTGGGAGCAGGGCCTCAGCAGCGCTGGCTTTACGTTAGCCGCAAGTACACGGCTGGCTGCGGTGATGCGGAACTCACGATGTTATGCCACCTTACTGCTCTGTTCCTTGACAAATTTGCCAAATTAAAAAGTCAGAATATTCCAGTGCTCCGATATGAAGTGACTGAAATATTCTGACTGAGATCGGACGAAATGGATTGGTCAACCGACCGCGTGCCAGCTACCTCCATATATCGTTAAAAATCTAATAAATGCTGGGTAATAGGGATAAAAATCAATTCTTCACCGCACCGAAAAAAAGTAACATATAACTTAGTTTTGGAAAATTGCGCAAGTGTAGACTGTTGTTGTGCCAAACCTTCGATCGTTGATGCGACATCTTTCTCACGGATAGCGCCTAAAAAATTATTACTAAATTTCAAGTTATCATCCAGGTAAAACTCATACTTTTTCATTTCTTCTGGAATAAATGGATACGTTTGATAGATCGTGTTATTGACGTTATCACCGGCTAGAAATGAACGATAGATAATATTGAAAGTCTCGTTGAAGTGACTTTCAGTATCGGTCTTCCTAAAAACAAACGGGATCGTTGTATGGACATCACCAAACACATCGGAAAAATCTTGATCCGAAAACTTTCGCAGATCAATAATGGTTGATCCCGACACAAATTCTTGCTTTTGTGACGTGCAGACTAACTTTGAGAGAATAAAATTACCATAAACAATATTCTCATAGTTACTTTGATAAGGTGTTTTGACCTTAAAATACTTCGACTTCGAATCATAGGCCAATGAATAGAAATTATCCTGAACAACATTTTCAAACCCTAACCGAGAAATCTTTGCTGGGCTTGCCATCAAGCTATTTCGATCAATGAATGCGACAAATTCTGTGAAGGAAGAATTCTTGGAGATTGGTTTATCCTCAATAATTTTAAAGATATCCTTCTCAATAATATTGAGTGATGCTTGATCGCTAATCAAATGATTGAAAAAGAAATGAAGCACATTTTTATCTTCAGCAAAATAAACCTCCCATAACAAGCAATTCTTCACACTTTTCTCCAGGTCGCTTTTTATTTTTTCGTCTAAACTTCCTATTAGACTGGACGAAACCACTGGAACTATATGCTGATAACCCTCATAAACTATTAAATCATTCGTATCGCTGAATTGCGCACGTAATAATTCGTTATTCTCAACGAGTATTTGGATAATTTTCTCTATTTTTGTAATCGAGTTGATGGATTCGGGCAACGTGACTTTAAGCTCTAGGACTTGATTGAAATCATCGACAAGATAGGCTTTTTGTAAATAATACGAATTGGTTTTTCTAGCTGTTGTTCTACGGATGCTCGCGGTGTTCAGGTCACGAATAGCTTTAAGATTCGCATATTCATTTGCTAATTGCGTTTCGGTAAAATCCAGCTCATTATTAGTACTTACCAATGGACTTTTTTGTAAAAAATCAGTTATTTCGTTAATACTTCGGTATTCCTTGATAAAATCTTCCGGCAAATCAATCTGATATTTTTCCTCTAATGCAACGATTATTTCAATTTGCATCAAAGAATCCATTCGAGGCAATAGTAATAGATTTTCCGTTGATGCCAAAAATGATTCGTTTAAAATTCCCCTGATCAATGCACTGATTTGATTCTCCTGCCTATTCAGCTTATTTCTTGGCAGGAATCTTTTTTCATATTCATTCTTTAGATAGTTGCTATCTAGTTTATGACTTGGCGTTAACTTAAAGTCCTTGACCTGAACATACTGCTTTGGAAGCATGTATGCCGGTAAAAGAAGTTTAAGTCTAGCCTGAATTTCTGCAAAGTCTAGATTTTCATCTGAAAATAAAACCAGCTGATTGTTCATCTTCAATACACTAAAATTGGTAAAATCAGCCAGACATTTCTGGATAGCCTGTTCGATTTCTTCCAGTTCGATCCTAATGCCATTTATCTTTATTTGTCTGTCTAAGCGACCTTCGTAGAAGATCAAACCATTTTTCTGATGTCCCAAATCACCGGTCCGGTAATAAAGGACCCCATCCACTACAATGAATTTTTCTAAAGTTAAGCTACGATTATGATAATATCCCTTACTGACACCTTCACCACCAATCAATATTTCCCCACGGCTAGCATTGACATTCCCTCCACGATAGAATTGAATCGTGGCACCTTTTAGTGGCTGGCCAATTGGCACAGTTTTCGCTGTAATTTGTTCGTTGATCCAGTATTGAGTCGCATATATGGTACTTTCTGTTGGTCCATAGCAATTGAAAAGTCTGATATCTGGAAGTAATGCCAAAACTTGGTTTGCCAAGTTCACGGGTAAAACTTCACCTGCTAATAGAATAGTTGTCAGTTTAGAATTCTTAATTCTTTCTTTGGTCATGGAGAAAATCGATTTCAATGATGTCGGTGACAACGCAATATGGGTAGTCTCTCCATTTATTATCATCTCTTTTAACTGCTTGAATTGATGCGTGGGGGGTCCAGCCGCTAAGAATTGCAAAGATCCCTCACCGAATAAGAAGGATAAACTCTCGTGAAATGACACATCAAATTGCGGCGGTGTGGAGATAATAAAAGTATCATTTTCTCCAAAATGAATGGTGCTCGCCATTTCTTTTAAGAGCCAGTATAAATTATCGAAAGTTACTTGTACCATTTTGGGATTTCCAGTTGTGCCTGAGGTAGATAGCATATAGGCAACATCATTGTCAAAGCTTTTGCATGCTTCATCTATACCGTTTTTATCAAATCTCAATGGTATTTGCTGGATCCCCTTCAGATGCAGTGCCCCTTCAGTTGTTAGGATCGCATCAACTTCGATCAATGATAAGGTCGCTTCAATTTTTTTTGATGGCATACTACTATTGATAGGTAGATATATTTTGTCTGTCAGCCAACATGCAATCATTGTCAACAAATAATTCAAATTATCGGTTGACAGAATTGGAACGATCGCAGTGTCCGCAAATCGTTTTTCGAGATAAGTTGCTAATGATCGCGCTTTTTGGTCAAACTCGCGATAAGTCATCTGTTCCCCTATACAAGTTTTCAGCAGAACTCTGTCAGAACGTGTTTCAATAACGCTTTGATATCTTTCTAGTAACTTATTCATCATCTTCACCTTTATATTCCTAGAAATCAGTCACTAATATGAAAAGCTCATATTAATTTCGCCGTCCCTTGGTGGTTCTGTACCCCTATCGCGTTGGCTGCAGCTTCCAGAGCCATTCAGCAGTAATTGATAATACATTGACCATCATTCCCATACTTGTCTTTGCTATTCTGATGTTTTCGCTTATAATACGACATATAATTGATAATGGATTGTTTTGTAGTGTCATGTAACAAAAAAGGAGCATAAAATGGAGCATGCAGAATTATTTGCCAAGTTAAGAAAAGAGCGCGGCATCAGCCAGGAAAAATTGGCGCAGGGTATTTCCTCCCGAAGTGCAATTGCCGTCTTCGAAAATCGTCATACCAAGTTAAGTTTAGAATATGCCATCAGCTATTTGGAGAGAATGAATATCACTCTCGATGAATATATGTACTTGTTTAATGAAAATCATCTTTCCGAAAAGCGTCAATTGACTAAACAGTTGTTCAGTAAAAATCCCCAAGAAAGTGCTCAGGCTGAAAAACTAATTCAACAGAAATTTCAAGAAACCGGCGACTTATATTTTGAATATCAACTGTTAGAAATCGATCTTGCGGAACTTCCTCGACATCAATTGCCCATCGAAATTGATCACCTGAACGAACTGGCGCCTAAAATAAAAAAGATAACACAACACCTTGACCGAGTTGAGACATGGGGGCGTTTTGAGTTATCCATGTTTGCCAATTGTTGCTACCTATTTGAAACCGAACATCTCATTAGCAGCCTCAATTCAGCTATTGCCAAAATGCTAGATTATCAGGAAAAGAATTATACCTCGCGTTATCTCGGGATTTTATTACGAAATTGCCTTCGCCTTGCTTTGGAACGCGACTCTGATGACCTGTTGCAGGTCACCCTAAATCATCTGGATTCTATACAACCCAATCAAGATGATCTTATCACCTGTGTCTTGTCCCGTTTCTTTAAGAGAATCACAGTCTTGCCCCCCGCGGAGTATCAGAGTGATTCTGAAATTCGTCAACTCTTAAGCATCTTAGCGTTATTCGAGATCAATTCATGGAAAAATCTGCTCAAAAATTACTACAATATTGAAGATGTTGTAGCGGATTGACCAGTTTCCTACGAAAAATGGCAACGATCCTTGCCGCTTTTTTGCAAATAGTTGTTGCTCAACGTGCTTAACCAATTCATTTCGTCCGATTCCAATCAGAATATTCCAGTCGCTTCATGTTAGCGCACTGGAATTCTTTTTTATATGCTCAATACCCGTTTCACCGAGCCAGATAGCAAAAAAACACCCACTAGATAATCTAGTGAGTGTTCGAAACATTGATATGCTGGAAATATTAACGTTTTGAGAACTGTGAAGCTTTACGAGCCTTTTTCAAACCTGGCTTCTTTCGTTCCTTCATCCGAGGGTCACGAGTCAACATGCCGGCGCTCTTTAGAACGCTACGGAAGTCAGGGTCAACGTTTAACAAAGCACGAGCGATACCATGACGGATCGCGCCGGCTTGACCTGAGAAACCGCCGCCGTTAACGTTCACGTTAACGTCATAAGCGCCTTCTGTTTCAGTCAAAGCTAAAGGTTGTTTCATGTCTAAAATCAGGCTTGCGAATGGCATGTAGTCATCAGCTGATTTCTTGTTGATCGTGATTTTGCCTGTTCCGGGAACGAGGAAAACACGCGCAACTGAATTTTTACGACGGCCTGTGCCGATATAAGTTACTTGTTGTGCCACTATAATTTCCTCCCTTATTTAATAGTTGAAGCGTCTAAGATTTCTGGCTTCTGTGCTTGGTGTTCATGATCAGCACCAGCATAAACATGTAACTTGCTGAACTGTTGGCGACCCAACGTGTTCTTAGGTAACATGCCTTTGATCGATAATTCAACTAAACGAACAGGATTGTTCGCCAGCAAATCACCAGCCGTCCGTGTCTTCAAACCACCGGGATGATCACTATGATGTTGATACAACTTGTCAGTTGCTTTCTTACCAGTTAATTTAAGTTTAGATGCATTGATGATGATTACATTGTCACCAGTATCGACGTTAGGTGTGAATTGTGGCTTGTTCTTGCCGCGCAAGATTGTCGCTGCTGCAACAGATAAACGACCTAATACAAGGTCTGTCGCATCGATCACATACCATTTACGTTCGATTTCGCCTGGTTTTGCCAAAGGTGTTGTACGCACGATAAATTCCTCCATAAATAATGTTTTGTTTGACACTCAATAAGATTTCCGGGGCCTATCGTGGGGCAAACAAATACCAACGACTAGTTTACCGAAAATAAGCCCTGAAGTCAATGAAAATCGGTGATTATCCCAAAGTTTTAACTATTTTTCTTTTCATGGTGGGACGTTACTTCCCCATAAAATAGTCGAAGCGCAAAATTAAGCGACGCTAAGCAGGGCTACTGTACTGAAGCGGGACCTGGTCGGGGTTGCGCCTAAAGCTTGTTCTCCCAATCTGGCTCCTGCCGCCATTCCGGCGAAAACCGCTTGGGTACCAACGGTTTGACGATCTCGATCTGGCTAAGACTAGTGAGCTCTGCTTCATCGCCGGGATAGAAAACTTTTTCCAAGTAAAGTCCACTGGCCGGTGCAGTGCCCCGAGCCTCTTGACGATCACCAATCTGTAACAGCCGTTGAAAGTCATCTGGCGCCCGTCTGCCATTGCCGATCTCCAAAGCAGTCGCCACCAGGATCCGCACCATATTATATAGAAAACCATTGCCAATGAATTCAAAGGTCAGTTCATGATCAGCCGGATCCTCAACGACTGTGGCGCGATAAATCGTCCGCACTTTATTTTTAATGACACCGCCACTGGCTGCAAAGCTGGTGAAATCATGTTCACCTAGCAAGTCAGATAACGCTTGTTGGATCAGCGCCACATCCAAAGGATAAGGATAGTGCCCGGTATAAAAGCGCCGAAAAGGGTCGGTGAAACGCCCGCGACTGACTTGATAGCGATAGCATTTGCCAATGGTATCGAATTGGGCGTGAAAATCCGGCGCGGCCAGCTGACTGGCCACCACTTCCATATCTAAGGGCAACAAACTGTTCAGCGCCAAACGCATATTGCGTGGCGGTAATTCTTTCGGATAATCGAAATTGATCACCTGACCATGGGCGTGAACGCCGGCATCGGTTCGGCCAGACCCCTGGACTTTCACAAACTGGCCTTTTGTCATTTTGGTCAGGGCCTGTTCCAGCGTGCCTTGAACAGTCCGCTGCTGGGGTTGGCGCTGAAATCCAGCAAAATTCGTCCCGTCATATGCGACGGTGACCCGATAACGTGGCATTCAGTCACTCTCCCCTTTCCATTGATCAGTCTCGTCGGTCAGATCCGTCCGGCGGATCTTGTCTTCAAAAAAGTGGCACCCCTTCTTTTACTAGACGGATGCCCCTATTTGTTTTAGGCGTAATTCTCTTAGTCAAATGATAACACGTTTGCGCTCAATAAAAAATGATTGCAAGAGGAAACGTTAAATTCTACGAGCTCGATCAACGAACATCGACAACGCGCATGGACCAGCCTAATGACTACTCTTCCGCCAGATTTTCTCGTAACTCATCCCGATGAGCGCCGTGACGCAAATGCCCAAGCCGGCAAACAGGAAGCCCCATTTGGCCCGGATCGAAACGAACTCGGAGAACATCCAAGTGCCCACCGGCATGAACAAGACCGCCACCGTAAAGACGGCGCTAAAAACCCGGCCTTGAATTTCATCGTTCACGCTCATTTGTAAAATACTAAAGAACTGGACGTTATAGATCGTCAAGCAGATTTCAAAAATCGCGTTGGCGATGATCGTGCCGACAAGATTAGGTGACAGGGCCATCAAGACAATAAACACACCACTGGCGGCCAACCAGCCTAGCAATGAAAAGACACTGATACTTTTTCTGATTTTATTAGACATGAACGCGCCAATGATCGAGCCGATCGCCCCCGAACTAAGGAGCATAGCATAAGCTCTATTGTCCATAAAAATATTTCCGCCAAAGGGCAACAGATAATTATAGCCGGCCAGAAACAGGTTGATCAGCGCGGAGACGATCAGCAGTAGCCGGACAGTCGCATCATGAAGCACATATTTGAGCCCATCGAAAATACTAACAAGAATGCCGGGGCGTTTGCCAACCCGAGACGTGTTAGGATCACGGGCGACAATGAAACTGTTGAGTAAGGCGCTGATGAAAAACGAAACCCCATCGATCAACAACGCGCCGCGAACGCCAACGAGTTTCACCAAAGGTAACGCCAGCACTGGCACACTAACATTAATGATCTGGATCGCCGTTTCCATATTGGCGTTGAAATTTAGGATATCATCCTTTTTCATGACTAAAGGAATGATCGATTTATACGCCGGACTGGAGAAAGCGCCAATGAGCGCCAAGAATGAATTAACCACGATCATGCCCAAAGCCATGGTGGCGGTTTGATTGAACAACGAGATGATGATGCAGGCGCATCCGCTCAAAACGTTGGCCATGACGATCAACTTTTTCCGATTCGCTTTATCAGCCACCGCTCCGCCGAATAAATTAAAGATGATGGAAACGACTGATTGGACCGATTGGTATAACGCTACATACTTAGCGGCCATGCCGGCGCTAAGTCCCGCCATCCAAGTGACGTTGCCATAATCGAACAGCACGTCCCCGATCTTGGAAATACTTCGACTTGAAAATAAATATATTTTATTCTTATTCATCCCTGATCAGATCCATTCACTTCGATTCGCGGATCAAGGCACGCCAATGATCAAGTCTGGACCGAACGCCACGATTGTCGTGGCTGGATCCGCCGGCGGAGTTGCCCCGTTGACTTGGTGTTGGTCGTCAATCACCACGCTTCGTTATTCTTACTACCAAAATTTTCATTATCACTGTAAGCCTCTATTTACCGTAAGCCTCTGTTATTGAAAATCGCTAACGTGCCCTTATTTTCCACCGCGGTCACATACACCCGCGGATCACTGGCGTTCAATCGCTTTTGAATGGTCACCACATCTCGCCTGAATGCTTCAAGCTCCTGATTCGTCACGCGACCCAAGAAGTTCACTACCACCAAATCCGCGGCGCTAACAATGGCCTTGATCTGATTACGGTCCGGGTCATCTTTAAAGGCATCATCCTCTAAAATCGAAGAATGCCGGAAATTCTCAGTGGCAAACAAGCTCAGGACGCGCTGTGCTCTGGCTTTAAACGCCGCGTAAATATCCGTCTGATAGTAGGGAAATGACATGCTAACATGCAGATCACCCACGGTTTTGTTAAAGGTGAATCCCGGGAGGTTGCGAATATTCATAATGGTGCGCACGGCCACCGCGCTTTGGTCAAGCAGAGGTAAAAGCCGCTGGCCGACCAGGTAGGCGGTCTGAATCGTCGCATCCACGCTATCCACAAAGGTGAAATCTTTTTCGACGAGGCAACTGTCGATGCTACCTAGATCGGCCAACACCACTTCATGATGAGCCACCGCGCAGTTCTTTAATGCTTGAATGTACCAATTATTCAAAATTGCGGCAGGATCAGTATTGTTCTGCCGGATCAACGCGCAATAGTCTCGATAGGGTGGCACCGCGACTAGGGGATGGTCGCCAGGGCTGAGGAGGACACTGAGTCGATCACGGATCGCCGTCAAACTTGGCGCGTCGGCCACGGTATGATCGAACAACCCCACCACTTCGGTATGGGTGTCATAGACCAGAATCAGCCAGACAGCCAAGAAACCTTGATGGTAGCGGGCATAAAACAGCTCATCTTCATAGTTCGCGATCACGAAGTCATTGAATCGCGGCGCGTCCCCTTGGACTCTGATCACCGGGATCTTCAAATCGGCGGGCACCGCGTAATCTTCGAAAAGCAATTTGCCGTGCCGCTTGACAATTTTCGCGTAAAGCAGTACGTTCTCCTGCAACAACTGGCGAATCGCCTGTTCGATCGCGACGACACTGGCATTGTCATTGGCTTTAAAAACAAACGGCAAGGTGTTCTTGGCGAATTTATCGTAATAAAACCGCTGTAAGTAAAGCGCCTCATAGGTGGCCTGCTTAACCACCCCGTTCGGCGCGAATAAGAAGGCGCCCACCTGCTTGCTGAGACTTGCGATAGCCTGATCGTTATTTGAAGCAGCCCCGCACGCTAGTTCGGCCCCGGCGTTGGCTGCCGTCGAATTGGATTCGCGCTGAATTTGCCTGATCAGTTTCTCCGCGGTGCGCAACTGATACACCTGGTCGACGCTGATCGCCACGCCAAATGTCGTCTCAATTTCAGACAATAAGCCAATCGTATCCAGCGAATCCGCGCCAGCGCGAAAGAAATCGGTCTGGGCGTCAAACTGCTGCTTAGTCTTATTAGCAAGTACCCGTTGCATCAAGCCGACCAAAATTTCGGTGCTCTGATCCGTGGCCGCTGGTGTTGCGGCGTTAGTGGCCGCGGCTGGTTGGAATAGCTGCTTCAGTTGTTTGCGATCAACTTTATTACTGGCGTTCAAAGGAAGTTGCGCCAGCACACGAATGTCACTGGGGATCATGTAGCGGGGCATCCGACTGATCAGACGTTTCTGCAATGCCGGCACATCTAAAGCTTGATTGGCGGCGGTGACGACCGCGGAAATCGTGGCGCCATCACTGAAAACCACCGCGTCAGTGATCTCCTGGTCCTCGGAAATCCGGGATTCAATTTCGCCCAATTCCACTCGGATCCCATTGATTTGGACCTGCTGATCGTTACGCCCATGGAAGATGATCTGGCTATTTTCCTGGCTGACCAGGTCACCTGTCCGAAATGATCTGACGCCAGCAACATCACGGAATCTTTTTTTATTTTCAGCTTGGTTGTTCAGATAGCCGTGGGCAATTCCTTGGCCGGATAAAACTAATTCGCCGACGCCACTCGCGTTCGGATGTTCGATTTGATAATGGCAACCTGCCAATGGTTGACCAATCGGAATATTGGTGCCATAATCGTTGCCCTTGACCAACTCGTAAGCCGTGGCGTAAACGGTCGCCTCGGTGGGACCGTATAAGTTGATCAACCTGAAATCCCAGTCGTTGCGGTTCCAGGCCTTGGCTAGTTCCGGCTTGAAAGCTTCACCGGCCACCATCATGCATTTCATGTGGGCGAAAAGCCGCCGCAACTGCTCCTCACGATAAACCTTGATCATATTGAGTAAGCTAGAGGGCGAAACCGCCATATGGGTGACGTGGTTGGCGTAAGCCACGTCGGGGAAACGCTTGAACTCGGCATACTCCGAACTATCATAGACCAATATTTTCGGATCGAGGGTAAAAGCGTAGATCTCACTGACCGCCACATCAAAGGTATAAGGCGTGCTAAAGCAAACCACATCGTCGGGTTCATATTGGGCAATTGTTTTTAAATTATGCAAAATATAACTAACATTGCCTGCGCTGACGGCACATCCTTTGGGCACGCCGGTACTGCCTGAGGTGAACAAGACGTACAACTCTTCATCCGGTTGATAGAGGTGATGATCAGCGGCGTCCGCGGGTACCAGCATCATCGGCGACTGATCAAGAACGATCTGGGCCAATCCGGCCAAACGAGGATCGTCTTCCTCAGCGGTAATGACGAACTTCGTCTGACAGGCCGCGGCGATTTTAGCGATATCCGCCGCTGTGGCACCATGACGCACGGGTACATAGCTATAACCCAGCTTCAACACCGCCAAAACACTGACAATGATTTTGTATGAATGGGGCAAGTACAGCAGGATCCGCACCTTTTCACCGGCGACCTGACGTTGAAGGCTGGCGGCCAGGGTGACAACCTCCTGGCACATCTGCCGATAGGTTATTTGTTGGGATGCCGTTAAGATCATGATTTCGTCAGGGGAATTGGCAACCTTAGCGCTAAATTCTCCGAACACATCAATTGTTGGCGCCATTTTGATATTTTTCATCTCGATTGATAACCAAATGAGACCATTGTCCGCCTCATTTAGCTCCCTCCTATTCCCCATCATGTTTGATCATTCAACTTTTTTCGCCCATTAACTCATCTTGACTGAGAAACCCTGCCAAACTTGGCAGAGTCCAAAGGCCAAGACTACTTTCAGTATTTACTCCCACCAATAACTGCTGAGCGTTCTATCGTAAATCCTAATGTCAGCAGCACCCAGACCCAATATTGGCTTCCTGCATTTCTCACAACGATGATCGATCAAAAAACACTTCACCCTATTTCGTGACTAGACAACGTCGCTTCCACCATAGGGTTCGCGCACGATATCACATGTGATTGGTAACCATAATAAAACTAAATTAGAATAAAGTCAATATTTTTTAATACTTTTTAATTCAAAGTGATCATTTAATTTGATTGTTAGACCAAATGAATATTTTTATTTCAGCAATGTCTTTCAACACCGCACCAATATTTATTTTAAAAACCCACTTTGATTTTTTAAAAATCCTGATTATCGCCAATTTAAAAGGAATCGTAAGTTTAAATCTAAGTGAAGGCTAAAAATCAATATAGTTAATAGAGCAGGAAATTATACAATATTATAATTATTAATAAGGCCATATAAATTCTCAGAAATAGATGCTACTATTTATTTGCACACTTGGTACCTGATTTTCATGAGAATGGCGATGAAGCAAATAAGGGCGCCCTCAGCGACGATAAACAAGCTATTATGATCGGCTCATCGGATTGGGACTTAAGGCCTCTTTTTCCGGTCATCATTATGATGATTCTCAGAATTGATGCCCTGATGATTAAAAATTGGCGATTTTCAAAGCTAAAATCAAGATGTTGACCATTGATTTTCAATGCTTGCCATTTATCTGCAATCAAATCTAATAGGTTCCCTATGTTGCAGGTAGGTCGTTTGCGCAAATATCCGGAATACTAGAAAATATGCGTTGGAACCAACTAAAAAACTACTCAAAGCAGTCGTCATGGCTGCTTGAGTAGTTTTTTGATGTGGCTGATCCAACTGAATTTCCTTGACCTACAAGATCAGAGCGTGTTGCTGCCGATGTGTTGATCGCATTGAATTCTTCTATAAGAAGTGTTCGAGGACGATCAAGCCCACCGTTAAAACTCCTGAGGCGGCTAAGATCACTGTATCGGTTGGCCGCCATTTCAAAATCCGGTAACGACTGCGCCCCTCGCCGTCACGGTAACCGCGAGAAATCATCGCCGTGGTAAGATCAGAGGCAATATCAATACTGCTCATCATCAAAGGTATCAGCAATGGCAATAACGCCTTAGCTCGTTTGATCAACCCACCATTGTTGAAATCAACACCGCGAGCGCGTTGGGCATTCATGATCTTAGTGGTCTCATCCATCAGTTTAGGCACAAAACGCAACGCGATCGAGAGCATCAAGGCAACTTCATTAACAGGAAACTTGACCACTTTTAACGGTTTCATCAAATATTCCAGTCCATCTGCGATCTCCAGGGGTTGTGTCGTCAAAGTCAATAAAGTCGACATGAAAATGATCAACAGGAACCGAACTGCAATGTAAGCAGCATTGATCAGACCTTCTTGGCTGATCGACAAGATCCCCCATTGCCAATAAACATGCTGCCCGCTGGTGAAAAAGAGTTGCAAGCCCACGGTGAAAATGATCAACACTAGCATCGGTCGTAACCCACGGAGAAAGAAGCGTAGGGAGATTCCTGAAGCCCAAACGCTGGCAATTACGACTAAACCTAGCAACAGATAACTGGGCCAATGCTGGGCAATAAAAATCAAAATAATAAATAGAATATTAAGAATCAATTTAAGCCGAGGATCCAAACGATGCACAAAGGAATCCCCGGGGTAATAACGTCCCAGAATCAGTTTATCCATCCACTGGCACCCGCCTTAACTGTGGTGTCAATTGAGCCAATAATTCTGGGACAGTCAGTGGTAAGCTCGTAAACTTAAACCCTTGCTGCCGCAAACGTGCCACCAACTGACCAGTGCTGGGCAATTCCAGATTATGCGCCTGCAACCAAAGCGGATCGGCAAAGATCTCCCGAGGACTGCCGACTTTCAAGGGATGACCTTGTTCCATAACAACGACTTGATCTGCATAGCGGACCACATCATCCATTTGATGGGTAACCAGGATCACGGTCAAGTGACGCTCCCGCTGGATCTGCGCGAATAATCGCATCATTTCCTCACGGCCAACCGGATCCAACCCCGCCGTCGGCTCATCCAGAACCAGAACTTCTGGTTCCATCGCCAAAACCCCGGCGATCGCCACTCGACGCATTTGACCGCCGGAAAGATCAAAGGGCATTTTTTCCTCTAACTCAGGGCCAATACCGACGAGTCGTAGTGCTTGCTGTGCGATCGCCGTTGCTTCAGCCGGCGTTTTTCCAAAGTTTTTCGGCGCGAAGGCCACGTCTTTCAGAACAGTTTCTTCAAATAATTGACTTTCAGGGAACTGAAAAACCAACCCCACCTGACGTCGCAGATCATGCAAAGCCTTATTCTTGGTCAGTGGCGTGATCACTTGTTGACCAACGATCACTTGACCGGCGGTTGGGATCAGCAACCCATTGAGATGCTGGACCAACGTGGATTTCCCGCTCCCGGTCTGACCAATGATCGCATTATAGCTCCCGCTGGCAAAATGCAGCGTGACATCCCGTAATCCCTGAGTTGCCATTGGCGAATTTGCCTGATAGGTATAGCTTACTTGTTTAAATGTAATGTCCATAATTCGCTGACCAACTGCTCCTCACTTAAGTATTGATCTGACAATGGTACGCCTTGCTTCACTAATCCTGTTCGTACTTGTTCACTCAAGGGCACAGTCAATCCATGCCGACGCAATAACGCCCCTTCATTGAAAATCGTTGCCGGTGGTCCTTGTTGGATCAGGCGGCCATCATCCATTAAAATCACTTGATCGGCCAAAGCTGCCTCATCAATGTCATGGGTAATCGAAATGATCGTGAAATTTCCAGCCGCCTGTAACTGAGTCATCAAGCTGACCACGTCTTGTCGTCCCTGTGGATCCAGCATACTAGTCGCCTCATCCAGAATGATCACTTCCGGTTGTTGCGCCAAAACGCCAGCTAAAGCCACCCGTTGCTTCTGCCCGCCAGAAAGACGAGCAGGCTCATGAGCGGCATACTCACTCATGCGTACCTGAGCCAAAGCCGCGGCCACTCGGGGAACCATTTCCGCCCGTGGGACACCATTATTTTCCATCCCAAACGCAACATCGTCTGCGACAGTGGCGCCAACGAATTGATTGTCCGGACTTTGAAAAACCACCCCGATTTTCCGACGGATCGCCCAAACTGAATCCTCATCTAACAAGGTCCCATTGAAAAAGACTTGGCCCTGTTGTGGTTCGATCAGGCCATTCAAGGTTTTGGCCAAAGTGCTCTTGCCACTACCATTATGACCAACGATCGCGATCCACTGGCCCGCTGCGATCGTCAATGAGACGTCGTTCAGCGCTGGGACACTGCTATTATTGTATGTGTAAGTCAAATGTTCTAACCGAATCAGCGGTTCCACGGCCGCACCCCCAATTAATCATTGATAACATTCTACCATATTCCACCAAGAGGCGTGGTCCTGAGCCGTCAAAAAAATCAAGTCGCCGATAAAATTATCAGAGCAAGACGGGTGACCCTTTAAAACAAATCTAAAAGTCTACCCTATTCTGGTCTTTTATTCGCTGGCAGCGTCAGCAAGGCCTACACTCAATAACCGACGCACTCATTTTCAGTCAAAAGCTTGTATTTTTTTTGCTGGGTCTATACAATTGAAACCAAGATCTTCATAATGATCCTGCGTCGGCTGATCCCACTGCTCAACCTAATTTTGGAAGAAAAGGAAGTCTTTATGATCAAACATTTTCTGGCAAGGCTTGCGCCCCAAGGTCCAAAGAACTACTTCTGGCGTTCGCTGATGTCCTTTATCGGGGTGACGATCCAAGCGATCGGTGCAACGCTGCTCTTGATCGCTGATCTGGGAATGGATCCTTATTCAGCAACCAATGTTGGTCTGGCCAAACTATTTCAGATCAGCTTGGGTACCTATCAATTGAGTGTCAATTTCGTTATTCTGATTTTTGTTTTTATTATGGCGCGAAAATTGATCGGCACTGGAACGATCTTCAATATGGTATTGATCGGCTATTACATTCAACTCTTCAATTGGCTATATAAATTGATTTTGCCGGGACCAACAACGCTCATCACCAAAATCCTTGTCGCGGTGATTGGGCTTTTGATCTTCACTTTTGGGGTTGCCGCTTATATCACTGCTGACACAGGTGTGGCTCCTTACGACGCCATAACGCCGATCCTGGTCACTTTGACCCATGGTAAGTATAGAATCATTCGGATCACCCAAGACGTGCTCTTCACCCTTGGCGCTTACTTTGTTGGTGGGCCTGTGGGTATCGTCACGATCATTGTCGCCTTTTTCACTGGTCCTTTGATTGTTTTTTGGGATCAACGTCTACAAAGTCTGATCAACTGGATCGATTTGAAAACAGCTCTGCCGATAAATAATAGTAGCTCAGAAGAATATGAATGATTTGGCCCAAATCTTGCTAGCAGAAAACCAAGACCAAAATAAGCGACCGACCCATTTTTCTCTGGGCCGATCGCTTATTTATTTATCAAACTGGTCAACGATCAGTTCGATCTGTGTTATGTACAATAATCATTCATAGGTGGGACAGGCAATGCTGCCCATCTAAGCTAGACTTGGTGGGTCCCCATCATCGTAACGCTCGCGCTCACACCTATGAAATGAAAATTGGCCGAAATTAATCGTGCTTATTTGAAATCGTGAGGTTGATTACACTAATTCAATGATAACCATTGGGGCACCATCGCCACGACGTTGGGTCGTCTTGAGGATGCGAGTGTAACCACCGTTACGATCGGCGTAACGCGGTGCAATATCGCTGAAAAGCTTTTGCAAAGCGGATTGTACAACAACATCGTCGCCTTCTTCATGAACAGAAGCGATCTCGTTGCGGACAAAGGCAGCAGCTTGACGGCGTGCATGCAAATCGCCATGTTTGCCTAAAGTGATCATCTTTTCAACAGAACGACGGATTTCTTTAGCGCGTGTCTCAGTTGTTTCAATACGTTCATTGATCAACAGATCAGTCGTTAAATCGCGTAACATTGCCTTCCGTTGTGAAGATGTTCGGCCTAATTTGCGGTAACTCATAGTCTAACCTCCCTTTAGTGTTAATTAATCGTCTGAGCGTAATGATAGACCAAGATCGATCAACTTAGCTTTGACCTCTTCCAAGGACTTGCGGCCAAGGTTACGAACCTTCATCATATCTGCTTCAGTTTTATTGGTCAATTCTTGGACTGTGTTGATCCCGGCCCGTTTCAAGCAGTTATAAGAACGAACTGACAAGTCGAGTTCTTCGATCGTCATTTCAAGTTTCTTTTCCTTCTGCGTTTCTTCCTTCTCAACCATGATATCTGTATTCTTGGCTTCATCAGACAAGTCCACAAAAATATTTAGGTGATCAGAAAGGATCTTTGCAGCGAGACTAATTGCTTCACGGGGTGAGATCGAACCGTTTGTCCAAACATCCAATGTCAATTTATCAAAGTCATTACGCTTACCAACACGGGTGCTTTCGACCTGATAGTTCACTCTTTCGATCGGTGTGAAAATCGAATCGATTGCAATGACACCAATGGGCATATCGCTAGCCTTGTTCTGATCAGCGGGAATATAGCCACGACCATTTTTGATCGTCATTTGCATGTGTAAATGACCACCCTCAGCGATTTGGCAAATATACTGTTCAGGATTCAAAACATCGATGTCGTCATCGGTCTTGATATCTGCGGCAGTAACTGTCGCTGGGCCATCTACGTCGATCTCCACAACTTTAACATCTTCGGAGTGATTCTTTAATGCTAACTTCTTAATATTCAGAATAATCTGGGTGACATCTTCCATGACCCCATCGATGGTCGAGAACTCATGGAGTACGCCATCAATTTGAATACTTGAGACAGCAGAGCCAGGTAAAGACGACAACAAAATCCGTCTTAAAGAGTTGCCAAGCGTCGTTCCGTAACCACGTTCAAGCGGTTCAATCACAAACTTACCGTAGTTGGTACTTTCATCAACTTTTGTAATGTTTGGCTTTTCAAATTCGATCATTCAATCTTTACCCCTTTCGAAACGTGTGTGTCTAAGTGAACGCGTCGATACATCTTAGAAATCAGCGACACTAAACACGACGACGCTTTGGAGGACGGGAACCGTTATGCGGTACCGGAGTAACATCGCGGATAGCACTGATTTCCAAACCAGTTGCTTGCAATGAACGGATCGCAGCTTCACGACCTGAACCAGGGCCTTTGACTGCAACTTCAACAGCCTTCATGCCATGCTCCATTGCTTCTTTAGCAGCGGATTCAGCAGCCATTTGTGCAGCAAACGGGGTTGATTTCCGGCTACCCTTAAAGCCAAGAGCACCAGCTGATGACCAAGAAATTGCGTTACCTTGGGGATCAGTGATCATAACTAATGTATTGTTAAAAGTGGAGTGGATATGAGCAACGCCACTTTCGATATTCTTTCTGACGCGGCGTTTCCGACTTCCTTTACGAACTGCCATGTGTTTACCTCCTTATCCTAATTATTTCTTCTTACCGGCGATTGAGATCTTTGGACCTTTCCGAGTCCGCGCGTTGTTCTTGGTATTTTGACCACGCGTTGGTAAACCACGGCGGTGACGAATGCCACGGTATGAACCGATATCTTGCAAACGTTTGATATCACGAGTTACTTCACGGCGAAGATCACCTTCAACTCGAACTTTATCAACTTCTGCACGGATCTTGTCTTCTTGATCTGGTGTTAAGTCTTTTGAACGAACGTCTTCAGACACACCAGCGTCTTTACAAATCTTTTGAGCAGTCGTATTGCCGATCCCATAAATATAGGTTAAAGCAATGACGATGCGCTTTTCACGAGGTAAGTCAACACCTGCGATACGAGCCATCTATTACACCTCCTATTAGCCTTGACGTTGTTTATGCTTTGGGTTTGCTGAGCAAATGACCATGACACGGCCCTTGCGCTTGATAATCTTGCAATGTTCACACATTGGTTTTACTGATGGTCTAACTTTCATTTCTAATTTAAGCCTCCCGAAAATACGATATCTTTAACGATACCGATAAGTAATACGGCCTTTGGTGAGATCGTATGGTGATAATTCGACGGTAACTTTATCGCCAGGAAGTATACGAATATAATGCATCCTGATCTTACCAGAAACATGCGCCAACACGGTATGACCGTTCTCTAATTCGACTTTGAACATCGCATTGGGAAGGGTGTCGACAATCGTTCCTTCGATTTCGATTACGTCATCTTTTGCCAAAAAAATTTTCCTCCTAATTGGTTAACACGTGGATACATAAAAACAGTGAGAGCAACCGCACTCACTTGACATGACACCGCCCTAGTTTATCACAAAGGAGTTGTTCTGCCAAGCCTTCAGCTTTACTTTATACCACTGAACCAAGAGTTAATTTAATTTCGACAAAATTGCTTTAATTTCATCAAAAACCTGATCGATATCTTGTTCACCATTGACGGTATAAAGTAAATTCTTACCGCGGTAAAAATCAAGTAACGGTGTATTCATTTTGATATTAACGGCTAAACGGTTTTTGACCGTCTCGGGCTTATCATCTTCACGTTGATAAAAGTCGTGGCCGCCGCACCGATCACAAGTTCCAGCTACCTTAGGTGGGTTATACAACTTATGATAAGTTGCCCCACAAGTCCGGCAGATGAAACGACCAGAAAGACGATCAACCAATACTTTAGGATCAACCGCGATATTGATCACCGCATCCACTGGCTTAGCCAAGTCAGCGGCGATCTGATCTAATGCTTCAGCTTGTTCGATCGTTCGCGGAAAACCATCTAACATATAACCGATATTAGTATCGGGCTTCTGCAAACGTTCTTTAACGATCGCGTTGGTCACTTCATCAGGAACCAAGTCGCCATTGTCAATAAACTTCTTTGCCTCTAAACCGATCGCAGTCTCCGCTGCCATTGCCTCACGAAACATATCTCCAGTAGAGATATGAGCCAAGTGATATCGATCAACGATTCGTTCTGCTTGAGTGCCTTTACCAGCACCGGGCAGCCCCATTAAAATCAAATTCAATTTTCCAGCCTCCAGTTACCGAATAAATCCGATATATTGACGTTTCATCATCAAACCATCTAATTGACGAGCTGTTTCCAGCGCGACCCCAACGACGATCAATAAACTAGTACCACCCAATCCAATGGATTGTGGTAAGCCCCAGATGTTTGTCGCCAACTGTGGTAACAACGCGATCAAGCCCAAGAAAATCGAGCCGACTGTGGATAAACGCATCAATAAGCCTGAGAAATACTTCTCTGTTTCTTTACCTGGCCAAACACTAGGAATATAGGCGCCTTGCTTTTGCAAGTTTTCCGCCAACTTCTCAGGATTGACCTGGACAAAGGCATAGAAGAACGTGAATAGAACGATCAAAACGGTATAGATCAGTGCGCCGACTGTTGTCTGCATACTGAAGATGTTGCTGAGTACTTGATACCAGCCTTCATCACCATGATTCGCTTGGAAGATCATCAAGATCGTCGATGGCGTGATAATAAAGGAGCTGGCAAAAATAACAGGGATAACACCAGAAACGTTGACTTTCAATGGTAAGTAGCTTTCACTGCCGCCACCAGTCGCACGTCGGGTATATTGGATCGGAACCTTACGATTAGCTTGTTGAACATAAGTCACCCAATAAACGATGAACAAGATCACAACAAGCAAGAGAACCAAGATGCCAATGCCTTTCCAAAGATCCGCAGCGGAAGCATCCAAATTATTGATGATATTCTCTTCAAATAATGAATAGATTCCACTCGGTAAGCGAGCAATGATCCCGGCAAAGATGATCATGGAGACCCCATTGCCGATTCCTTTATCCGTGATCTGCTCGCCAAGCCAAGTCAGTAGCATCGTGCCACCGGTTAGGATGATCCCCAGAACAACGAAGGTTTGCGGTGTCGAATCTTTGATCAGGCCATAATTACTTAAGTAGTTAAAGCCAGCCGTGATCCCGATCGACTGAACAAAAGCAAGCACGATCGTTAAGTAGCGCGTTGCTTGGTTCAGCTTGCGCCGACCAACTTCACCTTGCTTACTCCACTCCACAAACTTTGGAACAATATCCATTTGTAACAACTGAATAACGATTTGAGCGGTAATGAATGGCGAGACACCCATCGAAAACAGTGAGTAGTTAGATAAACCACCACCACTGACGGTATCAAATAAAGGAATCAACCCGCCAGCACTGATTTTCGACAGCGCAGATGCATCAACCCCAGGTACAGTGATCTGAGAGCCAAGACGATAGATCAACAAAATGAACAGCGTGAAGAAAATCTTTTTACGGATTTCCTTGACTTTGAATGCATTCCGCAATGTCGTTAGCATTAGAGCACCTCGATCGAACCACCAGCAGCTTCAACAGCTTCTTTAGCAGCAGCTGAGTACTTAGCAACTTTAACAGAAAGTTTCTTAGTTAATTCGCCAGTTGCTAACAGCTTAACGCCGGCAAGTTCTTTTTTGATCACGCCGGATTTAAGTAACAATTCAGTCGTAACTTCTGTCCCTTCATCAAAACCATTCAAATCATTGAGGTTGATGATAGCATATTCTTTACGATTGATATTCTTGAAGCCACGTTTTGGCATTCTCCGGAACAATGGCATTTGGCCACCTTCGAAACCGATCCGTGTCTTACCGCCTGAACGCGCTAATTGACCTTTTTGGCCACGTCCGGAAGTTTTACCTTGACCTGACGAAGTACCACGGCCAACACGTTTGCGATTGCGACGGGAACCTTCACTAGCTTTTAATTCATGCAAGTTCATGAAGTCTAGCACCTCCTTGTTTGAGTATTGTGATTAATCTTGAACTTCTTCGATCTCAACCAAATGTGAGATCTTAAAGATAGCACCGCGGATCGCAGCGTTATCTGGTTTAACAACAGAACTGCTGATCCGACCTAAGCCTAACTCTTTAACGATTTTCCGTTGAGCAGGTAGGCGATGTGCAGCGCTGTGTACGAGCGTGATTTTAATCTTAGCCATCAACAAAGCCCTCCTAGTTTTGTAAGTCTTGAACAGAAACACCACGAAGACTAGCAACTTGCTCAGCAGTTTGTAGTTGTTTCAAGCCATCCATCGTCGCGCGGATCACGTTGATCGGTGTGTTTGTACCCAATGTCTTAGAAGTGACATCAAGAACGCCACCAAGTTCCATCAAAGCACGAACGGCACCACCAGCAGAAACCCCAGAACCTTCAACGGCTGGTTTCAACAATACGCGGCCTGAACCGAAATGACCGATCACTTCATGAGGGATCGTTGTGCCCACGATTGGAACTTCGATCAAGTTCTTTTTAGCGTCTTCACCGGCTTTGCGGATCGCTTCAGGAACTTCCTGAGCTTTACCAGTACCAAAGCCAACGTGTCCAGCTTTGTCGCCAACGATCACGATTGCAGCAAAGCGCAAACGACGACCACCTTTGACAACTTTAGTAACACGGTTGATCGCAACAACGCGATCTTCTAAATCTAGGTGAGTTGGATCAATAAAAGTCATATGTGTGGTTTTCTCCTTCCTTAGAATTGCAGTCCATTTTCACGAGCTGCTTCAGCTAATGCTTGAACACGGCCATGATAGAGATAACCACCACGGTCAAAGACAACAGCTTTGATGCCTTTATCTTCGGCCCGTTTTGCGATCAACTCGCCAACTTGTTGCGCTTGTTCAACTTTAGTTCCTGTTGCTGTTAACTCTTTATCTTGAGTTGAGGCACTTGCAAGCGTCACACCCGCTACGTCATCAATTAATTGAGCGTAGATGTTTTTGTTAGAACGGAAAATATTCAAGCGTGGGCGCTCTGCAGTACCAGAGATTTTGCCACGGACACGCGTGTGGCGTTTTTGCCGTGTCTTATTCTTGTCTGGTTTCGAAATCACAATGTTCACCTCATAAATTTTTTAAAAACTACTTACCAGTCTTACCTTCCTTACGACGAACGTATTCATCAACATAACGAATACCTTTGCCCTTGTAAGGTTCTGGTGGCCGGATCGCGCGGATCTCAGCTGCCAACTGGCCAACTTTTTGCTTGCTGATACCACTGATATTGATTTCCGTGTTTGACGGAACTTCGATCGTGATACCCTCTGGTGCTTCAAATTCAACTGTATGAGACAAACCAACGCTTAAGCTCAAGGTCTTACCCTTTAACTGTGCACGATAGCCGACCCCGACCAATTGCATTTTCTTGACATAGCCTTCGGTGACCCCGATGACCATGTTGTTGAAGTTAGCACGTGTCGTCCCATGAAGTGCTTTATAGTTATCATTAGGACGGTCGAAAGAAACGATGTTGCCTTCTTCTTTCAAAGTGATTGCTGGATCAAATGTCCGAGTTAATTCGCCTTTAGGACCCTTAACTGTGACTTGATCGCCGTTTTTTGTAACCGTAACGCCTGCAGGCAATTCGACTACTTTATAGCCAATACGACTCATTTAATGAAACACCTCCTAACTTTTGAGAATTACCAAACGTAAGCTAAAACTTCGCCGCCAACGTTTTTGGCACGGGCTTCTTTATCAGTGATAACGCCCTCTGATGTTGAAATGATTGCGATGCCTAAGCCGTTAAGTACCTTAGGAACATCGTCAGCCTTCACGTAACTACGCAAGCCTGGTTTAGAGATACGCTTCAAACCAGAAATGACACGTTGGTGATTTTGACCGTATTTCAAGGTGATCCGGATGATACCTTGTTTGCCGTCTTCGATCACTTCATAATCGCGGATAAAACCTTCGCGCTTCAGAATCTCAGACATGTCTTTCTTAATTTTTGAGGCAGGAACTTCTAAAGATTCGTGACGTACCATGTTGGCGTTACGAATACGTGTTAGATAGTCTGCAATTGGATCAGTCATGACCATTGATTAATTTACCTCCCTTTCCTGTCGTTTTAGGATTACCAGCTTGCTTTTTTCATGCCAGGGATCTGACCTTCATGAGCTAATTCGCGAAGGCAAACACGGCAAAGCTTAAATTTGCGATATACAGAATGTGGACGTCCGCAACGTTCGCAACGTGTGTATTCCTGTGTTGAGAACTTAGCAGGACGGTGATTCTTGACTACTAATGACTTCTTAGCCAAATGTGTGACCTCCTTTATTTAGCAAATGGCATACCAACTTGGGTCAACAATTCGCGTGCTTCTTCGTCAGTATTTGCGGTAGTGACGATGACGATGTCTAACCCACGGACCCGCGCAACTTTATCAAAATCGATTTCCGGGAAAATCAATTGTTCCTTGACACCCAATGTGTAGTTACCACGTCCATCAAATGAACGAGTGCTGACACCATGGAAGTCACGGACACGAGGTAAAGAAACGTTGATCAATTTATCCAAGAAATCATACATCCGTTCGCCCCGCAACGTAACTTTTGCCCCAATGGACATCCCTTCACGTAAACGGAAGCCGGCGATCGATTTCTTAGCTTTAGTGATCAGTGGTTTTTGGCCAGAGATCAAAGTTAATTCTTCAACAGCGTTATCTAGGTTTTTTGAGTTGGTTACTGCGTCACCAACACCCATGTTCAGAACGATTTTTTCGATCTTTGGTACTTGCATGACAGAGCTGTAGTTAAATTTCTCAACCATTGCTGGTGTGATTTCTTTAACGTAGCGTTCTTTTAAGCGATTTGACATTAAGTTGTATCCTCCCTTCTCGTTTACTTGTCGATTTGATTGCCGGATTTCTTAGAGATCCGAACCTTCTTACCATCAACGACTTGATAGCCAACCCGAGTTGGCTCGTCTGTTGAAGGGTCGATCAGCATCACGTTAGAAACATCGATCGCAGCTGCGATTTCCTTAACACCGCCTTGAGGATCAGTGTTAGATGGCTTCGCATGCTTCTTGACAATGTTGACGCCTTCGACAATCACGCGGTTTTGCTTAGTGAGGACTTTAAGGACGTTGCCTTCTTTGCCTTTGTCTTTACCGCTAATAACTTTAACTTTATCACCAGTTTTTACGTGCATCGTTTGATGTGCACCTCCTCATGAACAATTCTCAATTACGACTATAATACTTCCGGTGCTAACGAGATAATCTTCATAAAGTCGTTATCACGAAGTTCACGAGCGACCGGTCCGAAGATACGAGTACCACGAGGGCTCTTATCTGGGTTAATGATCACAGCGGCATTTTCGTCAAAACGAATGTACGAACCATCTGGACGGCGAGCGCCTGAACGAGTCCGGACAATAACTGCCTTGACTACGTCGCCTTTTTTGACAACGCCACCTGGTGTTGCTTGTTTGACCGTGGCAACGATGACATCACCGATATTAGCTGTCTTGCGGTTTGAACCACCAAGAACTTTGATCGTCAAGATTTCACGAGCACCTGAATTATCAGCAACTTTAAGCCGAGTTTCTTGTTGAATCACTATAATTTCCTCCTCTCGTCATTCTTGACGCGCTTTAGATAATAACTGCCTTTTCAACAACTTCTAATAAACGGAAGCGCTTTGAACGAGACAACGGACGAGTTTCCATGATCCGAACAATGTCGCCAACTTTTGCTTCGTTGTTTTCGTCATGTACATAAAATTTCTTCGAATACTTAACACGCTTGCCATAAGTTGGGTGGGTATGATAAGTTTCAACCACGACGGTGATTGTCTTTTCCATTTTATCGGAAACAACGCGACCTTGGTAAACCTTACGATTATTACGATTTTCTTCGCTCAAGTTTTAAATCTCCCTTCCGATTATTTTTCAAGTTCTTGCTGACGAAGAACTGTCTTGATCCGCGCGATATTTTTCCGCACTTGATTCAAGCGAGCGGTGTTTTCCAATTGACCAGTGGCCTGTTGGAAGCGCAAGTTGAACAATTCTTCTTTATATTGCTTTTCTTTATCAAGCATTTCAGCAGTGGTTAACCCTTTAATTTCACTAGCCTTCATTAGCTTCGCCACCTACTTCCTCGCGCTTAACAAACTTAGTCTTGATCGGCAACTTATGAGATGCCAAACGAAGTGCTTCACGCGCAACTTCTTCTGGAACGCCGCCGATCTCAAACAAGATCTTCTCGCGCTTAACGGGTGCTACCCAACCTGCTGGTGCACCTTTCCCAGAACCCATCCGGACACCAACGCCTTTAGCGGTGTACGATTTGTGTGGGAAAATACGGATCCAAACACGGCCGCCACGTTTCATGTAACGGGTCATCGCAATACGAGCAGCTTCGATCTGGCGGTTGGTAATCCAATGTGATTCCACAGCACGCAAGCCATATTCGCCAAAGTTAAGCTCTTTGCCGCCTTTAGCAGCACCGCGCATCTTACCACGGAACTCGCGGCGATGTTTAACACGCTTAGGTACTAACATTGATTATTTTCCTCCTTTCGCAGCTCTCTTATCACCGCGTTGGTCACGACGACCACGACGGTTATTGTTGTTGCGTTTCTTATTGTCATTGCCTGTATCGGCATCACGAACAACTTTTTGTCCTGGTAAGATCTCACCACGGTAGATCCAGGTTTTAACACCTAATTGACCATAAGTTGTGGTTGCTTCTTGCCATGAATAGTCGATATCAGCACGTAATGTATGCAAAGGCACAGTGCCTTCTGTATGCCATTCGACCCGTGACATATCTGCCCCGTTCAAACGACCAGAGATCTGAGTCTTGATACCTTTAGCACCAGCACGCATTGTCCGTTGTGTTGCTTGACGTTGTGCCCGACGGAAAGCCACACGTGCTTCCAATTGAGCAGCGATCGATTCAGCAACTAACTTAGCATCCAAATCTGGTTGCTTGATTTCAACGATGTTGATGTGTACTTGTTTGCCAGTCAAAGCATTCAAAGCTTTACGCAAGTTTTCAACTTCCGCGCCACCTTTACCAATGACCATACCTGGTTTAGCGGTATGAATCGAAACATTCACACGCTTAGCAGAACGTTCGATTTCCACTTGGGAAACCGAGGCATCAGCAAGATTTTTTTCAATGTATTTACGGATGTGCAAGTCTTCGTGCAAGTAAGCAGCGTATTCTTTATCAGCATACCATTTTGCATCCCAGTCACGAATGACGCCAACACGGAATCCAATCGGATTTACTTTTTGACCCACGTTTTTCCCTCCTATTCTTCTCGTTCTTTGACAACCACGGTGATGTGGCTTGTCCGTTTATTGATTGGTGATGCTGAACCCTTCGCCCGTGGACGGAAACGCTTCAAGGTTGGACCCTCGTTAACGTAAGCTTCACTGACGTACAGGTTCTGTGCATCTAAATCATAATTATGTTCAGCGTTCGCAATAGCTGATTTTAAAACTTTAGCAACAACTGGTGAAGCACCACGTTGTGTGAATTGTAAAATCGCTAATGCCTCAGCAGCACCTTTGCCACGAATTAAATCGACTACAAGGCGAGCTTTACGAGGCGCGATACGAACAGTTTTTGCTTCTGCCCGTGCTGATGTGATTTGATCTTGATCTGCCATCGACTAAATCTCTCCTTCCTAGCGTGCCGCCGTTTTCTTATCATTACCGCCATGACCGCGGAATGTTCTTGTTGGTACGAATTCGCCTAATTTATGGCCAACCATATCTTCTTGGACGAAGACTGGGACATGCTTTCTACCATCATAAACTGCGATCGTGTACCCAACGAAACTAGGGAAAATCGTAGAACGACGTGACCAAGTTTTAATGACTTGTTTCTTCTCGCTATCTGCTTGAGCGGCGATCTTCTTCAGAAGATGCTCGTCAGCAAAAGGTCCTTTTTTCAAGCTGCGACCCATTATGTTACCTCCTTCGATCGTGTTTAGTTATGACTATTTGCCCTTACGGTGCCGAATGATGAGCTTCTCAGAACGAGCCTTAGAATTACGGGTCTTCTTACCCATTGTCTTCTTGCCCCATGGTGAGAGTGGCGACGGACGTCCGATCGGTGCTTTACCTTCACCACCACCATGAGGGTGATCGTTAGGGTTCATAACTGAACCACGAACTGTTGGACGGAAGCCTAACCAGCGTTTACGGCCAGCCTTACCAATCTTGATCAATTCATGTTGTTCATTACCAACTTCACCGACAGTAGCGCGGCCAGATGAAAGCACCATCCGTACTTCGCCTGATGTCAAGCGAATCAAGGTGTATTTAGCTTCATGACCTAAGATCTGAGCCGAAGCGCCGGCTGAACGAGCCAATTGGCCACCCTTGCCTGGTTTCAATTCAATGTTGTGAACCAAAGTACCAACAGGGATGTTAGCCAATTCAAGTGCATTACCGACCTTGATATCAGCGTTATCGCCAGATTGGATGACTTGGCCAACGACCAAACCTTTAGGCGCGATAATGTATGACTTGACCCCATCTTCGTAGTGTAATAAAGCAATGTTTGCAGTCCGGTTGGGATCGTATTCGATCGCCTTTACAACTGCTTTAACATCATCTTTGGTACGTTTAAAATCAATGACACGGTACTTTTGTTTGTGACCGCCGCCACGGTGACGAACCGTAATATGACCATGAGCATTACGACCGGCAGTTTTTGATTGGGATTCCAGTAAAGTCTTCTCAGGCTTTGACTTGGTGATCTCAGCAAAATCTGATGCGGTCATATTGCGCCGACCATTGCTGGTTGGTTTGTATTTAACAATCGCCATTAGTTTTCCTCCTGTATTATTCTAGTTATGACTAATCTTCAAAAATCTTGATTTCATCAGAATCAGGTGTCAAAGTAACGATTGCTTTCCGACGTTTCTTTGTGTAACCCTCATAACGGCCATAACGTTTCTTTTTACCACGAACGTTCAAAATGTTGACTTCTTTAACGCTAACGCCAAAGATTTCTTCGATTGCGTGACGAACCGCGATTTTGTTCGCGTTGACAGCAACTTCAAACGTGTATTTCTTATCTTCCATGATGTTCATGGATTGTTCCGTCACGATCGGACGAATAATAATATCATGTGCGGCCATTAACCAAGCACCTCCTCGATTTTAGCAAGAGCGGCTTGTGTTAAGATCAGTTTCTGGTTGTTGACGATATCTAACACGTTGATGCCGTCAGCTTCCACAACTGTGACGTTTGGCAAGTTGCGTGCTGATAAAGCTGCAAAATCATTGTCAGCTTCCAGAACAACTAATGCCTTTGTCGCAACATTCAACCCTGCTAAAACATCAGCGAATGCTTTTGTCTTTGGTTGGTCGAAGTTCAATCCGTCCACAACAATCAAATCACCATCGAGAACCTTTTGCGAAAGAACTGATTTGATTGCTAAACGCCGTACTTTTCTAGGTAATTTATAAGCATATGAACGAGGTGTAGGTCCGAAGACGATCCCACCACCACGCCATTGTGGAGAACGAATCGAGCCTTGACGAGCGCGACCAGTACCCTTTTGCCGCCAAGGTTTACGACCACCGCCGCGGACCGCAGAACGGTTCTTGACAGCGTGTGTCCCTTGACGTAAAGAAGCACGTTGCATGACGACAGCATCGAAGACAACGCTGTTGTTAGGTTCGATCCCGAAAATCGCATCGTTTAAAGCAACGGTACCATTCTCAGTTCCATCTTGTTTATAAAGTGTGACATTTGCCATTACGAAAATCCTCCTTTCTCAATTTCTACTTTGTTAATTTGATTGCGGATTTAACTGTAACGAATGAATGCTTAGCACCAGGGACATTGCCCTTGATCAACAAAACATTCCGTTCAGGATCAACGCGCGCGATCATTAAGTTCTGGATCGTGACCTTGTCATTACCCATGCGTCCTGGCAACATCTTGCCTTTGAAGACACGGTTGATGATCGAGCCCATTGAACCAGGGATCCGGTGATAACGAGAACCGTGAGTCTCAGGTCCGCGTGATTGGCCGAAACGCTTGATGTTACCTTGGTAACCATGACCCTTCGTGATACCAGTAACGTCAACAACGTCACCTTCGTTGAACACGTCGACGTTTACTTCAGCGCCGACTTCGTAATCTCCTAGCTCAACATCACGAATTTCGCGAATGAAGCGCTTAGGAGCCGTTTTTGCCTTAGCAGCATGACCTTTAGCTGGTTTGTTAGACAGAACTTCACGAACGTCTTGATAACCTAATTGAACTGCTTCGTAACCGTCTGTTTCAGTTGTCTTGATTTGCAAAACAACGTTCGCGCTTGCTTCGATCACAGTAACGGGGATCAATTCGCCATTTTCCGTAAAGATCTGGGTCATTCCAACCTTTTTCCCTAAGATTCCTTTTCTAGCCATGACTACACCTCCATTTTCTTTGGTTTATTATAATTTGATTTCGATATCGACACCACTTGGTAAGTCGAGTTTCATCAACGCATCAACTGTTTTAGCAGTTGGGTTAACGATATCGATCAAACGTTTGTGCGTCCGGATCTCGAATTGTTCACGTGAGTCCTTGTACTTATGTGGTGAACGGATCACCGTATAAAGGCTACGCTCTGTTGGCAATGGGATTGGCCCGCTAATTGCAGCACCAGTACGTTTTGCCGTTTCAACAATCTTTTCAGCTGATTGGTCTAAGATACGATGTTCATAGGCCTTCAACCGAATCCGAATTTTTTGTTTTGCCATGGAAATTTACCTCCTTTTCGTCACATTAATGGACAAGCTCCGTGGGAATTACCAACATAACCGTCGTGGCAATGCGGCCGGGTGTGTCGCAACCTCTCACTTCAACGCCCTTGTTTGTTGCGCAGCACCCCTAGGGCGTACTACACCCCTGGAACTGAGCACTTTATCTATATTACTGGAAAAGCCTTGCGATTTCAAGGTTTTTCTCTAAATTATTCAAGTTTTTTTATGGTCAAAAAGCGGAAGCGGCTTCATCTTTTTTTTTGCAGAGACAGAGCATCTCAAAAAAATATTATTTCTTCTATTATAAAGTGGATGGCCAACAAAAAAAGCACCCTCACCAACAGGCGAACGTGCTTTTCGGAATAACAGTCATGCGCAACTAATTAGTTGCCACCATTTTTCTTGATGATTTCTTCTTGGATCGATTTTGGTACTGCTTCGTAATGATCAAAGACCATTGTGAAGGTACCACGACCCTGAGTTGCTGAACGCAAGGTAGTCGCATAACCAAACATTTCTGCCAATGGAACAGAGGCATTAACGACTTGAGCGTTACCACGCGCTTCCATGCCATCGACACGACCACGACGTGCAGTGATCTGGCCCATAACATCGCCTAAGTAATCCTCAGGTGCCACAACTTCAACCTTCATGATTGGTTCAAGGATCACGGCGCCAGCTGTCTTAGAAGCCGCCCGCAATGACATTGAAGCCGCAACCTTGAAGGCCGCTTCAGAAGAATCGACTTCGTGATAAGAACCATCATAGAGCTTAGCCTTAACGTCGATCAATGGATAACCAGCTAAGACGCCATTAGCCATTGATTCTTTCAAGCCTTGTTCTACTGACGGGATATATTCACGAGGTACGACCCCACCAACAATGGCGTTTTCGAATTCGAAGCCTTTACCCTCTTCATTCGGAGTAAATTCGATCCAAACGTCACCATATTGACCTTTACCACCAGACTGACGAACAAACTTACCTTGAGCAGAGGTTTGTTTCGTGAAGGTCTCACGGTAGGCAACTTGTGGTTCACCGACTTTAGCTTCAACCTTGAATTCACGACGCATCCGGTCAACGATGATGTCCAAATGCAACTCGCCCATCCCGGAGATCAGCGTTTCGCCAGTTTCAGGGTTTGTTTCTGCACGGAAGGTTGGATCTTCTTCAGCAAGTTTTTGCAAAGCAAGATCCATCTTGTCCCGGTCTTCTTTAGAGTTCGGTTCAATTGAAACCTGAATAACTGGTTCAGGGATCTCCATTGATTCCAAAATCAAGGGCCGCTTGAGATCAGTCAAAGAATCCCCAGTGGTGGTGTTCTTCAAACCGATCGCCGCGCCAATATCACCAGAGAAGACTTCTGGGATCTCTTGACGGTGGTTGGCATGCATTTGTAGCAAACGACCAACACGTTCACGCGTGTCTTTCGTTGCGTTCAAGATGTATGAACCTGCAATCAAAGTCCCCGTGTAAACCCGGAAGAAGGTCAACCGGCCAACAAATGGGTCAGTTGCGATCTTGAAGGCCAACCCAGCGAACGGTGCGTCATCGTCAGCCAATAAGTCGATCTCTTCGCCAGTAGCAGGATCAACTGATTTATAAGGGCGAACTTCCAAAGGTGATGGCAAGTAGTCAACGACTGCATCCATCAACATTTGCACACCTTTGTTCTTGAAAGCAGAACCGGCTAAAACAGGGTAAAATTTCAAATTGATCGTTGCTTCGCGAATAGCGTGACGCAATTCGTCGTTAGTGATTTCTTCACCTTCGAGATATTTCTCCATGATGTTGTCATCAACGTCAGCAACGGCTTCAACTAATTCATTCCGCCGTTTTTCAGCTTCAGCCTTGTATTCATCAGGTACGGCAACTGTATCCCATTTCGTACCTAAAGCATCTTCGTCATACAAGTCAGCAACCATGTCGATCAAGTCGATCACGCCTTCGAACTGGTCTTCAGCACCGATCGGCATTTGAACAGCGTGGGCATTTGCTTGTAAACGGTCATGTAAAGTCGAAACAGAATAGTCAAAGTCTGCGCCGATCTTGTCCATTTTGTTAACGAAAACTAAACGAGGAACACCGTATGTGGTTGCTTGCCGCCAAACATTTTCAGTTTGTGGTTCAACCCCAGATTGAGCATCCAAAACCGTGATGGCACCATCAAGTACCCGCAATGAACGTTCAACTTCAATAGTAAAGTCCACGTGTCCGGGAGTATCGATGATGTTGATCCGATAGTCTTTCCATTGCGCAGTTGTCGCAGCGGAAGTGATCGTGATCCCACGTTCTTGTTCCTGTGCCATCCAGTCCATTTGTGAAGCCCCTTCATGGGTTTCACCAATTTTGTGGATTTTACCTGTGTAGTACAGGATCCGTTCAGTGGTCGTTGTTTTACCGGCATCGATATGAGCCATGATCCCGATATTACGTGTTTTTTCCAAAGGGAATTCACGTTTATTAGCCATTCAAAGTTTCTCCTCTCAAAAAGTAATCTAGATAAAATTGAGCCGCTCGTGCGATTTGCCGGAGCTGCTCAATCAGAATCTTACCAACGATAGTGGGCGAAAGCACGGTTAGCGTCTGCCATCTTATGGGTATCTTCACGTTTCTTAACGGAAGCCCCCGTGTTATTAGCAGCATCCATGATCTCGTTAGCTAAACGTTCGTCCATGGTATGTTCGTTACGCAAACGAGCATAACTAACGATCCAACGTAAGCCTAAAGTCGTCCGACGTTCTGGACGAACTTCGATCGGCACCTGATAGTTAGAACCACCGATACGGCGAGCTTTAACTTCAAGAACTGGCATAACGTTCTTCATGGCTTCTTCGAATACTTCAAGTGGATCTTTGCTTGTTTTTTCTTTGATGATATCAAAAGCATCGTATAAGATCGTTGATGCGGTACCACGTTTGCCGTCAAGCATCAAATGGTTGATCAAGCGGGAAACGAGTTTTGAATTATAGATTGGGTCTGGCAAGACGTCACGTTTTGCCACATTACCTTTTCTTGGCATTGAGTAAACCTCCTAGTAATGGTTATGGTCAGATTAAAATGCTATTTCTTAGGGCGCTTAGCACCGTACTTAGAGCGGCTTTGTTTCCGGTCAGTTACACCCGCGGTATCTAAAGCACCACGAACGATGTGATAACGAACACCAGGAAGGTCTTTGACACGACCGCCACGGATCAAGACGACACTATGCTCTTGCAAGTTATGACCGATACCAGGGATATAGGCGGTAACTTCGATCAAGTTAGACAAACGAACACGGGCATACTTCCGCAAAGCGGAGTTAGGTTTCTTAGGAGTCATTGTCCCTACACGAGTAGCTACACCACGTTTTTGAGGTGCAGGATTTGAAGTTAATGACTTTTTCTTACTGTTGTAACCAAAGTTCAAAGCAGGTGAATCTGACATTGAAACTTTTGATTTACGGCCTTTACGTACCAATTGGTTAATAGTTGGCATCAAGGATCCTCCTCAGTTTTATTTCAAATTTAAGTACACACATCCAGGCGGTTCATTTTTTGGTAAAAAATAAAGGCCTGAACATTTGATAGCTTCGAATAGAGCAGCACGGACACCGAAGTATCGAACAATATCCAGAAAGCACCTTTAATACATTATCACGAAGCGCCCATACTGTCAAACCATTTCCACGCTTTTTCGGCGATTATTCAGCACACTCACCTGATTTTTTATAGAACAAACAGGATGTTATCTTCTCCTGATCGAATTCTTGAAAAATAGGAATGGCAAAATAAAAGGAAAATCGTTGTTTTGACGTATTTCATTTTAACACAGATGCAGGGTGCAAGTAATAATGGAGGCAGATTTATTTGGCGATTCTTTGGCTTGAAAAAACAATGCTCTTGATTTTGATTTTCTTTCTGGGCGCTAGTTTAGGCTCCTTCGGTCAATTAGTTGTTGAACGGGGACCAGCGGCCGACGTGGTCTTCACCCCTTCGCACTGCGCGACTTGTTTATGGCCGCTGACCTGGGCCGACTTGATCCCGATCATCAGTTACGGGCACCACCACGGTCGCTGTCGCCACTGCCAGCAACCGATCGCCGTGGCCTCGACCCTGCGCGAATGGCTGGGCGGCCTGAGTGCTTGTTGGCTGGTCAACTTTGCCGGCGATTATCAACTGGCCGACTTCATCGCCTTGGGCGGTTTATTTGTTTGTGCATTAGCAGATTGGACCAATCATTATGTTTATCAACGCACCCTGCTCATTTGTAGTGTGTTACTTTTAGTGACCCCTTTCCCCACCGGCGGCCCGCATTGGTTCGCCGCATTGGCGTTGATCGGCGGCTTAGTCTTGATCGCACGGTTGACGCAAGGCTTAGGCAGCGCTGATATTTTTTGGCTAGGACTGATCTTCTTTTATCGCGGTAGTGTCTTTGGCCTAGGCGCCCTCTTCATCGCCAATCTGCTGATTTTGACCTACTACCCTTGGCGCGAGCAAACCGCTGATCGACAGATCCCCTTTCTACCTTATTTGTTCGTGGCCACCTTGATCACCCCGCAACTCTTTGGCCAAAGCCAACGCTGGGTGCTACTATGGCAAAGCTTCTGGTCGCTTCCTTAAATGGATTTCAGGGCAAACCGCCCTGCAAGATCCGGTCATGTCCGCAGAACAATCTCCGTGGCAACCAGTCGTTGCAAAATCAGTTACCTTAAAATGCTGTCCTCGAGAAACTTGCTGAGTATAATCGAGTTATTGGAGGAATCAAAATGACAGCAAATCAATTTATCGCAGCAAACATTCGGAGCCTACGTCAACGTAAACAATGGTCGCAAGAGTTTGTCGCCGAGCGGCTCAACGTCTCCCGCCAAGCTTTCGCAAAGTGGGAAAACGGCGCCAGTTTGCCAGACATCAATCGTTGCTTAGCAATAGCAAATCTATTTGACGTCGATCTCAATGCCCTGGTGACCTACGATGAAGCAAACACCGGTGTTCCGATTGGACCGCCGGGAAAACATATTTTTGGTGTGGTCACGTTAGATGATCAACATCAAGTCACTTTGCCAGCGACTGCCTGCGCCACCTTAGGCCTGACACACGGGGCGCAGTTGATGCTCTTAGGCGATTCCAATCCTGGTACCGCCGGACTGGCCTTGGTCGCCGTGGACCAATTTCTGGCGCAAACCGGACCAGCTTTTCACCACTTGTTCCCAGAGGGTGACGACAATGTCTAGCCTAACCGTGACCAACCTGGTCAAGAAATATCCCACTTTTCAACTTAACGTGACTCGATTGCGGCTTGAGCCAGGTCAGATCTATGGTCTGATCGGTCCCAACGGCGCTGGCAAATCAACTTTGATCAAATCGCTCTTAGGAATTTGCCCGATCGATCAGGGGCAGATCCGCTTCTTTGAGCAACCATTCAGTGACCACCAGCGAGAAAGCCTACTGCAAATTGGTGTGGTGCTAGGCACGACCGATTATTATCGGGAGAAGCGCCTTGTCAGTCTAACCAAGATCACACGGCAGTTCTTTCCTAACTGGGACCAAGATCGCTATCTGACCTTGTGCCGTCAGTTCAATTTAAATGAACAGCAACGAGTCAAAGAACTTTCCACAGGAATGAAAGTTAAATATCAGCTGGCGCTAGCGCTGGCCCACCAGGCACAATTGTTGATCCTCGACGAGCCAACCAGCGGTCTAGATGTAGTTGCCCGACGCCAGTTGCAAACAATTTTGCGCCAGCTAGCCGATTCCGGGATCAGTATTTTGCTGGCGACCCACTTGTCCGATGACTTGGAGCGCTGCGCCGATGAATTGATTGTTTTGCGCCAGGGTCAAATCATCGCCGCAGACACACTGGCGCACTTCAGCGCCGCCCACCGCTCTGCGACGGCCCTAACTTTAGACGACATGATTGTCGCCCTCGAGGTGCCCGACAATGCGCATTGACCTCTTGAAAAAAGAATGGTGCCTGGCTGCCCACCCGAACCTATTTGTGTTCACTTGCATGGGTCCCTTAGCGTTGGTTCCCGCTTATCCACTCGTCATGATCTGGCTCTTTTCCTGCCTAGGTATCTTCATTTCCTTCACTTACAACCGTGAAACCAACGATCTCTACTATACGGCACTTCTACCGATTCCGCGGCAAGCGCTGGTCACAAGCAAATTTCTCGTCACGATCACCGCGCAACTGGCAAGTCTGCTGCTGACGCTGCCGTTCGCCCATTTACGACAGACTTTGCCCCTGGCCGGAAATCCCGTCGGCTTGAGCGCTAATGTCACTTTGTTTACCGTGGGTTTCCTAATATTTGGCGTTTTTAATTTCACCTTTCTGCCCGCCTACTTTCGACGACCAGCCAAGGTCGGTCAAGCCTTTCTCAAATGTTTGCCAGGGCTCCTGCTCGTGGCTGGCGGCGCCGAGGCTCTACCTCATTTTCCTGGCTACCAATGGCTCACGGCTTTCGGTGCTGAACAGACCAAGCAGCTTCCCGGATTGCTATTGGCCCTCCTCGGCTATCTGGTGGCAACCGGCCTGGCAGCGCGCCATGCACACCGCAATTTTGCTCATGTTGACCTCTAAAAACCGCAATCCAACAGACCAAGAGTCCTTTAATTCCCCTGTCAAATAATGGCTGGGGATTTTTTTGTACAGAAAAAAGCCCAAGCGACAACTGTCGCCTGGGCTTTGATCGATGACTAGGTCACCGCCATCATGACTTTTACGCCTGATGATTTGTTGATTTATTTCTTGCTCGTTGCTTCTGCATTATCGGCTTCCATTTTCTTCTCAATATCAGAAATGGAGTAAATGCTTTGTGAAGAGGCCCCGATTTTTTCTGGTTCCATGTGACGATACTTCGCCATCCCGGTCCCAGCCGGTACGATCTTCCCAATAATGACATTTTCCTTTAAGCCGATCAGTGGATCATTCTTGCCGCGAATCGACGCGTCAGTTAAAACACGCGTTGTTTCTTGGAAGGATGCCGCTGACAAGAAGCTGTTGGTTTCCAAGGAAGCTTTGGTGATCCCTAACAACACTGGACGACCAGTAGCTGGAATGCCACCTTTGACCAAAGTTGCTTGGTTTTGTTCCGTGAAATCAGCAATATCTAGCAAGGTCCCCGGTAAAATATCAGTGTCGCCTGGATCTAAAACGCGGATCTTCCGCAACATCTGCCGAACCATGACCTCGACGTGCTTATCACTGATCTCAACACCCTGCATCCGATATGTTTTTTGGACTTCAGACAAGAGATAGTTTTCCGTTGAGATCACATCACGGACCCGGATCAACTGTTTAGGATCGATCGACCCACCAGTCAATTTAGCACCACGTTCGATGTGATCGCCTTCAGCGACAGCCACACTCGATGCGTAAGGAACGCTATAAGTACGTGTATCAGTTTTACCTTCAACAGTGATCTCGCGAGTATGCTCCGCCGGATTCTCGTCGATGGCGCTGATCTCGCCAGTAACTTCACTAATAACAGAAAGACCTTTAGGATTACGCGCTTCAAAAATTTCTTGGACCCGTGGCAACCCTTGCGTGATATCTTCGCCACCGGCAACACCGCCGGAGTGGAAGTTCCGCATGGTCAACTGTGTACCAGGTTCACCGATCGACTGAGCAGCAACGGTTCCGACAGCTTCGCCGACTTCGACTTCGCCGCCAGTCGCTAAGTTGTAACCATAGCACTTCTTGCAGACACCATGTTTGGTATCGCAGGTAAAGACGGAACGGATCGTTGCTTCTTCAACACCGGCATCAACGATCTGATGGGCCGTGTCTTCATCAACTAGGTCGCCACGCTTAGCAATGATCTCACCAGTTTCTGGGTTGATCACTGATTTTTGTAAATAACGACCAACTAAACGGTCAAACAAGGATTCGATCAATTCATTGCCTTCACGGATCGCCTTGATCAAAATACCGCGGTCAGTGCCACAGTCTTCTTCACGAACGATCACATCTTGGGCAACATCGACCAACCGTCGAGTCAAGTAACCAGAATCGGCCGTCTTCAGGGCCGTATCAGTCATCCCTTTACGGGCACCGTGAGTCGACATGAACATTTCCATGACTGATAGACCTTCACGGAAGTTTGACGTAACGGGTACTTCCATCATCCCACCGTTAGGCGCAGCCATCAAACCACGCATCCCTGCGAGCTGGGTAAAGTTAGAGATCGAACCCCGGGCGCCAGAATCACTCATCATTGAAATCGGATTAGCTGGGTCAAAGGAATCGACTAATTCTTGTTGGATCTCATCTTTCGCGTCATTCCAGATCGTAATGACCCGATCATGACGTTCTTGATCCGTGATCAACCCACGGCGGAACTGCTTAGAAACATTAGCAACTTTCTTATGAGCATCGTCTACGATCCGATCCTTGTCGGGCATAACTGGAACATCGGCGACCCCGACAGTCAAGCCGGAGATCGTGCAGACCGTATAGCCTAATTCCTTCATATCATCAAGTAATTCAGAAGTCCGTTGAACTTTGTAGATCTTAAAGACTTGGGCGATGATATCTGACAAGAAGCCCTTCTTGAATGGCGTTACTAATGGTTCTTGCTCCAATTTAGCGTAAATATCTTCCCCAGGCGCCAAATAGAATTTGGCCAAATCACCCTCAACTAAGTTCGCGTTAGATGGTTCGTTCAAATAAGGAAAATCAGTTGGCAGAACCTGATTGAATAAAGCTTTACCAGCCGTCGTCAAAAGGATACCATTTCGCTGTGCCGCTGGGAATGGCTTCTCAGGCATTGACGCGATCGAAAGACCGATACGTGAATGATAATGAACATCACCATTTTGCATCGCTGTTTCAACTTCGGCGATATTATTGAAGATCATGCCTTCGCCTTCGCGACCGCGTTCTTCAAGGGTCAGGTAGTAGTTACCCAAAACAACGTCCTGCGATGGTGTTACGATCGGCTTACCATCCTTAGGAGCCAAAATATGGTGAGCAGCCAGCATCAACATCCGTGCTTCAGCTTGGGCTTCATCAGATAAAGGCACATGGATCGCCATCTGGTCTCCGTCAAAGTCGGCATTATAAGCTTCGCAGGCCAACGGGTGTAAACGAATCGATTTACCATCAACCAGCACAGGTTCGAAGGCTTGGATCCCCAAACGGTGCAATGTTGGTGCCCGGTTCAAGAGCACGGGACGCTCTTTGATCACATCTTCCAAAACATCCCAGACATCATCATCTTGACGTTCGATCTTGCGTTTGGCGTTTTTAATGTTCGACGCGATTTCTCGTTTGACCAATTCGTGCATCACGAATGGCTTGAATAATTCCAAAGCCATCTGACGAGGGACCCCACATTGATAGAACTTCAATGTTGGACCTACGTCGATAACGGAACGACCAGAGTAGTCGACCCGCTTGCCCAGCAAGTTTTGACGGAACCGGCCTTGCTTCCCTTTCAACATATGAGAAAGAGATTTTAGTGGACGATTACCTGGGCCAGCAACTGGGCGCCCGCGACGACCATTGTCGATCAAAGCGTCAACGGCTTCTTGTAGCATCCGTTTTTCGTTTTGGACAATGATACTTGGTGCATTCAGGTCAAGCAGACGTTTCAACCGGTTGTTACGATTGATCACCCGACGATAAAGGTCGTTTAGATCAGAAGTCGCAAAACGACCACCTTCAAGTTGGACCATTGGCCGCAGATCTGGTGGAATGACCGGGATCGCATCCATGATCATCCATTCAGGACGATTACCAGATTGTTTGAACGCATCGATGATATCCAAACGCCGGATCGAACGAGTCCGTTTCTGACCTTGGGCTGTTTGTAATTCTTCTTTTAACGTTTTGATTTCTTTATCGAGATCAACTTTTTGTAATAATTCTTTGATAGCTTCCGCGCCCATTTTGGCCGTGAATTTACCATCAAATTCATCTAAGCGTTCCCGATATTCTTGCTCAGTCAACAGTTGTTTGTATTCCAAAGTCGTATCAGCTGGGTCGATCACCACGTAAGAGGCGAAATAAATGATTTCTTCAAGGGCCCGCGGGCTCATGTCTAAAATCAATCCCATCCGACTAGGGATGCCTTTGAAATACCAAATATGAGAAACGGGAGCTGCTAATTCAATATGGCCCATCCGTTCGCGCCGAACCTTCGAGCGGGTAACTTCAACACCACAGCGATCACAAACGATGCCCTTATAGCGGACACGCTTGTACTTGCCACAGGCACATTCCCAATCTTTCGTTGGTCCGAAAATGCGTTCATCGAACAACCCATCACGTTCTGGCTTCAAAGTCCGGTAGTTGATCGTTTCTGGCTTTTTGACTTCACCATAAGACCAGCTCCGAATCTTATCAGGGGATGCAAGTCCGATTTGCATGCTTTCAAACTTATTTACATCGATCAAAGATTTAGACCTCCCTGTCTATAGTCGATCGACCGCTTACTTAGCCGGTTGATCTTTACCCGTCGTTTCAGCTAAGGCCTTTTGAGCCTCTTCTTCTTGACGTTTCTTTTCTTGTTCATCGGAGTATTTTTGCAAGGCGTCATTGTTGACCACATCATCTTCATCGTCATCCATATCGCGGAGTTCGATTTCTTGATGCTCAGCGTCTAAGACCTTCATATCCAATCCTAACGCCTGCAATTCTTTAACCAAGACCCGGAAGGATTCGGGAACGCCTGGCTTAGGAATTGGTTCACCTTTGACAATGGCTTCATAAGTCTTGACCCGACCAACCACATCATCAGACTTGTAAGTCAAGATCTCTTGCAGGGTATAAGCGGCGCCATAAGCCTCTAAGGCCCAAACTTCCATTTCCCCGAAACGCTGACCACCAAATTGGGCTTTCCCGCCTAAAGGTTGTTGCGTAACTAGCGAGTAAGGCCCGATCGAACGAGCATGGATCTTATCATCGACCATGTGGGCCAGTTTCATATAGTACATGACCCCAACGGAAACCCGATTATGGAAGGCTTCACCAGTCCGACCATCATAAAGCACGGTCTTCCCATCTCTGGCCATACCAGCTTCTTCAACGGTATCCCAAAGATCTTTCTCATTGGCCCCATCAAAAACTGGCGTGGATACATGGATCCCCAAGTTGCGGGCAGCCATGCCTAAATGAAGTTCCAAGACCTGGCCAATATTCATCCGTGAAGGAACACCCATTGGGTTCAGTAGAATATCGACCGGCGTGCCATCTGGCATGAACGGCATATCCTCTTCAGGAACCACGATGGAGACCGTCCCTTTGTTACCATGACGGCCGGCCATCTTATCACCGACTTGGATCTTCCGTTTCTGGGTGATATAGACCCGCACCATCATATTGACGCCTGGAGCCAGTTCATCACCAGCTTCACGGGTAAAGATCTTCACATCTTGAATGATCCCGCCGCCACCATGAGGGACCCGTAATGAAGTATCACGGACTTCACGAGCTTTTTCACCAAAGATCGCATGCAACAGACGTTCTTCAGCCGATAGTTCAGTCACACCCTTAGGCGTTACTTTACCGACTAAAATATCACCGTCGCGAACTTCTGCGCCGATCCGCACGATCCCGAACTCATCAAGATCTTTCAACGCATCTTCACCAACGTTAGGGATCTCCCGAGTCATTTCCTCAGGTCCTAACTTCGTGTCACGCGCTTCTGATTCATATTCCTCAATATGGATCGAAGTATAGATATCATCTTTAACAAGACGCTCTGATAAAACGATCGCATCTTCAAAGTTATACATGTTCCAGGTCATAAAGGCGATCAATGGATTTTGGCCTAAAGCTAATTCGCCATTTTCCATAGCTGGTCCATCAGCGATGATCTCGCCAACATCGACATGATCGCCCTTAGCAACGATCGGCCGTTGGTTATAACTCTTACCACCATTAGAACGGCGGAACTTCATCAACCGATATTTATCTAAAGTACCATCTTCGCGACGAGTCCGGATCTCTTTAGCATCGACGAACTCAACCGTTCCATCATACTTCGCTAACATCGCCACACCAGAGTCATGGGCAGCAACGTATTCCATCCCTGTCCCTACTAACGGTGCATGCGGATCAACTAAAGGAACGGCCTGACGTTGCATGTTAGCACCCATCAAGGCCCGGTTCGAGTCATCATTTTCCAAGAAAGGAATGCAGGCAGTTGCGACCGCAACAACTTGTTTAGGTGAAACGTCCATGTAGTCGACTTTTTCAGGGCTGATTTCGATATTCTCATCTTTATGACGCGCCAGAACTGTTTCGTCAACGAAACTACCATCATCGTTCAAAATAGAGTTGGCCTGAGCAACGATATAATTATCTTCTTCATCAGCGGTCAAATAGTCGATCTTATCGGTAACCTTATGATCCGTCCAAGCGACCCGACGATATGGCGTTTCAATAAAGCCATACTTGTTGACCACGGCATAAGAAGCCAAACTATTGATCAAGCCAATGTTCGGGCCTTCAGGCGTTTCGATCGGACACATCCGGCCATAATGAGTATAGTGAACGTCCCGGACTTCATAACCGGCACGATCACGAGTCAAACCACCAGGCCCTAAGGCAGACAAACGCCGTTTATGCGTCAATTCACCTAAGGGGTTGGTTTGATCCATGAACTGGGATAATTGTGACGAACCAAAGAATTCCTTGATCGAAGCAACAACTGGCCGAATATTGATCAACTGTTGCGGCGTTACGGTATTGATGTCTTGGATCGACATCCGTTCGCGAACGACCCGCTCCATCCGTGCTAAACCGATCCGGAATTGGTTTTGTAGTAATTCACCAACTGAACGGATCCGACGATTGCCTAAGTGATCGATATCGTCAGTGCTGCCAAGGCCTTCACTGAGATTCAAGAAATAGTTGATCGAAGCAACGATATCAGCAGGCGTAATATGCTTGACCGCCTCGCCGATATTAGCATTTCCAATCAAATTGACTTCTTTTTCTGGATCGTCTGGTGAAACGACCTTGATGACTTGTAAGGTCATCGGATCCTTAACGACACCTTCATCAGAAGGCTCATAAGTCACCGTCTTGAAATCATCGCGAGCCAAATAAGGATTCAACTTCTCCATGACTTCTCGATCAACTAACTTGCCTTTTTCAGCCAAGATCTCCCCAGTATCAGGGTCAGCCAGAGTCTCAGCCAAAGTTTGATTGATCAAACGATGTTTCAAACCAAGCTTCTTATTGATCTTATAACGACCGACTGGCGCTAGATCATAACGTTTTGGATCAAAGAAACGCGCGTAAAGCAATGAGCGTGAACTATCAGCAGTCTTAGGCTCGCCTGGGCGGAGACGTTCGTAAATATCTTTTAGGGCCTCAGTAACGCGTGAATCCGTATTATCCTTATGGACATCTTTCTCCAAAGTCGACATCAGGCTATCATTATCGCCTAAAATATCAATGATCTCTGAATCAGAACCGTAACCCAATGCTCGGATCAAGACCGACAATGGTAATTTACGCGTCCGATCGATCCGCACATAAGAAATGTCTTTCGCATCAGATTCATATTCCAGCCATGCGCCACGGTTAGGGATCACAGTTGTCCCATAAAGCGTGCGACTGTTTTTATCGATCGAAGAATTAAAATAAACACCAGGGGAACGAACTAATTGTGAAACGATGACCCGTTCAGCACCATTGATAATAAAAGTACCTTGCTCAGTCATCAGAGGGAAGTCGCCAAAGAAAACATCCTGAGTTTTGATCTCATTAGTCTCATGATTGGTCAACTTCAAAGTCACATGCAAAGGTGCTGAATAGTTTGCGTCATGTTGACGCGCCTCTTCAACTGTATATTTTGGTTCTAAAAGTTTATAGCCAACAAATTCAAGTGAAAGATTCCCAGCAAAGTCGTCGATCGGCATAATGTCTTGGAACATGCTGCTTAGACCTTCATCAAGGAACCATTGATATGAATTCGTTTGGATCTCGATCAAATTAGGTAAATCCAGAACTTCTTTGATTCGCGCGTACGAACGCCGAGTCCGATGTTTACCATATTTCACGATATGTCCTACCAAACCGTTCACCCCTTCAAAAAAATCGGTAGCCAACAATATTACGTAGTCATGACAAATATTACATTTTGATTAAATCGTTCATTTCGCCTGTTTTTAAGCAAAAAAAAGACAAAAGCAACAGCAAACGCCTTGCCTTTGTACTTATATAATCACTTACCGGACAAAAGATCGGTCGTGATACTGTAATATCGCTCGCTACAGTTCTTGTCAGACTTATTTAGTATACTACAGCGATCTCCACCTGTAAAGAACTTGACAAATTGTAAGCGATATTACTTTTACTCATTTTGTGCACATGTGCTATTTTCAAAAAATTGGCGCGTGATCAGCTATGTTGTGCCTGAGCTCGCACAAAATCGCCAGGATGAACGGGTTGCGCGCAAGTAAAATGGACCACTTGCATCGCATGAGGTGCCCGTTCGATGGCCTGATCTTGATCATCGAACAAGTCGGTTACGACCTGTTTATGGTGCGCAAAATTTGGCCCGTAGAATTCGATCTCATCGCCAATGCCAAAATTATTCCGTTGTTGCACCGTGACCTGCTTCGTCACTGCATCATAGGCCAAAACTTCGCCGACAAAGGCATAATGCGATAAGCGCCGCCGTTTGCCAAACAACTGGAAGTCCTCATCAGGCGTTCCGTAATAGAAACCAGTCGACAATTCTCGCTGAGCCACTTTCCACAATTCGTCCACCCAAGCTGGATCCAGCTGATAATGAGCTGGATCAGCACAATATTGACGGACCGCAGTGGAATAAACATTAGCGACCGTTGAGACATAATGGACCGTCTTCATTCGACCTTCGATCTTCAATGAATCGACGCCGGCCTCGACCAAGTCAGGGATATGTTCGATCATCGCCATATCTACGGCGCTCATTGAGAACTTTTCCGTCTTACCATCAGGACCATGGCCTAGCAACTCGCGCTTCTGACCGAGGTCAGGAATATCGAATAGGTCATACTTCCAACGACAGTTTTGAGCACAGCCCCCACGATTGGCATCTCGCAAACTTAAATGATTCGAAAGCACGCAACGACCAGAATAGCCGATACACATCGCCCCGTGAACAAAAGCTTCGATCTGAACGTCAGTATGTTGGCGCATTTCTTTGATCTCGGCGATCCCAACTTCTCGTGCCAGAACCACCCGCTCTAATCCCTCATGCTGCCAAAAATTCAATGTTTCATAATTCGTCGCTGATGCTTGGGTCGATAAATGGACCTTCAAGCCAGGCGCTTCGGTGATCGCCGTTTCAATCAGCGAAGGATCAGAAACGATCACGGCATCGATTCCAGCATCACGGACCTGACGATAAAAAGAACCTGCTCCAGCAAGATTTTGCTCATGGGCAACGATATTAGCGGCTACATAGACTTTAGCATTGTGTTGATGGGCATAATCCGCACCCACGCGCATTTCTTCAAAAGAGAAATTACCTGCCCGCGAACGTAGACCGTAAGCATCGCCGCCGATATAGACGGCATCAGCGCCATAATCGATCGCGACTTTTAATTTTTCTGGTGTCCCTGCAGGTGCGAGGACTTCAGGATGTTTGACTGCTGTTAACATTATTTCACCTCATCTGGATCTAAATCAAAGAAGCCATTATCTAAACCCCGCGCTGCCGGCTGTAGCTCATGAACTTGTCGATCAAGCTCTGCTAACGCTTCTGGGGTCGCCGTTCCCGCCAATAGGAGGTCCCGCGCTTGAGCAAATACGGCCACGATCTGGGAGAACGTCGTCACATCGGCGAACAATCCGTCCAGTTTCCAACGGCGCAAACCCAGCGCCCAGAGTTTCGGCAGATCCGTGAGCAGATCCAAGTCATTATTAGCAAAGATATGAGTCCCGTTGCGATCTTCATAAATAGAATAGTGCGTCTCCTCATGATGAGGCGTGGCGATGAACAAACCTCGTTGGCGATCTGTCTGAGCCAAATGTTCTTGCACAAAATTGGAATAATTTTGTAGTAACGGGCGCCCCGATTGATGGATAACGATGGCGCCATAGACGGTGATCTCAACTGGGATCGCAACATTTTTGCTTAGAGGAACCATTTCTTGATAAGGAACTTCGTGAGCGAGCACAGCCGCCGTGGCGCCATGTTTACCCCAAAAATTGATTTGTCGAGAACTGGTCACTAAATCAGCGGCGTCATAAATATAAGGTAAGCCAAGTTGTTCTCGTTGCAAAATATTGATGGCGCCAGGATCGCCGATACTGACTTCATCAACTTTGATCTGCGCCAAAAACCGCAAGTATTCACCGACCATCGCAATGCGATCATTATGAAAGATCGCATTGACAGCAACTGTGACCTTAACGTTATTTTGATGGGCCAGTTCAACGATTTCATTTAATTCAGCACGCTGAAAGCTGTGGGGTAAGCGTAGACCAAATTCATCTTCACCCAAATAAAGTCGATCAGCGCCGGCAGTGATAACGGCTTCGGCTTGGGCATAATCAGCCACAGTGGTTACTAATTCAGACATAATGGACCTCTTTCATTTTTCATTCTTTCACAGGATAGCACAAAACCCAATAAAAAAGCTAGATTGTTAACAATCTAGCTTACTGGTACCACTTTTGAAATCAGATATTGATCAAGGTGTTTTGACCACTTTTTTAGCTTTAGTTTTGGCCTTGGTGGCAGACGCCTTCGCTGGTTGGGCTTTCACATTGATCGTGATCTTACCTTTACTAGCGCCGACCGTTACTTGGCTGTCAGCCGTAATCGTACGATCTAGCAATAGCTCACTGACCCGATCCTCGATATCCCGCTGGATCGCCCGCCGCAATGGGCGCGCACCATATTCCGGATCAAAACCGTCTTGTGCGATCACGTCCATCGCCGCTGGTGTCAACTTCAAACTGATTTTTTGTTCAGCCAAACGTTGCTGCAATTTTCTGGACAAGATCCGCACGATCGTCCGCAATTGGGCCTTATCTAAACTGTGGAAGATCACAGTCTCATCGATCCGATTCAAGAATTCCGGCCGGAAGAATTGCTTAGTCGCTTCCATGATCTTTGCGTGCATCTCGGCCTGCTGGTCAGTTGGTGAGTAAGCACCAAAGCCAACCGACTTATCATCTCGTAACGCAGTAGCGCCCAAGTTCGAGGTCATGATCAAGATCGTATTACGAAAGTCAACGCGCCGACCTTTGGCATCGGTCAAATAACCATCATCCAAAACTTGTAATAACAAGTTGAAGACATCAGGATGTGCCTTTTCCACCTCATCGAAAAGCACGACAGAGTATGGTTTGTTCCGCACTTTTTCCGTTAATTGACCGCCCTCATCATAGCCGACATAGCCAGGAGGTGACCCGATCAAACGCGAGGTCGTGTACTGATCCATGAATTCGGACATATCGATCCGGATCAAATTATCTTCTGAACCAAACATAGCTTCAGCCAGGGCCTTAGCCAGCTCAGTTTTTCCGACACCTGTCGGGCCAAGGAAAAGGAAGGAGCCAATTGGTCGTTGCGGGTCTTTCAACCCACTGCGAGCACGACGGATCGCTTTGGCCACCGAGGTCACTGCTTCATCTTGACCAACGACGCGATCATGAAGGATCTGTTCCAAGTTGATCAGCCGTTCACTCTCTTTTTTCTGCAACTGGGTCAAAGGGACCCCAGTCCACTCAGAAACCACTTCGGCCACATCTTCTGGTGTGACTTTAATATCAGAACGAACTGTGCCCGGATTAGCGGCGATGACCTCATCAAGCTTGACTTTCAAAGCCATCTCTTTTTGTCGGATATTCGCTGCTTGCTCAAAGTCCTGTTGCTCGATCGCTTGCTCTTTTTGGGCGATGATCTGGTTTAATTCCTGTTGGATCTGATCCAGTGGGCTTAAATCACTAGCTTCATCTAGACGAACCTTAGCTGCGGATTCATCGATCAAATCAATAGCCTTGTCAGGCATGAAACGTCCGACGATATACCGATCCGCTAAGATCACCGCTTCATGTAAAGCCTCATCCGTGATCGTCACCCCATGATGGGCCGCCTCATAACGAGGGCGTAATCCCTTCAAAATCGATTCTGTTTCGGCCGGCGTTGGTTCATCGATCTGCACAGTGGCAAAACGCCGTTCTAACGCAGAATCTTTTTCAATGTATTTTTGATATTCGTCTAAAGTCGTTGCCCCGATCAATTGCAATTCGCCACGCGCTAAAGCCGGCTTCAAAATATTCGATGCATCGATCGCGCCTTCCGCGCCCCCGGCACCAACCAATGTATGCAATTCATCGATAAAAAGAATGACTTGACCATCTTGATAGATCTCATCGATCACTTTCTTCAGACGATCTTCAAATTCGCCCCGATATTTCGTGCCAGCGACTAATGAGCCCATATCTAGCATCATCAGACGCTTTTGCCGCATATCAGCAGGGACATTTCCAGCAACGATCCGTTGAGCCAAGCCTTCTGCGATAGCTGTTTTACCAACCCCAGGCTCGCCAACCAAAACCGGATTGTTCTTGGTACGACGACTTAAGATCTGAATGACCCGCTTGACTTCACGGTCACGACCAACGACCGGATCCATTTTTGCCTCATTGGCCGCTGCAGTCAGATCACGAGCCAGTGAATTTAGGGTCGGCGTCAAGGTCTTACTTTGACTTGCGGCAGGACGAGCTGCCTGATTTCGGCCACCATTGGCCTGAGCTTTTTTGAAATTAACATCGGACAATCCCATTTTTTTCAAAAGGATCTGCTTAGTCTTAGTGAGACTCAGCCCCAGATTAGTTAGGATCCGCGCTGCTAAGATATCATCTTCGCGCAATAAGCCTAACAAAATATGTTCCGTGCCGATCTTGACCGCGCCTAAACGCTTTGCTTCATCCCCAGCATAAGCCAGGATCTGCTTAGACTTGGGCGAATAAGGTAAATAACCTTCGCCTTGATCAGAGCCTTCTGCTGTTGCTGACCCATAGCCGGTGAATCGCTCGATCTCCTCTTTGACATAATCTGGCGTGATCGTCAATTGGCGCAAGGTTTTCCCCGCAATACCATCCGTTTCCATTGTCAAAGCTAATAATAAATGTTCTGTCCCCACTGCGTGATGATGAAAATATCGCGCCTGCTCTTGGGCAATGACCAGCACTTTACTGGCACTTTCTGTAAATAAATTATCCAAGATAACGCCTGCCTTTCCTTAAATCAAATTCAGCGATAACGTAAACCGTCCACTAACGCAACCAACATATTTGCACGCACTGTTTCAGCAACACGTTGATCGTTGATCTGTAATGCCTCGTCAGTCAACATCGTTGCGAGCAAGCGCGCTTCGCGTTCACTCAACAGCTCTGTCTCGATCAGTTGTTGCAAAGCCATCAGTGTTCGTGACAGCGTGATCTGCGTGCCGATCGCCTTGATCAAACGATCCAGATAATGATCCTGATCACAGAATTGCATCTTTTCGATGCGAATATAGCCACCACCACCACGCTTACTTTCGACTAAATAGCCTTGTTGCGTAGTGAAGCGCGTTTTGATGACATAATTGATCTGGGAAGGAACACAATTAAACTGTGCGGCTACCTCTGAACGATTGATCTCTATCTGCTGCTCTGCTGCCAGAATTTGTTTCAAATACGCTTCGATTATATCTGAAATATTTTGTCCTGCCATTGATCGATTCCTTTTCTATCCAGTCTCACCTGATTTTTGACCATCATTGACCTTCATTATAAAAGAATTTGATCGATCTGCCAACTACCAAGTTCCCAACTGATACCAAAAAACGCTGAAAGCTTTAAAATCACTTTCAACGTTCTCCAATCGGGAAAACAAGATTTGAACTTGCGACCCCTACGTCCCGAACGTAGTGCTCTACCAAGCTGAGCTATTTCCCGAAAATAACTAAGCCATACCTTTAAAACAAAAAAGCCCAAAAGCAACCTTTCAGACTCAGAAGCGGAAGACGGGATTCGAACCCGCGACCCCCACCATGGCAAGGTGATGTTCTACCACTGAACTACTTCCGCATTTTAAAAATCAACTAACATCGGGAAGACAGGATTCGAACCTGCGACCCCCTGGTCCCAAACCAGGTGCTCTACCAAGCTGAGCTACTTCCCGAACTATGCACCCAGTAGGAGTCGAACCTACAACCTTCTGATTCGTAGTCAGACACTCTATCCAGTTGCGCTATGGGTGCATTTCATTATAATGCCGAGAATCGGAATCGAACCGATACGGAGATCACTCTCCGCAGGATTTTAAGTCCTGTGCGTCTGCCAGTTCCGCCACCCCGGCGTCTTATAATGAAAGCGGAAGACGGGATTCGAACCCGCGACCCCCACCATGGCAAGGTGATGTTCTACCACTGAACTACTTCCGCATTATGCCGACTAGACGATTTGAACGCCCGACCCTCTGATTACAAATCAGATGCTCTACCAACTGAGCTAAGTCGGCATCTTGGTTTTTCTCTTTTCTCGCGCCGTTGGCGCTCCTTGTGATACGGGTGAAGGGACTTGAACCCATACGTCCATTGGACACTAGAACCTAAATCTAGCGCGTCTGCCAATTCCGCCACACCCGCGTGTTTGGGGCCAACGATGAGTCGTGACAGGCTCGAACTGTCGACCCTCTGATTAAAAGTCAGATGCTCTACCAACTGAGCTAACGACTCAATGGAGGTTACAGGGCTCGAACCTGTGACCCTCTGCTTGTAAGGCAGACGCTCTCCCAGCTGAGCTAAACCTCCATTTAGCGTGGCAACGCCCTATCCTCGCAGGCAGTCTCCCACCAACTACTTTCGGCGCTAAGAAGCTTAACTTCTGT